>JAVBUC010000019.1:0-222951 GCA_031555765.1 Bacteroides sp. | reverse complement strand
AAATATCTGATCCCACCGATTGATGGCTGGAGGATTAATCCACATGGACAATGTCAACCCGCCGTCAGTAAGGCGCTGTCCCTTCATCGGATTAGCAAACCGAGTATATGCCCAACCGTTGGCATGACCATTCCAACCTTCCTGCTGACTCCAAACCGTACCTCTAACAGCATCTTCTACAAATGATGACGGGGTAGATTGAACTTCTACTGTAACCAGTTCACCATTTTGAGATGTGTTTTTTTCATTGGTAAAGGTGTTGTCAAGCTTGTAATACCCCGCTGCAGTTGCCGGTATATATGTAGGATTCTCTACAATACCGCCATTGGATTTCTTGGTGTCCTGATAAAGCAGTTTCAATTCCGACTCAGAAATAGGACGGCTTATAAAAAACAAATCGTCTATAAGAGCAGGCGCAGCATGCCAGAAGGTTTCATAACCGAAGAAGAAGTCATTAGCCGATGTAAACAAGTCGAGCGCTACCTGATAATCGGTAAAACCTGCGCCAGTAGCATAACTTCCATTCTCAGTATCTGTGAACTTCACCTCATCATTATAATATACGGTGAACCCATCAGCTGTCATAACTAGGGTGACCATGGTCCATTCATTGGCTGTCAATTGATTCGTATCATTATTGTTTTGGCAATCAGCCCAGCCTCCTACACCGTTGTATCCAACATATCCGATAGAATTAATCCAGAATTTATTGGTCCCGTCATTGAGTACGAATATCTGATCCCACCGATTGATGACTGGAGGATTAATCCACATGGACAATGTCAACCCGCCGTCAGTAAGGCGCTGTCCCTTCATCGGATTAGCAAACCGAGTATATGCCCAACCGTTGGCATGACCATTCCAACCTTCCTGCTGACTCCAAACTGTACCTCTGACAGCATCTTCTACAAATGCCGACGGAGTGGACTGAGCTTCTACCGTGACCAGTTCGCCATTCTGATCCAAACGTAAAGAATTAGTGAAGGAATTATCTAACTTATAATAGCCAACCGTATTGAGAGGTGGAAATTCATAATTATTTTCATCCGTGGGTGGTATAACCGGAGGAACGGCAATCTCTTTGGCAGTAATAATATTACGATACAGTTTCAGATCATCAAACAAAATAGCTTCAGGTCGGTTGTTGTTTCCATACGCCAAATATAAATAAGGGGCTTCCATCAGAAAGTCTTTTATCTGCGTAAAATCAAATTGATCCGACACATAACCGACCTTTGATTCTCCATCTACATATATAGTATACCCATTGAAATTGAAAACGATGGCCAGATAATGCCATTCCTCCGGTGTAAGTGCATCAATAATTGAACTTTCTTCAGACTCAGTCTGGAAAGAACTAGTCGTGGATTGGAAACTGACCCTACCATTGCCTGCCACACTCAGAACAGACGAATCGTCTTCAGTAGCCAGGGCGAACAATGCTCCTGGCTCATTCGCCTTAGAGAGTTTCATCCAAAAGGTCAACGAGCCCCCCAGTTGAAGCTTGGTACGGGTGAACGGATTGGCGAACCGCATATATCCGCCATTTACATTCAATACATTTCCATGTTCCTCATCATAACTAATCTCGGGAATTTTGCCGCCCTCATAGGCAAACAGCTCTGAGCTGATATCCTCCAAAGACTCAAAGGCATACGCCCCTATTAGTTCCAACTTTGGAAAAACCTGATTTCCTGCCGGAGGGTCCCATTTCCCCCATTCCTGACAAGAAGAAATCAAAAGCCCTGTGATTATGATCAATAAATGACCGAACCATCTACTTCTTGTTTTCATGTTACTAGATTTTAAAAATACAACACCTTTTTTACAATCACTATTTCGATTTATCGTCTGCACCCAAGCTTAATAAAGCTGCAGTGCAGAACGTTTTTCATATCTAAAGAATCAATCAACCGTGATAAAGGTTAACGAATGCGCCGGTATGCTTACTTTTCCATCCTGCACTTTAAAAGTTGTCTTCACCGGGACAACTCTGTTTTCTGCCCCGATATCATTATAGTCATCAGGAGTCTTACCGTTCAACACGTCTCCATTCAAGGATTTGGGAGCCTTCTTTCCCAGACCTTCAAAATCAATTTTAAAATCGATTGTCCGGTCAGGGTCTTTATTAATGATGGCATATACGAACCGGTTTCCTCCTTCATCGGATGTAAGAATTACGTCGATGACAGGAGTGGAACGATCTCCCGATACAAGTTTCTCAACGGATGTTTCTATAGGAACCATGTATTTTTCCAGCAAATTGGTATACATTTTCAGGGTATAGAAGGTGGTTCGCTTCAGAATGCCCTTGGGATGCACAAAAATGGCTCCCCGGGTGTTTACGATGGGAGAGAAACAAGCGATTTCCACATAATTAGCATTGCGAAGACAGGCATTCAGAAAGCAAGCTGAGAAAAGCGCGTCGGCCATGGTGTAGGTAGATTGTATATCATTCTTCCGACGAGCCTCCAGATCAAAGCCGCGGCGAAAATCACCATGCCATGGATGATGCCAGTTTCGTAAGTTCCATTCGTCATAAGCTATTTTTACCCGGTCGGCCAATCCGGCTTCCTGCAGAATCCCGATGGCTTTCTGTATATCGTTCTCAGGCCCGTCGGTTCGCAGCATGCACTCCAGGTAAGAAGAGGCATTGTTGACATGGAAGAGCGGATCCCAATAACCATGTACAGATATATAATCCAAGTGTTGCCCGGCAGCTTTGAGCAAAGGCAATGTCCAGTTTCTATCCGATGTGGCGGCAGCAAAAAGTTTTAAGTCATTCGTCACACTACGCATTAATTTGGCAGACTCCCGCACCAAGGGCCCCCATTCTTCGATGGTTCGGGCACCCAGTTCATGACCGCCCCAGTTTTCATTACCCACACTCCAATACTTTACATTATAAGGTTCCGGATGTCCATTTCCCCGGCGCATATTGCCGAATTTCCCCATATTAAGATTGCAATATTCCACCCAGTCGCTCATCTCTTCGGGAGTTCCTGTGCCTGCATTAGTGCAGATGTAAGGTTCAGTTCCGACTTTCCGGCACCATTTGATGTATTCATCTGTCCCGAAAGTGTTGGGATCTTCTACCTGCCAGGTCTTGTCATATACAGGTGTTCGGTTAGATCCTATTCCATCCATCCAATGGTAGGTAGAAACAAAACAACCACCAGGCCACCTTACAATAGGTGTTTTTATCTCTTTCAAGGCTTTGATTACATCCGTCCGAAAACCATCGCTATCTGACAATGATGAACCAGGGTCATATATTCCTCCATATATCTGGTCGTCAAAATGTTCAATAAACTGTCCGAAGATCATTGGATTGTACTGAATCCTTTCGCTATTTTTAAGGATCACGGCTTTATTTTCGGAATGAATAGATTTATTTTGGCAGGCATCAGCTACTAAGCCCGAAGAATGGCCTACCATGAAAGAGAAAGAGAAAAGCACTGTGCAAATTGTTTTTTTATTCATAACTCTAATAATTAGTATATGTATTACAAATATTTTTATGACGGATTTTGATGACTGCAAAGCTATCGGATTGAGATGGTAGGGAGGTGGACAATTACACGGCATCGGTGGATGGTTTCATTTTTCTTTCGATATAACGATATTGGCAACATATAGACAGAAATACAGGATCAACACTTACTCTCAATCAGAACATTAGTTGTGTTCTGGAGCAAATAACGTATATCCATACGGCATAATCATACATAAAAGAAGGGTTTAAAGCCATATTTTGGATAAGCATACGGCGAAAAGAGAAGAAAAGTCTGCATCAACAGCCCCTAAGGTTTTAAACCTTCGGGTAGAACGTTTAAAACATTCCGGTCAACTCTGATAGAAAAAGCTTTTTCTGAGCTATTTGGGCGTAAAATATAAACGACACAAAACTGCCACTTTGCTGCTTATAGAGAATTTAATGGAATATAATAACAAACAACAAAACATTTTCATATACAAGTGAAAGTCAAACAGACAAAATAGCATCCATTCTAAAACCAAAACTTCACTTAGAATCAATTTTACCCGAGCCGCCTCACAATGGAGCTCAAAGAACCAATTCCTAGAGGGGTTCATTTGTCAGAATGTCACAGTTGACAATTTGATAGCCTCATACGAAGAGAGGCATCTATCCCATACGGGTTTCAGAGTCGTCCTGATCCATGAAACTTTTGGGAGAAACATGGAAACGCTTGGTAAAGCAACGAGTGAAATATTTGGGATCATTGAACCCCACCTCGTAGGCTATCTCAGAGATATTCAGGTTTCGGGTTATTTTATTTTTTTCGATTAAATCGCGAGCTATATTCAACCGGCAATTACGGATAAACTGAGTAGTGGTCTGCCCCGTCAGTGTATGTAATTTCTCATTCAAAAGGTTATTGCTGACCCCCATGGTTCTCGCCAGATCTCCTGGTTCATACGAAGGATCTTTATAGTTCTCCTGAACCACTTTAAGTGCCTTGTTTACAAACTTTTGATCCCTCGACTCCTCTTCCATGTTCAGTTCGGCTATATCCATATTCTTTCCAAACTGTTCATGATAGCGTTCCCTGTTCTTGAGTATATTGTTGATCCGTGTCAGTAACAATTCGTCATTGAAGGGCTTCAGCAGATAAGAATCGACTCCTTTTTTATAACTTTCTATACGCGACTCTTGCGAAGACTTTGCCGTAAGTGCCAAGATAGGGATATGCGATACACTAAAGTTCTCCCTTACCTTATGAGCTAATTCCATGCCATCCATAACCGGCATCATAAGGTCAGTAATAATGAAATCCACGTGATGTCGGTTAAGCAAGGCGAGTGCTTCTTTTCCATGAGAAGCTTCAATCACATTGTAGCGTTCTCTCAATATAGAACGAATAAAGCCCCGCATGTCTTCGTTATCCTCTACCACAAGGATGGTGAACTGCCCCGCTACAAAGTCGGCGAAAGGTATCCTTTTCTCTTCCTCCGGAATGGAGAGGCCAACAGCAAGGGGCGCATGTGCCGATTCTTCGCAAGAAAGAGGTATCAGCATGCGGAACGAGCTGCCCACCCTCTTATTATTCACTGCATAAATCGTCCCCCCCAACTGTGCAATGATACTTCTGCAAACGTATAGCCCGATCCCCGTACCACTTTGCCCGTAAACAGGATATTTCACATCCGTTTCAGACTGATAAAAGCGGTGGAATATTTTATCTATATCTTCTTCTGAAATACCCGTCCCGGTATCTCTTACGGAGATGTACAATTTCTTCTGAACGCATGCCGGATCTTTTATACCGGCCACATACAACGAGATGCTCCCTCCGTCAGGAGTGAATCTCATCGCATTGGCCAGTAGGTTAGTAATCACTTTTTGCATAGCGTCCTGATCAAATAGGAACTCGGGGACCTCCAACCGGATAAACTGCCGGAAAGTGACTTTCCTATTTTGAGTAAAGACTTCAAAGGGAGTGACGACTTGTGAAATGAACTGTACAAAGTTGCCCTTCGTTGGCAGGATTTTCATGTTGCCTGACTCTATTTTCCGGAAATCCATCAATTGGTTTACCAGCGAAAGAAGGTACTTTGAATTGCGTTCCACAAAATTTAGCTGCTCGATGACCAAAGGGTTCTGACTTAGCTTCAATGCCCGTTCGATCGGACTGATAATAAGCGTAATAGGCGTACGGAACTCATGCGTAATATTGGTAAAGAAAGATATCTTATCCGCTGTCAGCTCCTGCACTTTCTCGGATATCTCGATAATCTGGCTCTTTTGACGAGTGATCTTTTCGTTTTGCAGAATAAGCCTTTCATTCTGCCCGGATAATTCTTCGGTCTGCTTTTCCAAGAGCTGTTTTTGTTCTTTCAGTTCGTACGTTCGCTCTTCCACTGTTTTGTGCAAGTGTTGCTTTTGTTTCTGTAAGATATGAATACGCCGGAGATAGCCATAAACTGCCAAACAGATAACCAACGCAATCATAAGAAACATAAACCAAGCTGTTTTATAAAAGAAGGGTGTAACCGTTATCCCGATCTCGGTAATGGGGCCATCGGTGCTCCTGCCATCTATAGAATACTTTACCTGAAATGTATACTGACCGGCCGGTAAATTCGTATAATTGGCAAAACGGCGGGTGGCAGGCACATTGATCCAGTGTGCGTCAAACCCTTTCAGACGATAACAGTAACGGGCAGTTGCTGGAGAATCAAAATTCAGTGCCGCAAATTCCAAAGAAAATGATTTATCACTTTCATGTAAGCGAATTGTTTTCGCAATGGATATATCGGACTCAATGTATGACTGTCCAGGATGTATTTCTTCGTTCATCACACTCAATTTGGTAAGTACTACCTCGGCTAGGTTTTTTCTCTTATTATACTGTTGAGGATCTATCACGGAAAGCCCTTTGATACCTCCAAAATAAAGCAGTCCACTTCGTGATTGCGCATATGCATTCCAATAAAACTGTTCTTCCATCAACCCATCTTCTTGTTTGAAGTTGATGAACTCCTGAACAGCAGGATCAAAACATGACAAACCATTATTTGTACTGATCCACAATTTCTTTGTTTCGTCCTGCAAAATTCCGCATACGGCGTTGCTGATCAATCCATGCTGACTGTTGTAATTCACAAAAGACCCTATACTTCCATCCTCTTTGGGAATATGCTTGAATAGCCCATTACCGTTACTTCCTATCCACAACACATTATCCTTATCCAAAAGAAAGCAACTGATTCTTTCTCGCAACTGAGAAGCCGGATCATCTAATTTATATTCCAGGTGGGTATACCGGAATTTGTTGTTCTGTCTGGAATGCAAATCAAAAACAAACACGCCAATGGAACAACCGTACCACAATTGGTCGTTAGCATCTATAACAGCCCCCAATGCTCTATGTATCTGGCTTGCTATCTTCTCGTTCTCAAAGGGAGAATGTAACTGTTCGGATTGTATATCGTAATAATAAATCCCCCAGTCTGTACCGATCCACATCAAATCATTAATTGGATCATAGTGCAACGAACTGACAAAGTATATAGGGAAACGATCAGTAGGAGGTATATACTTCTTTATCTTCATTTGGGTGGTTGAAAGATCAAAAATGGTAATTCCTTGTCCCCATGTTCCCACCCACAACTGATTGCCGCTGTCTTGTAAGATGGCACTTACGGAGTTATGACTGAGCCCACTATTTTCATGAGTGAAGTTCTGAAAAATGTCGCGATCCCTTTTTTTGTAACTCAGCCCACCTTCGATAGTACCAACCCATACACTTTCTTCTTTATCTACGAAAATAGCATCCACCGGATTGGGCAATAGACTGTATGGATCACGATCATTATGAACATAGCTACGCACATACAGTTTCTTGGGAACTACCTTATTGACCCCTCCGGTTTCTGTTCCAATCCAAATAATATCATCGTCTACTCTCATACAATTGATAAAATTCGAATTGAGACTATTATTGCAATCGTCAACATGGAGCATTATTTGTTCAAAATCGTCCGTTTCGGGGCAATAGATATTTAATCCTTTATAGGTACTTACAAGCAGTTGGTTCTCACCACTAACCGTCAGATCCGTAATATAAGGTTGAGTTAACCCTCTACCAGTTCCAGTATACCAATACGTCTTTTTTGTCCTATTAGTTCGGTTGTAACGAATAAGCCCGGCTTCAGTACCTATCCATATATCTTCATCTTTTGCACAAAGTGCACGGACTCTCACATTCTCATGAAAATTCAGATGTGTACTCATTGAAACGGCATATAAGCCTGTTTCACTAGTATACAGTTTATTCACTTCATTACCAATTCCCACCCATACATTTCCATCACCATCTATATCTTCTATATCCATAAAGGGAAAATCAGGATAGGAAGGTGATAGGGAATAATATCTCTGGATATTCCCAATAGCATTGAAAGTTATTTTAGATATGGTATGGTTGCAATAAACCCACATATTTCCCTGACTGTCTTTAGTAACATTGGATGCAGATTGTTGAAAGAAAAAAGGATTCACTCCAAGAGAGTCTTGCAAGGTTATTATTTCATACGTTGACAAATCCAGTATATCAATACCTTCACGGGAAGTGATCCACAAACGTCCAAAATTATCCTCGCAACAATCATTGATAAAGTTGCTCCTTAGTTTCCTTTTGGGAGTAGTTAAGTTAAAATGGATAAAATCATATCCATCATATCTAGAAAGTCCTCCTCCATTCGTAGCCAGCCATAAAAAACCGCGGCTATCCTTATAAATAAAGTCAACATAGTTATTTAGGAGGCCGTTTCCCATAGTAATATAACTGAATTTATTGCGATAACCAAATTCAGTCTGTGCTACCGTTGTGCTTCCTAGTATCAGAAAAAGGAGAAATAGAATGCTACTGTTAATTGTTGTTTTCATGGCGGCAGTCATTTCCAGCAAAAATATCGGATATCTGTAAAACCTGCAAAGAAAACCACCGATATTAAGTCCACCCCGTGTTCATGTCCACCAATTCCGTGAGAACATCCACTCTCATACCTCGATAAAAGCATCGACCTGATTCGTTAGAGTGAAAAATTGATAAAAGATGACACTAATCTTCTATATGTGATTAGAAAGAAATATCTTTATAGATCTAAAAAAATATTACCATCATGAAAAGCATCTATCTATTTTTAACGGCTATCACTATAACCGGGACGCTCTGCGCCCAGAACGTTGAACATCGCTAGGACACCCGCACCCAACGCGAGAAAGAAGACTCGTTCGACCGGTATCAGTCCGAACAGATCAGTACAGTGGAGATACTGCAAGCCATGGAGTTAATGGGAATGAATATATTCAAGTTCTCATTGAACTCTTTTGACAAAAAGTACAATGTAGTGATTAGCCTGGACGAATATGTAAAAGGTGAGAAGGTACAGTCCAAAGATATAGCACGAATGGATAATACCTACTATTTCGCGGAAGGTGAGATGGTAGATGAGGAAGAGCCGGACTTCTATGTAGACTATCTGGACCAATTGCTCGTCTATACAAAAGAAAACACAGATAATGTTGATTTGACCATATCTTCTTACTCGATGAATGCCCGATCTAAGTTGGAAATGAAAAAAGAAAGAGACTGGCAGAGATATTACTGGCGCCGGTACATGAAAGCCAACTGGAAGTTGAATGAATCTGTGCCACTATTGGTGTACGCTTCTTCCTGGTGGGATGAGAAGAATGGGTTTGAACGTTTCTGCGGAGTGGTCGACTTATCATTGAAAGAAGAATACACCAAAGAGTTACTCGATAACTCCCCGCATTACTATATTATCGGCCTCAAAGTATTCGAATAAAAACAGTTGTGGCATAAACCCCGGCGGGATTTATGCCACAACTGTTTTATAAAAGGAACAGAGAAGTACAATACCACTATTGCTCCACGTAGTCGCCGTTGGCTTTGATGAGTTCAATCAGTTTCTCGACTGCTTCTTCTTCGGGAATATTCTTTTCAATGCATTCTTTCTTCTTGTACAGGCTGATCTTTCCCCGGCCGGCTCCTACGTAGCCGTAGTCAGCATCGGCCATCTCGCCCGGTCCGTTCACGATGCAGCCCATGATACCTATTTTCAGTCCTTTCAGATGAGAGGTTGCTGCTTTTACACGGGCAATCGTGGCTTGCAGATTGAACAGTGTACGTCCGCATCCGGGACAAGAGATGTATTCCGTCTTGGAAGTCCGCACACGGCCGGCTTGCAGAATACCGAAAGCCGCTGCATCAATGACTCTATTCGGGATGTTTCCCTGATTCATCAGAGAAATACCGTCACACAGCCCATCGAAGATAAGCGCACCCATATCGGCTGCCAACTTGATTTGCATATCTTCGGCTTCGTTCTCGGCAGATTGCTGGAGAAAGATGACCGGGTTTTGTATGCCCTCAGCCATCAGGCGATGTACCAATGCCCGGTGTTCGCCCAGCCGATTGGAATGATTGCTCTGCGAGATAATCACAATTTCCGGATGGAACTTGAGGCAGGCAATAGCTTCCTCGTCCAACACCTGATAAGGGAGGAACAGGAACTTAAGGGCAGCCTGAGAACCGCCGATCTGTGCCAGTTGTCCGTGATGGAAAGCAGGCCAGATTCCGGTTTCGCCTTGCCAGGCGTCTGCATCGACGATGTATTCGGTAACGCCTTCCGACGCAGTCGGTAGATTACGGCCTACGTACATATAATCCGGCATGAACTGCGATTCGGCTTCGGTGTTCCCGTCGAGCCGGATAGAAACTACTACTGGCAAATGATCGCCACCGATGTTTCGCACAGCCTTGGTCGCCCGTCGCACAGGCGACAGATAGTTGAAACCCGATGCAGATTCGCTTTCAATCTGTGGATGACCGGCACGAGCCGTGACATACTCCACCAGCTTGCGGGCTACCGGAATTTCAGCTTCCGGCTCTTCGCTCAGGGACACCCGGATGGTATCGCCCAGACCATCGGCCAGCAACGCACCAATACCCAGGGCGGACTTAATGCGCCCGTCCTCGCCGTCACCGGCTTCGGTGACTCCCAGGTGGAGCGGGAATGCCATGTCCTCTCTGGCCATTACTTCGGCCAGCAGACGAACCGTCTTCACCATCACCACCGTGTTCGAGGCTTTGATGGAAATGACCACATCCATGAAGCTCTCGGAAACGCAGATGCGCAAGAATTCCATGCACGATTCCACCATGCCTTCGGGCGTATCGCCATAACGAGACATGATGCGGTCGGACAGCGAACCGTGGTTCACGCCGATGCGGATAGCTGTATGATGTTCTTTGCAGATATTGAGAAAGGGAATGAAACGGTCGCGGATCTTTTGTAACTCTTGCGCATATTCCTCGTCGGTATAGTCCAGCTGTTTGAAGGTGCGGGCCGCATCGACATAATTGCCCGGGTTGATACGCACCTTCTCTACATACAACGCGGCCACGTCGGCTACCTTGGGATTAAAGTGCACATCGGCCACCAACGGAACCAGGTATCCCTGCTTACGCAAGGCCACACTGATATTCTGCATGTTCTCGGCTTCCTTGATGCCTTGGGTGGTAAGACGTACATACTCTCCCCCGGCATCCACAATGCGTTTGGCCTGTTCTACACAGGCTTCGGTGTCCTGCGTCGACGTGTTGGTCATCGACTGGACGCGAATGGGGTTTGTACCTCCCAGCGGAGTGCCCCCAATGTGGACTTCGGATGTTTCCCGACGGGAATAGTTGAAAAGATTCATCTGGATCGATGTTTGAGGTTTTAATTCACCACAGAGTCACACAGAGTTTCACAGAGGTTTTCTCTGTTGCAAATAAAACTCTGTGAAACTCTGTGCTACTCTGTGGTGAAAAACTAATTCGTTTTATAGTCAAACTTTACGGTTTTCAATTCTTCGTTGGCCTGAACAATCTTCTTCTTCAAGCTTTCTTTGTAAGCAATCAGTTTGGCTTCCAGTACTTTGTCTTCCAGCGAAAGCATCTGTACAGCCAGGATGGCCGCATTGAGTGCGCCGTTGATACCCACCGTAGCCACAGGAATGCCCGGAGGCATCTGTACGATGGCAAGCAGGGCATCCATTCCGTCGAGCGACGACTTGATGGGCACACCGATCACCGGCAGCGGGGTAGAAGCGGCAATGACTCCCGGAAGATGGGCAGCCATTCCGGCAGCGGCAATGATTACTTTAATGCCACGGGTATGGGCGTTCTTGGAAAACTCTTCCACAGCTTCTGGAGTACGGTGGGCCGAGAGAGCATTCATTTCGAAGGGTACTTGCAAGTCATTAAGCAGTTGGGCCGCCTTCTCCATGACCGGAAGGTCGGACGTGCTACCCATGATGATACTAACAATTGGGGTCATTTTCTTGAATGATTAATGATGAAATAACATCGCAGAGAACATGAGTACGTTCTCTGCGATGAAAATATTAAGCGTTGATAACAGCCTTGTATGCTTCGGCATCCAGCAAGCCGTCTACTTCGGCCACATCGGCCACTTTTACTTTAATAAGCCAGCCTTCGCCGTACGGATCAGAGTTCACCAGTTCGGGAGTTCCTTCCAGTGCTTCGTTCTGTTCCAGCACCTCACCGGCTACCGGCAAAAAGAGGTCGGAGATGGTCTTCACGACTTCGATGGTTCCGAAAATATCACCAGCCTCAAGCGATTCGCCCACAGTGGGTATGTCGACAAATACGATGTCGCCCAACTGATCCTGCGCATAATCGGTAATACCTACGTAAGCTACATCACCCTCCAAGCGGATCCATTCGTGTTCGCTTGTGTACTTCAAGTTTTGTGGGAAATTCATAATAATTCGTTTTTAAGATGTGTATAATAATTAAAACAAAAATACGCGGAATAAGACATTGGCCACCGGATGCAATACCAGCAAGGTGCAGACAAAACCCACCAAGAAGCCAAACAGGACTTCGCCCAGAAAGTGATGTCCCAGGATGATGCGGGCCGTACCCAATATCCCGGCAATAAGGATGACGATGCACAACCACCACACCGGGTTGTATCCGAACAAGGCGCTGAACGAAACCAGCCCGCTCACGATGCAACCCATGCCTGCCATGTGCTCGCTCAACTTCCATTTCAGGTTTACCACCACGCAGATGACCTGTACGATCAGTGCCGCCAGAATAATCCCGGTCATGTACCACGGAATGTTCATCCGGTGCATCACCAGCAGACAGAATACGTACGAGAGAATAGTGAGCAAGAACGGTATGTAGCGCCGCTTGCGCAGGTTCATCTCCTGCAGATCGAATCCATTGATCTTCCGGAACAGGAAGATGGTGAGCGTAGGCAGCAGGATAGTGAAACTATACACAATGCCTAGCACGAACAGCTTTAGCTGCGTCGGCATGATGCGCAGGTAAGAGAACAGGAACAGCGCCAGAAATGCCAGGAAAGGAATCGAAAACGGAGTAAAAATGGCCGAGATGATCCTTGCTGTGCGTATCATGGTACGATCGGCAACCATGTGTTGCGTATGTTCTATCTTTTCTTCACTCATAATGATCGGAGGTATATTATTTGCGTAGGCGGGCAACCGGTATATTCAGTTGCTCCCGGTATTTGGCTACGGTACGCCGTGCTATCGGATAACCTTTTCCATTCAGGGTCTTGGTCAGTTCATCGTCGGTGAGTGGCTTCTTCTTGTCCTCGCTTTCGATGCACTCTTGCAGTATCTTCTTGATCTCGCGCACCGACATCTCTTCGCCGTCGCCGGTGGTATATCCTTCGCTGAAGAAGAATTTCAGCGGATACACACCGAAGTTGGTCTGTACATATTTACTATTGCTCACACGCGAGATGGTGGAGATGTCGAGCCCGGTACGTTCGGCCACATCCTTCAGAATCATGGGACGAAGTAACAGCTCGTCGCCTTCAAGGAAGAAGGAACGTTGCAGGTCGATGATGGACTGCATCGTAGTCATCAGCGTATGCTGGCGCTGCTTCACGGCATCGATAAAACCTTGGGCAGCATCCATCTTTTGTTTCAGGAACATCATCGCCTCTTTCGATTCCTTCGACTGGTTAGTCCGGTTCTTGGTATGCTCCTCTACCATATCTTTAAAGTCGCGGCTCATACGCAACTCGGGCACATTGCGGTTGTTCAGTGATAAAGTGATAGTACCATCGTCGAACGACTCCACCAGAAAGTCGGGTACGATCTGCTGCATGTTCCGGCCAATGGCCTCGCCCAGCGACGCACCCGGACGCGGGTTGAGTTTGGTAATTTCGCAGATAGCCTCGTTGAACACCTCTTCCGTGATATCGAGTTTCCGGATGATCTTCTCCCAATGCTTGCGGGTAAACTCCTCGTAACAAGTTTCGATGATTTCCTGCTCGATTGGCAACAGCGGGTTTGCTACGCCCGGCTCCTCGCGCCGGCGAAGCTGTATCAGTAGGCATTCCTGCAAGCTACGCGCCCCCAACCCAGGAGGATCAAAGTCCTGAATCACCTTCAACGCCTCCTCCAGTTCTTCTTCGGTGGCATTGATGCCCACGTAGATGGCCAACTCGTCGGAAATGCTGTCGAGCGACTTGCGCAGCAGTCCGTCATCGTCCAGCGAACCGATGAGGTACTCGGCCAGTTCACGTTGATGTTCGGTGAGGTTGCGTTCGCGCAGTTGTTCTTTCAGCAGTTCGTAGAACGACACGGCCTCCGAGAATGGGATCTCTTCCGGCTGTTCGCCCTTCGAGCGGTTGTTTTCTTGTAATTTATAATCGGGGATATCGTCTTCAGTGAGGTAATCGCCTAAGGAGTCGTATTCGTACGTTTCATTGTCGACATCTGCAGCGGAGTCACTTTCGGCAAACTCGTCGGTGGCTGTTTCCTCTCGCCCCTCTTCCAGGGCCGGGTTCTCCAGCAGTTCGGCATGACTACGATCTTCCAGTTCCACAGCAGGAAGTTCCAGTAGTTTCACTACCAGAATTTGCTGGGGCGAGAGCGTCTGAATCTGCTGCTGCGCCTGCGATTGTATCTGACGGGAACCTTGTGCCATATATAGCTGTAATCGGTTTTCAGTAATTCTCGGTACAAATGTAAGCCTTTAAGTAGAGATTCCACAGAATCGACTGATAATTTTTAATACTATAACATGAAAAATGCTATCTTTGTTGCACAAACTTTAAAATGAGATGTTATGTTTGCGAAAGAGACCTATGTGCAGCGGAGAGCCCTGCTGAAAAAGAAATTGGGCTCGGGTGTGTTGTTGTTCCTGGGCAACGACGACTGCGGATTGAACTATGCGGACAATGCGTTCCGCTATCGCCAGGACTCTACCTTCCTGTATTATTTCGGTCTTTCATTTGCCGGATTATCAGCTATTATAGACATTGACGAAGACAGGGAAATCATCTTCGGCGACGAACTGACCATCGACCATATTGTCTGGATGGGTACTCAGCCCACCATCAAAGAGAAGAGCGAGTTGGTAGGAGTAAAGGAAACACAACCTGCCGCCGCACTGATGGCTTTCCTGGACAAGACTGTACAGAAGGGACAGACCATTCACTACCTGCCACCTTACCGTTCCGAGCACAAGCTGAAACTGATGGATTTACTGGGGCTGCCCCCCAAGCATCAGGAAGGTTCGGTGCCGTTCATCCGTGCCATCGTGAGCCAACGCAATTATAAGTCGGCCGAGGAGATCATAGAGATCGAGAAAGCTTGCGACATCACGGCCGATATGCATATCGCAGCCACGAAAATGCTCCGCCCGGGTATGTACGAGTGTGAGATAGCTGCGGCTGTGGAAGCCGTCGCACTGGCAGCCGGTGGCGACCTTTCGTTCCCGACCATCGCTACCATTAACGGACAGACTTTGCACAACCATTACCACGGCAATCTGGTGAAGCCGGGCGACTTGTTCCTGCTCGATGCCGGTGCCGAATCCGCTATGGGCTATGCCGGCGATATGTCCTCGACCATCCCTGCCGACAAGAAATTTACCGCCCGCCAACGCGAGATATACGAACTCCAGAACGCCATGCATTTGGCTTCGGTAGAAGCACTCCGTCCGGGTGTTCCCTTTGCGGATGTGTATGACTTATCCGCCCGCGTCATGGTGGAAGGACTAAAAGAGATGGGCCTGATGAAAGGCAATGCCGACGATGCCGTACGCGAAGGAGCTCATGCTCTGTTCTACCCTTGTGGGTTGGGTCACATGATGGGACTGGATGTACACGACATGGAAAACCTGGGCGAAGTATGGGTAGGATACAACGGACAACCGAAGAGTACACAGTTCGGACGGAAATCCCTGCGGCTGGGTGCACCGCTGGAACCAGGCTTCGTGCTGACCATCGAACCGGGTATCTACTTTATTCCCGAGCTGATGGATCTGTGGCGGGGAGAGAGAAAATTCATGGACTTTGTCAACTACGACAAGGTGGAAGCCTACCGGGACTTCGGAGGCATCCGCAACGAAGAAGACTACCTGATTACTGAAACCGGTGCTCGCCGACTGGGTAAAAAGGTTCCGTTAACCCCTGAAGAAGTAGAAGCTTTGAGAGACTAACTTAGATAGTATCTAATGGTGCATTAGATTACTTCTAAATCAATTTTCATAGGAAGTAAAAAAAGAAGCGTGCCCTTGTTTTCATTCTAAACAAGGGCACGCCTTTTTATCTCTTTATACATGCAGTTCCAGTACGAACCGGCTACCTTTTGTATAAGTAGTATCTAGTGTCAGCTTACCGTTCATCTTGGTGGCAATCAGCGAGCAAATCGGCAATCCAAGTCCGTCGCCTTGTGTCAGGTCCTTGATTTCAGTAAATGGCTTGAATAAGTTGGCCTGCAACTCTACCGGTATACCTTCGCCCGTATCGGTCACGATGTACTGAACGGTATGCGCTCCACGTTTCTTGAATTCAAGGCTGATCTTACCTTCAGTTGTATAGAAAGCAGCATTCTTCAACAGATGCGTCAGGATGCGTTCCAATTGTTCCGGGTTCGTCTTGACCTGAAGTTTCGGAGCATTGACGCCCGTATCCACTCCTTCCTTCACCAAAGGCCGCATTTTTTCGACCAGATTTTCGCAGAAGACACTCGCATTCACCTCGCTCATCTTATAAGTCTCGGTAAGCGAATGTTCCAGGAAAGACAATTCTTGTATGTTACTGCTGAAGTGGCGCAGTGCTTCAATGTACATCTGCATCTGCTTGGTTTCCTCTCCTTGCTTCGGGATTTGGGCAACCGACTCGGCCAGTGTATTCAGCGCCGGCTCCATCTGTTCGGATATATTGCGGATGAATTGTGATTTCAGTTCGTTGTGTTCGTTGGCTATCTCGATGCTCTTCTTCTGCTTGCGCGAGAGCTGCATGAAGCGCAGCATCACAATAGCCAGGAAAATTAAAGCACCGATAAGAACCACCGTCACTGTACAGAGTGCAATCACCTTATACCCTTGCATAGATAGTTCGCTTTCGCGTTCCTCCAATGATTTTTGGGTCGTTTCATACTTCTGGGCCAGTGTAATCAGTTCGTTGTCGGCATTCACCGCCTTGATAGAATCCGTCCAGGCAATATAGGCTTTGTAAGTTTTGGATACCATCGCCGCATTATTGACTCTCTCGGCCAACGTGATCATATTCTTGTAGCATTCGTTGACCTTCTCCTGATCGCCCGACTGCTTGTAAGCCCCTATCAAGCGGTTGTAGCTGGCCACCCCTAATTCAGCAGGACCGAATGTAAAGTAATACTGTGCTTTCGTGTACAGCATATCCTCCTTTATGGAGTCATTCTGGATGGTATTGCTCAACTCCTCCATTCTGCCCAGTTGTTCCTTGGATCTATCGGCCATCTTCAGCCGGCTATACAAGTCCAACCGGGCTTTCATGACGAGAAAGCGCTCTACGCTAAGTTTCTTGTTCAGTTTGTTCTCGCCTTCCAGCAGTGCAGCTTCCATTTCCCGGCAAAAATCGAAAGACTCTTTAAAGATACTTTCACGAGGAGTCAGTATGCTACTCTGCACCCCGCACCAGATAGCATTCGGATAATCTCCTTTGGCTAAATAGAGTTCGTAAGCACGCTTGAATTGCGAACTTGCTCTGACGTTGTTTTGTTGTTTTAAGTTCTCTTCTGCCTGTGTTTTAAATGACAACGCGGCGTCACTAGAGGTTTGTGCACTAATCGAAATTCCTATAAAAAGGAGAATAGCAAAGGTAAATACTTTACGTTTCATATTGTAATTGGGTTTTATCATCAGCCAAATATATGACAAATGTCCGGATTATAGCTTCAAATGATCATGAAAATATATATATATTTATTAGGCTTGGAGATAGCCTAGGCATTAACCGACTAAAAAACAAGTCCTTAACCCCAAGCTCTATTAGTAACAATTTTTTCGCCCTAATACTTAAAACTACTTCCGCCAAGGAACTCTCTTAACAGTGAAGTAGGCGGAATCTCCTTATCTTGTATTGGGGTAAAGAACTTGATAAATTTCAACAGTCTATAGGCTTCGCTATACTCCTGGCAATTGCGTGGAACACCCGTAAGGATAGGTTCGGCATGCATTCTCAGTACAGCAAACTCAAACAGCAACGCCGAGTTGAACATCACATCGGCATTTTCCTGATACGGAAAAATCCACTTATCTTCTCCTTCACGTACGGCAGGCCAACGAGAGATCGTTTCACGAGCCGAATAACCACGGTAGTTAAAATCGCGGATGATGCGGCGAAGCAAGCGGTTGTCTGTTGTCGGAATCCAGTTGTGGTCGTCGATGGAGATAGTGGTGAGTGCCGATACGTAAATTTTAAACTTGTTGCTGGCGCTGACATGGGGCGTCAATTCCGGGTTCAACGCATGGATACCTTCCAGGATTAGGATGGTATGTTTGTCGATCTTCAGCTTTTCACCTTTGAATTCTTTCTTGCCGAGGGCAAAATTATAGCGGGGCAGTTCCACCTCTTCCCCATCAAGCAATGCCTGCAGCTGGCGGTTGAACAAATCGAGGTCGAGTGCATAGAGCGATTCGTAGTCATAATCGCCGTTAGGCAAACGCGGCGTTTGCTCACGGTCGATAAAGTAGTCGTCCAGCGAGATGGGGTAAGGCTTCAACCCGTTGGTCATCAACTGGATGGAGAGCCGTTTGCTGAAGGTGGTCTTTCCCGACGACGATGGCCCAGCGATAAGCACCAGCTTCACCCGGTCGCCATTCGCACCACGGTGAAAAATAGTGTCGGCTATCTGTGCGATTTTCTTTTCCTGTAACGCCTCAGCCACATTGATCAGATCGGTAGCGTGTCCTTCCTGGCAAGCTATATTGAAATCGCCCACATTGTTCAGTCCCATGATGTAGCTCCAACTGAGGTATTCCTTGAACACATCAAGCATCTTTTCCTGCTTTACCACCTCTGCGAGAATGGTGGGATTCTGCTTGTTAGGGATGCGGAGCAGCAATCCGTCGTAATATTTCACCAGGTCGAACAGGTACAGGTATCCGGTACTGGGCACCAGATTGCCATAGTAATAGTCGATGGTATCGCCCAAGGTATAATAATAGGTATAGAGCGATCCGGACGATTCGAGCAGTTTCACCTTATCGTGCATACCCAACTCGCTGAACACACGCACAGCTTCGGCCGTATGGCATTCCACGCGATGATAGGGAATATTCTCGGCGATAATCTCCTGCATCCGCTTCTTGATAGCATTGACATCTTCAAGCAGAAGGGGGCGGCCGATGTGCAGGTTGCAGAAGTACCCCTTCGACACCGGGTGTTCTACATACAGCTTTCCTTCGGGGAAAAGCTCATGTATGGCCTTCCAAAGCACAAAGCAAAGCGAACGCACATAAGTACGCATGGCTGACGAATCGGTCAGGTCCAGGAACTCGATATCCTTGCTGTTGAATAGTTGAAATTTAAGGCCCTCGGCCCGATTATTCACTTTGGCGCTGATGACCGGATAAGGAAAGTCAAGATTGAATCCCTGATAAATATCCAAAACCGTACTGCCAATGGGGAATTCTTTAGAAATATTATTATTTTTGCAAAGTATTTGTAACATCTGTTTCATTCTGATGGTTTTTTATGTGATACATTGGATAAATATAGAACATAATAGTTGCGCAGACAAACAACTCTAATTTTTATTATAAATGGAATACTCTTTTTATGATTTTTTAAAGCTCATCGGTTCATTGGGTCTTTTCCTGTACGGTATGAAGATCATGAGCGAGGGCTTACAAAAGGTCGCCGGCGACAGACTACGAAGCATCCTCACTGCAATGACTACCAACCGGGTAACCGGTGTGTTAACAGGAGTGCTCATCACAGCCCTGGTACAATCATCCTCGGCCACGACAGTGATGGTGGTCAGTTTCGTAAATGCAGGGCTGCTCACTCTGGCCGAGTCTATCAGCGTCATCATGGGAGCCAACATCGGAACCACCGTGACTGCCTGGATCATTTCGATCTTCGGATTTAAAGTCGACATGTCCATGTTCGCTCTTCCGTTGCTGGGCCTTGCCTTACCGCTGATCTTCTCTTCGAAGAGCCACCGGAAGTCATTCGGCGAGTTCGTCTTTGGTTTCGCTTTCCTATTCATGGGGCTTGCTTATCTCAAGACGAATGCTCCCGATCTGAATTCCAACCCTGACATGCTGGCGTTTGTCCAGAACTATACGGACATGGGTTTCTTCTCTGTCCTCTTGTTCCTCTTTATCGGTACGGTACTGACCATGATCGTGCAAGCTTCGGCTGCCACGATGGCCATTACACTGATCATGTGTGCCAACGGCTGGATCAGCTTCGAGCTGGGAGCTGCCTTGGTATTGGGTGAGAACATCGGTACCACCATCACAGCCAACCTGGCGGCACTGACCGCTAATGCGCAAGCCAAACGGGCTGCATTAGCGCACCTGGTATTCAATGTATTCGGGGTAATATGGGTATTAGTGATCTTCCACCCGTTCCTGAACCTGGTCACCTGGATAGTCGACACCTTTATTCCGGCAAGTACGCCCGATGTCATAGTATCCTATAAACTTTCAGCGTTCCACTCGGTTTTTAATATATGCAATGTATGCTTGCTCATCTGGATGGTAAAACTGATAGAACGTACCGTTTGCTTCATCATCCGACCGAAAGAAGAGGACGAAGAGCCACGCCTACGCTACATTACCGGCGGTATGCTGAGTACGGCCGAGCTCTCCATCCTGCAGGCTCACAAAGAGATCCATCTGTATGGTGAACGCACCGGCCGCATGTTCGGCATGGTACAAGAACTGCTGCACACCGCCAAAGACGATGAGTTCAACAAGACTTTCAGCCGCATCGAGAAGTACGAAAACATCAGCGACAACATGGAGTTGGAGATTGCCGGCTACCTGAACCAAGTATCCGAAGGACGGTTAAGTTCTGAGAGCAAACTGCATATCCGTGCCATGCTCCGCGAAGTGACCGAGATCGAAAGTATCGGCGACAGTTGCTACAACCTGGCTCGTACCATCAACCGGAAGCGCAGCACCAACGAAGACTTCACCGAAAAGCAGTACGAGCATATTCACTTCATGATGAAACTCGTTGCCGACGCGTTGGCACAAATGCTGGTGGTGATCGAAAAGGCGGAACATCAGGCGGTGGATATAACGAAATCGTTCAACCTCGAAAACGAGATCAACAACTACCGGAATCAGTTAAAAGATCAGAATATTGTAGATGTGAACAACAAGGAATACAATTACCAGATGGGAGTGTACTACATGGATCTCATCGCCGAATGCGAGAAGTTGGGCGATTATGTCGTGAATGTGGTAGAAGCTATCAGCGAAGCGAAAGAAAAGAAAATGGTTTTAGCTTAAAGACCATCCCGCCTATAAACAAAGAGCAAGCGTGCCTCCGCACGCTTGCTCTTTATTCATTATACGGTTCGAAATCTTCCTTACCTACGCCGCAAAGTGGGCACACCCAGTCATTAGGGATATCTTCAAACGCTGTACCCGGATCAATGCCGCTCTCAGGATCGCCCGTCTCCGGGTCGTAAATGTATTCACATACCGTGCAAATGTACTTCATGCTGTTTTGATTTTTAAATGATGATTACATATATAACGGTACAAACCCTGTTTTGTTCAATATTATTTCATTTCTTTAAGACACTTGCGCAAAAAACCGTTAATAAACATTCTAAGCCGATTTAATGTTGTATTTTTGTCACTTCAACAAAATATTCTAACCCACAATGACTCTTAAAACCAAGGATTATTATCATTCGGGCCTCACTGATAGTGAGGTTTTGAAAAGTCGGGAAGAGCATGGCGTAAACCTGCTGACTCCTCCCAAACGCCCTTCGCTCTGGAAGCTTTACCTGGAAAAATTTGAGGACCCTGTAGTCCGCGTGCTACTCGTAGCTGCTTTGCTCTCGCTCATCATTTCTATCATTCACAATGAATATGCTGAAACCATCGGTATCATCTCGGCCATCTTACTGGCTACAGGTATCGGTTTCTATTTTGAATATGATGCCAGCAAGAAGTTCGACTTACTGAACGCTGTTAACGAAGAAACACTTGTCAAAGTGATTCGCAACGGACGGGTACAGGAAGTACCGCGAAAAGACATCGTAGTAGGCGATATCGTGGTGCTCGAAACGGGCGAGGAAGTACCTGCCGACGGGGAATTGTTCGAAGCCATCTCCATGCAGGTGAACGAATCGAACCTGACGGGCGAGCCGGTAATTGGCAAAACCATCGTGGAAGCTGACTTCGACGAGGAAGCTACTTACCCCTCGAACCATGTGATGCGGGGAACTACCGTAGTCGACGGACATGGAACCATGGCAGTTATTGCCGTGGGCGATGCTACTGAGATTGGAAAAGTTGCTCGCCAAAGCACCGAACAAAGCGGAGAACCTACTCCTCTGAATATACAGTTGACAAAACTGGCCAACCTCATCGGAAAGATCGGGTTTACCATTGCCACAGCAACTTTCCTCATTTTCGTTATACGCGATCTTTATCTATATATTGGCGCCCATCCCTCAATTAGTTGGGACAACAGTATGGACATCGTACAGATTGTTCTGAAATATTTCATGATGGCCGTTACCCTGATCGTAGTGGCTGTACCCGAAGGACTACCGATGAGCGTCACCCTCAGTCTGGCACTGAACATGCGACGCATGCTGGCTACTAACAACTTGGTGCGGAAGATGCACGCCTGCGAAACGATGGGTGCCATCACCGTTATCTGTACCGACAAGACGGGTACGCTGACCCAGAACCTGATGCAGGTACACGAACCGAGCTTCTACGCCCTGGAAAAGGGAGGCGTACTGGCCGATGACGAGGTGAGCCGCCTGGTGAAGGAAGGTATCTGCGTTAACTCCACGGCATTCCTGGAAACGGTGGAAGGAGAGAAGCCCAAGGGAGTGGGCAATCCTACCGAGATAGCCTTGCTGCTTTGGCTCAACAGTCAGCACCAGAACTATCTGCAACTGCGGGAAAATGCTCCTGTACTCGATCAGCTCACCTTCTCCACCGAACGGAAGTTCATGGCTACGCTGGTACAGTCGCCTCTGATGGGTAAACGGGTACTCTATATAAAAGGTGCACCGGAAATAGTCCTGGGCAAGTGCAAGAAAGTAGTCCTGCCCGATGGCAAACAGATATCGGCTGCCGAATACCGGGCCACTGTAGAACAGCAACTGCTCGGCTACCAGAACATGGCCATGCGCACATTAGGCTTTGCTTATAAAATCGTAGACGAACAAGCTCCGACCCAGTGTGAGGAACTGGCCAACGCCGCCGATCTTATATTCCTCGGTGTGGTAGCTATCTCCGACCCTATACGTCCGGATGTACCGGCAGCCGTGGCGAAATGCCAGTCGGCCGGCATCGGTATCAAGATCGTAACGGGCGATACGCCGGGAACAGCCACTGAGATAGCCCGCCAGATCGGGTTGTGGAAACCGGAGAAAGATACGGACCGCAACCGCATCACCGGAACAGGCTTTGCCGAACTGAGCGACGAAGAAGCGCTCGACCGGGTAATGGACCTGAAAATCATGTCACGCGCACGTCCCAGCGACAAGCAGCGACTGGTACAACTGCTCCAACAGAAGGGAGCGGTAGTAGCCGTAACGGGCGACGGTACCAACGATGCCCCGGCGCTGAACCATGCGCAGGTAGGACTCTCAATGGGTACCGGAACCTCCGTAGCTAAAGAAGCCAGCGACATCACCCTGCTCGACGACTCGTTCAACAGCATCAGCACGGCTGTGATGTGGGGGCGTTCGCTGTACAAAAACATCCAGCGCTTCATCGTCTTCCAGCTCACCATCAACTTCGTAGCGTTGCTCATCGTGCTGCTCGGTTCCTTCATCGGTACCGAACTGCCGCTTACCGTAACACAGATGCTGTGGGTGAACCTCATCATGGATACCTTCGCCGCCCTGGCACTGGCCTCTATACCACCCAGCGAGAAGGTGATGCTCGAAAAGCCCCGTCGCACCACCGACTTCATCATTTCGAAAGCCATGCAATACAATATATTCGGCGTGGGTACCGTCTTCCTGGTGGTACTGATGAGCCTGATTTATTATTTTGAGAACGCCGATGGCGGGATGACAACCCAACGGCTGACCATCTTCTTCACCTTCTTCGTGATGCTGCACTTCTGGAATCTCTTCAACGCGCGGGTGTTCGGCACGAACGACTCGGCTTTCAAGGGGCTCAACAAGTCGTACGGCATGGAGTTGGTAGTACTGGTCATCCTCGGCGGACAGTTCCTCATCGTACAATTCGGAGGTGCGGTGTTCCGCACCGAACCGCTCGACTGGCAAACGTGGCTCGTCCTCATCGCTACCTCCTCGGTGGTGCTGTGGGTGGGCGAACTAATCCGCCTGGTCCAGCGTTTAAGACACAAATAGAATGGAAAAGAAAACGATTAAGAATCTACTGATTGACTTTGGCGGCGTGCTGATCGACCTGGATCGCACCCGCTGCATCGAAAACTTCCGGAGACTGGGATTGGAACAGGTGGACAGCCTGCTCGATGTGTACCACCAACAGGGCATCTTCATGCAACAAGAGAAGGGGCTGATTACCCCCGAAGAATTCCGTGCCGAAATACGCAGCATGATGAACCGCCCCATGGTAAGCGACGACGAGATAGACGAAGCATGGAACAGCTTCCTGGTGGGTATTCCCACCTACAAGCTCGACTTGCTGTTGAAGCTCCGCAAACACTATACCGTGCACTTGCTCAGCAATACCAACTGGATACACTGGCAATGGTCGTGCCGGAACGCTTTCGCTTACAAAGGACATACGGTAGAAGATTATTTCGAGAATATCTATCTCTCCTTCGAGATGAAGATGGCCAAGCCCGAAATGGACATGTTCCGGGCGGTAGTCAGCGACTCCGGTATTGATCCCGAGGAGACTCTGTTTATCGACGACTCCGAAGCCAACTGTCTTGCGGCCAACACATTGGGAATTGCCACTTATACGCCGGAGGCAGGTGAGGACTGGAGTCATCTGTTCGGTTCTCTTTCATAACGATAGTCATGCAGATCATTCGCAACATACCTTCGGAAGCCTTGGAACCGTGTGTAGCCACCATCGGGTTCTTTGACGGAGTGCACATCGGACACCGTTTCCTCATCGACCAGGTGAAGGAGGTGGCTGCTGCCAGAGGGGTACGCTCGGCCTTGGTGACTTTCCCGGTACATCCCCGCAAGGTGATGAACTCCGACTACCGCCCCGAACTGCTCACCACACAGGAGGAAAAGACCGCCCTGCTGGCCGCCACCGGAGTGGATTATTGCTTCGTGCTCGACTTCACATCCGAACTTTCCCGACTCAGCGCCCGGGAGTTCATGACCAGCATACTGAAAGAACGCTACCAGGCCGAGTGTCTGGTGATAGGTTATGACCACCGTTTCGGGCACAACCGCAGCGAAGGGTTCGACGACTACGTACGCTACGGGCAGGAGATCGGAATGGAAGTTATCCTCGCACGCGCGTGTACCTATAATGATATACATATCAGTTCGTCGGTGGTGCGCAACTACCTGCACCAGGGCGAGGTGAGCATGGCTTCCCTCTGTCTGGGCTATGACTACTACCTGGAAGGAATCGTGGTCGATGGTTACAAGATGGGGCGCAAGATAGGTTTCCCCACCGCCAACCTGCGGGTGGACGATCCCGACAAGTTGGTACCTGGCGACGGGGTGTATGCCGTGCGCGTCACGTTCGGCGGAACCACTTATACCGGTATGCTCAGCATCGGCCGGCGCCCGACGTTCAACAACGGGCACGACCGTAGCATCGAAGTACATATCTTCCAGTTCAATGCCGACATCTACGACGAGTTCATCCGTATCTCCTTCGTGCAGTACATCCGTCCCGATGTGAAGTTCAACTCTGTCGACGAACTTATCGACCAGCTTCATCAGGACGCCGCAACAGTCAAAGCATTGTTCCAGAATTCGGAGAAAGATCTGTAACGAGCACCGAAGCAACCACAGATAAACATTCAAACATCGGCCTTTTTAGTCGGCAACAACGACTAAAGAGGCCGATGTTTTTGTATAAATGGCTCATGATTATCGAAAAAAGACAATAAAACATCGAAAAACAAAGTTTTTTTATTGTTTTTCGATAATTATTTATCGAATTACTTTGTCAGTTCAAAAATAATATATTTCTTTGCATATCGAAAAACGATAAATAATCATTGAATAACAATTAAAAAAGAATAGTAGTATGAAGAAGTCATTTATGAGTGTATCGATGCTGGTAGTATCCATCACAATGTTAGCCCTGTTTGTTTGTAGTTCAGCAGTTAGCGCACAGAACGGAAAGAAGTTTGTGTACAACCGCGGAGAAAATGTAGAGACTGTTTACACGCTGGACGAGAGCGGCAAGTATCTCACCCCGAAAGTGAAACACGAAACGGTGCAGAGCGAAGACCAAAGTTCAAAGACAACTTACACGTGGGAAGCCGCTGCCGGATTGTGGCAACCTTCCTACCGATTGATTACCCAGAGAAACGGAAATAACAACACATTAACATTCGCAGTCTGGGATAACAAAACGAAAGCATTCTCACAAAATCAGCAGAAAGCTGTTTACAGCAATGGTTTGGATGGCGAACTTCTGTCGTATGTATCGTACAAGTGGGATAATTCCACCGAAGAATGGGATGTAGATATGCATCTTTTATTCGAGAATTACCTGGCCCACAACGTAGGCAGTGTGAAGTAAAACGACTAAAGTTGTAAACTTTGTAAATTCAGACAAGAAATGAAAACAGCTATCAAGCTAATTTTAATATACATAGGTATGCAAATTGCAGCCATGATGATTGTAGCCATCCCTTTGGTAATCTACCGCATCGCTACCGGAGAAGGTCTCGAAGGCCTGAATAACATGATGATGGCGCCAGGTATGTTTTTATCCATGGGAATGATGATCCTCTATCTCTGGAAAGCCGGATACATTAGCACGGAAAAGGTCAACTGGTCAGTCGTTTCACCGGCGTATCTGTTACTGACGGTTGTGATCGCCCTTCCTTTCATCTGGGTCAACGATGCAGTGGTTACTCCCCTGCATCTGCCCGACCTGATGGAGAATGCGTTCAACTCATTGTCGACCGAATGGCTGGGTGTCCTCTGCATTGCCATCGTAGGCCCTGTGCTGGAAGAGCTGATCTTCCGCGGAGCTATCACCCGCTCCTTACTGAAACATTACAGCCCTACGACAGCCATTATCCTGTCCGGAGTAATCTTCGGGGTGTTCCACATCAACCCGGCGCAAGTGGTATCGGCCATGTTGTTCGGCTTCCTGATAGCATGGGTGTATTACCGCACGGCCAGCCTTATTCCCTGCATATTGATACATATCATCAACAACTCCCTGTCGATGTATCTCATGAATAAGTACCCCGAAGTAGATACTGTAAACGAACTGGTAGGCGGTAATCAGACCTACTACCTGCTCACGGGCATCGCCGTAGTTATCCTCGCGACAGGAGTTTACCTGATGAGCCGTACCAACGTGAAGTACCCCTGGAAGAAGAGTGAGCCCCTCGAAATACTTACAAATAACGAATAACAACGATGAAAAGACGATTGAACATACTCTGCGTGGTGGTAGTGCTGATTCTGCTCTATCCTATATTCCAGTACGGATACTATTTCGGCCTCGGCGCCCGCATGGGCGTAGAGATGCAGGGAAAGAAAGAGCAAACATTGGAGATACTGAACATGAAAACCATCTCTCTGACCCCGGATAAATTTATGTTCACCGACTCTGTATACAACGCCATGAGCGGAGAGAAGGTACCTGCGATATACGGGCAGATGGTGGTCAACGTCCCGATGAAGCCCAACCCATGGATTTTCATGGCTTCGAAGTTGCTGCCGATGGTTTCCTTGATGGCCTCTCTTGCCACCCTGGTCATCTTCTTCTTAGTGATCGTCTCGGTCAACCATCTCGATATTTTTACCTGGAAGAATGTGAGCCGGCTACGCTGGATCGGTTCGCTGCTTGTCGTCTCTTATCTATGTATGCTCGTCCCCTTCCTGCTCGATGGATATGAATTGTCAAAGGCATTCGCCCTGGAAGGCTACTCGTTGGCTCAATCGGACCTGGCTACATTCATGACACCGGTATTGGGCATCGTGGCCTTCATCGTGGCCGAGGTCATCGCCATCGGCCTGAAGATTAAAGAAGAACAAGACTTAACCATTTAACGAAGAGGAGATGCAACAGATGAAACGAATGAATACAATATATATACTTTTTCTTGTTTTCTTGATGAGAGTATTCCTTCCGGCGCTCAACGACACCTATATATCCTTGAAGCACAGCATTGTTGTGACCGACGTGGCACTGATTATATTCTACATCGCCCAGATAGCAGCCGTGATAACGGTCGCGGTGACCACCGGCAAACTGATACAAAATGTGAAGCGTAAGATCATCTTCGACCGGAAAAACCTTCGCCTGCTGAAGCTCCTGGCGCGGGGCATTATGGTACCAGTGATCATATTGATAGTGGGGCAGATTGCTCGCGTGTACGAAGATGATATGCTGACTGGCGGTCCGTATATCTGGATTATGGGTGCTCTTTTCGTACTGTTCATCACAGAGATATTCAAGAAAGGCATCGAGCTGAAGGAAGAACAAGATATGGTCATTTAAAACAAGGAAAGATATGAAACGAATAAAGATAGTAGGTATATTGACCATCGTGGTGATTGCCTTAAGCATAGCACTCCCCATGAAAGAGAATATACAGGATTTCAAAGACGGAACTCAGGCAGGCCATGAATCGTATAGCCCGGGAATGAGCGCTCCGAGTGCACTCTGCCATTTGAAGATAGCCCCGGTAGCTGCGCCGGATTCGTTGTACAACGAGGCGCTGGGACAGACGGTTTCTTACCGCATGAACAGCGTCGATACGTTTGCCAAAGTTCCGTTCTGGGCTCATCTGTTCACCCCGTTCTTTCTGATAGCAGCTATCGCCTATCTACTGGGATTCATAGCCCTGGTCAAACTGCTGATAGCCGTCTCCAAGAAGCAGGTATTCACCGAAAAGAATGTACACTATCTGCGATTCTTTGCCTACACGCAGGCAGCCTTGTACGTCGTACATTGGCTTCAGGTGACAGTCGATGCCTATTACGGTGCGCAGCAGGTCAGCATCCCCGGATACGAGGTGGTGGGCAGCCTGGGCACAGGGACAGACTGGACTTTAGTGATGATTGTCATTCTGTTTGCCGAGATCTTTGCCGTGGGTGTAAAGATCAAGGAAGAACAAGACTTAACTGTATAACCCTCCGAAAACTAAATAGTATGGCAATAATAGTAAATCTCGATATAATGATGGCCCGGAGGAAGATTTCCCTGAGCGAGCTGGCGGAACGGGTAGATATCACCCCGGCCAATCTTTCGATTCTGAAAACGGGGAAGGCGAAAGCCATTCGATTCTCCACGCTGGAAGCAATCTGCCTGGTGCTGGATTGCCAACCGGGCGACATTCTGGAATTTAGGGAGGGAGAGGAGTAAACTCTCGCCTCCTCCCGTACGAAAAACTGATTTTATCCGTCACGCCGTCACCTTTTTCGACGTGAGCAACTGATAATCAAACAAATAACGCGTGACAGATACCCTTTTTATCCGTCACGCATCTGTCACTTTCCGAGGTATCCGTCACGCCCGCCTAACACCTGCACCCAGTATCCTTCCCGCTATCAAGAGTTTCAGACTACAGAAACACAGTGTTTCATGCCTCGAGACGAAGTGTTTCATCAGAGGAAACACAGTGTTTCATGCCTCGAAACAAAGAGTTTCATCAGAGGCAACAGAGTGTTTCATGCCCTGAAACAAAGAGTTTCCCCAGAGGGGAACAGAGTGTTACAGTTCTTGAAACAGGGCAATAGCTTCTTGCTATCGGAGCATGAGAAGAAGTATGACAATCAGAACCCCTTAGCCTTGAACGCCAAGGCATACATCCGCATTTGTTTCACCATAGAAAGAAGCCCGTTGCTACGGGTGGGCGAGAGATGTTCCTTCAGCCCGATCTTTTCAATGAAATAAAGATCGGCACCAAGAATCTCGTCGGGAGTATGGCCGGAAACCACTTTCACCAGCAGGGCGATGATACCTTTCACGATCACCGCATCGCTTTCGGCCCGAAACACCACGCGGCCATCCACCAAGTCGGCTTGCAGCCACACGCGGCTCTGACAACCTTCGATGAGGTTTTGTTCCGTCTTGTAGGCCGCGTCGAGGGGCTCCTGCTCACTGCCCAAGTCGATGAGCAGTTGGTAGCGGTCCATCCAGTCGTCGAAGTCGCTGAATTCAGCGATCACTTCGTCTTGCAGTTCGTTGATTGATAACATATTACTTTTCGTTATAGATGACTGCCAGTACCGTTTGGCCAACGGCTTTGAGGGTGTTGCGGTCGATGTTGTCCATCGTGTCGTTCACCGTGTGCCAAGTGGGATCGAAGCCGCCGTCTGCGTAGTAAGAAACGATGTCGATGGTGGGAATCTTGGCAATCCTATTGACAAACAGATGATCGTCGGTGACGCTGCCGGTCGCATCGTTGATGAAGTAACGTCCGAATCCCAGTTCGTCCGCCTTCTTCCATACCTTGCGGTTAATGCCCCTGGCATACTGCTCCGAGTATCCTTCCCGCAGGAACGTGGCTTGCTTGCCGCCCACCATATCGAGCAGGATGCCGAAGCGGGCGTTGTATCCCTGCACATGCGGGTTTCGTGCCCAGTATTGGGCACCGAGGCACCAGGAGTCTTCGATAGGGGATATTCCGGAATCCTCGGCATCGAGGAAGACGAGATCGATGCCCAGTTCCGGTTGCTGTGCTTGCAACTGGCGGGCTATTTCGAGCAACACCCCTACTCCACTGGCGCCGTCATTGGCTCCCAGAACGGGTGTCTTGTGATTCTTCGGATCGGGATCGTCATCGGCCCAGGGGCGGGTGTCCCAGTGTGCAAAGAGAACGATGCGCTTCTTCGTTTCCGGTTTATACGATCCGATGATGTTGCGCGCCTTCAGCAGCATGCCGTCATGCCGGATGAGGTCGGCATACTGGCTCGTCACCTTAGCTCCGAAAGCTTCCAGTTTGCCGGCCAGATAGTTGCCGCACGCCACATGCTCCGGGGTGTTCGGCATACGGGGGCCGAAGTCCACCTGCGCCTGCACGTAGTGGTAAGCACTGTCGGCGTCGAACTCCGGCACCTGCACCGATACGTTGGAATCTGCACCTTCGACCGACTTGTTCTTGTTGCCACACGAGAGGCAGGAGCAGAGCATCATGCTGCCTAGGATCATCATATACTTTCTTCTTTTCATGTTCCGTTTCATTTTAAAGCGCTCAAAGATACTGCTTTTCGAAAATACTTGTTCGAAGCAGTCGGATTAATTAACAAATGAAATTCAAATCGGTTGTTTTCTTTCCCACAGAAAGTTCCACCTGGGCGCCGTTGAGTAGCGGCAGATTGTAGTCCACATGCCCCACAGGGAAGTCGAAGCAGACAGGGTAATCGTACTCCTTCACCAGATCGGCCAGGGCACCGTACACATCTTTGCCCAGCGAATGATCCTCCTCATACTCGGTGAACTGCCCGATGATAAGTCCCGAGAGGCGTTCCAGCACGCCGCCCAGTTTCAGGTTGTACATCATCCGCTCGATGCAGTGAGGGCGTTCGCTCACATCTTCGATGAAGAGGATAGTTCCCTCGGCAGGAATATCGAAGGGCGTGCCGCGCAGTCCGTAGAACACCGACATGTTGCCACCGCGCAGGATGCCGCGCGCCGTCCCCGGGCGATTCAGTTTGTGCTTGGGGCAGGAGTAAGCAGGCAGTTGCCCGAAGAGTATCTGTTGGAGGTATTGCGTACAAGGGTCGTCGGCCGGCAACATGGTGAGGTGCCGTGCCATGGGCGAGTGAAGAGAAGCAATGCCGTGGTGCTGGATGAGGTTGTGCAGCACGGTGATATCGCTGAACCCGATAACCCACTTGGGATGTTGGCGAAACCGGGTGAAGTCCAGCCCGGCAACCAGATGAATGGCACCATACCCGCCCCGGCTACAAAGGATGGCCCGGATGTCTTCATGGTCCAAAGCCTCTTGCAGGTCGGACAGACATTGATGGGTGGTACCGGCAAACTTCCCATGCGAGTTTCCGGCATTCTTCCCGATGACCACTTTCAATCCCCAGGACTCCAGCCGCTTCCGAGCCCCCTTCAACAGCATCTTATCTATTTTACTGGAGGGCGATACGATGGCCACCTGGTCGCCTTCTTTCAGGAAAGGCGGAAGTATAAGTTGTTCCATACACTCTGTAGTTTTTGCAAATGTACAGAAAAAACGATATGAGGCGACATTTTGTTGGATGTTTTAGTTCACCACAGAGTCACACAGAGTTCCACAGAGTTTTTTTAGTTCACCACAGGACACAGAAGAAAAACTGTCAATTGTCAATTGTTCATTGTCAATTAATGGATTTCTCTGTGTCCTCTGTGGTGAACTAAAAACCCCAAGCAAATAACAAAATGTTATCCCCGCGTGTTATTAACTTAATTACACATCTTGTGTAATTCAATCATTTTTCGGATATTTGCTAAAAACCTGACGTTATGGAACCGATACGGAATTTTGATCAGTTAACAGCCCACTTGCAGACACTGAACCAACGGAAACGCATTGCCGTGGTCTGCGCCAACGACCCCAACACGGAGTACGCCATCGAACGTGCTATCAAAGAGGGACTTGCGGAGTTTCTTATGGTTGGCGACTCGGCCATCCTGGAGAAATTTCCTTCGCTGAAGCAGTACCCGCAGTATGTGCAAACTCTCCATATAGAGAACCCCGACGAAGCCGCCCGCGAAGCCGTACGCATCGTACGCGAGGGAGGGGCGGACATCCTGATGAAGGGCATCATCAACACGGACAACCTGCTGCACGCCATTCTCGACAAAGAGAAAGGTCTGCTGCCCAGAGGTAAGATACTAACCCATCTGTCGGTGATGCAAATCCCGACGTACAATAAGCTGCTGTTCTTCTCGGACGCGGCCGTCATCCCCCGCCCCACGTTGCAACAACGCATCGAGATGATCTGGTACGCCATCCACGTGTGCCGTCGCTTCGGCATCGAACAGCCGCGTATCTCACTGATACACTGTACGGAAAAGGTAAGCGCCAAGTTCCCGCACTCGCTGGACTACGTCAACATTGTGGAACTGGCCGAAGCCGGCGAATTCGGCAACGTCATCATCGACGGTCCGCTCGATGTACGTACCTCGTGCGAACCGGCCAGCGGCAATATCAAAGGCATCGCCTCGCACATTAACGGTCAGGCCGATGTACTGATCTTTCCCAACATCGAATCAGGAAATACATTCTATAAATCGGTCGCCCTGTTTGCCCATGCCGATATGGCTGGCTTGTTGCAAGGCCCCAGTTGCCCGGTAGTATTGCCTTCGCGCAGCGACTCCGGTTTGTCTAAATATTACAGCATCGCCATGGCGTGCCTCACCTGCTAAAACAGTTTACCGCATGAGAATATTAGTTATCAACCCCGGTTCCACCTCCACCAAAATAGCCGTTTACGAGGATGAGCAACCCATATTGGTCCGTAACATCCGCCATACACTCGAAGAGTTGTCCGTCTATCCACAGCTGACCGATCAATTCAGCTTTCGCAAGTCACTCGTGCTTCGGGAACTGGAAAAAGAGAACATCCCCTTCCGGTTCGACGCCATCATCGGCCGCGGCGGACTGATCAAGCCCATTCCCGGCGGGGTGTACGAGGTAAACGAAGCCATGAAGCACGATGCCATCCATACCCCGCGGGTACATGCCAGCAACCTCGGCTGCCTCATCGCCGCCGCACTAGCTAAAGCCCTCCCCGGTTGCCGCGCCTTCATAGCCGACCCCGTGGTGGTGGACGAACTGGACGACGTGGCCCGCATCTCCGGCTCCCCGCTACTCCCCCGGCTGGCCATCTGGCATGCACTGAACCAGCGCGCCATCGCCCGCCACTATGCCCGCGAGCAAGGTAAGAAGTATGAAGAGGTGAACATCATCGTGGCTCATCTCGGCGGAGGTGTCTCCGTGGGAGTGCACAAACAAGGCCGGGTGATCGACGTGAACAATGGTCTCGACGGCGAAGGACCGCTCTCGCCCGAACGTTCCGGCACACTGCCCGCTGCCCAACTGGTGGACCTCTGCTTCAGCGGCCGCCATACACAGGACGGACTGAAACAACTCATCACCGGTCGTGGCGGACTGACTGCCCACCTGGGTACAACGGATGTAGCCGCTATCGTGAAATCCATCGAAGCCGGCGACACACATGCCCGGCTGATACTCGACGCCCTGATCTACCAGGTAGCCAAGAGTGTAGGCGCTGCTGCCACTGTGCTATATGGAAAAGTGGAAGCCATCCTGCTCACCGGCGGCATTGCCTACTCCGACTACTTCACCTCCCGGTTGAAGGAGCGCATCTCCTTCCTGGCTCCTGTGCTCCTGTATCCCGGCGAGGACGAAATGGAAGCCCTGGCAGCCAATGCCATCAGCGCCCTGCGAGGCGAAGTCAGCGTCGGCAAGTACCGGTAAATGATTTAAATACTAATTTTTTAGGTCGAAAAGCCTTTGCAAAGAATTTTTCTCATATCTTTGTGCTGTGTTAAGTTAATAAATTGATTAAGGTCGATTTTTGACTGTTTCGAATCGGAAAGTATGGGGGTACTTTCCGATTCTTTTTTGTATCTGTCCCTTTGGATTGTCGCCATAAAAAAACAGCCTGCTCGCAAACGAACAGGCTGTTTTCATATCAAAAGTCAACGATTACTTCTTTTCCGGACGGGGCAGCAACACTTTCTTCGAAAGCTTGAACTTGCCTGTCTTGGGATCGACGTCGATCAGTTTCACTTCGATCTCGTCACCTTCTTTCAATCCGGCTTCTTCTACAGTTTCCAGACGTTTCCAGTCGATTTCAGAGATATGGAGCAAACCGTCTTTACCCGGCAGGAATTCAACGAAAGCACCGTAAGGCATGATCGAGCGGATCTTTCCTTTGCACACTTCGCCTACTTCGGGAACAGCTACGATACCCTTGATGAGACGCATAGCGTGTTCGATGCACTGCTTGTTGGTTCCGGCTACTTCGATACGACCTACACCGTCGATTTCTTCGATAGTGATGGTAGCACCTGTCTCTTCCTGCATACCCTGAATGATCTTTCCACCCGGGCCGATTACCGCTCCGATGAATTCTTTCGGGATAGTCATGGTTTCGATGCGCGGTGCATGATCTTTCAGGTCGGCACGCGGTTCGGTCATTGTTTCCTGAATCTTACCGAGGATGTGCATACGACCTTCTTTAGCCTGGTTCAAAGCGCGTTCCAGGATTTCGAATGACAGGCCGTCTACCTTGATATCCATCTGAGTAGCGGTGATACCATCTTTCGTGCCTGTTACCTTGAAGTCCATATCGCCCAAGTGGTCTTCGTCACCGAGGATATCCGACAATACGGCATATTTGTCTTCGCCTGCATTCTTAATCAATCCCATAGCAATACCCGATACCGGCTTGCTGATCTTCACACCAGCATCCATCAGCGCCAATGTTCCGGCACATACGGTAGCCATCGAAGAAGAACCGTTCGACTCGAGGATTTCCGATACGATACGTACTACATACGGATAGTTAGCGGGGATCATACGCTTCAGTGCTCTGTGGGCCAGGTTTCCGTGACCTACTTCGCGACGGCCTACACCGCGCTGCGGTCTGGCTTCACCTGTAGAGAACGGGGGGAAGTTATAGTGCAACAGGAAACGTTCTTTTCCATGTACCAATACATCGTCGATCATCTTCTCGTCAAGCTTTGTACCCAGTGTAACCGAAGTCAATGACTGAGTTTCGCCACGAGTAAAGACAGCCGAACCGTGAGGACCGGGCAGGTAACCTACTTCGCTCCAGATAGGACGGATTTCGGTAGTCTTACGACCATCGAGACGCTTGCCTTCGTCGAGGATGCAACGACGCATCGCTTCTTTTTCCACGTCGTGGTAGTAGCGGTCGATCAATTTACCTTTAGCTGCCAGATCTTCTTCAGAGAAGGTAGCCTTGAACTCGTCACGGATAGTATCGAAAGCATCCGAACGTTCGTGCTTGTTGCAATTACCCGAAGCAGCGATGGCGTACGACTTGTCGTAGCATGCTTCGCGAACGGCCTTGCGCAGGTCTTCGTCGTTTTCTTCGTGGCAATATTCGCGTTTTACTGTCTTGTTTACTGCTTCTGTCAGTTCCATCTGCACTTTGCAGTGTACTTTGATAGCTTCGTGAGCCACTTTCATGGCTTCGAGCAGTTCGGCTTCCGAAACTTCGCTCATTTCACCTTCCACCATCATGATGTTATCATAGGTAGCAGCTACCATGATGTCCATGTCGGCTTTAGCCAGTTGTTCGAAAGTAGGGTTAATGATGAACTGTCCGTCCACGCGACCTACGCGTACTTCCGAAATAGGTCCGTTGAAGGGAATATCTGATACGGCAAGGGCAGCCGAAGCGGCCAATCCTGCCAACGCATCGGGCATATCCACACCATCAGCAGAGAAAAGAATGATGTTCACAAACACCTCTGCGTGATAATTGTCGGGGAATAAAGGACGAAGAGCACGGTCTACCAGACGGCAAGTCAGGATTTCGTAATCAGAAGCTCTTCCTTCTCTTTTGGTGAAACCACCGGGGAAACGGCCGAAAGCAGCGAATTTTTCTTTGTACTCTACCTGCAACGGCATGAAATCTGTTCCGGGAACTGCATCTTTAGCTGCACAAACAGTAGCCAACAACATGGTATTGCCCATGCGCAGCATCACAGAACCGTCTGCCTGTTTCGCCAACTTTCCCGTCTCGAGTGTGATGGTTCTTCCATCACCCAGCTCGATTGTTTTAACAATTGGGTTAATCATAAAAATTGTTTTATTCAATATTTTCTTTCAAAATTCGGGCAAAGATACACATAATATTATTCTAAAATGGTGGTAATGAGATAAAAAGTTAGCGAAACCTTGTTTTTTTCTTTTTTAAAAGGAAGAACAGAACAAAATGCTTTGACTAATCTCGAAAAGAACTATATTTGCACTTTGAAAAATAACACACAAATATATGAAGAAGATATCGATTGTTGCATGCGTGATCATTGCTTTGAGTTCGTGCCAGTCCGGCCAGAAATTTAAAGTGGACGGCGAGGTGAAAGACGCCGAAGGGAAGATGTTGTACCTGGAATCGTCTGGATTGGAAGGCATTGTACCATTGGACTCTATGAAGTTGAAAAGCAGTGGCTCGTTCAGTTTTAGCCAGCAACGCCCGGAATCGCCCGAGTTCTACCGGTTGCGCATGGACGACAAGGTGATCAATTTCTCTGTCGACTCTACCGAAACGGTGAAGGTGAATGCCGCTTTGGGTGATTTTGCCACAGCTTATACCGTAGAGGGTTCGGAAAACAGCACACGCATCAAAGAACTGGTGCTGAAACAGGCAGCTCTGCAGAAGAATGTCAATGCACTGGTGCAGGCAGCCCGCGCCAACAAGGTGTCGGCCGATGACTTCCAGGACAGCTTGTCGGTAATGATCCAGCAATATAAAGATGATGTCAAAGTAAACTATATTTTCTCAAGCCCAGGAAGCGCATCGGCTTACTTTGCTTTGTTCCAGAAGTTGAACGACTACCTGATCTTCGACCCGCTGAACAGCAAGGAAGATGTAAAATGTTTTGCAGCCGTGGCTACCAGCCTGAACCACTTCTACCCGCACGCAGACCGTTCACGGAATCTGTACAACATCGTCATCAAAGGAATGAAGAATACCCGTACCCCACGCGAGAAAACACTGGAGATTCCGGAAGAAAAGATCACGGAAATGGGTGTGATCGATATCAACCTGCGTGATATCAAAGGAAACGCACACCGCCTGAGTGACCTGAAAGGCAAAGTAGTCATTGTAGACTTCACTGTTTACCAGAACGCCATCGGTGCCCCGCATAATATGATGCTGCGCGAACTATACAATAAGTACGCCAGCCGCGGACTTGAAATCTATCAGGTATCGCTCGATGCCGATGAACATTTCTGGAAGACGTCCGCCGACAACCTGCCCTGGATTTGTGTACGCGACGGAAACGGAGTATACTCCACAGCCGCTGCCATGTATAATGTACAACAACTGCCAACACTGTTTCTGGTCGACCGCAATAACGTGCTTAACGCCCGTGGTGAAAACATCAAAGACTTAGAACAAGCCATCCTAAAGCTGTTATAAAAACCAATTAATTAATAAATATGTTACAAAGCATCGGTTTTTAGTTGCCCCATATTGCCTAAAAGCCTATCTTTGCAACGTTGAATTTACGAAAGAGGGTTCCAACATGACTCATGTTGGAATTCTTTTTTGTTTTATATGACTATTTAAAATAAGGAGGAAACATCATGGCTTATATGTCAGAAGAAGGTTACAAGAAACTGTTAGTGGAATTGAAGCAGCTGGAGACTGTGGAGCGCCCTAAGATTTCTGCTGCAATAGCCGAAGCTCGCGACAAGGGCGACCTTTCGGAGAATGCAGAGTACGACGCAGCAAAAGAAGCTCAGGGCATGCTTGAGATGAAAATCAATAAGTTGAAAACCATCATCGCCGATGCCAAGATTATCGATGAATCGAAAGTAAAAACAGATTCTGTCCAGATTCTTTGCAAAGTAGAATTGAAAAATGTAAAGAATGGCATGAAGATGGCTTATACCATCGTGTCGGAAAGCGAGGCTAACCTGAAGGAAGGTAAGATTTCCGTTAGCACCCCGATCGCACAAGGTTTGCTTGGCAAGAAAGTAGGCGACGTAGCCGAAATCCAGGTACCGCAAGGTAAAATCCAATTGGAAGTATTGAACATTTCTATTTAACTACAAGGCAGGTCTCACGCAGAGGCTTGCCTTGTTTTTTCATATACAAAGTTATGGCAACTATATTCAGCAGAATCATCGCAGGCGAAATACCCTGCTACAAGGTAGCCGAGAACGACAAATTCTTCGCATTCCTTGACATCAATCCCTTGGTGAAAGGACACACGCTGGTAGTCCCCAAACAGGAAGTGGATTACATCTTCGACCTGAGCGACGGCGATTTGTCGGCCATGCACGTCTTTGCCAAGTCGGTAGCCCGGGCCATTGGGGAGTGCATCCCTTGTGTGCGCGTCGGCGTGGCGGTGATTGGACTCGAAGTTCCTCACGCACACATCCATCTGATAGCCATTAACAAAGAATCGGATATGCTTTTCTCCAATCCGAAACTGAAACTCTCCTCGGAAGAGTTCGCAGCAATAGCGTCGTCCATACGCACGGCGTGGGAAGCCCAACCCTAACCCTCTCCTCTCCAACAACCCATGATGATACCATAAAAGGGTGCGTCCACAACTGCTGTGACGCACCTTTTCCGTTTATTATCAGGGTCTTTCTCTTTTTTAACTATCTTAATTAGTTTAAAAACTATTTAAATCAGTTTATTTGCATTCTACTTTTACCATGAATCATTTAAAAAGAAATAAAGCATGAAAAATCTTTGGTTAGCCGGGTGCATCCTTCTTGGGCTGTTAACCTCCTGTACCGGCAGCAAGAAACAATCGGATTCTGCCACCGACGCGACCGGTAGCAAGAAACAGTCTGGTCCTGTTGCAGTGATCGATGTCGCTGGTGGCATCCAACATCCCACTGCGCTCAAGATGTCCGACTTTGGCAAGAAAGTCCGGTACATACCTCTCGAGACAAACGATTCCTGCCTCATCGGCAATGCTCCGGTAGTGCAGGTATTGAAAAAGCACATTCTGATAACTACCAGTAAGGACTGCTTTCTGTTCGACAAGGCCGACGGCAAGTTCCTCTGTTCGATAGGCCATATCGGTGAAGACCCGGAAGGATACAGCGGAACTCAGAACTGGGTGGACGAAGCCAAAGAAATGATCTATTTCAAGCGCCAACCCAATCAGTTGCAGAAGTACAACTTCAAAGGAAACTACATAGGCAAAATCTCCTTCCCCACACCTCCGGGGACGCCTGCCTACTTCCTGTTCACCGACACTTCCATCATCGGACATTATCCCAACTTGTGGCAAGCCTCATCCTTGTCGCTGGCAGAGTTCACTCCAGAGGGTATCCTACAGGACTCCATACCGACCTTGCTCACACCCATACAAGAAACCGCAGCCGACATTGAGTCTATCAGTGTGCTAAAAAGCGCGAGAGAGTTCGGAACCTGGTCGGAATCCGGGCTTGTCTTCATTAATTACAAGAACGACAAGCGGTTTATCAGCGCAGCGGCAGCCAGCACATTGTGGGAGTCCGGCGGAGAAGTCCGCTTCAAGGAAAACTTCGTCGACACCATTTATACCGTGACGGGTAAAGAATTAGCTCCCTATATGGTCTTCGATACCGGCAAGTATTTCTGGCCAGCCAACGAACGAACCAGCACCAAAGATGCCGAAGAGCGGGTGCTTGTCAACTATGCTTCGGAAACCGACCGCTTTGTATATTTCCAATACTCCCGCGGATTATACACGCGCGAATCGGGATTATATCTGGGCTTGTATGATAAAGCCACCGGCGAAACCCGGATGAGTCCCGCCGGAAACGACATCACAGACGACCTGACCAACTTCATGCCCTTCTTCCCCATCAAGCCAAGCAGCAGTGGAGAGTTCGTCGGCATGATTGGAGCCGATAAGGTCCTGGAGTGGTTGGAAGAGCATCCACAGACGAAGAAGTCCGGCCCGCTGGAATTCCTGAACACCCTGACCGAAGAAATGAATCAGGTCATAGTGCTTGTGGAGTGATATCCGGCCATGTTAGAAACCAGAAAGAGGGTGCAACCGTTGACAGCGGTTGCGCCCTCTTTTCTTTATAACATAGCGTGGTGACTATATATAGTCTTCACCCAACTTTATCTGTGTATCGTTCACATACTTGCGGATGGCGTGCTCTTCGTCCTTTTTGCAGATCAGCAGCACATTGTCCGATTCGGCCACCAGGTAACCATCCAGTCCGTCGATGACGGCCAGTTTTCCTTTCGGCAGCACCACCATATTGTTCGTGCTATTGTAAAGCAAAGAGTGACATTTCAAGGTAGCATTTCCTTGCACATCCTTTTCCGACAGGTCGTAAAGCGAACCCCAGGTACCCAGATCCGACCACCCGAAATCGCCCAGCGATACATACACGTTAGCCGCATGTTCCATCACGCCGAAGTCGATGGATACGTTCGGACAAGCAGGGAAGTTCTCTTCAATGAAAGCCTTTTCGGCAGGAGTGCCGTACACATCCTTTCCCGGCGCCAGCTTGGCAGCCAGTTCGGGAAGCAGAGTCTCGCAAGCATTAATAATGGTATTCACGTTCCACATGAAGAGCCCCGAGTTCCAGTAGAACTCACCGCTCTCCACAAAGACCTTTGCCAACTCCAGTTCCGGTTTCTCGGTGAAAGCTTTTACTTTGTAGAAGTTTTCGTCCTCTTTGTCAGCAATCTGAATGTAGCCGTATCCCGTTTCCGGGCGATTGGGTTTGATACCCAATGTAAGGAGGATATCAGACTGTCCCACAAAGTTCAGACCGTTGGCTACTGCTTCGAGGAACTCACCCTCTTTCAGAATCAGATGATCAGAAGGAGCCACCACGATATTCGCATTCGGATTCAGCGCCCGGATGTGATATGAAGCCCATGCGATGCAAGGGGCGGTATTCCGCCGGGCAGGTTCCAACAGAATCTGCTCTTTAGCCAGTTCGGGCAACTGTTCGGCTACCAGATCGGCATACATAGCATTGGTGACGATGAAGATATTTTCGGTGGGGATTACTTTATTGAACCGGTCGAATGTCTGTTGCAACAGCGACCGTCCTGTACCGAAGAAATCCAGAAATTGTTTGGGTAATGTTTTGCGGCTGAACGGCCAAAAGCGACTGCCGATGCCACCGCCCATGATGACACAATAGTTATCTTTATTTATCATGATACTATAAATATAAGTTTCGGCTAAGGTACGTCATATTCTCCAATAAACCGATGCAGGCATTCCTTTTTTACAAAAATCTCTTCTTTTTTCACCCATTCTCTTGTAAGGTTAAAAAAAAGCCGTATATTTGCACCGCATTTAAGGAAACGCCCAGATGGCGGAATCGGTAGACGCGCTGGTCTCAAACACCAGTGGATTCACTTCCATCCCGGTTCGACCCCGGGTCTGGGTACCAAGACAAGCCTGATAGAGAAATCTATCGGGCTTTTTTTTAACAAGTCGAACTCTTATAGAGTGGTTTCTGCATATTCACCAATTCGGCGGACGGCATCCGCCGAATTGGTGCAGTGAATTTTCACTTCTACAAAACAAAAAAAGATTAGTTTTACAATCGCCACATAGGGAATTTATCGAGGCCTCCGCTCTCTTCAACCCTTCTGAAACTTCTTGTTCATCGGTGTTAAATGTGAAGGAGGGCTCCTCCACCGGGATTTCACCTCTTCACAGTAAGAAGCAAAGTGCTCGGGAGCAAGAAGCAATGTGTCCGGAAGAAAGAATCATTTGCCTCAGAAGAAAGAAGCATTTGCCTCAGAAGCAAGAAGCAAAGTGCCCGGAAGAGAGAAGCATTTTACCCGAAAACAAGAAGCAACTGACCACATTGCAAGAAGCTTCCAGAGCAATAGAAAGAAGCTTCCAACGGGCGCTACGCGTTTTATTTTTTCCCGCTACGCCTTTCCAGAAAACGCGTAGCGGGCGTCAAAAAAACGCGTAGCGCCCATTAAACAGTGCTTGCAGGTATATTGGGAGAGGGAGTTAGTTGCCTTGAAAATAAATTTAGGAGGCAACAAAAGGGATATGACATGCCTTCAAAATAAGGACGGCACACGGTGAAGAGGTGAAATCCCGGTGAAGGGGCGGTCCTTCACCGTCAACCCCGATGAGCAGCGGGTTTTAGAGCAGGTGAAGAGGCTGGAGGCTCCAAACAAAAATGCTATGTAAAGGAAGCCTTATCCGCTTATTTTGCCTCTTGCATGATCCAACCCTTATCGGCAAAAATATTCTTGTCGCAGGTGTCTACTCCTGGATTACCATAAATCCACAACGGACAAGGCATGCCCGGACGAGATTGAACTTCGGAACTGGGGCGCAACTGTGTGAAGACTGCATTCAGCGCCTCAGCTCCCAGCTTATTGGTATGCAAAGACACCGAATACAAATAGGCTTCCCCATTCAGCAACACCTCTTCCAGTTGGTTGTGGGCACAGTCGAGCGTACGCAAACCGGCAAGCGCACTGATGTCCAACAAAGTAAGTTCATTGACATAACACATCAAAGAAGCTAGATGGGACAAAGAGTTCAGACGAAGCGAGCGGAACTTATTATTGTACAACATTAAAGAAGACACATTAGGCACCTGCTTCCAATCGATATCGGCCAGCGGAGTATGGCAGATATCGATCGTGCCAAGCTGGTTGTTCCCTTCCAGCTTCAGTTCCGTGAGTTCCACTCCGTTAAGGTCCAGCACTCGCAACTGTTTATTCTGACTCAAGTCCAGCGATGTCACGCCATAGAAGGAAAAGCAGTTAAGATCTTCCAGTTCCGTACATTTACTCAGGTCTATAGAAGTCAAGGTATTCATGTGACCGATGCTCAATGTTTTCACCTTCGGGCAGCGGGCGCCATCGAACGTCTTCAGCCCATCCAGGCCTTGGATGCTCAAATCCTCCATGTGCGGACAATCGCCCATGGTCAGCTCGGTAATCGGGTTCATGTTTGGCAGGGAATACACAGTCATATGAGTCATCTCGGCCGTCCATATCTTCACGCGGTACTTTCCAAAGCTATTATAGTCATGCTTGAGACCGGATTTCAGCCCCGTAGGATTGGCGAACTTCTCCACCCGGCCATCGCCCCAGTCGACAGCCAACCGGGCACCTTCCGCATGAATCTCCACCGATAGCCGGCGGTTGTAGTCCACCACGAACTGGATGGAGTTGTCGAGGGTGAGTTTCGGAACCTTGAAATCAGTATCCGGATCGTCATCGTCTTGGGAAACGGTGCAGGCAGCTAAAACCAACAGAAGGAAAGCAGCAAGAAGCCATTGGGGTAATTTTCCAGTAGTCATTTCTGTTTATGTTGAATGATTATCTCAGGCAAAGTTAGGCTTTTCTTTTTATTGGACAAGCGATTTCCTCGCCAATCGACCGGCCTTGGAGGCTACAAGGTCTTCCGCAAAGACAAACGCTCTGTTTTTTATGCTTTTTTAAAAAGAAAACCGACGGAATAACTGTTTATAAGCAGGACATTCGCTGGCTTTGCAAAGTTTTTCGTATTTTTGCACCAGTCATCCTATTCATTTATAACGCAGTAGCATGAAACGTATCTTTTACATCTTGTTTATTCTTCCTTTCGTCTTTGCCGCGTGCCATAACGACGAAGATGATTCGTCGGACATCAATCGGCCGAGCAAAACGATTTTGTTGTATCTACCGTGGTCGGGCGACTTGACAGCCGACTTCCAGACCAATATTGCCGACTTCGAAAAAGCCATCCAGAAAGGCATCCTGCGCAAAGACCGAGTATTGGTATTCTTTGCCACCTCCACCAGCGAGGCCTCCCTGTTCGAGTTGAAATATAGCAAAAAGAAAGTTACCCGCGTGCCCATTCAGACCTACGTGACACCCGCCTTCACCACCGCTGCCGGCATCAGCTCTCTACTGACCGAAGTCAAAGAGACAGCTCCGGCCGACCAGTACGCCCTGATTATCGGGGCGCATGGACTGGGTTGGATACCGGTAGGAGCAGATAGCCGGGCCCGCACGTTTGCTCCCCGCGAAAAATATCACTGGGAATACGAAGGAGTGCCCATGACACGATTCTTCGGCGGTACCTCCGACCTATACCGGACCAATATATCCGAACTGGCAGCAGGCATCAGCGGAGCAGGCATGAAGATGGAATACATCTTGTTCGACGATTGCTACATGTCAAGCATCGAGGTGGCTTACGACCTGAAAGATGTGGCCACCCACCTGATTGCTTCGCCCACTGAGATGATGAGTTATGGCATGCCCTACACCGACATTGCCCCGTATCTGATCGGGAATACCAACTACGAGAGTATCTGCACGGCCTTTCTCAGCTTCTACCAAGCATATACCATCATGCCCTGCGGTACGCTCGGAGTGACTGTCAGCTCCGAAGTGGACGCACTGGCCGCCATCATGAAAGAGATCAACAGCCGGTACAGTTTCAACAATTCGCAGAGCAATGCGGTACAGCGGCTGGACGGCTACTCACCCATCATTTTCTTTGACCTAGGCGACTATGTAGCCAAACTTTGTCCGGACATCGTCTTGCTGGCCGAGTTCGACGCCCAACTGGCCCGCACAGTGAAATACCGCTGCCACACCGATTCCTACTATTCCCGGAGCTCAGGCAAGATCAAAATCAACACCTTCTCCGGCATCACCGTTTCCGATCCGAGCACCCACTCCTGGGCTTCTTCCAAAGAAGAAACAGCTTGGTACAAAGCCACTCACTAATATCCGATGGCAGGTTCGAACGCCTGCCATTTCTATATAAATTAATAAAAAAGCCGCACGGCTTTTGCCCTACTAATCAGAATGTTCTATCTTTGTCCCACTTTTATTTTTTAAACAAATCAATTATGTCCAAAGAATTATTCTCTACCCTGCCCTACAAAGTGGCAGACATTACGCTTGCCGACTTCGGTCGCAAGGAAATCGACTTGGCAGAACAAGAAATGCCCGGCCTTATGGCTCTTCGCGAAAAGTATGGAGAATCGAAACCACTCAAAGGTGCCCGTATCATGGGTTCGCTGCACATGACCATCCAAACGGCTGTACTCATCGAAACGCTCGTGGCACTGGGTGCCGAGGCGCGTTGGTGCTCGTGCAACATCTACTCTACTCAGGATCATGCCGCGGCTGCCATTGCTGCATCGGGTGTGGCTGTATATGCCTGGAAGGGCGAAACACTGGCCGACTACTGGTGGTGTACACTGCAAGCACTGAACTTCGAAGGCGGTATGGGACCGAACGTGATCGTGGACGATGGAGGCGATGCCACCATGATGATACACGTGGGCTTTGATGCCGAAAACAACGCCGCTGTGCTGGACAAACCTGCATCGGCCGAAGACGAAATAGAACTGAATGCCATCCTGAAACAGGTACTGGCCGAAGATAACGGTCGCTGGCACCGGGTAGCCGCCGAGATGCGCGGTGTTTCGGAAGAGACAACTACCGGCGTACACCGTCTGTACCAGATGAAAGAAGAAGGCAAGTTGCTCTTCCCGGCTTTCAACGTGAACGACTCGGTGACGAAATCGAAGTTCGACAACCTGTACGGTTGCCGCGAATCGCTGGCCGACGGCATCAAGCGTGCCACGGACGTGATGATTGCCGGTAAAGTGGTGGTGGTTTGTGGTTATGGCGACGTGGGCAAAGGTTGCGCACACTCCATGCGTTCCTACGGAGCCCGTGTACTGGTCACCGAGATCGACCCGATCTGTGCGCTGCAAGCTGCCATGGAAGGTTTCGAAGTGGTGACTATGGAAGATGCCTGCAAGGAAGGCAACATCTTCGTGACTACTACCGGCAACATCGACATCATCCGTATCGACCACCTGGAACAGATGAAGGACCAGGCCATCGTGTGCAACATTGGTCACTTCGACAACGAAATACAGGTAGAAGCCCTGAAACATTATAACGGTATCAAGTGCGTAAACATCAAACCGCAGGTAGACCGTTACTACTTCCCGGACGGACACAGCATCATCCTGCTGGCCGACGGTCGTTTGGTCAACCTCGGTTGCGCCACCGGTCACCCGTCGTTCGTGATGAGTAACTCCTTCACCAACCAGACACTGGCCCAGCTGGAGCTGTTCAACAAGAAGTACGAAGTAGACGTATACCGCCTGCCGAAGCACCTCGACGAAGAAGTAGCCCGTCTGCACCTCGAAAAGATCGGTGTGAAGCTCACCAAACTGACTCCCGCACAGGCCGACTACATCGGCGTATCGGTAGACGGACCGTACAAAGCAGAACACTATCGTTATTAGTGATTAGCGGTTAGTGATTAGTGATTAGCATGCTTATCACTAATCACTAAACACTTATCACTAAACCCTAATCACTAATCACTATCTTATGAAGCGAATCCTTCCAGACCTGATCGCCATCCTGGCATTCATCATCGCATCGTTTGTCTACTTCTTCCCGGCAGACGTGGAAAACCGTATCTTGTTCCAGCATGACACCGTAGCCGGTGCCGGCGGTGGACAGGAGATCAAGGAGTATCACGAACGTACCGGCGAACGTAGCCGTTGGACGAACTCTCTCTTCGGGGGCATGCCCACGTACCAGATCTCTCCCAGTTACGACTCTACCGAACCGGTGAAGTTCGTGGAAAACGTGTACCGGCTGTACCTGCCCAGCTACGTGTGGCTCACCTTCGTGATGATGTTCGGATTCTACATCCTGCTGCGCGCCTTCGGGTTGTCGCCGGGGTTGTCGGCCTTGGGAGGAGTGCTTTGGGGATTCTCCTCGTACTTCTTCATCCTGATACAGGCGGGACACATCTGGAAGTTCGTGACGCTGGCATACATACCGCCCACCATGGCGGGTATCGTCCTGGCATACCGGAAGAAATATCTGCTGGGCGGCATCCTCACGGCTCTTTTCCTGGCCATGCAGATACAGTCGAATCATGTGCAGATGTCGTACTACTTCCTCTTTGTGATCCTGTTCTTCGCCGGGGCTTACCTGGAAGATGCCATTCGCAATAAAGAGCTGCCGCACTTCTTCAAAGCGAGCGGCGTATTGGTGGTAGCCGCCCTGATCGGTGTGGCTGTGAACTTGCCCAACTTATACCATACGTATGAGTACAGCAAGGAAACCATGCGCGGCAAGAGCGAACTGAAAAGCGAGACCAACCCCGCCGACCAGACGGATAGCGGGCTGGAACGCAGCTACATTACTCAATGGAGTTATGGTATCGGCGAAACCCTGACCCTGCTCGTACCCAACGTCAAAGGAGGTATCTCCGACCCGCTCTCGGACAACGAAAAAGCGATGGAGAAAGCCAATCCGACCTACTCGGGACTCTACTCGCAATTCACCCAATACTTTGGCGATCAGCCGGGGACCCGGGGTCCGGTGTACGTAGGTGCCTTTGTGCTGTTCCTCTTCATTCTGGGTTGTTTCATCGTGAAAGGCCCGTTGAAATGGGCATTGATAGGGGCCACATTGCTCTCCATCCTGCTGGCCTGGGGTAAGAACTTCATGGGACTGACGGACTTCTTCATCGACTTCATTCCGATGTACAATAAGTTCCGCGCTGTATCGTCCATCCTGGTAATCGCAGAATTCACCATCCCTTTGTTAGCTATCTTCGCTTTGAAGGAGATTATCGAGAAGCCTTCCCTCTTGTTGAAAGAGAAGCGGAACTACGTCCTCATCAGTTTGGCACTGACAGCTGGTGTGGCCTTGGTGCTGGCGGTAGCTCCGGGCGTATTCTTCTCCGACTTTGTGACGGTATATGAGAAGTCGGCATTGCAGAGCGGTTTGCCTGCCGAGCATCTGGCTCCCGTGCTGGCCAACCTGCAAGACATGCGTATGAGCATGGTGACGTCCGATGCCTGGCGTAGTTTCTTCGTGATCCTGATAGGCTGCGGACTCCTCGCACTCTTCTGCTACGGCAAGTTGAAAGCTGCCTGGATGGTAGCCGGTATCACGGTACTTTGTCTGGTAGATCTGTGGGACGTGAACAAGCGTTACCTGAACGACGAGATGTTCGTGCCGAAATCTACACAGACGGAAGCATTCAACAAGACGCAGGCGGACGAGTACATCCTACGCGACACGTCGCTGGACTACCGCGTACTGAACTTCGCCACCAGCACGTTCAATGAGAACAACACCTCGTACTGGCATAAGAGCGTCGGCGGGTATAGTGCAGTGAAGCTGCGCCGTTACCAGGACATGATCGAGAACTACATTTCCCCGGAGATGGGCGAGCTGTACAAGGCAGTCATTGCCGCCGGCGGAGAAGTGGATAGTCTGGATGCCGCGAAGTTCCCCGTTATCAATATGCTGAACACGAAATACTTCATCTTCGCTGCCGGCAAACAGGGACAGACGGTGCCCATCGAGAACCCGTACGCCTACGGCAATGCCTGGTTCGTGGATAAGGTACAGTATGTCAACGATGCCAACGAGGAGATCGAGACCATCGGCCAGGTGCTGCCTACGGAAACGGCGATAGTAAATGTAAAGTACAAGGATCTGCTGAACGGTGCGACTGAAGGCTACAAGGATTCGCTCTCTACGGTAACATTGAAAAGCTACGAGCCGAACCACCTGGTGTACGAAACCAACTCGGCCAAGGATGGCGTCGTGGTATTCTCCGAAGTGTACTATCCCGATTGGACAGCGACTATCGACGGTCAGCCCGCCCAGATAGCCAGTGCGGATTACATCCTGCGAGCGATGTACGTCCCGGCCGGCAAGCATACCATCGAAATGCGCTTCGACCCGAAGAGCGTACATGTGACCGAGAGCATTGCTTACGGTGCTATGGCGTTGTTCCTCATCGGAGTTATCGTACTGATAACGATGTACCGCAAGAAACTGAAATAGCAGTATATGCTGAAATCGAAGTCGCCCCCTTACAAGCCTGTTGTAAGGGGGCGATTTTAGCTTCATCAAGTGAAAGAGTTTCTAGAGCGAGAAGGTATTAAAAGATTTAGCCTTCACCTCTACCGGATAAACCTTCCCGGCAATCTGCAGGTGGAGCGTCTTATCTACTTCGTCCTTATTGGCTACTACCACGGCAATGCGCCCATCGGCATTCCGGAAAGCCAGATGATCAATCTCTCCGCTAGTCAGCAGGCGATGGGCTCCGGGAGACACAAAGTGCGACACGTGCTTCATGACGTAGTACTCCGGGTTATAAGTTACCTTTCCGGTTTCTTTGTTAATAGAGATCAGCGCGTTCTGCTTCCAGCCCCACATACTTACACCGGTATCGTCGAGCACCATATTCCAGTAGGCATACAGATTGGCACCGTTGCTCATGTAGTGGCGTATCAGGCCCCAGGTATATTCGGCCGCATTCCAGTCATTGGCACCGTTGCCGCATTCCGACTCCGTCTGCATGATTTTCAAGTCCGGGTATTCCCGGTGAATGGTCGGGATAGCACCTTTGCCGTCCCATTGGAAGCCTACCCCTTTGATGTACTTGGCCGCTTTCGGGTTGTCAAGTGCCGCCTTGGTGTATGCGGGATTGTCGCGGTTGATGGTTCCGAAATAGATGTCCGCATCGATCTTCTCTTCCTCGAACTTCGGTCCCAGGAAGTCGGAGATGAAATAAGCCAGATCCTCGGTACGCCAGTTGCAACTCGGGAAAACCTGATTGGAACAAGGTTCGTTCTGTACGTGTATGGCTTCGATGGGAATACCTTCTTTCTCATAAGCTCGGAGGAACTTGGTAAAGTACAGCGCGTAGGCCTTCAGGTAACCGCGTTCCATCCGGAAAGCTGTGGTGGGCGTTTCGGTGATCTTCTCCTCGGGCAGACCGTTGTAGTCGGTTCCGTTACAGGAGTTGCCGGCGTAGTGGTTGTTGGTCTTCATCCACGCGGGAGGGCTCCATGGCGAGGCAAATATTTTCATCTCCGGATTCACTTGCAGGGCGGCCTTTATATAAGGAATCAGTATGTAGCGATCGCGGTGAATGTTAAAGTTGACCATATTGAAGTCATCGGCCACATCGTTCAGGGAGTAGAATCCCAAGCCGTAATCGCTGGCGCCGATGGGCATCCGGCAATAGGTATAATTGGACTGCTGTGAACTGAACAGGTTCTGCACCACTTTGTCGCGTTCCTGTGGCGTGAGCGTCATCAGGGCATCCCACCCCATTTCATTAAAACAACCGCCGAAGCCATCGATGTACTGGGCTTTCGTATCGGAGACATCGATGTCGATGGTCCCCTCGAATCCGGCTTTCAGTGGTTTGATGACTTTCCCTTTTTGCCAGGGAGCGGATGCTACGGTGTACGTCCATTCAAGCGTCTGGGCATGTACGAAGCCTCCAATGAGTAGGAGGCAAAAAATGATTCTTGTTCTCATGATATGTTTATTTTTTGTAACACGTCAAAGGTAGGCCGGAGAAATTAACAGAAGAGTTAATAAGGGTCTTAATATATTCTTAAGGAGAACGTTTTGGTGATTTTTAATAGAAAAAGCTTTATATTTGCCCAGTTACTTATGTTTTTAATTACAAATTCCAGAATGATGAGACTCTTTGCAAACACCCTGCTACTCTTGTCTATCCTCTTTACCGTATCCTGCACGACCCAGCTCCGCGACGAAGACGAAAAGGACGACAAGACTTACCCCCTGGTCTTCGAGAAAGGAAGCTACGAAACGCCTCTAAACATCGGTCATGAAATCATGGTCGTGGGAGGCAACCGGGACTACCAACTTACCGTGCAACATCCGGATATACTGGATGCAACCATCCAACTTGGGAATTCCGGAGCGGGCAACATCAAAGTCACCGGAAAGAAGAAGGGAGAAACCACCCTCCTGATCCGCGACAATATCACCGAACAAACCGCAATATTGACCATCAAAGTAGTCGACTTCAGCTTCGGATTCACAATTAGGGAAAGCGATTTCCCCCTCTTCCCTGAAGGCTGTACACTCTTTCTGATATCTAACGCCGACAGGGACTTTTATGTATTCGAAGGCCTCACCCAGCTTCTGAAAGGCAGTTACCTGTTATCTACGATCCAGGACGAACCTTATATGACATTGACTTACCAGGAAGGAACCGATCAAATAACCCGTCTATTCGATTTGACCTACACTGACAAAGGAATCCTGTATCTCCTTTCCAAGTACCTTCCTACGGGTTTGGCGTCTGGAGATATAGGAAGCGGCTATAAGACTCCATATCTGATACTGTATGAGTACGAAACCAACAAGAGATTAGGAACTATACTCGGCAATGAAAGAATGCCAGAAGGTATTCTCAAATAGTCTTTTCGCCGTTTTTATTTTCCTGTGCAGTGAACCGAACACCCTACATTTCCATTGTTAAAGAAAGTACAAACTCAATAAACAGTAAAACAATGAAGAAAATTGTATTGATAGGAGCCAGCGGTTTCATAGGATCCGTCCTGCTGAAAGAAGCATTGAACAGAGGTTACGAGGTAAAAGCCGTGGTGCGCCGTCCGGAAAAGATTACCATCGCCGACCCGAGACTGGAAGTCGTGAAAGCCGATGTCTCTTCAGCTGACGTGGTAGCCGGCATTGTCCGGGGTACCGATGCAGTAGTCAGTGCCTACAGCCCCGGCTGGACAAACCCTAACATTGCCGAAGACACCGTAAACGGATACATCGCTATTATCGAAGGAGTAAAGAAAGCCGGAGTAAAACGCCTGCTCATCGTGGGTGGAGCCGGAACCTTGTTCGTATCTCCCGGCGTGCGTGTAGTCGATTCCGGTGCTATTCCCGATTCTTATAAAGGTGCCGTGAAAGCCCTCGGCAATGTTTATCTGGAAATGCTTCCAAAAGAAAAGGAACTGGACTGGGTATTCTTCTCCCCTGCCGGCACCATCGAACCGGGCGAACGTACCGAAAAATACCGCCTCGGCAAAGACGACCTGATTGTAGATGCCAATGGCGAAAGCAAGATTTCTGTGGAAGATTACTCCAAAGCGATGATCGACGAGCTGGAAACCCCTGCCCATCATCAGGAACGGTTTACCATCGGGTATTAGAAGGTGAAAGACTAAGAGCTAATAAAAAGCCGATCGCTGCATATTGTCAACAATCGGCTTTCGTTTTATACATAATTCCGTTCAGGACTATCTTTGATAATATCCCAATGCCGTTCGGCAAATCGATTCACTGCCGGGTGTCCACAATTCCTGCAACCGTTGGCATAAACAGAATTATAGGTGCCGCATTGTTCGCAGGAGAAATCTTCAAGCATTTCTGCTTCCCACTCTTCTATGGTATGGTCTTTAGCAAAGTCCAACGATTTCAGGACTTCCACCCGATGCGGAAGTGACGCTTGAAAATCGATCAACAACTGGCACGGGTACTGCGTGCATTCGCTACACCATTCCAGTTCTTTCTCCTTGATACATTTCTTTATCTGGCATTGCGTGCAATACGGACTGGTTTTATCCGAGCGACATCCTTTGCAATACATCTCCTCAGCTGTCATTCCTGCTTTGGCAGCCCTCCTTTCTAAAGTATCACCGCCGATATAGCTGGCAATGTATACGGAACAGGCTTTGCATGCCAGCCCACAATAACCGGCAGTTATCATATTTTCTCTGGAAGAATCCATAATGGGTTCGATACTATTCATTTTCTTTATTCATGGCATGTGTGCCCAGCATTTTATCCAGCGCATTCAATATAATGAAAGGATTGTCAGATATCATACCATCACTAATTTCTCCTTTACTAAGCTTATTTATTAATTCGGGATAGTCAGCAAACTCTTGGAGCAACAGTTTTTTGCGATGGTCATTCATTTTCTTCAAAGGATAAAAAGCCTTTGCATAGAACCTGTCATGGAGTTTGTAGTAACATCTTAAGCCATGAAAATGGTCATAGCCCAGATAACCATTGACAAATTTTCCCTTATAGGTCTCCATGAGCAAACGCAGACCCGGCCGTACCATCCCGACTTCTCCAATCTCATTATTCACATACATAGGCGCCCAAATGCCGACGAGATAACCATCGAAACCGCTAACAAGGGGAGATGGATTGTAATGATCTTCGTCGGTCTCAACAACTTCCAGGTAGTTGATTCTGCTGGTCCAATATGTTTTTATTTTGCTATGAGGCTTCTCACTGAAGAAAAAAGTGGTGTCAACATTAGTGGGCATTGATCGCAAATACCCATCTATGACAGTACTATCCTTGAGAACGAGTCGGCTCTTCTGTGGCGTTACGGAGAACTGACCAAACATCACGATGGGGAACACCAGCAAGGCAATGGTAAGAATTAACTTTTCCGCTTTCATAATGTAATTAGATTGGACAACGGGTGAATACTAGATGCTTATAATATAGAAGTTACCGATTAGATAACAACTGCACAAAAATATACATATTTCTTTATATACAGATCTTTTGATGCAACTTTGCTCGATGTATTTTTTTAAAACACATACCCCAATCCTATCTTATTCTCAATCACCTGATATTCCTTATCCGGGAAATACTTGTAGTGGGAATTGCGCAGATAGTACGACGTTTCCAGCGAGACGGTGAACCGCTTCTTGAAACGGTAGTTGAAGTCCAGCCTCATGATGGTCAGGTTGGCATTACCTTTGTCGCCCTGGGCGTTGAGGTGTAGCTGCTCCTCGTGTGTCAGCTGCGAGATATCCACATTCGGGTCATATCCTTTCCAGGTAAAGAGCCGGTAATCCTCCATGCGAAGGCCGAAGTTGAGGCGTGTCTTGTAGAAGAACTCCATGTAAAGTTTGGAGCTGAAACCGCTTCCCATGTTGTAGTCGCGGTCGATGTTCTGGTAATGGTCGGTGATACTTCCGCCGAGCAGGATGGCGTTGAGGTAGCCCGTGGTGGCGAAGTTCATATTCTTATTCAGGCGGGCGGCATACATAATACCTCCACCGAAGGCAGCTGCCTCAGAGATGCGGTAGGAGTTGATCTTCTCGCCGTCGAGCACCGCATCGGAATCATAATAGTCGAAATGCTGGAACACACCCACGTGTAAGGCGCGGTTCTTCCGCTTCAGCGGGATATTCGTGCCCCACAACTGCCCGATGGCATTGACGCTGCTGATGAGCGGTTGCTGGGAGAACATATTGAAGGTGGCGCGCAGGGAGAAAGCGTCGTACGGTTTGTCGTTCTCATCGTCGAAGAGGTTGCCGTAGATTAGGGCGAAGTCTACGTACATGCCGTTGTCCAGCTCGCGACGGATTTCCGAGTCTTCAGCCAGGGCGCGGTGTCCGGCGGTGACGTAGAACATGGCGGGAGTACTTTTGAGGGAACGGCCGCGGATGGTACGGTGTCGCCAGGCATCACCGCTCATAATGCGGTTCAGCCCGCGCATGGGCGAGACGAGGGTAGTCAGGAACTCCCGGCCGAAGCGTTGCCAGCCGGTGGTACGGTCGTCGATAATCAGGTCGGACAGGCGGTAAGTGACTTCACCCAGACAAGCTCCGCCGATGGAGGTGGCGATGAAGTCATTGATGGCGGGCGGTTCGTTCTCCATGAGAAACTCCCACATCAAACTGCCGCCGATGGAGTAAGGCAGCGATTCCCAAAAGGTCATTCCGTTGCAACGGGCCGTATTGAAGTAAAGCCCGCCGTGGTACGGGTGGGCGAAAAGGTTGGTGGAGAACTGGTCATTGTCCCACACGAAGCCATGCTTGATGTTGTTACTCATCGTGTTCAGGCTGATATAGGCAAAGTCGCCATCCAGGACATAGCGGTCGAACGCCCATACGCCAACGTTCAATCCTACGGTTTCGAGACCTGCTTTGAAGGGATTCCTACGAGGCAAGAGTATAGAGTCGTTGTAGTGATACTTCATGAGGCCCAATCTTTTGACGGCTTCGCGCATGGTGATGGTATCTACTTCGGTGATGATCTGCCCCTGGAGTGGCAGGACGGTTCCCACCGTTAATAGCAGGAAAAAGAATCGCAAGGCAAGCAGGCGTCTGTCTGCTGGATTGTGAGTGAGTTTCTTCATCTGTTTTCTTCTTTTCTGTATAGGTTATACCTATTTGTATAGGGGACAAAGATAGTCAATATTTCATAAACAGATAAACAGATCACGCAGTTCATACGGGTTGACGACTCGGTTCAGGTTTCCAAACGAACTGCGCAGCAAGTACTTGCGTCACTTCAATTTGTCAAAACGATTGCATTATTGTATAATGCAAATCTAAATGTCAGTGATACACTGATTCCAGCAACTGACTTTTGGCTACATTTATGTCTTCCGGAAGATTTTTTGGAATACAACACGAATACAAATCCACCATTTCTGCATATTTATAGCTTTCGTGCGCAAAATATTCAATTTTGCTCGTAGGGCAAAGAGGGCATTGCTCGTAGAGGGAGGGGTTCGCCCTCTACGAGCAACAACACCTCTCTCTACGAGCAACGGACTTTGGGCTCTTGGAGCAGCTCCAATAACCCTGAAATAGTATTTGTCTGGACTTATCTGAGTCAAATCAACACAGTCTTTTCAACAACCAAAAAGACAGAAAGCAAGGAAAGATTAAAGCACATCATCAGGAAAACCATCTGCCAACGCGCATACTTATGCCGACTTTCGCCATGCACTTTCATTTTGCATTTACGAAACCGGAAATCCTTTGAATTTTATCAGGGTAGGCATCTACCGACAGAATATAGACGATTCTAGAGGCATCAGGAATGACAATTTGACAAAGTGACATTTTGTATTAAGAAGTTCTCAGAAACGTATCACCTTATCCACCACTTCTTTGGCAAGTTTTTCCATCACGGCGTATCCTTCTTTGGTAGGATGCACCCCGTCTTGGGCATACGCAGCCTTCATGGCTCCGTTCTCATCGCGCAAAGCCGAATTATAATCGATATAAGCAAAGCCTTTCGACTCGGCATAGGCTTTAATCACCGCATTTAACGCATCGATCTTCTGCGGGGCATCCTTTATCTCTTGCCTCCAACCGAATCCGCCTGCCGGAAGTACCGACGAAAGAATCACCTTAATACCGTTATAGTCGGCCAGTTCGGCCATCGACTGTATGCAACTCATGGTAAACTCCGGAACAAATTCCCCGGTGTTCTGAGCCACATCGTTGGTGCCGATGTTGATCACTACCGCCACCGGATGCAGGTTGATCACATCCTGCCGGAAACGGAGCAACAACTGCGGACTGGTTTGTCCACCAATACCTCGTCCGATGTAATTGTTCTCGGCAAAGAACTCCGGACTGGCTCCCGGCCAACCATCCGTAATGGAGTTGCCGATAAATACAACTGCCTTAGTGTGGGTAGCTTTAGCCTCAGCATATCTTTTCAAATTGGCAGCACCGGTAATGTCTTGCGCATACATATAAGTAGCACAACAAGCGAAGAGGGCGAGTAAAAGTTTTTTCATCTTTCTTAATTATTTATGTTCGAGTGGATTGCGATCCACGAAGATATATATTTTTTATATTTCTGCCGAGATATACTAAAAAAAACTACCTTTGTGCCCGAACATTTGGTTCTCGCCGTTGCCCGCGCAACAGAGATTAAAAGGGAATCCTGTGAAAATCAGGAACTATCCCCGTAGCTGTAAGTTCCGCTACAAAGGAGTGCATCCTCATGCCACTGTCGGTCTGGTCCGATGGGAAGGCGCACTGCCCGGAACAAGTCAGAAGACCTGCCTGATGTCACTTATTCACTGGGGCTTTCGGGCGAAAGGCGACACAGGACGGGTTCTCACAGTGCATCCCTGCACGTACTTATCAATACCCTTCTTTTCGTACCTCTTTCCTGTTATGTCCTGTTTTATTAATCATTTAACAGGTTCTATGATGGAATTATTCATTGTCAAACGAGATGGGAAAAAGGAAGCTTTTTCCTTAGAGAAAATCAAGAAAGCCATAGCCAAGGCTTTCTTGTCAGTAGGCAGCTATGCCACACAGGATGTACTGAGCAACATCCTGAGCCGGGTGACTATCACCAATGACGTCACCGTGGAAGATATTCAAAACCAGGTGGAGGTGGCTTTGATGGCCGAACGCTATTACGCCGTAGCCAAAGCGTACATGCTATACCGGCAGAAGCACTTGGAAGATCGCGAAGTACGCGACAAGCTGAAGTTCCTGATGGATTATTGCGACGCCTCGAACGCCGCATCGGGCAGTAAGTTCGATGCCAATGCCAATGTGGAAAACAAGAACATGGCTACGCTCATCGGCGAACTGCCTAAGTCGAACTTCATCCGGCTGAACCGGCGCATGCTCACCGACCGCATCAAGGAGATGTACGGCAAGGAGGTGTCCGACCGCTACATCGACCTGCTGAACAACCACTTTATATACAAGAATGATGAAACGAGTCTATCCAATTACTGCGCCAGCATCACCATGTACCCGTGGCTGATAGGCGGTACCACGTCGATAGGCGGAAACTCCAAGGCACCGACCAACCTCAAGTCGTTCTGCGGTGGCTTCACGAATATGGTCTTTATGGTATCGAGCATGCTGAGCGGGGCTTGTGCCACGCCGGAGTTCCTGATGTATATGAATTACTTCATCGGCGTGGAGTACGGACAAGATTACTATCAGCGAGCCGACCAGGTAGTTGACCTATCGAAAAGACAACGCACACTGGACAAGGTGATTACCGACCACTTCGAACAGATCGTTTACTCCATCAACCAGCCCACCGGCGCGCGCAACTTCCAGGCGGTATTCTGGAACATCTCTTACTACGACCGGTTTTACTTCGAAAGCCTGTTTGGCAACTTCTACTTCCCCGACGGTAGCCGTCCTGACTGGAATTCACTCAACTGGTTACAAAAACGCTTCATGAAGTGGTTCAACCGGGAGCGTACCCGCACCGTGCTCACCTTCCCTGTCGAAACGATGGCCCTACTCACCGAGAACGGCGAACCGAAGGACCTGGAATATGGCGACTTCACTGCAGAAATGTATGCCGAAGGGCACTCGTTCTTCACCTATCTGAGCGATAATGCCGACTCGCTGAGTAGCTGCTGCCGCCTGCGCAACGAGATACAGGACAACGGATTCAGCTACACGCTCGGCGCCGGTGGTGTATCTACCGGATCGAAGAGCGTACTCACCATCAACCTGAACCGCTGCATTCAGCAGGCTGTAAGCGACCGTGTTCTGTTCCATGTCCAACTGGAAGAAATCGTGGAACTGGTACACAAAGTGCAACTGGCTTATAACGAGAACCTGAAATACATGCAGAGTAAAGGCATGCTCCCGTTGTTCGATGCAGGTTATATCAACCTCGGCCGGCAATACCTCACCATCGGGGTGAACGGCCTGGTCGAAGCTGCCGAGTTCCTTGGTATCGATATCAGCGATAATCCGCAGTACGAAGGCTTCGTGCAACAAATACTCGGCCTCATCGAACGCTACAACAAGAAGTACCGCACCAAAGATGTGATGTTCAACTGTGAGATGATCCCTGCCGAAAATGTAGGCGTGAAGCATGCCAAATGGGACAAGCGCGACGGATACGTAAGTAAACGAGATTGTTACAACAGCTATTTCTATATCGTGGAGGATGAGTCGCTGAACATCATCGACAAGTTCCGTCTGCACGGTCGCAAGTACATCGAGCACCTCACGGGAGGTTCCGCCTTGCACCTCAACCTGGATGAACACCTGAGCAAAGAGCAATACCGCCAACTGCTGCGGATAGCCACACAGGAAGGATGCAACTACTTCACGTTCAACATTCCCAACACGGTGTGCAACGACTGCGGGCACATCGACAAGCGTCGCCTGACGGAGTGCCCCGCCTGCCAGAGCAAAAACCTGGATTACCTGACCCGCATCATCGGGTACATGAAGCGTGTCAGCAATTTCTCCCAACCCCGGCAGCAGGAGGCCGAACGACGTCATTATGCTACGGTTTCACAACTTTGACATTGTCTTCCAGGAAGTTCCCGGCGAAGTGACACTGGTCGTCAACATCCCCAACTGCCCCAACCGGTGTCCGGGTTGCCACAGTCCGCATCTGATGGAAGACCGGGGCGAGACATTGGACGAACAAGCTATCACGGGGTTTCTGGAAAAGTACGGCAATGCCATCACTTGTATCTGCTTCATGGGTGGAGACGCTGCCCCACAGGAAGTGCAGCGGTTGATGATGTTCCTCCGCGAAACCGCTAACGGGCGAATAAAGACAGCGTGGTACTCGGGCAGGCAGCAACTGCCCGAAGGTTGTTCGTTGCAGTCGTTCGACTACATTAAACTCGGTCCCTATATCGAACGGCTCGGCGGACTGGACAGCCCATTGACCAATCAGCGGTTTTATCGCATCGAGGACACAAGGATGATCGATATGACAGCAGCGTTCCAAGGTAACCCTGCTCAATAGAAAAAATGGAAAACGAAGCAACACGAGGCCTGCATTCGTTTTCCATCTTCTCTCTCAGAAAAATTAAACTTTATCTACAATCCAGGTTCTTTTTTCGTTGTAAGGCTTCCAGGAAATAATAGTCGGCATAATTCAATGGAACATCTATTTCGGCAGAATGAGGAACGCTCCCCACCGAATGCATTAGAATAAAGTTGCCATTCGTCCCCACAATAGCCCTGTATGACGGACCGGAGAGTGTTTCCAGAATTTTGTCTGCTGTTTTTCTATAGACAGGTTTATAGATACTCAAGTCATAGAGAGCAGAAGCTATAATGGCTGCTGCTGAAGCATCCCGGGGTTCGTGGGGTATATCAGGCGCATCAAAGTCCCAATACGGAACTAAGTCGGCAGGCATATTCTTGTGACTGAAAAGGTAGTCCACAATCTTTTCAGCCATTTTCAGGTAACGGGGATCTTTTGTTTCACGGTAGCAAACCGTAAAGCCGTAAAGCCCCCATGCTTGTCCACGCGCCCAGGACGATTCTGTACTGAATCCTTGCGACGTGGTTTTCCTACGCACTCCACCTACTAATTTATCATAGTCTACCACGTGGTAGCAACTGTTATCCTCCCGGTAGTGATTTTTCATTGTAGCATCGGCATGTTGCACGGCTATGTGCCGGAAAGTAGAATCACGGGCAAGTTTTGACGCTCCAAAGAGTAGTTCCAGATTCATCATAGCATCGATAGTCACCGGACACATCCAGCCATAGGCACTCTGCCAGCCACGGTTCTCATCCCATGCCTGAATGACTCCCGCTGCCGGACGGTAACGGGTGATAAGCGTGCGTGCCGCCTCGATGATGACCTCTTTATACGCAGGATTCTGCGTGAGCCGGTAGGCATTACCAAAACTGCACCCCACAATAAGTCCTATATCATGGTGATTATAGAACTTCACCGAATCGAGTTCTTCCAGATATTTCCCCCCAAGCTTCTTCCAGGAATCTTTCTTTGTGAGCTCGTACATGTACCACATACTACCAGGGAAGAATCCACTCGCCCAATTGTCTTCCGGGATATACTCGATTTTGTTCTTGTACACCGTCTTCGGATTCAGCATCGTACCCGATTCTTTAAAAAGTGCTACCTGATAGCCCAGTTGGCTGGATGCCACCTCGACATCTTCTTCAACCAACTGACAGAGGTCCGGGCTTGCGTCCCTTCCGGATTCACAAGCCAAGACCAGAAAAAGTAGGTTTATTGCTAAAAAGAATGTCTTTAAAAACTTCATGGTTTTTCCTTATATTAGTATGAAGAAAGCTGTTGCCTGTCTTCATCTCATAGTTTCGTTGAGGGGGCGAAACCTGGGAACGGATGCATGAAGCATCGTACCCAGGTCGGCCTTCGCCACCACGACCGTCAAGTCTCATCACTGGTTATACGTCGGTTAGGATCTAACTACCTCCTTTTCAATGGTGGCATAGTTAAGGTAGGAAAAGCAAATATCTGCACAAAAATCAAGCATGATACAATAGAGTACGTTTCATAAAAAGATTTGGTTTAAGATCGCATATAGTAAGGTTTTATAGTACACTATTTTCAAAGAATCAACCAAAAACATCAGACGGTGGATAAAGTCTATATGTCAACTTTGCAGCGACCTATAACTCTTGATATCTGTTACAAAAGTAGAGGATGGGGAGCGATAGGAGGTGCCAAAAAATGACATAAAAAGTACAAAATCGTCCCATGAGGGCATTTTGGATAATCCTTAAGATAAACTTGCCATTTATTTCCTAATGTTCAGCCCAAAAGTTGTCGTTTTCTTATTTAATTTGTATTATTGTAAATATTTTAAGTAAAGTTTGAAGAACCAGTACCCCACTGAGGAGGAAGTGTAGGAAGGAGACGATTTGGGAAAAACGTTTTTTATTGCATGGCTATTGTGCATAGGGGTTTTATATCCTTTAGCAAGCCAAAATACGACATTCCATCATCTTACTATCGATGAGGGGCTGTCGCAGTCATCCGTTATTTCTTTATATAAAGATGAAATGGGATTTATATGGGCAGGTACCCGCGAAGGACTCAACCGTTTTACAGGTCATAAGTTTCAGGTTTACAAATTCCAGAAAAACAATCCAAACAGTATATTCTGCAACAACATACTCCAGGTAGACGGTAATCAGAACGGGAAGATTTATATTCTCACCACCGAAGGGCTGGCCGAATACTGCATGGATACCGATCGCTTCACTATCTTATGGGCCGACGGTGCTATACAGAGCATCCATTTCAACCAAACACTTTTCGTAGGCAAAGAGCGTGATATCTTTACTTACAACCCTCAAACAGGTAGCTTTGATCTTTACTACCAACTGCCCGACAACCAAAGCGACATCATTTCCTTATACATGGCACCGGATCATTCTCTGTATATAGCGACAGAGGCCAATGGGTTATTCATCCTCAAAAAAGGCCAGCCGGAAGAACTCACCCACCCGATAGAGCATGGGAATATCTCGTCCATATACCGGGACTCAGGAGGCGACATGTGGATAGGAAGTTGGGATCACGGACTGTACAGAATCTCCAACAGCAAGATAGACTACTTCACTGAGAGTTCGGAGCCCAACCAACGCATTGCGTCCAACTTTGTGCATTCCTGCTGCGAAGACAACAAAGGGAATATCTGGATCGGTACATTCCGCGGTCTGAACAAATACAACAAGCGAACCGGCAAACTTACCTTATATAAAGAAAGCAATACTCCCGGCGGACTCACCAACTCTTCCATCCGGTGTATCATCAAGGATCACCAGGGTACGCTGTGGCTGGGTACCTATTTCGGGGGAATCAACTACTTCAATCCGGAATACGATATCTACACCTGGTACAAGGCTTCCACCGACGAGAAGACCGGACTCAGCTCTCCCATCGTGGGACGGATGGTGGAAGACAAACATCACAACCTCTGGATCAGTACCGAAGGCGGTGGGCTGAATGTATACAACCCGACAACCCAGACCTTCCGTTGGTACAAGTGGGAAGCAGGGAAACCCAACACTCTGATAGGCAACAACGTCAAAGCCCTCTATTATGACGAAAAGAATGATCTCATGTGGATAGGAACTTATAAAGGACTCAACCGTTTGAACCTGCGCAACAACCAGTTTACCTTCTACCGGAACAGTAGTCCGGAATTAAGGAACCCCTTGGCAGACCTTGTGTGCGACATAGAGCCGCATGGCGACCAACTGATTCTGGGCACGTACGACGGAGTGTATATCTTTGATCCGGCCACAGGAATCAGCCAGCCTCTATTCAGCAAAGAAAATCGGCGACTGGGCGGGAAGAACGTAGTCGACATCTGTATCGATCATCTAAACACCTTATGGATATCGGTGCGCGGGGAAGGCGTGTATGCGTACAATTTCAAGAGTCGCCTATTGAAACTCTATAAACATAACCCATCGGACCCGAACAGCCTGAGCAGCAACAGCATCAACAGCATCGCTCAGGATAGTGAGCACAACCTCTATTTCTGTACCGCAGGCAGCGGACTGGATGTCTATCGCTACGAGAACGACGACTTCGAGAACTATGACTCGCAAAAGAACGGTCTATACAGCGATTGTGTTTACAATGTATGCGAATCGAACCCAGGCGAATTACTCGTTACCACCAATCAAGGTTTCTCCATCTTCTACGAGGAAACAAAACAGTTCTACAACTACAACAAGAGCAACGGCTTCCCCTTATCGGGTATCAATGAGAACTCTTTGTATCTCTCCCACAAGCGGGAAGTATTTCTGGGTGGGGTAAAGGGTATGGTTTCGTTCGACAGAAAGGCGTTGAGCTTCACCGACATGCCTTATGGAATTACCTTCACGCGTTTGTACGTCAACGGAACCGAGGTAACCGCCAACGACCATACAGGCATTCTGCGCACGTCACTCTTTGACTCCCCACATATCACACTAAAGAGCAAGCATACTTCCGTAACGGTAGAGTTTGCCATATCCAATTACATTTCGGCCAATGAGGAAGCCATCATTTACCAGTTAGAAGGTTTCTCTGATGAATGGACTGCTGCACAAGACCGCCATTACGTCACCTATACCAATCTGAACCCAGGCACGTATACCCTGAGAGTGAAGAGCAACGACCCCAACAATCTCTTGGTGAAAGAGGCAGTACTCCACATCGAGGTATTGCCTCCTATCTACCAGACCACGGCTGCCTACCTGATTTACATTGTCCTCTTCCTGGGCATAGCCTATCTCGTCATGCATCTGTACATGCGACATTTCAGGTTACAGGCCAAGTTGGAGTACGAGCAGCAACATCTACGGAATGTAGAAGAGATGAACGAAACCAAGTTGCGTTTCTTCACGCATGTTTCGCACGAATTCCGCACACCACTCACACTCATCATCGGACAGTTGGAGACGTTGCCCGATTTGCAGCTTCTGTCGCCGGAAGTGTTCAACAGGCTGGCGAAAGCATATAACAGCAGTCTCCAGCTTAAGGAACTGATCAATGAGCTGCTCGATTTCCAGAGACAGGAACAGGGTGCTATGCGTATCCATGTGTCCGAGCACAACATCGTCGACTTCCTGTATGCCAACTTCCTGCTTTTCGAAGAGCAGGCCAGAAGCAAGAACATCCGTTTCAGGTTCGAGAAAGAGAAAGACACCATCCTGGTGTGGTATGACGAGAGGCAGATGCAGAAGGTGATCAACAACCTACTGTCCAATGCCTTCAAATGTACCCCTCCGGGAAGAGAAATTTATATCCGCGTCAGGGAGGAAGAGATGCAGGTGGTCATAGAAGTAGGCGATACGGGAATAGGTATACCGGAAAAAGATATAGACAGGCTTTTCGAGCGATTCTTCCAGATTGAACGCCCCGGCTCTCCGGAATCGGGAGCCGGTATCGGGTTGCCGCTCACCAAAGGTATCCTGAAACTGCACCACGGAGATATCCAGGTAGAGAGCGTGGTGAACGAAGGATCGGTTTTCAGCGTCATGCTTCCCTTGGGTAAGGAGCATTTTGCTGTGGAAGAACTGGCTACTCCGCAGGATGTGATGGAGAATTTCCAGGAAGGAGAAAGCACGGATCACAAGACACCTTATGAAAGCCATTTAATCAGCCTCCAGCATCAGGTTGCCGAAGCGGAAACTGCGCCGGACACACCACATACAGCCAAAATTCTGATCGTAGAAGACAATGAAGCACTGAGGCAGATGCTGGCTACTATTTTTGGATATTACTACCAGGTTGTCACGGCTGCCGACGGACGGGAGGGATTGGAGAAGGTCAGGTCAGAAATGCCCACGCTGGTCATCAGCGACATCGTTATGCCTTACATGACGGGCACCGAACTGTGCAAAGCTATCAAAAGCGACATCGACACCTGCCACATCCCGGTAGTACTGCTTACGGCCAAAGCCACCATTACCCAAAATCTCGAAGGGCTGAAGATTGGGGCAGACGACTATGTGGTGAAGCCTTTCAATGTGGCTTTATTGCTCTCGCGATGCAACAACCTGATCAATAGCCGGATCATGCTGCAGGAAAAATTCAGCCGGCAACCTCAAAGTACCCCGCAAATGCTGGCTACCAATGTGCTGGACAAGGGGTTCCTGGACAAAGCCACGGAGATCATACGCCAGAATATTGACGACCCGGAGTTCTCGGTCAACGAGTTTGCTACGGAGATGGGCATGTCTCGCACCAAGTTGTTCGGCAAGCTGAAAGCCGTTACCGGGCAGTCGCCCAACGAGTATATCTCCTCCATCCGGCTCAAGGAATCGGCTCTCCTACTCCGAAACAAGCCGGAGCTGAGCATTGTGGACATATCGGTATTGGTGGGATTCAGCTCGCCCCGTTACTTCAGTAAGTGCTTCAAGGAGGCTTATCACATCCGCCCGTTGGACTACCGCAGGGAGAAACAAGACACCAATTAGTTTCGGAGTCTTCGTCGCTTTAGATGATTAATAAATACCAGGACGGCAAGGGAGTGCGCATCCTCCGAAATATAAGCTGCCTGCGAAAAAGCACGAACCTCCCGGCCCGTGCTTTCCCTATTGTTAACTTTAATATTAAATGCAGGAAGTATTTCTTATAAAGAAAGTTTCCCTCACTTAATTTCTTTCAATCCTTTTACCTCGTTCTTTTTTGCTTCGCGGATGCTGATAGCGGCACCACCACTGGCGGCCAGCTTCTGTTTCAGCACGCTGCGCGAAGTCACCACCACCCGGCGGATGTTATAGCTTTGCGGATTCTTGTCCCAATCGGCATCGGGGCCATCTTCATAGATGGTGGCGATGAATTTCTTTCCGGTGGGAAGATAGGTGAAAGGAATGTTGGCCGTGCGTGGATGCTCGTCGGTGATAGCACCTACGAACCACTCCGGCTTGTTCTTTGCCTGACGGGCCACGGTGATGTAATCGCCCGGCTCGGCCTCGAGGTACCAGCTGTTGTCCCAGTCCACGGCTACGTCCTTGATGAACTGGAACGCATCCGGGAAACGACGGTAGTTGGACGGCAGGTCGGCAGCCATCTGTATGGGGCTGGGCATGGTGAGGTACAGAGCCATCTGTTTCACCAGCGTGGTGTTGGCCCGCTCATTGGGTTTCTCGCCTTTATAGTAATCGAGCCGCGTCTGGAAGATACCGGGGGTGTAATCCATCGGACCTCCTTTCAGGCGGGTGAAAGGCAGGATGGTGGTATGGTCGGGATCGTTACCGCCCATCGACTCGAACTCTCCGCCACGGGCCGACTCCTGTGCCAACCAGTTGGGATAGGTGCGGCACAAGCCTGTGGGACGCACTGCCTCATGACTATCCACCATGATCTTATACGCTGCGGCGCGCTCTACTACGTGGATGTAATGGTTGTTCATCCATTGCGAAGAGTGATACTCACTGCGGGGAATGACGTAGCCTACATAACCCGTCTTCACCGAATTATAGCCGTTGTCCACCATGAACTGGAAGGCGTCTTCCAACTGACGTTCGTAGTCGGCAGCATTGGCTGATGTTTCGTGGTGCATGATCATGCGTACCCCTTTGGAGGCGGCATACTCCTTTAGTTCCTTCACGTCGAAATCCGGATAAGACTTGGTGAAGAGGAACTGGCGGTCTTTGTGGTACGAAGCCCAGTCTTCCCAACCTTCGTTCCAGCCCTCGGCCAGTACGGCATCGATACCGTGCTCGGCGGCGAAGTCTATATATTCCTTGACATGTGCTGTGTTGGCGGCGTGCCGACCGTTGGGCGTAAGCTGGGTATAGTCCGTCACACCGGGTTTGGCTTTGTAGTAATCACTGTACGCCCACGTGCCACCGGCTCCGGTGAACATCTCCCACCATACGCCGATGAACTTCTGCGGCTGGATCCACGAGGTATCTTCCAGGCGGCAAGGCTCGTTCAGGTTGAGGATGAGTTGCGAGGCCAGGATGTCGCGGGCATCATCGCTCACGATGACCGTACGCCAAGGCGAGCGGCAGGGCAGTTGCAAGTATCCCTTCTTACCCATCTTGTCGGGGGTGAGGTGGGCACTGAGCCGGAAAGTTTGATCGTCTACATGGAGCAACATGGCGGAGTAATCCACCAACGCCGCTTCATGAATGTTGATATACAGCCCGTCGGCCGACTTCATCATCAACGGAGTCTGCACAGTGAAGGCCGTAGCCTGCGATTCGTAAGGCTTTTTTTGTGCCGCTTTCTCCATGCCCGCCTTTATCTCCGACAGCGGAGCGGTGGTGTATGGGAACTCGTTGGTGTCGTAGTCGCCGGGGATGCAGAACGTCTTGTGATTGCCCGTGAGGTTGAACTCCGTTACCTCGTCGGTTACGGTGAGGTAGTTCATCATACGCTGTTCCGGCAGTTCGTAGCGGAAGCCCAGCCCGTCATTGAACAGGCGGAAGCGGACAATGAGCGTCCGGTTCTTCTGTTCCTTCTGCACGAAGGTCACAGTCATCTCGTTGTAGTGGTTGCGAATCTGTCGGTACTCGCCCCACACGGGTGCCCAGGTTTCGTCGAAGGTAGCAGTTTCCACCTTTGCCTGCGTGAAGCCGCCGGAGAGTGATGCCTCTTCCGTTTCCAATCCGAGGCGACTGTCTTTCAGTACCGGCTTTCCTTTGTACGTCAGCCGGTAAGTCGGCGTGCCCTGGAGTGTCTGTACATCCAGCGTCAGCTTACCATCGGGCGAAGCCAGTTGCTGCGCTCCGGCCAGTGAGCTGCACAGCAACAGTCCAGCCATGAGGTATGATTGTAGTTTCTTCATTCTTCTTATTTCATTATGTAGTAAGCATAAGGAGGTAATGACAGGGTGTCTGTCGTGGTTATCTCCGCTTCGGTCAATGCATCGGTACAGCTACGGCTGGCCCATTCGGCAGGCAAAGCTACGGAAGCTTCCTCAGGACGCACGTTGACAGCTATCAGGAAACGTTCTCCTTCGGCCTGCTTCTCGAAGAGCAATACATTGCTGTCGGGGTAAGCGATGCAAGTTCCCTTACGGATAGCCGGATGCCCATTATAAAGCGACATAAGTGTACGGTACTCGGCGCGCAAAGCCGGATTAGCCGACCAGTCGACGGGGCAGTAGCGGAAGAAGTCGATCCGTTCGGGGTGTCCCACTTCCTGCGAGCCGTATATCAATGCTCCACCGTGCAGGTACGTGCTGGCCACGAAGGCAGCCATCGAACCCCGTTCGCCGCCAAACTCTTCCACGGGCGACATCTTCATGGTCTCGTCGTGGTTGGTGGTGAAGCGCAGTTTCACTTTGCCCGCCGGGATGGTATCGTACTCGCCACGGTCGGCTGTGAAGAGCGAAGCCGCGCAGCTGTCCTGACGGAATACATCGCGTACCTTTCCGTGGAAGTCCCAGGCGTAGTTCATGTCGAAACCGGCGTCGAAATGGTCTTTCCGTTTGCCCTCGGCCAGCAACAGCAAGGAACGTTCCGGGATGGCACGAAGTGAATCGACAGCCTGCTTCCAGAATTCAAACGGAACGAAGTCGGCGGCATCGCAACGGAATCCGTCGATACCCACCTCGGTCACCCAATACTTCATGGCATCGATCATGGCCAAACGCATCTCGGCGTTGTCGAAGTTGAGGTCGGCCACATCGTTCCAACCGGTTCCGGCGGGCGATATCACCTCGCCATTCTCATCTTGGGTGTACCACTCCTTATGCTGGGCCAGCCATTCATTGTCCCAGGAGGTATGATTGGGCACCCAGTCGATGATGACCGACATGCCTTTCTCGTGGCAACGAGCTACCACTTCGCGGAAATCGTCCATCGTGCCGAACTCGGGATTTACGGCTCTATAGTCCTTCACGCAATACGGTGAATTGACTGAGTTCAACCGTCCCACCTCATTGATGGGCATGAACCAAACTACATTGATGCCCAATGCGCGGATGGAATCCAGTTGTTCTCCTACCGCCCGGAACGAAGCCTCAGCGGCAAACACACGGGGGTTGACCTGGTACATCACCACATCATCGGTGGCGGGCAACTGATAGGTTACTGCCGTCTGCTTACCACCGGAACAAGCGTACAAGCCTGACAGTAGCAGGGCTACTGAAAATAATATCTTCTTCATAACTTAATTGTACGATTTACTGTTTCTGCCAAATACAATATTGATAAGGTTCCAACTCCAAAGACGCCGGAAGTACGGAAGTCGCACCATCCAGCAGGCTCTTCACATTGTCACCGGCACGCTCTATCGGGATGCGAACGGTTTGCGACTGGTTGGTGGTATTGACCAGCACCAATACTTTCTGCTTCTGCGATTCCCGGTAGAAGGTGGCCACGCTTCCCGTCTCATACGTCTTCAGCGTACCTTTCCGCAAGGCGTCCGAAGCCGTGTAGATGCCCATCACCTTCTTGTACTCGGCCAGGTAGGCAGCATTCGCGCTCCAGTCCAGCGTACGGGTATTGAAAAACGAGAGTGCAGAGGCATAACCTACTTCCTGCGAGCTGTATATCAGCGGGCTTCCCGCCAGCATGGTGGTGAGCACGAAAGCCGACATGGCTCCGCGGTCGGTTTTGTACACCTTCAGGGGGGAGTTCTCCGATGCCAGGTCGTGGTTGGTAATGTAGCGCAACCGTTGTTTACCTTCGGGTACATTGGCGTATTCCTGCTTGTGCGTAGTGTAGAGGGTAGAGAGTGTCTCCTTACCGGCATATACCTCCTGCAACTTCGAGGCAAAGCTGAAGCTGAACACCATATCGAACCCATCAGCAAAGAGAGTGGAACGGCTACCTTCGCCCAACATCACCAGGTCGTCGCCTTTCAGCGTCTTCAACTCGGCGATGGCTTGTTTCCAGAAGTCGTCGGGTACCCCGTCGGCATAGTCGCAACGGTAACCGTCGATGTTGGCTTCCGTGACCCAGTACTTCATGGCATCGAGCATGGCCTTGCGCATGTCGGTGTTGTCGAAGTTCAGGTCGGCCACGTCGGCCCATCCCATCCCTGCGGGCGAGATGATGTTACCACCGGCATCCTGTGTGTACCAGGCCTTGTTCTCTATCCAGGCATTGTCCCAGGAAGTATGGTTGGCTATCCAGTCGAACAGTACCGACATGCCTTTGCCGTGTGCCTTATCTACCAGCGAGCGAAGCTCTACCAACGTGCCGTACTGGGCATTCAGCTGCTTGTAGTTCTTCACGCAGTAGGGCGAACCGACGGACTTCAGCACTCCTTCTTCGTACACCGGCATGATCCACAGTACATTCACGCCCAGCGACTTGATCTCGTCCAGTCGTCCGGCAATGGCATTGAAAGCACCGGAGGTTCCGAAGAGTTTCGGGTTCACCTCGTATACCACGTACTTATTCTCTATGCCATCCACGCCGGTCGATGGGATATCATCGCCCTTATCGGAGCTGCTGCACCCCGAAAGGTGCAGTAGCATAAAGACCGATAACAGTATCCAACTATATTTATTCACTTCTGTTTGTTTTTAAAAGGTGATCTGTGTCCACTTGAAGTCGCTGGTTATGGAGAAGAACAAATCCTTGTCTAACGTGATAAACGGACCGTCGAACTGACCTCCGTCTCCGCCAACAGTGCTATTAAAGATGAGATTTACGCTCTCGCCTGCCAGATTGTCGGGGATAAGGAAATATTTGTAAGTCTTATCACCAACCACTTCTGTTCCGGTAGTCGGCATACCCGGCCAACCTGGAGTTGTCAACCCCTCGGCCCAACAATAAAGTCCCAGTGCTTCCCAACCGGTGTTATCTTCTATATAGACAGCAAACGATCTGACTTTCTGATAAGTAGCATCCGTGATGCGGAAGTAATAGTCGCGGTTCAGTGTCACCGCCGGACCATCTAATTGTGCATTCGGATCGCCTCCGTTGTTATTGAAGATCAGGTTAACCTTCTGCCCTTCTGATTTTGTCGTAATATTGAAGCAAGTATATGTCACTCCATCCACGTCCTTGGTATCGGCTGGCTGTATGCCGGGCCAACCCGGAGTTGTCAAGCCATCGGCCCAATAATAGAGTCCCAATGCGGTCCAACCGGTATTGTTCTCCACATAAACGCTATAGGTGAAGGTTTCCGGTTCAACCGTCTCATTCGGATCAACTTCCGTCCAGGAAGAAGCTGTAACGCGGAAGTAGTGATCTCTATTTAATTTCACTTCCGGCCCATTGGCCTGCTGGTCACCGCCATTATTGTTCAATATGAGGAACAATTCGATATTGTTCAGGTCTTCACCCATATCAAAATAAGTATAAGTAACACCGTTGATCACCTTGGTACCGGTTACCGGTAAGCCTGGCCAGGCCGGAGTCACAGGAGCATCATTGGCATAGCCGTAGAGACCCAGTGCGTCCCAACCGGTTTGGTCGTCTATATATACCCTGTACCCTTTATAGGTACTCACTTCCTCATAACCTGTGGCAGTAAGGCGATAATAGTAGTTACGATCCAATTTAATCGTCAGGCCTGCTGCGTCCTCCACCTGTGCATTCGGAGTGCCGCCATTGTTATTGAAGATAATGGTAACGGTACTATTGCTCAGGGCCTCGCCCATATCGAAGTACTTATAAGCCACACCGTCAATCACTTCCGTACCGGTTACCGGCATACCTGGCCAACCCGGACCTTCTACGCCATAGTAATAGAGTCCTAATTCCGGCCAACCGGTATTGTCTTCTACGAATACAGCGAAGCCATCGTGTACAATCTCCTCCGGTTTCTCGAAGTATGCCTTCCAGCGGCTCACCATCACATTGGTGCGGCTGCCTATCTTCACATCGAGCGTATGAATAGCATCTTCATTCTTCACCGTGCGTTCCACTCCTTGCAGGTCGGAAACGAAGTAGAATCCGTCGGCCAAGGTCTTTCCGTTCTGGAAGGTACTCGGGTTGAGGTAAATACCAAACTTCATATCACTGGCCGAAGCTTTCTCCAAACGCCATTGCATCTGGCCTACAGCCTGCTCTTCGCCTCCGTTGAAAGCACCGACAATGTAAATGTCGTCCGTAGCCTTGGTACCCTGCGGTACGATAACTTCCAGGAGTATGGCATCACTCTTGATCTCGAACATGGGACGCTCGTGGTCGAAAATAATATCGTCCTGGTCCTCGCAACCGCCGAGTGCGAACAGCAACGGAAGCATCCATAGTAAATAATATATCTTTTTCATGTACAGTCTGTTTAAATGTTATTTATAAGCAGGGTTCTGAACCAATCCCGGGTTCACCATCAAAGCTGCGGAAGGAAGTGGGTACCACTCGTATTTGCGGTCGCGCTGGGCGGGAAGCACCTTGCCGTCCTCCGTGGCACGTCCGAAGAACCACCACTGGCCCTGGGTAAACTTGTCGAAACGACGCAGGTCGGTACGGCGGCGGCGGCCTTCGGAAAGGAATTCCATACCCCACTGGCTCAACATCCAATCTTTGTCGAATGCGGTAAATCCACGTCCGGGCAGGTCTTTCACCGTAGCCCAATCGGCTGCCGAGAAGTAACGTTGACGTACACTGTTCACCAGATCCTTGGCTCCGTTGCTGTCGCCGGCACGCATCTTGCACTCGGCCAGCATGAAGATGACTTCCGACAGACGGAACTCTACCTCGTCTATATCCTGGAAGTCAATACCTGTGGTAGAAGGATAGATAGGGTATTTCATCAGGCGGATACCCGAAGAGGTTTCTCCCCAACGCGGAGACATCACAGTTTCGAGATTGCGGCCTTTATTCATAAATGTTCCTACCTGATCCACGTATACGAGGTCTTGTCCATCGCGGTCGGCATCAGCTTTCAGCGCAGCACCTGTTCCGTAGTTGGCTTTCATGGCACCTTTGAGGAACATACCGGTGAAGTTGTTTGCAGCATCCACCGTATAGTTCTTCTTGCGGATGTCACGGTTATCGAACCGTTCGTACACCGCACCCAACTTATCATTATAAGGAGCATCGAGGAAGCAAACCGGCTTGTCGGTACCGCCATAGCTGTACACATTGCCCGAGTTATCGAACGAAGGAGCCAAGCAGACGCAGTTCCAACCGCTCTGAGCATACGTACCGCCCATGTAGTCCCATATATTATAAGGTAAGTAAGGCATGTTGCGCATCCATCCGCCATTGAGCTGGCCTACTTCGAAGGCAAAAGCCATCACTACTTCCGGGCAGCTCAGGTTATTGAGAGAGTAGATATCACGGTAATCGTTGGCAACGGAGTAGGTACCATACTTGTTGTTCAGAATCTCCTGGCACAGGGTGGCACACTCTGTATAATGATCCTCGTTGACAAATACTTCGCCGTTGAGCAGCAAGCGTGCCTTGATGATACGGTTCACAGCCTGATTCATTCGATTCGGTTCATTCACGGTCAAGTTGTCAACACAAGCATCCAGTTCTTCCGTGATGAAAGAGTATATCTTTTTGCAACTTGTATTGAAATCGGGATCTGCACTGGGCGGGATCTCAGAACCTGCAGAGATGTTGAGCGGCAATGCTCCTCCCCAGATCTCGAAGATATTGTAATAAGCCCAGGCACGCAACGTACGGGTTTCACCGATGTATGACAGCATTCTTTCGGGAGTCATCTTCAAAGAAGCCGGATCGAGCGATTCGAGATCCTGGATCAACGTGTTACACAGACCGATGGTGGTCCAGGCAGTCTCCCATGTCTGACGGATAATTTTGGAGTCGGGAGTCCAGCTATGGGTAGAAAGAACAAACTTTTCGCCTTCGTCGTAGCCCCACAGACCACCGTTCCAGGAACGCCAGGAAACCTGGTCGCCCGAGAACTCCTGCAAGTACCAGAAGTATTCGATGTAGCTCATCGCACCGGTATAATAGATAGAAGCAACCGCTCCTTTCACACTCTCTTCATTTTTGTAATAAATCGTGGCATCCACCCGGTCGAACACTTCCTCATCGAGATCGAAGCAAGAGGTGACGGTACAACCCAACAGGAGGAGCAACAGCCAATGGTATTTTATGTATTTCATATACTTACTTTTTGAATGGTTAAACTGCAATTACTTGAAACGGAGGGTCAATCCCACACTCAGCTGCGTAGCCGAAGGATAGGCACTGCTTGAATCCACTCCCGGTTCCAGTCCGTTGACGAGGACGATCGAAGGATCATTGCCCGAATACCCGGTCAGGGTATAAAGGTTCTTTGCCGAGAGGAATACCCGCAGGTTGTCCAAGTATTTGTTGGGTTTGGGAGCGAAGTTATATCCCAGTGTCACGTTCTCCAGTTTGAAGTAGTCGCCCTTCTCCAGGAAGAAAGAAGAGATCACGCCACCTCCTGTGGTCATATCGGCATCTTCCAGGTAGGCACTACGGAGCACATTGTCTGTTCCGGCTCCCTTGAGTCCCATACCGTATCTGCGCATGTTGAAGATATCGAAGCCGAATGCTCCACGCATGAAGATATTCAGGTCGAAGTTCTTGTAACGCAAGGTATTGCTCCATGACAGGTAGGAAGTAGGCGTTCCGTTGCCGATGTACCGCTTGTACTTCAGGTCGGCTTCAGATACGGGAACGATTTCGTTCTGGTCTGTGTAAATCATCATCTTGCCATCCTGTACACCGGCATATTCGTAACCGTAGAACTGGCCTACCTTACCGCCTTCTTGTACACGGAAGAAGTATTCACTGGTTCCCACACCTGGTTTCAGGTATAGGTCAATGTACGACAGCTCATATACATCATTAGACAGGGTTTTCAATTTGGTGGTTCCGTACGAGTAGTTTACGCCCGATGTCCATTGTACCTTTGTCTTCTTGAAGATATCGGCATCCAACGATACTTCCACACCGCGGTTCTGCGAAGTACCTACATTCACCAGAATGGTAGAGTACACAAACGGAGGCTGAGGAGCAGTGTAGTTGTACAGCAAATCCTTAGACTGGCGGTCGAACAAATCAATCGATCCTCTCAAGCGGTTCCAGAGTACAAAGTCCACACCGATGTTGGTACTGATGCCCTTTTCCCATCCCAGTTTCGGATTGGCATTCACCGAAGGAGCATATCCTTTCACCCACGATCCATCCATATTATAGCTTCCGCGGACGCTGTAGGTAGAGAGTGACAGGTACGAACCGAAGTCAGAGCGACCGGTCACACCGTAAGAAACTCTCGGTTTCAGGCTGTTCACAAACTCCACATCCTTCATGAAGCTCAGGTTAGCCATTTCCAGCGCCAAAGAGGCCGACGGGAATGAACCCCATTTCTGATCCTTACCGAACTTGGTCGATCCTTCGTAACGGATAGAAGCCGAAGCCATGAGCAGACTCTTCCAGTTATAGTTTACACGGCTGAATACACCAATCAGTTTGGATTGCGACTTGCCAGTCTCCATGCTTGCTTTACCAGCTCCCAGGTAGGTACCACTCTTCAGGTCGTTCCATTTCAGGTTGTCGTAAGCAAAGTCACTGTTGGCAGCCATCAGTTGTTCCCAGTTTGAACTTTCGTACGAGTATCCGGCCACAGCCTTCAAACTATGCTCATTGATATCGAGCGAGTAGTTGCCCACCCATTCCAGACGCTGTGTCCACCATTTCTGGTATTTCACTTCGGCCCGTCCTTTGTATCCGTTCCAGTATGACTCACCGGAAGTAGAAGGGGTGAAGTACTGCTGCTTCAAGTCGTTGTAGTGCATGGAATAGCTCAACGTGGTATTCAGCGTTTGAGTGCTGGAGCGAAGGATATTCAACTTTGCTTCGGTGGTACCCAAGAGATATACACGCTGTCCGTTGTTGTCTATTTCTCTCAGTTCGGCTACCGGGTTACGTGCACCGGTGGGCGATGAAGGTTGGTAATAGTTACCGTTATCATCGTACAAGGGGAAAGTAGGATTCATGGAAAGTGCGGTATCAAACATACCGTCGTTACCCCATACTTCATTGGCTTTGCGGGCATTGAGGCTACCGCTCAGTTGCAAACGGTTGTCGAGGAAGCGTTGGTCCACTGCCAAACGGGCACCGTATTCTTCGCGCTCGTTCTTCAGGTCGATACCGGTAGCTTTCTTATAGTTAACCGACATGGAGTAATTGCCGTTCGGGGTACTTCCGTCGATAGACACATATTGGTTGTTATCATATGAGAAATCATTCAGCAGCAAGTCATACCAATTGGTAGAAGCACCGTAGTCTGTACCACGCAAGGAACGACGGAACTCATCGGGCGAAAGAATATCGGGACTTGACTTGGCAATGTTCACGCCAAACCAGCTATCGTACGTCAACCGGGCTTTACCTCCTTCGTTGGTACCTTTCTTGGTAGTTACCAGGATTACACCATTCGCTCCGCGTGTACCATAGATAGCTGCCGAGCCCGCATCTTTCAGTACCGTCATCGACTCGATGTCCTGCATGGCCAGGTTTCGAATATCGCCACCCGGTACACCATCGATCACCACCAACGGATCATTGGAAGCAGAGATAGACGTTGCTCCACGAATCTGAAGCGAAGAGCCGGAGTTAGGATTGGCGGCTGCCGTGCTGTTTACATTCAGACCGGCTACCTTTCCACTCAGCATTTCCATAGGGTTGTTCATGGCACCTTGCTGGAACTTGCTTTTATCCACTTGTACGATGGAGCTGGAAAGTTCTTTCCGGCTGAGCGAACCGTAGCCCACTACCACCACTTCGTCGAGTGCCTGGGCATCTTCGGCCAGCACCACATCAATGGTTTGCTGTCCTTTGCAGGGAACTTCCTGGTTCCTATATCCTATAAAGGAAAAGACAAGTACGGAGGAAGAATTGACATTGCCTACGGAGTAGTGTCCATCCAGGTCGGTGATGGTTCCGTTGGTACTACCTTTCACTGTGACATTGGCTCCGATAACCGGTTCGCCTGCCGCATCTCTCACTGTACCTTTCACAGTGATCTGTTGTGCGGAGACTGCCATAGCACAAAGTAATCCGGCAATAAACAGGCATTGCCGGTAAAAACAGAGCTTCGTTCTCTTTACATTCATAATATACAGATTTTACATTAACAATAAGTTCACCTCGTTCGGGAGGTGATATGCAAATATCTATATATTGTGCGTTAATAAATAAGGTGTCTAAGTAAAATCTAAATTCATCAAACAGTCATTCACCTAATTATCAACAATATAACCAGCATTCAAGTGGCAATAAATCTAAACTATCAGGAGGTTAGGCAAGCTGGAAATCAGGCTTTGAAGGTACCTATTTTCATGACTTGTTCCTCAAAGTTGTCACGATGGAGGGATTTGTTCTTCAGTTTGGAACGATACGTATAGATGGTAGTAATAGAATAGCGGAGGAAGCCGGCAATCTTGGCACTGTCGGTAATGCCGAGACGAATCAAGGCAAAGATGCGCAATTCGGTAGTGAGGCGTTCGCCTTGCCGGGGCACCATCCGCTCTTCTTCGGGAAGGAGGCGGTTGAAGCATTCTACAAAGTCGGGATAGAGACTCAGGAAGGAGTTGTCGAAGTTCAGGTAAAACTCCTTCAACTCCTCTTCGATGAACTGTGACGACTTCAGCGTCTTGTACAGCTCCTCCACTTTACCCGACGCCGCTTTCTTGTTGAGCATACGACGATAGCCTTCCAGCTTGTCGATGTAAGCCGAGCACTGCCCGAGGAAGCGTCCGATGTACTCTTCTTTGATTTGATTGGCTTCGGTCAGGGAGTTATTGGTGAGTAGTTGCCGACGGTTGGCTTCTATCAGTTCGGCATTCAGTTTGTGCAGTTCTTTGTTGGCCTCCACCACTTCACGGCGGGCGCGGGCCACCTTCTTCACCTGCCGGATGACGTAGAACACGGCACCGATCAGAAATACCGACAGTACACTGATGACGATCAGTGATATTTGCAGCCGTTGCCGCTGCTTTTCCTTTTCGAGCTGATACGCGCGGTCGATGACGGGAAGCATCCGCGAAGCCTGCACGTTGCGCAGACGGGCATTGTAGAAATTGGCATCGCCCATGCTGCGTTTCATGTATCCGTCGGCGCGTTCCAGTTGTCCTTCCTCGTAAAGCAGTTCGGCCAGGGCGCGAAGCGAATTGTTTTCCTTGACCACCGCCCGTATGTCGGCAATGGCACTGCGTATCAGGTACTCCCTCCGCAATTCCGGTTCGTTATCATATTGGTACGCAAAGGCGAGAATGGAAGTAAGAATGGCATAGCTGCGTGTGTCTGGAGTTGCTTTCTCGAGTGCAGATTTCAGGATGGCTTCGGCCTCTTTCAGCTGGTGCATATCGACCAACAAGGGTCCCTTAACAAGGACATATTGGTACGAACCTTCGGGCACTACCAACAAAACCGAGTCGCGGTAGGTCTTCATCTTTTGCAGGTATTCGCCCATGTACTCATCGTCCTGCGCATATTCGGCCAGATATAGGTAGATATTCTCGAAAGCGGTGTAGTAATCGGGAAGCAGACGTTCCGGGAGATGGGTCTTGTCGATGGACTCCAGCAGCTTTATTCCTTCGGCATACAGGCCGGAGGTGCTCAGGATATGGGCTTTGCAGAGTTTGGCTTCGTCCAGCCATTCTTTGTTGCCCAAGCGGGTGGCGATGGCCATGTTCCGGTTGATGTAGTGCCGGGCCGAGTCGCAGATATAAGCCTCGTACTCCTGGTAGAGCTGGCGATTGATGCGGTATTCTTCTTCCTGGGGCATGCCTTTCTGCAGCCCTTCTTTGATCAGGTTGATGCGGCGCAGTTTCTCTTCTTCGTAGCGGGTACTGCCTGCCAGCGTCTTATCGAGCTCCAGCAACAATGAGTCGATCGGCTGCCGGGCGGCAACAGTAAAAGTGCTCAACAGAAAAAGAAAAAAGATTAACTTGCGCATTCTACTTACATTTGAGTTCCCCTGAACGCAAATGTACGATTTATTCCCGATTCCGTACTATGACCAGTAAAGATTTATTCAGAAAGCACCATTGCTTTCTAAGGGATCATCGGCAAAAGCATATGTTTAGCGTGTTGATTGAGCTATTATACAAGGGAATCAATTTCGACCCTTCACTGCTTCCAACCCCTCTGAACACCCTTGTTCATCGGTGTTACAGTATGAAGGGGGAGGGGTTCATCCGCTCTTCACAAAGTTCACGTTGTAGCGTCAACCTATTTCAGGCTAATCACAGTATACAATGAGGAAAAATACGTACTTCCGGGAGGCTATATTTGATATGTAGTAAGGCTATAACCTGCTTTGCAGGAGGATGATTGCTGTTCCACAGTAGTGGAATAGCTGTTCCACAAAGGTGGAATGGCCGTTCCACAGCTGTGGAACAGCAAATAGCTTTAATCTGAAACAAGTATTGGTTGCTGCATGGAACAATATAGCCTCCGGGCGTAACAAAAACTGCCTGAGGATATATTGTGACTATACCTGAAATAGGTTGACCGCTACACGTGAACTTTGTGAAGAGCGGATGAACCCCTCCCCCTTCATACTGTAACACCGATGAACAAGGGTGTTCAGAGGGGTTGGAAGCAGTGAAGGGCCGAAATTAATTCCCTTGTATAATAGCTCAATCAACACACTAAACGCATGCTTTTGCTGACGATCCTTTTTAAGTCGGAGTATCAATGTGTTCGTATAGAATAAAGAAAATCACCACAGAGTGTACGTAAGTCACGGAGCTCATCATCATCAATCAAACACCCCTGTTCCATCATCCAAGCCCTTCGCTCTGTGATACTTCGTACAAACTCTGTGGTGAGTAGTTCTTATTTATTTGATGCGAAGATAGGACGATGCCGCCAACGGAGAAAATAAAATCTACGAACGGGGTATATTTATCGACTAAGCTCCTTTTTAGTATCCTTCTCGCATATTTCTTGCATAAAGCATTCTTAATACCAGAATTTTATTCTAATTTTGCCTCTACCTAAGTATACTAACTTTAATAACTATCAAAATGAAAGCATTAGTTAAACTTCGTCCCGAACGGGGCCTCTGGATGGAGGAGATCCCCATGCCCTACATGGGTGTGAATGACGTACTGATCAAGATAAAGAAAAATGCCATCTGCGGTACCGACCTGCACATTTACCGGTGGGACGAGTGGTCGCAGCGCACCATCAAGACTCCCATGACCATCGGCCACGAATACGTAGGCGAAGTAGTCGATATGGGGCACGGCGTGGAGAACCTCAAGATAGGCGACCGCGTAACAGGTGAAGGGCACATAGCCTGCGGGCATTGCCGCAACTGCCGGCGGGGTAAGAAGCATGTCTGCGAGAATAGTATCGGCGTGGGTGTGAACCGCGACGGAGCTTTTGCCGAATACCTGTCGCTCCCGGCAGAAAATGTGGTGAAGCTCGATCCGCGCATCTCCGACGAGATGGCCGCCATCATGGACCCGTTCGGTAACGCTACGCATACGGCACTCTCCTTCCCCGTCATCGGCGAGGATGTACTCATCACCGGTGCCGGACTGATCGGCTCGATGGCTACGGCTATCTGCCGTTTTGCCGGAGCCCGCTACATCGTGGTGAGCGACTTGAGTGATTATCGCCTGAACATCGCCAAGCAGATGGGTGCTACCATTACCATCAATCCGACAAGGGGTGAGAGCATTGCCGCAGCCATGAAGCAACTACACATGAGTGGTTTCGACGTGGGCTTGGAAATGTCCGGCTCGCCGAAAGCTTTCAACGAACTGCTCGATTGTATGTACAACGGTTCGAAGGTATCGCTCCTCGGCTTGCAGCCTGCCGGAACAGGCATCGACTGGGACAAGGTAATCTTCAAGGCACTGACGCTGAAAGGCATTTATGGCCGTGAGATGTGGGAAACGTGGTACCAGATGGAGCAGATGCTTATCAGTGGTATCAACCTGAGCCCTATCATCACGCACCACTTCTCCATCAATGATTTCCAGAAAGGATTCGACATCATGGATGGCGGTGAGTGTGGCAAGGTGATCCTGAACTGGGATTAATCGATAGGATATAATAAGGAAGAGGCTGTACCCGTTCATGACGGATACAGCCTCTCTTTTTATATTCGCTTTTTATTTCCCTAAGGTATATGTCAAACCGAAACGTATTCCAGCCTCCGTCAAATGCTCATGGTACAGTTTCTTGTCGAAAGGAATCAGTGCATGCCACCGGAGATAAGGATTGACGTAAGCTGTAAAGCGGGGGCCGAACGCACATTGCAGCCCCATTCCCAGCATAGCACCCAGCCCTGTCTGACTGTCTATCCCCCCATGACTGGTGATACCGAGGTCGAACAATGTCCCGCCATTGATAAAGAAGTACTTGCCAAAGGTGCCTTTGACTCCAATCGGAATAGAGAGTAAGTCGAGCTGCGAGTCATGAGGAATTTCCCCCGGATCGCAAGAACGACTAACGAAACGACCCCTGATGTATTCCAATCCGGTTTCGAATGAAAATACACGATTGAGCGACCGGGAATAACTCACTCCCACTGCCAGCATCTCATTTTTGTCAGAGTGCCCATCACCGAGGACTATTCTACTTCCCAAAGGAGTGAAATAGACACCGACCTTCTCTATTACGGGCTTCCCCGCGCTGCTGTTTTGTGCTTGCAGTCCAGGAGTAAGGAAGAGAGTCCCCATCAGGAGACAAAGAGTGATTCGCGTGGTAGTTTTCATGAGTTTTATTTTTGAGGTACATATATTACAAATGTACCGTTTTGCGGGAATACTGCATCGCATTTGCTAAAATATTTTACATCTACCGCCCCGCCACTATCATCCGGTACTTCCCGGAAGGCAGTTCGAAGCATTGCTTTCCTTCTTTCTCCCCCAAATATTTTACACTTTTCACTGATTTCAGGCTGTTATTACCCAGGCGAACCTGTTCCGCCGAAGCAGCAGGCAGACGAAGCGTGGCCGAAGTATTGGCTGGTATATCGAACTCATAATAGTAAACCCCGCCCTTCACTTCCCAACGACTCTTGATGCGTCCGTACATGGAATCATAATAACCTTGCGCAAAGGTTATCTCGCCCGTCGGGTCGGTTTCCGGCTCCAGGACGAAGTGCCGGAAACCGGGAGATTGCTCATCCCGCTTGATGCCCAGCGAATGCGCATACATCCAGTAGCCCACCGCACCGAACGAGTAATGGTTGAACGAGTTCATGCTGTTGTTCCCGCCGAAGCCATCGACATGAGTGTAGGAATTCAGTCGCTCCCAAATGGTCGTAGCTCCCTGCTCCACGGGATAAAGCCAGGAAGGATAGGACGTTTGTAGTAACAGGCGGTAGGCATCTTCCGAGCAACCTTGCTCCGAAAGTGCTTTACTAATCCAGGCTGTGCCGATGAAACCGGTCATCAGGGAGTACGGCGGACAGACGGTGCCGTTATCGGCCCGGTTCTCCCGGCGAAGTACCGACAAGAGATTGTCCACGGCTTTCTTCCGTTGCGCTTCTTCAGGAATACCGAAGACCAATGGCAAGACGTACGATACCTGTGTATCTATCAGCTTGTCACGGAAAACAGTCTTCCCGGCTTCGTTCCAGTAGGTGCGGTTGAAGAAGGCTTTCCGCTCTTTAGCGAGTTGGTCGAAGTGTTGCGCATCGGCCGTTTTATCCAGCACCGTGGCCATCTTATTCATCAGCCCCATATTATATATAAGGTAGGATTCCCAAAGAAGTGACTTCTCACTCCGTTCGTATTCCGGGCTGAGCCAGTCGCCCAGGTTGCCCCATCCGGGACGGAACTCTTCGCCGAAGACACCCGTTGCCGGATCAATCTGCCGGAGTTGGTACTCCATATAGGCTTTCATGGCATCGTAATGCTCAGCCAGCAACGCTTTGTCGCCATACTGCTGGTAGCTTTCCCAGGCCACGGTGATACCGGCACTTCCCCACAGGAACTCGCCGAATCCTCCTCCGAGCGGAGCTACGTCGGTGAAACGTCCGTCTTCCCGTTGCACGTCGCGCATGGCTTGCATGTGCCGGCGCAGGAACTGGGCAGCATCCGTCATATACGTGGCGGTGGGAGAGAATACGGAAATATCCCCGCTCCATCCCAGTCGCTCGTTGCGCTGCGGGCAGTCGGTGGGGATGGAAACGAAGTTCCCGTAGGTAGACCAGGTGATGTTCTCCCACAGCTTATTTACTTTTGGTTGAGAAGTTTCGTAGTGCGAAGCCAGTGAGGTGACGGAGCTGAGCACGGTGCCCTTCACGGCACTGAGTGGCAAAGGTTTCTCTATTCCGGTAATCTCTATGAAGCGGTATCCGTGATAGGTGAAGCGAGGTTGTATCGTCTCTTCGCCTCCACGGGCAGTGTACAGTTCCTGCGCCATGGCCGCCCGGATGTTTTCCAGCATCAACATGCCGGTAAGGTCTTTGTACTCGGGCAGGTCGGGGTATTTCACTTCGGCAAAGCGCAGTGTTATCTCTTGTCCGGGTTGCATCCCTGTCAGTGCGATGTGGGGTACGCCGACCATGTTCTGTCCCATGTCATAGATGTAGACACCGGGACGTACTTCGTCCATCGAAATGGCAGTCAATTCCTTTATCGCCTTGACGGTAGGACCGAATTGTCCGGTGAGCCGGAAGGCGGAGTAGTCGTCCACCCGCGGCATATTTCCGCCGCCATCGGTGCTGATGCATCCCGCGAGCGGAACTTCGCACGCAGGTTTCCAACCGGAAGCATCGAACGAGGCGGTGTTCCATCTGGGCATCTCCTTGGTGGCATCGTACACTTCGCCTTGGAAGAAACTGCCGTAACGTACCGGACCTTGATTATAATACTGCCAATGCTCCGGCTCGGTCACCAACGCTTTTTGTCTCCCATCTTCGTAAGTGAGGACTAATTTGGCTAAGAGCGATTGACGGTCGCCGAAGAAGTTCCAGTAACCGCCCTGGAAGGTAGCACTTCCACTCCACCAGCCTTCGGCCAGCACGGCACCAATGGTATTCTGTCCTTCTTTGATGTAACGGGTGACGTCGAATGTCTGATACAAATGTGTTTTGTTGTATTGAGTCAGTCCGGGGTTGAAGTAATCATCGCCTATCCGCTCGCCGTTGAGGTAGAGATCATAGATACCTCGGGCAGTAGCATACAGGCGGGCTTTAACAATCTTTCCTGACGATGGGGAAAAAGTGGTACGAAGCATTGGCGAAGACTTGCCTTCAAGAGCAGCCACACACATCATTTCACCTCCTTTAGCAACCAGCCATCCTGATTTTTCCGTATAAAGCACCTGAGAAGGAGTCCGGAAGTTGCGTATCTGTATATCGGTGATGAGAGCCGCTTGCTCCGCCGGCAGGTAGTAACCGATATCGCCTACTACCGGGAACGCAATAAAGTCGCCTCCCTGCCCCAGAGGGTTGAGATTGACCTCGCCAATCTTCTCTCCATCAAAGCTAATCACCGAAAAGCCGAACTCCGAGCGAATGCTCACGATGTGCCTGGCATACGCATTCACCTGGGTAATCAGAGGAAGAACGAAACTCCGAAGCGGTACATCCTTTTGGTCGGTCGGATGATACCCTACCCGGTAGACATGCAGCAAAGCATCCTTCCCGGAATCGAGCGGAGAAATGTCGAGCATCAGCATCACATACGATTCGTCCTTCTTATTGGCCAGTTGGTACAGGTTCTTGTTCTTGTCCATCAAGCGGCGATCGTTTGCTCCGTAGACAAACCCGGCACGGGTAGAATGTGAAGCCTCACCGAGTTGCATGGTGTAGTCTAACTGGAACACAGGCAGATAATGCGCATACAGCACGAGGTCATCATCGCCTCCACCTATCCAGCGGGCATCGCTCCAACCTTCGTAAGCACCGTCGCTACTCATCAATCCGGTTTCGAACCAAGAGTCAGCCGTATGCGGTTTCTTTTTACTATCCCACACCGTCACCTGCCAGGTGTAGCGGGTAGTCGGTTGCAAAGAAGTACCTCCATACTCAATGTTCAGCGAAGTGCCGCTGTTCACCTTACCCGAATCCCACACCGTCTGGCGGGTCTCATCTGTGACAAGAATCCGGTAAGCTGTCTGACAGGCTCCCTGTTCATCGGACTGCATCTGCCAACAGAACCGGGGTTTATCGACATCGATGCCCATAGGTGTTTCGGTGTACTCGGTCTTCAGACCCACTATCTCCGTGGCATGCAAGGACGATGCCAGGCAGCCGAGAAGCAAAATAAAAGAAATCAGGAAAGTGTGTGCTCTCATATCATTCAACGTATCTACTTAACTAATACGCAAAAATAAGATATTCGCACTTAACCACAGCATAGTTATTTATACAAAAGAGAGAATTTACACCTAAAAAAGCAGAAATTGATCCCCTATGGAAAAGCCTTTCGCAAAGCTTTCAGTTCTTTCTCCGTAATGCCAATAATAGAACCATGCCGGATGCCGGCGGGAAACTCCACCTTATTATTATAGTAAGGTGCCTTCTCATTGCTGATACGAGTCCAGTTCCGGAAGTCGGGCGAAGTCCACAGGCCGAACCCGGCACTTTGTCCGAAGTAGTCCCATACCACGCCATAGCTCTTCCCGGCATTAAAGGGGTAGGCAAAAGGGCCTTCTACATTCTCCGACGTCAGTTGGTAAGGCCCGGTGTACGGACCTTGCGCTTGCCGGGAAGTAGCTACCCAGATACCATTCTTTCGGTAGAGTAAGTGGTAGGTATCGTCTACCTTAATGATGTTAGCGTCGAGGATTCCTTCATCGTCCCGGTGCAATATACGGGGTGGATCGAAATGCACAAAGTCTTTCGTTGTGGAGTAGTAGATGGCAGCTGTATCCCAGTTGTCGTTCACCTCGGCCGTCCAGTGAACGAAGTACACATCGTTCTCTTCGTCGTAGGTAAATTCCGGTGCCCAGGTTTTGGTGGCCCCTTCGGGAGCTACATCGACTAAGCGTTCGTTGGTCCAGTGAATCAGGTCTGTGGAATCCCATACAGTAAACGGGCGATTCTTCCACGATACTGTGGCAACAAGGTGGTACACTCCCTTTTTGTCCCGGATGAGCATCGGGTCACGGATCAGTTTATCGTCGAAAGAAGCTGCCAGCACTGGCTTCCCGCCGTTGATGACGTGAAACTTGCAGCCGTCTTCGGACAAACCGTAGTACATGTGGGTTTCGTCGCTACCTTTCATGTAGGATACGAGATAGGCTACTTTCGGGGCTTTCTTTTTCGCATACATCAGCCCTGCAGAAAGGCTTAGCCCTATCAATAAGAGAAGTAGTTTACTATATTTTTTCATGAATATCAAGTTAGTAAATAAGAATGGAAAAACATTCCCCGGCCTCTAAACCATATTATGTATAAAACCTATTGAAAAACATAAAACGGCCGGGGAATGAAATGTCTTAGTTAGTATACCCCGGATTCTGTTCCAGGATACCACCGGCCTCGGTAATGGCTGCCTGCGGAATGGGGAATAAGGCCTGATACTCCTTGGCATCGTTACCACGTTCTTTAGCAAGGCTGATGTACACTCCGTGACGAATCAAGTCCTGACGGCGTTGTCCTTCGCCATAGAGCTCACGGCCTCTTTCGCCCAACAGGAAGCTGTTGAATGCTTCTTTGCTGGCAGTAGTCGATGCAGGAATGGTAGTATTGGCACGATCAGTAATCTGCTTCAAGGCATTGATGGCACTCTGTGTGGGACCGTTCAATTGATTTTCTGCTTCGGCATACGAGAGCAGTACCTCGGCATAACGGATTACCGGATGATCTTTCTGAATACCGTAGTGTGCAAATTGTGTATCCGTAAACTTGATAGGAATAGCTCCTACCATGTTGCTACGATCCTTGTGCGAGCCGTCGTTGGCATCGTACTCCACCACAATAGTTCCCTTGCGTACGTCGCCGTCCTCGAAGGTATCGTAGAAATCCCAACGCATGCAATAAGCCTGCCAACCGGAGAAATATGTGCTTTCCGTTCCGCGGATATACGGTTCGCCCAGGTAGTTGTATCCCCGCTTGAAATCGCCCGGAAGTATCTCCGTAACGTAGAAGTTATCGTACGCCGTATTCGACGGGATGGACCAGATATGCTCGGCCGTGCGGCTGTTATTGAATACATCCTCATAGTTGCCGATGATGGAGAAGCCCATCTTCATCAACTCTTCAGCATCCTGCTTGGCTTTGGCCCACTGTTTCTGGTGCATATAGAGTTTCATGCGAACACCATAAGCGATGGATTTCGACAAGCGGCCCCAGTTGGAAGCGTCGTCGTTGTACTTCTCAGGATATGAGCTGGTACCGATAGCATCGTTCAGGTCGCTTTCGATGTAGCCGATATAGGTCTCGAGCGACGGACGGGGTTCGATAACATTACTCATCAGCGTGGACGGATCGAGCTTCACATTCATCGGGCCGAACCAGTCGAGGATGACGTACATATAGTAGGCACGGAGTGTTTTCGCCTCGGCGATGTAACGATTGCGGATGTTTTCCGTAGCTCCGCTGCTCTTCCCTATCTGGTTGATCACGTCGGTAGCACGGGCTATGAAGCGCATGATATTGAACGTATTCGTCAGAGCTCCTCCGGTAGAAGGACCGAAATTGAACTCATCGAAAGTGTTGCTGCTATAAGCACGCATGGCATCGGTAGTAATCATGCCGGCAGGGTAGTAAGCGGCCAGGTCGGCATTGAACAAGGCGTTGTACCACTTGCCCGTACCACCGTCACCGTAGCCCCAGTTGGTGGTCAGCGGAAGGTAAATACCCGTTACAGCAGCATCCATATCGCCTTCGCTCTTGAAGAAGTTACCGGGTGTCATGTCCACAAAGTTCTTTGTCTCCAGCAGGTCGTCGCAAGCGGTGAAGAGTGTACCCGTTACTAACACGGTACCTGCCAATATATATCTGAATATCTTTTTCATACTGTTTGTTTTTAGTGTATTAGAAACCTAAGTTAAATCCGAAGGAGAGCGACAAGGCCTGCGGGTAGGGATTATTCACGCTCAGTTCGGGGTCGAAGCCTTTGTAGCCGGTAAACGTAGCCACGTTCTGCGCATCGACGAAGAAGCGGGTACTTTGGATAAACTTGCTACCAGTGAAAACAGACCTCGGAAGGGTGTAACCCAGTGTAATATTCTTCAGTTTCACGTAGCTGCCGTCCATCAGGTAGAAGTTATTCGTACCGGTGGGGTTAGAGCTATCATACGGATTGGTGGCGATACCCGGCATCCATCCCGTTCCGTCCTGGCTGTTCCATACACCGCCGATGAGTGTCGTGTATGTATTGCCCGGTGCACTTCCCGAGTTACCGATGATACCGGCATCGGGCACTTGTCCTCTGACCTTTTTGTAGCCGAAGGCACCATAGAAGTAGAAGTTGAGGTCAAAGTTCTTGTAGCTGAACGTATTGCCCAGCCCGGCAAACCATCTCGGGGTACTGTTGCCCAGTTTCACTACATCCTTTGAATCCAGTGTACCGTCACCATTGTCCACATATTTAATATTACCCAGATTGGCGTTGGGCATGTAACTCGGGATATCTTCCTTCGAAGTGATGATACCGTCGGTCTTCCACCCGTAGATGGCATCCAGTTCGTCAGTTTCACCTATATAGTTGGCCAGAGCCACTTCCGGATTACGTTTCACCCAGTTGGTCTTGAAGTACGAGAGGTTGAAGGTAGTTTCCCATTGCAGGTGTTTCATCCGGAGGTTATCGCTGCGGAAAGAGAACTCGAATCCTTCGCTCTTGGTTTCACCGATGTTGGCAGCCACGCGTCCCACCGGATTGTTGGAGGGCAGTTGCTGATAGTCGAGCAGGTCCTTCACGCCCCGGTAGAAGTATTCCACCGAACCACTGATGCGTTGATTGAACAAGCCGTAGTCAATACCTACGTTGAACGTGTAGTTGGTTTCCCACTTCAGGTTGGGGTTCTCAATCTGTGTCAGGCAGAGACCGGTATGGGCGGTGGTACCAATCAGGTAGTTGTATCCCGTCTGGTAGAGGGACATGGAGTTGGTGCCCAATACATTCTCGTTGCCCACAGCACCGTAACCCACGCGGAGTTTCAGGTCGCTGAACGGAGTCTTATCACGCATGAAAGCTTCTTCGTTGATACGCCAGGCGGCGGAAACGCTCGGGAAGATACCCCATTTGTTGTTCTCGGCAAAGTAACTGGAACCGTCACGACGGGCGGTGAAGGTGAAGATGTACCGATCCATCAACGAGTAGTTGAGACGGGCGAACTGGGAGAGCTTGATGCGCTCGCTCTTCCACGAACGGATCTGTTCCTGGTCTTTTTTCGATGCGATACCGATGTTATTATACCCAAAGGCGTCGGTGAAGAAACCGAAGGCGGCCATACCGAAGCCTTCATTACTCGTTTCGTAGTAACCTGCACCCAGCACGGCAGAGATGCGGTGGATATCTTTCAATGTCTTTTCGTAGTTGAAGAAAGACTCAGCACTGATGTTGACTACTTTCGCATAACCGATGTTCCCCATACCATTGGCAGTGGTACCTACTTGATTGGCCGATACGGGCAGGTAGAACTGGCGCACGCTGGACTGTGCATCGTAACCTCCTACTCCGCGCAGTGACAAACCGTCGAGCAGTTTCACTTCGAAAGTCGGTGCGATAAAGATACGTTCGGTAGTTGTTTTGTCTTCGATGTCGCAGAACGAAACCGGGTTGTTGTACAGTTTATTGTATGAGCGAGAGTAGTTGCCTGACTCGTCTTTCACTGCGATATCCGGTGCATAACGGAATGCATTATTCAGCATGTTGTCGCCCTTGCCGGCATCACCGATGGAGGTACTGTTGGCCACCATGTGCGAGTAGTTCAACTTGATGCCTGCCTTGAATATCTTGCTGAACTCCTGGTCCAGGTTCATGCGTAAGGTGTGGCGTCCCAGTTCGGACTGCTTCAGCATACCCACGTTGTCGTAATAATTATAGGAGAAGAAGTACTTCGTCTTGTCGGAACCTCCGTTCACCGACACGTTCTGGTCGATGATGTATCCGTCGCGGCTCACCTCTTTCTGCCAGTCCGTATTGGTTGTATAGCCGTTTACATCGGCAAAGACGGGTGTGTAACCGCTCATATCGACGGCATTGGCACCGTAAGCTCCCATCTTTTTCTGGTACAGGTAGTACTCCTTAGTCCAGAAATTGGTCTGCTCGCGGAAGTTGAGCGCATCCATCACTTCCGGATAGTCCTTCTGCATCTGTGCGGTGAAGGTGCTGCGGAATTCCACCTTCGGTTTGCCCGACTTACCGTTCTTGGTGGTGATCAGGATAACACCGTTCGCTGCCGAAGCACCGTAGATGGCTGCCGCCGAAGCATCTTTCAGCACTTCCACGCTTTCGATGTCGTTGGGGTTGATGGTGTTAAGCGGGTCGCGGCTCACGCCCGTTTTATAGTCGTAACCGAAGAGACCCGGATCGGCGGTGGAGTTGGTTTGTAAAGGCACTCCATCGATCACATAGAGCGGTGAGTTGTTTCCGCTGGGCGAAGCCGCTCCGCGGATATTCACGGAAATACCGGCACCCGGCTGGGCGGAACTCTGGATGGCACTCATACCGGTTACTTTTCCCTGAAGCATCTGGCTGACGCTGGAAGAGGTGACCGAGTTCAGCTCGTCGGCTTTAACGGAAGCCACCGAACCAGTAATATCTTTCTTGCGCGAGGTACCGTAACCGATAACCACTACTTCGTCCAGCGTCTTGGTATCATCCTGCAATACGACATTGAGTGGAGTGTTGTTCTGCACGGTGATCTCCTGCGTCATATATCCTATATAAGAGAATACTAGTACAGCTCCCGGACGTGCCTGAAGGGTGAACTTTCCGTCGATATCCGTGATGGAGCCGTTGGCGGTACCTTTCACGGTGACGTTCACGCCGATAAGTGCCTCGCCCGTACGATCGGACACGACACCTTTCACAATAAGCGTTTGTTGGGTGATAGCTTGCACCTCCGAAGGAGAGGCATGCAGACTCTGGAATCCGAGTGATAATATCCCGGCCAGACAGAAGGCAAAAATTCTGTGTTTTTTCATGACTGATTTTTATTAAAATGTTCTGCTGCAAACTTACAGCAGGAACGGCTTTGAGCAGGAAACAAACCGGACAGAAGGCTGACAGGATTCGGACAAGATGGAAAGAAAATGAACATTCTTGGATAGAAAATGGACAAAGAACATGCACAGAAGGCTTTTCTGCGGGGCATAAAGCTTTTAACAAGGGAGCAAAGCTGTTTATCTCCTAAAGGAAAGTAGCTTTACTCACCGAGGTAGGATGTACGAGATGTACATCTTAGACAGTACGAGATGCACATCTCATACAGTACCAGATGTGCATCTCATACAGAACCAGATGTACATCTCGTACATGGTTGGTCGGTGAGGAAAATAAGTTTGGCCGTAGAGAAAGATTAGCTTGGTCGTAGGATAAAACAGCTTTGCCCTACGAGAACGGATCGTTTACATACCGCCCGCTTCGTCCATATAGGCTTTAGGGGACTTTCCATACTTTTCGTTGAAGCATTTGGCGAAGTAAGAGTGGCTGGAGAAACCGACCATATACATCACCTCGCCCACGGTGAATTTATCCTGCCGGAGCAGGATGGCGGCTTTCTTCAGCCGGATGGATTTGATGAAGTCGACTGCCGTATGACCGGTAAGTAATTTCACCCGACGGTAAACCATCTTTGAGTTGAGCCCGGAAAGATCTGCCAACTTCTGCACGTTCAGCTCGGGGTCTTCCAGGTTCTCTTCGATGATACGGGTAATATCGGCCATGAACTTCTCATCGTGAGACGGGGCGGTGTCAATGGTCTCTTCTTTCGCATTCTCGGATTGGAGTGCTTTGCTCACCCAGACCGACTTGCTGCGGGTAATCTGGTGAATACGGGCCATCAACTGTTCCATGTCGAACGGTTTGGCGAGAAATCCGTCCACTCCCAGCTTATAGGCATCGAGTTCGGTGCGCTTGTCGTCTTTGGCGGTTAATAATATAATAGGTATATTGGCGGTGGAAAGGTTGCGTTTGAGCAGACGACTCATCTCGATGCCGTCCATGACGGGCATCATGATGTCGGCCACGATGATGTCTGGCATTTGCTGCAAAGCGGTTTCCAGGCCGGACTTCCCATTGTGTACCACTGTGCACTGCATCCCTTTCAGGTTGTCGGCAATGAAACGGGCGATGTCTACATTGTCCTCTACCACCAATACACGCAATGTACGAGGTTCGGCTTCGCCTGCCGGTGCGTCCGGCATTGTTTCTGTCGGGATGAGCTCTTCCCCGATCTTCGTCGGCAACAGCACGGTAAAGATGGCCCCGGTTTCGTCCGAAGTTACGCCGATCTCTCCACCGTGTTCCACGACATAGCTTTTAGCTACTGAGAGTCCGATGCCCGATCCCTCCTTATTGACAGCCAAACTCTTCTCGGACTGATAGAAACGGCCGAATACACGCGGCAGGTCTTCGGCAGGGATGCCCATGCCCGTATCGGTAACAGTGAGCCGGATGGAGCGGGGCCCTTCGTCGGGAATCATTCCCAGTCCGACGGTCACTTTCCCATCCCTTGGGGTAAACTTACAGGCATTGGACAGTAGGTTGTTGACCACCGATTCCAGCTTCATCGGGTCGGCTTCCATGTACAAGGAGCCTACCTCCGACACAAACGCCAGCTCAATACCTTTGGACTCAAACGCTTCCCGGTGCACAGAAACCAGGCTCCGGACAAACTCCACCATCTCCAGACGAGACAGTACCAGTTGACTTTGCAAGGACGATACTTCTTTGAAATTAATGATCTGGAAGACCAGCGTATTGAGCCTCATCGCATTTTTCAGCACTATTTGTAACATCTCCCGGGATTGAGAGCTCTTGGTGCTGCCCAGCAGCTTGTTGACCAACCCCAATATCAGGCTCAGCGGGGTTTTCAACTCGTGCGACATGCTGGTGAGGAAGTCCATCTTCATCTGGGACAGCTTCTGCATATTCTCCTTGTCTATCTCTGAAATACGCAGTTTGGCACGCACCCGATAGTGGTTGATGATACCGGCAAACAACCCCAGTAGCATACAGGTGACAAGTATCCGGAACCAAATAGTCTGGTACCAGGATGCCCGGATGGTGATATCCAACGAACGAAGCACCTCGATCTCGTTGCTTTGGCTATTCCGCTTCCCAATCTCGAAACGATAATCGCCGTGATTCAGGTAAGCGTATTCCAGCAATGATTTCTGAAGGTTGAGTTCTTTCCAGGAGCCATCCAATCCTTGCATCCGGTAGTAATAGCCGAACTGCAACTCCATTTCACGGGCCATGACGCCGGTGGACAGGCGGAAAGCCAGTGTATTCTCGTCTGGTTGCAGGACGATCCGGTCACAATAAGCAATGTCATCTTCGAACTGAGCCGGATGACCATTTATGTAGGCTGCCGTGATAAAGACTGGAGTCCGAACCTCCCGGCTGCTTTCCAAGCAACGTTCGGGATGAAGAACCAACGCATGGTTCACGCCTCCCAACCAGATCAGGTGGTTTGCCGAGTCGTAACTGCAACTCTTGTATTTGGAATCGTATAAGTCGAGTATATGCTGTATCTCCAGCGTCTTTTTATCAATGACACCGACACCGTTGCCCGCCACGAACCATATATATTCCCCACATTCGGCCATGCTGTTCAGGTCGCCATGCGTAGCGACGTATTCAGTGCCCGGAATATAGATTACCTCATTATTTTCCGGGTTGGCTCGCACGAAGCCGGTTCCCGAAATTCCCCATACATAACCTTCCTGGTCGCAAAGCAACTTCATGATACCCCGGGTGCGCACAGCCGGAGTAGACTGATCCGAGAAAAATAGAGGTGCTTCTCCTGCCTGGGTTATCTTGTACAATGCCCGATCGGTAGTAGTCCATATATTGCCCACGGAATCCCGGATAACATTCGTACAGTCGTCCCGATCCAGTTTACAAATTTCCGCCCCGAAGTGGTAATTGTATCTGGCTGTTACTGCCTTACCACCGTTCTTTAGTAATTGTACCTTGTCTACCACAAACAATCCGCCAGAGCAGGTGGCTACCCATAGATTGCCTCTGCCGTCATCCGCAAACCCGTAAGTCCAGGCGGCATTACGGCTTCCTGTTTCGTCTTCGATGTTGCACGTCACGAACGACTGTGTCTTCCGGTCGAACCAGGCCGGTCCACCGTCCGTACCCATCCAGATCATCCCTTCCAGGTCCTCGTACACCGTTCGTATCCGGTTATTGGCTATCTGGTGTGCACCCCGGATCGTATAGAAAACAGACATTCCGGTAGAGGGGACATAATAACCTAATCCGTTGATTCCTCCCAACCAATATTCGCCCCGGCTGTCATGCAGGATGTTCATGATTCGGTTTCCGTCACGGGTATCGAAAAGATCGCTCCATCTGATCTGATAGAACGATTGATTCTCATTGATGAACGAAACTCCGGCATCGACACCGATCCACTTGTTGCCTACGCCATCCTCGAAGACACACCACACACAGTTGTTCTGCAGACTTCGTTGGTCCTGATTATCGTGCAGGTAGTGTTCCCATTGTTGCGAAGTAGGGTGGTAAATGAATAAACCATCGTTGGTCCCTATCCAGAGAGCACCTTCGGCATCCCTTGTCAGTGACTTGATAGTATTCCCTTCCATGCTCCTGACGCGGGTGGTCCGTCCAGCCCCAGGAAGGTATTGCATAAGCCCTTTGTCGCTCCCCACCCACAGGGATTGCCCATCGAAGATCATGGCCAGTAACAATTCATTTTTAGGTGAGAAACCATCCAGTACGATAGGAGTCAATTGGAGACTGGACGGTTGATAAGTGAATAGTCCTTTTTTATCGGTGAGAAATACAAAGGTTCCGTCGGACAGTACGGCATGCATCACCAGTCGGAAATCAGTCCAGGTGAGTAATGTCTTTACGGCAAGTGACTTCAGGTTAAGTTGTTGGATACGGTCGCCTCCGAAGACCAGCACCTCATCGTCCGATAGCCGGTGGAGTCCGGCCACCCAGGGTTCGGTAATGCCTGGTATGCTGGTTGCCTCCAACGTTTGGAGGTCAAACCGGTAAAGGCCAGTCCGAGTTCCGATCAATTGCATCGAATCATCGATGGGTAAGTGGCATACGCAACTTCCGATCGGAGACTGGTTCTTTACAAATGAAACCCCGTCGAACATCATCAATCCACCAGGATTGCAACCGGCCCATAAGCGACCGACAGGGTCCTGAAAGAAGAACTCCACATGATCAGCATCTATACTTTTATTGACAAATTCTTTGCGAGCCACTCCTGACAAGGAAAGGGGTACCGACTGACTACACAGAAATAAAGAGTGGACAGAGAGCCACACCAACAAGACAAAACGGTTTTTCATACTTCACAAAGGATAACAATGTATTTGTGTAACAAAGATATATATTCTGCAGAAAGGTTCCCGCAAATTTCGAAGAAATAGTTTTATACTCTACATTATTATGATGATATTTGCCCAAACATCCATTTATTAACTATAAAAACACAAGAAGTATGAAACAACAATGGCTATTAGTGAGCCTGCTCTTCGTATTGGCTTCGTGCAATCAGCAGGAATCCATGCAGGAGTTGACCGCCCGCGTATTCACCGTTGCCGAGCAACAGTACCTGGAGATGGACACTTATCTTACCGAAACGACTCTCCCCCAGACCATCCATCCGGACAGCACGCTCCGTACGTCCAACATCTATTGGTGGTGCAGCGGTTTCTACCCCGGCTCGCTGTGGTACATCTATGAATATACGCACAACGATGCCGTGAAGTTGCTGGCTGAGAAGAACACACTGAAACTGGACCCTATTCAGTATGTCACCACCGACCACGATGTGGGCTTCCAGCTGAATTGCAGTTACGGCAATGGGTATCGCCTTACCGGAAACGAAGCTTACCTGAAAGTACTCCAACAAGGAGCTAAGTCACTCGCTACCCGTTTCAATCCGATCATCGGTGCTACCCAGAGCTGGGATTGGTTGCGTGACAACTGGCGTTTCCCCGTTATCATCGACAACATGATGAACATGGAACTGCTGATGTTCGTCTCCAATAAGTTTGCCGACGATTCGCTGTCTCATGTGGCACGCACTCATGCCAACACCACGATGAAGAATCATTTCCGGGAAGATTATACCTCGTTCCACCTGGTAGACTATGATCCCGAAGACGGACATGTACGTGGCAAGCAAACTGTCCAGGGTTATTCCGACGACTCGGCTTGGGGACGCGGACAGGCCTGGGCGTTGTATGGCTATACCATGATGTTCCGCATGACGAACGATAACAGCTACCTGACGCAAGCCGAACACATTGCCGATATGATCCTCACCCGCTTGCCCGAAGACGGTATCCCTTACTGGGACTTCGACGCTCCCAATGGCGAAGAGTACCGCGACGCTTCGGCCGGTGCCATCATGGCTTCGGCCTTCATCGAGCTGAGTGGCTTCATTACCAGTGAAGCCAGCAAACAAGCTTATCTGTCCATAGCCGAGAAGCAACTCCGTACCCTGGCATCGCCGGCTTACCTGGCCGAACCGGGTACCAACTGCCACTTCCTCCTGAAGCACAGTGTAGGCAGCCTGCCGGGCAACAGTGAAGTGGATGTGCCTCTTTCGTATGCCGATTATTATTTCCTGGAAGCCTTGCTTCGTTTCCAGAAGATTACCGGGAATCAATAATGTACTAAAAAAGAGCGAGGGATACCCTTACCGGATATCCCTCGCTTCTATTTGTCGCTATACACTCACTTCTTGGCTGGAGGAGTGGTAGGAGTTGCTTCTTTCTTTTCGTCAGTTGTGCTCTTGGTTGCTTTAGAATCCTTGCATTCTTTCTTGTCCTTAGAATCCTTGCAGCATTCCTTTTTCTCGCACTGTTCCGTTTTAGGCTTGTCAGTCTTTTCCTTTTTGGTGTCCTGCGCCATCACATTTCCAGTTATAGCAAGAGCTACAACAAACATCAAAGTAGTTAATACTTTCTTCATAACAACATGTTTTTGGTTTATTAAATAAATATGTCGTACGAAAATACACGGAAAAACTGAAAAGCTCTCTTTAAATTCCTACAATAAAAGCAAACAGAGTTTAACGTTAAAGTTATTTACACAAAGGTATAAAAAAAGCTACTCCTGCCCGAAGCGGAGTAGCCTTTTCATATAGAGTATCAATGCTGCTTATTCCGAGAACTTGTACAGTCCGCTGGCGTGCGACTTAATGGTTTGCGTGAAGTCGTTGGAAACAGTTCCCAATGATTCGCCTGTCCACATATTCACTACCTGGCAGTCGCCGTTCAATCCTAAGTCCTTCAGATTCACCGAGATATCTACGGGCTTCTCCTCTTCCGAGGTATTGAAGACAGCCAGGTACGCTTCATTGGTATTCGCATTCCGCGAGGCGATGGCTACCTTGCCATCTTCCTGGAACAACTGGCGTACGGCGGTTCCTTCGCGATGCATCTTCAACACTTCTTTGTTGGTGAGCAGCGAGAGGGTGAACTCGTCGTTGCTGGGCAGGTCGCCGCCGAACATCAGCGGAGAGCGGAAGATGGTGAAGAGAGTCATGAGCGAATACTGCTCGTCCGGTGTGAGACGTGTCATGCGGTCGGCACCACGTTCGCCACGAACGGAGATGCGACCCAGCGGAATCATGTCGCAATCGGGCCAGGTGCCGGGAGTGATGTACGGATACCAGCCTTGTGCCACATCGAGCAAATGAGTGACGTCGCGATACAAATCCCATACATCGTCTACCATACGCCACATGTTGGCATGTTCGCGTACATGTTCGGCATTCTCCAGGGGAGTTTTACCGGGCGAGAGGCTCAGTACGATGGGGCGTCCGCACTGGTCGATGGCGTTGCGCACCAATTCGATCTCGGCCTGGTGGTACGGACGGGTGATATCGTCGATCTTAACGAAGTCTACGCCCCAGTCGGCATAGAGGTCGAAGATGGAGTTATAGTATTCCTGTGCTCCCGGTTTGTTGGCTACCACGGTGTAGTTGTCGCGCAACCACTGGCATTGCAGCTCGGTGCTGTAGATCTGGTCAGCAGTAACACCGTTCGCTCCCTTCACGGGGAGTTTCTTCTCAACGGCCTCTTTAGGAATACCGCGCATGATGTGAATACCGAACTTCAGGCCTTTGCTGTGTACATAGTCGGCCAGTTGCTTGAAACCCTTTCCATCGGCAGCCGACGGGAAGCGGTTCACGGCTGGTTGGTAACGGCCGAACTCATCGAGCACGTAGCGCGGATCGGTCTGGTTGTAACCTCCCGCCTTGTCGTTCTCTACGAACCAGCGGATATCCACCACGATGTACTCCCAGCCGAAGGCTTTCAGGTTTTGATCCATGTAGTCGGCATTGGCCTTCACTTCGTGTTCTTCCACAGTAGGACCGTAACAATCCCAACTGTTCCAACCCATGGGCGGAGTTTGCGCCCATTCCTTAAACTCTCCTTTGGCAAAAACCTTCCGGGGTGCTTCCTGCTTGCAGGCAGCCAGCGTCAACGCAGCAGCCAGCAGTACAACATACTTTTTCTTCATCTTTACAGTGCGTTTATCATTGTTATTGTTATGGAGTCCAAACAGCCCCCCCTTGTGGTTGAATGGTCAGCTTCACCTTACTGTTGGCTTTCATCTTCAACGTTTGCATCTGCGGTTCCTTCTCTTTGTTGTCAGTATAGTACTTCACTTCCTTTCCGGCCAGCATGGGCAGTTCTAATTCTAACTTCATAGGTTCCTTGGTGGAGTTAATGGCTGCCACATACCATTGTTCGCCATGGCGGCGTGCCAGTACAATGTACTTGCCGGGATAGCCGTCGATGAGTCGTGTTTCATCCCAGGTAGTAGGCACTTGCTTCATAAAGTCGAGGCACACCGGTGAGGCATCTTCCAGGTTGTTAGGTGCCAGGGCAAAGTTCTGAATGGGATTCTGAAAAAGTACAGTTGTTGCCAATTCGAACACATCGGTAGTACGACGATAGGTTCCGCCGTTATTCCCTTTATTCAGACGTTTGTTCAAGAAAGTTCCACCGAACTCCATACATCCTACCGCATTGCGGATAAAAGGATGAAGCGTGGCGTTGAATGCCTCATTATCACAGAAATGCTGGTTGAACACAAGATTCTCCGAAGCCAGTACCGCTTCACTGCCTACAAAATTGGGATACATACGTTCCCAGCCGCGCGGCAATGTGCAGCCATGAAAGATGACCATAAGGCCGTTATCATTGGCATCGCTGAGTATATCTTCGTAGAGGCGCATGGTTTCTTGCTTATCTCCGCCAAAGAAGTCGACCTTGATGCCTTTCACGCCTATGCTCTGCAGCCAGTTCATCTCACGCTTACGAACGATGGAGTTGTCCATATAGTTAATGGGGCCTTGCACAATATCATTCCAATAACCACTGGAGCTATACCACAAGAATACATCGACCTTCTTGCTATTGGCATATTTAATTAATTCGGGTACACGGTTGCGACCGATGTTATTATCCCACCAGTTGTCTATCAAGACATATTCGTAACCCATGGCTGCTGCCAAATCAATGTAGCGAACCTGATCGTCGTAATTGATGCTGCCGTCCTGCCAGAGAATCCAGCTCCATGTGCCGCGTCCCATCTGATAAGGCTGTTTGGCTTCGTAGAGGGGCTCAACCACATCCCAGGGGATAGTGGTCTCAACAATCGGATTCAGTGTCTCGCCTACAGTAATGGTACGCCAAGCGGTACTACCTGTTAAAGAAAAAGCAGGTTCCACAGTACCGTTGCCATTGTTCTCTTCGGCCATAGGGAAAGCAATGGTGTAAAGGCCATCGGCTGCATCGCTGAGGCGCGAACCACAATAGTGACTATCCACACCTGTTTCGCTGATAAGTACCCAACCTTCTGTACCCACTTTGAACAAGCAGGGGAATGTATAACCGTGCCCGTATTGCGAACGCTGATCCATTGGTGCATCGACCTTATACTCCTCTTCATAACTGGGCTTTGTACGCATCCAACCTATCATGGCATCACTTTGCGGCGTCAGAAAAGTAGTAGTTTGCTCAGGGAACTTGAAGCCTGTTGACTCGCTGAAAATACGTACACTACCCGTTTCACCTTTCTTTAATAAGGTGTAGCGGAAAGCCACATCGTTATTGCTTACGCGGAAAGTAACTAACATAGGGTGCTCTTTTTCGTTATGGAAGGTGCACATCAATTCGTTGGCTACATAGTGAATAGCAGACACTTTGATGCGATCTTGCTTGTATTGTTTGTCAATCTTTCTTTCCAAAGTAGTTTTCAGTTGTAGCCCCTGGCTGAAATCACCCATGTTGGTTTTCATGCCCAAAGGCGAAGCTTCCAGCATCTGCTTACCATTGTAAGATACGCCATAGGTAGCCTTACCATCCTCAGAGCATGTGACTTCTACTTTCAACTTTCCATCAGGACTTGTGACAGAAGCTTGTTGTGCAACGACTTGCAAAGTGGCAATCAAACAGAGAAATGCCAGCATCAATTTGTGTTTCATAACTGCTATTTTTGTTTATTTATATTCACCAAACGGTGTTAGTCTTTTAACGATGCTAAAGTAGTGAAAAAAATCATATCTTGTTCACCCAAACAGCAAAGGCAGCGCACACGAGAGGATTCCCGGGCACTGCCTTCGGGGTAAAATCAACCTGAAAATCAATCTTCTACCCTAACCAATTAATTCGTATATCCCGGATTCTGTGCAATCTTCGGATTCTTGTCGGTCTCGCTCTTAGGAATGGGCAGCCAATACATCCGGTCGTAGAATTTACGTTCTTCTACCGTCTTGCCGGGCGTATAGGTCTTTGTGCCGTTAGGCAGTTTCAATACCGATACACCGGTAACCGTTTTGTTGAGATACTTGTCGCCCAACTTCCAACGGCGTACGTCGAAGTAACGGTGTTCTTCGAAAGCCAGTTCCACGCGACGTTCGTTGCGGATGCGGTTCAACAAGTCCGAACCGGCATCGTTGACCTCCGGCATGCGGGCTCGCCGACGGATAACGTTCAGTGCTTCACGCGCCTTACCTTCGTCGCCAGCCATGTAGTATGCCTCAGCCAAATTGAGGTACTGTTCGCCCAAACGAAGCCATATCCAATTCTTAGGAGTCTTCACATTCCAGGAGTTGGGCACATAGCTTTCGTCCATGAACTTGCGCATGTTGTATCCGGACAGCGAAGTATTCCACGAGTCACTACCGTACTTAGAGTCGCGTCCGCCGCTGGTCAGTTCATTACCTTGTGCATCGGCATCGATGTAACCTTCGATGCTCCGTTCCTTCCAAGGATCACCATCGCTCAGGACGGCAGCATACAAGCGGGCGTCGCGGTTGGTATAAGGAGCCTGCCGGTGTACCGGATTGTTCCAATCGAATGGTGTTCCATCAGTCATTTCGTAGGCATCCACCATTTCTTGCAACGGTGTATTTCCACCCCAGCATCCGTAGCCATTGGGACCGTTGGTCTGGTCGATAGTGTTGATAGCCTGCCCGTCGGCGCTGGTAGTTCCCTGACGATCGAACAGCACTTCGATATTCCCTCCATCAAGGAAAAGCTGGGTATACTTCTTTTTCACATCTTCGCCGTAGCTGTCATACAGTCCGTATCCGTTCTCCAACGCAGCATCGATACAAGCTTTAGCGGCAGTGGCGGCTTTCTGCCAACGGTCGGTTTCGGGAGTAAGGTAACCGACGTGAGCGTCCTGCACACCGATATTCATCAGGTCGCTGGCTGCGTAGAGCAGAATACGCGACTTTAACGCTAAAGCGGCTACACTCGTTGCACGTCCTTTATTCGTACCCGAGAAAGTAGCAGGTAATTCTGCCGCAGCTTTGTCCAGTTCTGATACCATAAAGTCCACACATTCTTTATATGTAGCCCGTTCGGTATTCATAATAATATCCACATCGTTCAGCGAGTAAAACTGTGTGATTATGGGCATGGCTCCCCAACGGGAAATCAGGTCATGATACATCAAGACCCGGATAAAGCGTACCTGCCCGGTCAGTGATGCTTTCTGTGCTTCGTCGGTGAAAGGAACACCGTCTATCTTCGCAAAGAACTGGTTACAGTTGGAGATGTTGCTCCACACCGTGCTCCAGGAACGATTATCCCATCCCCACCAGGCACCATTCATACGTCCCAGGTCGGACGGACTGACATAACCCTGCGTGATAGGTTCGCAACCACGCGACCAGGTGAGGTAGCTTTCATCGACAACCGAGCTTTGCCAGGACTCCGTCCAACCCACACCTACCTGATTGTAGCGTGAGTTGACAAACGAGTTCACCAGTGCCGGGTCAGACCATACGGCAGGTTCCGCAATCTCGGTCAGTGGTTCCCTATCCAGAAAATCTTCGCAAGACGACAGTACGCACATAGATAGCAGGCATACTGCGGTATATTTGATTCTATTTTTCATAATACTATTATTAGAAGGTTATATTCACACCGAAATTATATACTTTGGATTGAGGAGTGCTCCACGAAGCAAATCCCTGTCCGCCCTCCCGGGTTTCCGGGTCGAGATCCTTCATGCCTGAGAAAGTAAGCAGGTTGTAGCCACTCACATACAGACGCAGGTTGCTGAACGGAGTCTTAGCAATCACCTTGGGCGAAAGGGTATATGACAGTTCGATATTCTTCAGACGCAGGTAAGAAGCACTTTGCAACCAGAAAGTATTCTTCTGTCCGGTTACCGTTGCTTCACGGTCGTACACACGAGGATAAGCAGCATTGATATTGTTCTCCGTCCAATGATTCTCATAAAAATCCTTTGTGAAATTACCTATGGATCCCGACTCAAAGAAGGTATACTGCCAAGCGCGGGCGGCTCCCTGGAAGAGTCCGTTCAGACTCCACTGTTTCCAGTTCAGGCCAAAGTTGAAACCGTACATAATTTCCGGGATGGCTGATTTCTCCAAACGTACCTTGTCGTTACCATCGATACTCTTGCTGTCGTCCACATCGCGGAAGATGAGGTCGCCCAGCTTGGCATTGCTCAGGTGCGGATAGTTGTCCAGATCGGCTTGTGTACGGAAGATACCGATGGCTTCGTACATCACCCAGTCGGCACCGATGGGCTTGCCGGTACGGCGTTGCCATTCGACCACACCAGCCGGTTCGTCGATAAAGTCGATGCGGCTCTTGTTGTAGGTAAAGTTTCCACTCAACGACAGGTTGAAGTCGCCCAGTCTCTTCTTGTAGCCCAAAGAGAATTCCGTACCGTAGCTGGAACATTCTCCGATGTTTTCGTCGGGCAGTATCAATCCGGCATAGTCGGGGATGGACGCGTTACGGGTAGCCAGGATGTTCTTACGCTTGGTTTTGAACACATCCAGTTCGAAGTTGAAGTCATTCAGAAATCCAGCTTCCAAACCAATGTTATAAGTCGTTGCTACCTCCCAGGTAATATTGGGGTTAGCAGTACGTTTCTGCCAGAGACCAGTTTGTACCTTGGGCGTCGAGCCACCGAGGACTGCCGGGTTCTGGAAAGTGTAGGTAGTCATGTACTGATAGGCAGCCACTTTGTCGTTACCGATCTGACCGTAAGAAGCACGCAGTTTCAGGTATTCCATCCACGATACGTTTTCTTTCCAGAATGATTCTTCGGAGATTCTCCAACCCAACGATACACCAGGGAAGAAGCCAAAGCGATTGCCTCGTGGGAAGTTCTGCGAACCGTCATAACGCCAGTTGAACTGCGCCAGGTATTTGCCTTGGTAGTCGTAGTCCAGACGGCCGAAGAAATTGACGCGAGCAGTCTCGGAAGCAGTACCGTCGTTCTGCGCTGTGGTCTTATCACCAGCGAAGATCTGGTCGATACTGGAAGAGACGAAGTCCTGACGATAAGCCTGCAAGTAGTCGTAGCGGCTTTCGTACTGCTCGTATGCTACAAATGCGCGCACACCGTGTGCACCGAATGTACGTTCGTAGTTGATACGTGCATTCAGGGTAATTCCCAGTGTCTGATTCATATTCTCATTCAGAGTAGCATTGGAAGGACCGTATTTCTTGGCTACATAGGCATCGCCTTCTTTGCCATACAGTTCAAACTGCTTGGAGAAGTTCTTGTAAAGTACGTCCGAACGGTCGATGTACATACCGGCATCCACCGAAAGTCCTTTCGTGATGAACGGCATATCGTAATGCGCAGTGATATCGGCATTGGCATACGAACGCTGATTCTGCTGATACCCCATAGAACCGTCTACAGCAGTAGAGGGACTGTAATTATCCTGCGAAGCCAGGGTAGGATAGTTGGTTCCCGGCCAGTAAATATTCACCATCGGGTCATACTTCACCATGTAACGCCAGATATCTTCCGAACCGTACAAAGGCGAATCGCGGTTTTCCTGACGGAGGGCAATGTTGACACTTGCCTTGAAGTTCTTGAACGGCGAGATGTCGATGTTGGAACGCAGGTTATACTGTGCAAAGTTACTTGCACTGTTCTTGTAGTAGTTTTCCTGATACTGGTAGCCCAACGAAACGAAGTAGCGGATGAGCTCGTTACCCCCTGAGAGCGACAGGTTGTGCTGAGTTTGCGGTGCGCTCTTACGCAACATATCGTCGAAAACGTTGACATTGGGATAGTTCACCGGATCGCTTCCGTCCTTGAACTTCTGTATCTGGTCGGCCGTGTAGCGGTCGCTACGTCCGTAGATGGAGCTCTCTATCTCATTGCGCAACTCGGCATACTGCCACGATTCGCACATCTCGGGAAGAGTCGTAGGGCTGCTGAAACCTACATTACCCGAATAGGAAATGGAAGCCTTGCCCTGCTTACCACGCTTGGTCGTTACCAGGATTACACCGTTGGCCGAACGTGATCCGTAGATGGCTGCCGAAGCATCCTTCAGGATTGTCACACTCTCGATGTCGTTCGGGTCGATACGGGAGAAACCACCGGCACGATCGGCCACTCCGTCCACAACGATCAGCGGACTGGAATCGCCCGTAGTACTCCGACCACGGATCAGCAGTTCGGCATCATCGTATCCCGGTTCGCCGCTCTTGTTCGAAGCAATTAGTCCCGGCAGACGTCCAGCCAGCGTGTTGGCTACCGAAGGAGTAGGCACAGCAGCCAGTGACTGTCCGCTGGTGGTAGCCAGAGAGCCCGTCACGCTTACCCGCTTCTGGGTACCGTAACCGATGACCACTACTTCGTCTATCTTCTTGGTATCTTCGCCCAGGAGCACCCGGAAAGTGTTCTTTCCTTTCACACTCAAATCTTGTGAGATAAATCCGATATAAGTGATTTGCAGGGTAGCATTCTCGTCTACGTTAAGGGTAAAGTTACCGTCTATATCGGTGATGGAACCGTTAGTGGTACCCTTCTCCATGATGCTGGCACCAATAACCGGTTCACCGTTGGTATCGGTCACCACGCCGGTCACGCGCTTTTTCCCCTGATTATTGGCCTGTTGAGTTTGTCGTTTCACAATGATATTCTTGTCGCGCAATTCATACGAAACATTCTGCCCTTGTAGGATTTGATCAATGGCTTCTGTCACCGAGGCATTCTGCAGATTAACTGAAATAACTTTTTGGGTGTTGAGGTCTCCTGACTCGAAGACAAAGGAGTATCCGTATTCCTTTTTCAATGCTTCCATGGCATTTTTCACGGAGGACTGATCCATACGGAGACTGATGTTTTGCGCGAAAAGCGTCAGATGAAAGCAAAACACAGCCAGGGTCATTAAAATGACCTTCTTTTTGTTTTTCATGATTACTTGGATTTTTTGAATAACAAACTATGAAAGTAGAGGCATTTTGCGTACTTTTGCCGCATACTTTCGAGATTTCTCATCACGAATGACCGAAGTTATCCGAATCGGGAGAAGTTGCCCCTTCTTCCGATTCTCTTTTTTCGGCATTACAAAGATTACCTAACTTGTGTTCATAGCATTACTGCATTTTAAGGTGAATATTTGCTTTGACTATAATAGTGGTACCATACTTTTACTTTGCATACAATTCAATTTCTTTTCCGGATACCTTGTACGCTATCTTTCCAGTGGAAGCCAGCATGTCCAGAATGTCTTCTATGCGGTATTCCTTCCTGACGAATGTTCCGTAAAATCGGAAAGTTTCCAAAGAACGATCGGCCAGGGTTATTTTTACATCATAACTGCGTTCCAACTCCTTAACAATATCGGGTAGCAATTCCTCGTCAAAGAACAGATACCCATTCGTCCATTCAGCTGTGTACTTTACCTCTGCCTTGGACGATACGCGCATTTCGCCGGTACGCTTGTTCAGCAACACTTTCTGGTCGGGCAACAGAATAACCTGATTACTCTGACGGATCCGGTTGGTTGCCAACACTTTTCCTTCCAATAAGCTAACAATCGCCTCTTCATCGTCCGGATAGTTCCGGAAATTAAACTTAGTTCCCAGCACACTCACTTTCAGTTCTTGGGTATTGACGATAAACTGAAGCTCTTCATTGCGAACTACCTCAAAATATCCTTCACCTGCCATCTGGACATCCCGCTCATTCACTCCAAATCCTTGTGAGTAAGTAATCTTCGATCCGGCATTAAGCCATACTAACGTTCCGTCCGGAAGATATATTTTGGTCCGTGAGCCGAAAGGAGCTTCCACGGTAATATCAGTGAAACGGGTCATTATCTTCTCTCCTCCCTTATAATAAGAGATGTATGACGTAGCCAGCAGCAGCACGACCATGGCCGCCGCATACCATACCGGGCGGAGAGAGAAGCTTCGTTTCCGGATAGTAACATCCAGCTTAACGACCGTTGCTTTTGCCTTCCGGTCAAGGAAACGTTGATAAGCGGCTTCGCTATCGAACTTATCCGTTTTCCGGATGGTTCCGGTAGCCAGCCATACTTCCCGGCGATCGTCGAAGTATTTTTTGTTTTCGGGAGAGGCAACAATCCAACTTTCCAACTCCGCGCGCTCGTCGGCAGGCAAGTCATTGGAAAGGTAAGCGGCTATTCGCTCGTCTATATGATTATATGTATCTTCTACGTTCATGTGCGTATTTATATAGATGACAGTTTATTTTTCACAGAGGGTAGTGAGAATGTATATTTTTAATGCGAAATGAGAAAAAAGAGCAACATAGCCAGATAACGGGACAAATCTTTCGTCAGCCGGGTCATGGCATTCTTCATGTGGTACTTCACGGTATTTACCGAGATACCCAGTTCCTGCGCTATTTCTTCGTACCTCTTTCCCTCGTGACGGCTCATGCAGAACACCTTCCGGCAGTCGGACGGGAGGTTATCGATGGCTTGTTTTATTTCATTTTCGAGTTCGTCTTCCAAGAGTCGTGTCAGTGGGTAGTCAATGGATTCGGAAAGGGCGATGCGCTCTTGCTGGTCGGTATTCATGCTGGAAAAAGTGAGTTCCCGCCGTTCGCGCTCCAAGCTGAGATGGTTGATACAGCGATTGCGTACGGCACGCACTAAGTAACTGCGCAGGGAGGTGGTGATATCAAGTGTTTCCCTTTTCTCCCAAAGGTGGAAAATAAGGTCATCGACCAGGTTGGAGGCGAGAAAGTGATCGCCAAGGAATTCACGGGCTACAGCACACAGCAGCCCATAGTATTGATCATAAATATACTTATATGCCAGGTTTTCACCCTGCTTCAATTGATCGATTATCTTTTGCTCATCGGCTTTCATTGCATCCTCCTCCGCAAAGGGTTAACTCATATGTTGATCATACTATTATATTATACAGTTGAATGCGAAAATACTATAAATTTTCGAAATGAAGATTACAAACGATAAGATTAACAAGGAAAGAAGCACAAGAGCAACCTGTTTAAGACTCCAAGAATACTTTTTCAAGAATAAAAGAAGCCTAAATAGCATTATTTCATCAAAATTAGTGTGAAAAACCATCTGTTTTTATATATTTGCTAACAATCTAATCTTTTTCACATATGGATAATTATAATTTTAACTGGGACCAATTGGGGAACATCAGCGAAGGACGCCCGAATTTAGGAGATTCAACCTCTGTAGCCGTGTATCGATTGATGCAGTACACACTGAGAGCAGTGATGGAAAAAGAGTATGGTGATGAGAGGACAAAGTCGTTGCTCGTAGAAGCCGGACGTCTGGCAGGACGGGAATTCTGTAAGAACATACTGGATACAAACCTGCCGCCTAACCAATTTTTGGCACAACTGCATCAGATGTTACTCAGCCTCTCGATAGGCATTCTGAAGGTGGAAGAATCAGACTTCGAGAATCTGAGATTTGTTCTTACTGTATCTGAGGACCTGGATTGCTCGGGCCTGCCGCTGAAAGGTGTCACCGTCTGCGATTATGACGAGGGCATGCTCGAGGGTATCTTTGAGGAATACACCGGAAAAAGATTTACTGCCAAAGAAATCGATTGCTGGACTACCGGTGAACGAGTATGCCGTTTTGTGGTTCATGCCAAATAAACGAATAATTTCCTGTCAATGAAGGAAAACACCCCTCTCACTCTTTTGAAGCTGACAGCTATCGTAGAGAGTCTCCTGGCCGGCGAGAGTCAGCCGGAGGCTCTGTCGGAGTCTTTTGAATCTTCCGGTGATCCCGTTCTGGACGATCTGGCACGGAAGATTCGGGAGTTGAACAAGCAATACGATTTGAACCGCTCCTTCATCCTTGACTTGGCCGGGGGAAAACTCTCGGTCGACCCACCGCGCGGAAATTCATTCGCTTCTCCTTATAAGCAATTGCACGCCGAGCTCAAACACCTCACCTGGCAGATACAGCAAATCGCCAACGGTGATTATAGCCAACAGGTTACTTTCTCCGGCGATTTTGCAGAAGCCATCAATACGATGATCCACGCCCTCCGCGAAAGAGAAATACTTTCCGACTTGTTGAAGGAATCGAACCAGACGAAAGACAAACTGTTTTCGATCATCGCCCATGACCTTAAAAATCCGTTCAACACGTTGGTGGCCATGAGCAACCTGTTAATGTCTGAGATTGAAGCAGGGAATAAAGAGACAGCTCTGGAACTGACAAAAGCTATCCAGGAGGCTGCCATGAGCGGATACGCCCTACTTGTCAACCTACTGGAATGGACGCGGCTGCAATCCAAACGAATCGTTGTATTGCCCATGCCAGTCACGTTGCGCACCCTCATCTTGGGTAATATACAACTGCTGAAGGCTACCGCACACCATAAAAACATCACTATCCAGTACGACGATTCGCAGGACTTCTCACTCGTGTCCGACAGCAACATCCTGAACACCATCCTTCGCAACCTGATCGGCAATGCCATCAAGTACACCTACCCTCAAGGTCATATCGAGATAAGTGTTGTCCCGCACTTGTCCGGATACCGGCTGTCTGTCAAAGACGATGGAGTAGGCATCCCACCGGAAGTGCTCAGCAATATGTTTCGCGTGGACAACCTAAAATCCACCCGCGGCACCTGTGACGAAGGAGGCACCGGCCTGGGTCTCATACTCTGCGAGGAACTTATTCATAAGATAGGAGGTGAAATTGAGGCGAATAGCATCTACGGGCAGGGAAGTACCTTTACCTTGTACATCCCTACTATGGATGAGGTCCACTCATTATAATATTCTTACGTAACAGTTTCATGCCGACTTCTTCCTGGACCTCATCGTGAGCCAATGATCCCGCAGCCAATCGCGAACAGGTTCGTCGTAGAGTTTGAGGCTTGCATAAGCCATGAAAACACAAAAAAGATAAAGGCACACATTGATTAGGATGGTCTGCGCGAGGGGGACATCCGGATTCTTTTGATGCCAGGCGCCAAAAAGGGTGTAAACGATGGGATAATGTATAATGTACAGAGGATAAGAGATATCGCCCAGGAATTTGCATACCTTAGCCGACTTTCCCGACACGGAACTACCTGCTCCCAAAGCAACCAGGAACGGGAAGAGCACAATGATGCAGAAAGCCTCGTAAATACCGTTCCAAAGACCATGCTCTGCTCCGCCTACACGAGGCATCATGAGTATGCCGACAAGCAAAAGACTACTCCACCAGAAACCGGCCCGGACACGAATCAATCGGCCCATCCGGGAAAGCAACAAGCCTGCAAAGAACGGAAAAAGAAGACGAGAGAAACCGATCAACGTTTGTTCGGTATCGAGCGTCCAACCACCGATGAGGGTATAACGTTGCGCTACACGGTCGGTAAACGTATGGAATACATCCCAATTGAGTGCCAGGTTCAACGTCAGGAAGCCCGATGCCAACACAAAGAGAAAGAGCATCCCTTTCGAGAATCGCCGGATAACAAGAACATACAGGATGTTAGCAAAGTATTCAAAATAGAGCGTCCACGCATTCCCATTGATGGCATTCATCTCGTTCCAACCCCGGATATCCATCGAGGGAGGCACAGGTATCATGAATATAGACAGCACGGCACAGAACAACAGCATACCTACGGATGTCTCGGCTATCAAAGGAAACATATCACCGCGACCAAAGTAAAAGAAGACCACACCAATAATCGTCGAAAAGATAATCATGGGATGCAATCGCACCAATCGACGCTTAAAGAAATCTTTCAGCGTCATGCGCCCCCAACGGTCGTCATAGGCATAGCCTATGACAAAACCCGACAGGATAAAGAAGAAGTCCACAGCCAGATAACCGTGATTGATCTTGGCATAAACGGGATCTCCTAAGCTATAAATATCGAACTGGTGATAAGCCAAAACAAGCAGGGCGGCTACTCCGCGCAAGCCATCGAGAATATCATAACGCGTTTTAGAAGGTAGATAGGCAGAAGAGTTCATTTGTTTCTTTTTATATGTTAGTCAGGCCCATAATAGCCATTACCAGCCACTGCAAACATAGCCCAATTTTACTTCATCCGATAATAATATTTCACCAAAAAATAGCAAGTTCTATTCATTTTCATAGAGATTACCGTTATTGATAGACGAACGTCACGATGGAACGGGCGGGAATAGTGACCTGCGAACCTGCTTTCACCGGGCCTACCGGTTTGAGGTTCTCTCCTTCTACGTCCGACGTGCGGTATTGCTGCCACTGTCCACCGGTTTTCGTATCTGTAGCGAAGATAAATGTTTTGTCCGCCTGTGCATAGTTGATCATCACCAGTACCAGACTGCCATCGGTATTACGGTAGGCCGAACCCATGAGTCCTTGCTGGTCGGTATCGCCTTCGGGTATCGCCTTGTTCGACTTCCCATAAGCGGAAAGCGGCAGGCGTACGGCACCGGGACGCACGAAACGACTGTAATTGCCCAGTGCCCAGAGCAGTTTGGAATCTTCGACAGTACCGGTAGCCAGTGAGCGGTCACTGTGTTCCCGGATCAACCCGTCCTTATAGTCGCCACCCACGGAACGCCACCACTGCCAACTGCCTGCCTGGGCGTACACCAGGTCGTGATGAATAACGCGTGCCACGTAGAGTGCCGTCTTCATGGTGGGGTCGAAGCCGTTGCCGCCTCCGATCTCTTCATCATTGCTCATGATGCAGAGCTCCGTTTGCCAGAAGCCCACGTTGTACTTATCGAGCGTGTCGCGCAGTTGCACACGGATGTCGCGCAAGTCACTGAGCGGTGTGTTGGTCCAGTAGCTGTGTCCCACCATTCGGCGGGGCAGGTTCGGCACATCGCCCACGTAGGTTTCCGTACTGTCGGGACTGAAGAAGGCTTGTATCTCGTAGCCCCGTTCCCAATTACACATGGGGTGCGTGGCAAACATACAGTTGTAGTCGGACGACTCGCTGATGAGTATCTCCGTATTGATATTCCGCTTCTGGAACTCCTGCCCCAGCAGACGTACCGTACGGGCTATCTCCCGGTTGGTGGCCGGGGTGCCTTCCTGTTTCGGACCGATCCAGTTCCAGTGACCGTCGGGTTCGTTGAATGGACAGAGGTAATCGAAGGTGATGCCTTCTTTCTTCTCGATGCCTTCGACTACATCGCCCAGGAAGCGGACAAAGTCGTCGTAGCATTCCTCCCGAAGGTTGAATGTACCATCGCGTCCGGTGTTCGTGGCGAGTCCGTTCTGTGTATAGTGTACCGGAGCCGAGCACAGGAAAGCCAGGTATTTCTCTACACCCCGTTCCTTCGCCAGGCGGAGGAAGTTGCGCTGTCCGGCCTGTTTGCTCCAGTCATACGTACCATCGGCATTGAGGAAGCACTCCGCTCGCGTCCACGGCGAACCTATCTGACTCTCCCGTCCCTGTTCGGCACTGCCGGCACCCACGTTGAAACGCCAGATAGAAAGTCCGATGCCTTTAGGTTGTCCCTGCGCATCGTTCTCGGTGCTGAAGAGCCAGTCGGCCACTTGGTTCTGTACATCGTCCGCCCAGCGTCCGACGTGCTGCATGCTCCACCCATCCGATGCACCGAAGTGCTCGATGGTTTGCTGCGGGTTCTTTGTTTCGATTTCAAATCGTACCTCCGGCTGCTGTGCGCAGGCAGTGGTGAATAGTAAGCTGAGCCCGGCGAGGGCTGCAAAGGTTTTACGTGTCATAAGCGTCTATTTTAGTTCGTAAACAATAGTAGTGACTGATTTCGGCGAGAGGGAATAACGTTCACTGTCGAGCGTTTCCTCCGTCAGGTCTTTGGTCTCCGATGTCTCGTAACGTTTGATGGTACCGACTTTCTTGTTCAGACCGTTCAAGCTGGCTTCCACACCGATCTTCTTGTCGGTGAGGTTGGTATAGACCATCACCAACTTGTCCTTCGACGGCGACAGGTAAGCCGATCCGAAGAACGACTCGGACGGATTGGCTACTGACAGGTCGATGCGCTGATAGCCGGGACGAACGAAGAGGCTGTAATTGCCCAGCGTCCAGAGGGTCTTGGTGGCATTGTAGGTACCGCTCTTGGCGATGTCGCCGTACGGCCCATCCTGAGGCACGAGGTTGATGAGCAGGAACCGGTTCTTGTGTCCCCAACGCTCCACGTCCATGCTAGTCCAGTAACTCCAGGAACTAACCTGCGCGGCAGTGAGGTCGTGGTAGATCACTTTCGACATGTGCAGGGCGATGTCCATGAACGACGCCTGCTCATGTCCGGGATAAGGCGAGCTGTAGCCGTCGCCCAGCATGCTCCACTCCGTTTGATGTAACTTCAGCCCACGGGCGACAGCGGCAGTGGCTACCTGCTTGCGAACACTGTACAGGGTGCTCCACGAGCCGTCGGTCCAGTAACTGTGCCCGCTGATGGCTGGTTCGAGCGACGTAAGATTACCTATATAGTTAGCAGACGCAGGATCGAAGAACGCCTCGATCTGGTTGCTCCGCCCGGCATCGCTCTTACTCTTGTACAGATATTCCCAGTCGCCAGCTTCGCCCAGCAGGATGCGGGCACCTTCGCCTTTGGCTTTGAGGGAAGCATCGAGCGACTTCACGAGCTTGCTTATCTCCGTATTCTGAAAGGCCGTACCTTCCTGCGAAGGCGAGTCCCAGTTGTATTGCGGTTCGTTCACCGGGCTGATGTAAGTGAACGGAATACCTTCCTGGCGGAAGTGTGCCGCCACGTTGGTCATGTAGTCGGCAAACAGGTCGTAACAGTCGCCCTTGAGGTTGCTGCGGCTACCCAGGTTGGAATAACCTTTGCCGTTATACGTATAATATACAGGAGGCGTGTTGCTGAACATCACGAACTGTGAGCAACCGTATTCTTTGGCTTTCCGGAGAAAGAACTGCTGTCCGGCCTGTCGGGTCCAGTCCAGCGTACCGTCGGCATTGAGGAAACATTCCGCCCGGCGCGCCTTGTCTTCGATGTCACTGGCAGCTCCCTGTTCGGCCGAACCTCCACCGAGGTTGAAACGCCACATCGAGAGCCCGATACCTTGTGGAGTACCGGATTGAATAGTTTGTGAAAAGAGCAGACGGGCAATGCCTTCCCGGGCGGACGTATCCCAATCTCTACCTACATAGTTACCCGACCAGCAGTCCGAAGCCGAGAAGCCTTCGATGGTCTGGTAAGTGATACTTGCCGAAATGGATACCTGTTTGACGATGTCGGAAGGTTCGCCCCCTCCTGACGGAGTATCATCGCCCGAACAACTATACCAGCCGGTCGTTAAGGCCAACAAGCCTATTAGTAAGATTTTGTTTTTCATGCGCATACTTAAGTAAGTATATAAAAAACCCGTGTAGACTTCCCTTTGCCGTCGGGACCATTCGTCCCTGCGGCAAAAGGAAGCTACACGGGAAGTCGTTATCCTAATCTTTTTACCTTATGACTCGTATTAATACAAAGGATTCTGTGCGATCGTACCTTCGGACATAGAAATCTCTGTATATGGAATGGGGAAGAGCATGTCGCGACCTTCCACAAAGTTATATCCCTTGTTACTGTTTTCCTTCTGGTTGGTCAACTCGTACTCGTCGGTCGATGTCTGCAGGTTATATTTCACAAAGCTACCGTTATCGCCCATCACGTTGCAGATGGCTTTCTTACCGTTGTCGTCGTTCCAGCGACGCAGGTCGTACAAGCGATTGTTCTCCAGTGCCAATTCCAGGCGGCGTTCCAGACGGATCGCATCGCGCAGGGCTTTACCCGAGACAGTAACCTCTTCCAGACCAACACGGGCACGTACTTCGTTCAGTGGTATGCGTGCCTCAGCATCCTTGTTCTGTGCATTGAGCACCTCGGCATACATCAGCAGCACGTCGGCATAGCGCAGGAAACGGTAGTTGAGCGGAATGTGCGGCGCATCGTACGGAGTAGGACGCTCGTCAACGGGAATGTAGAGCTTACGTGTCACACGGGCCGACTTATGCTTGTCGGGCGTGATGATATACGGTTTGTCGGCATTCCAGGTAGGATCGCCCGGTACTTCGGTAGCATTGTGCTTGATGATGGTCCATTTCAGACGTACATCATCGCCGGCATCGAGGTATGCTTTTTCCAGGTGACTGGTAGGCAAGCCCCACGACCAACCCGAGTCGTCACGTGAACCGAATACAACAGAGATACGCTGTCCCAGGTTGTAGGTAATTTCACTGTTGGTCTGCATCTCGAAGAGTGATTCTTTGCTATTATTACCGGCAATACTCCACACCTGACCGAAGTCGGCCAGCAACTCATATTCTTTCGAGTCAATCACATCTTTCAACACCTTTTCGGCATCGGCATACTTCTCCTGATAGAGATATACCTTACCCAAATAGCCTTGTGCAGCACCTTTTGTAGCACGTCCCAGGTCCGATGCAGCGTATTCGCTCCGTTTGGGCAAGTCAGCAATGGCGTCGATCAAGTCTTGTTCTATCAGTGCATACGTGTCGGATACCGAGCTACGTTCAACGGTTCCATCCTCACCCGGCATGGTCATCTTCATCATAAGAGGTACACCACCGAAGTTCTTCACCAGTTCGAAGTAGTGGAATGCACGCAGGAACTTCGCTTCGGCTATCATGCGTTTCTTCAACGTTTCGTTGGAAATAGGTGCACCGGGAATACGGTCGATACAAACGTTACTACGCAGAATACCTTTGTAGCGGTACTGCCAGTAGTTCTGGGTAGCACCCGTTTGTCCGTTGCCGGTATAGTGGGCCAGGTCGCGGTAGTCGCCGGCATCCTGGGTGGTATTTCCCATCCACATATCATCGGTACACATATCGGCAGCACCGATAAACTTAGCAATCTGCCACCAGTCGTCCCAGAATACCGACTGGTAACAACCGGTGATTTCTTTCAGACACTCTTCTTCGCTCTGGAAATAAGTATCCAGATTTTCTTGTCCCAGTACGGGCTGTTCCAGAAAGTCGGAACAACTGCTCATAGTGGCAGTAAGTGCCACTCCCGTTATTATAGTTGCAATTATCTTTTTCATGCTTGTTACTGATTAGAAGTTAACATTGAGTCCTACGAGGAAAGTACGCGGGTTCGGATAGCGCGCGGTATCGATACCTGTTTCGGTAACACCACCGTTATCACTGATACTACCCATCGATGCACGTTCGGGATCCATACCCGAATAGTTGGTGATGGTGAACAGATTCTGTGCCGAGAGCGACAGACGTACACCGATCTGCTTGGTGATGTGCTTCGGCAGGGTATAACCAATCTGAAGCAGCTTGCAACGGAAGTATGAACCGTCTTCCACGAAGAAGCTCGATACACGCTTGTAGTTGTTGTTGGCATCATTGACCGACAGGCGCGGGATGTAGTTGCTGGTACCTTCACCGTTCCAAACCTTGCTGTATGTTCCGGCAAATACGTTCTCACCACCAGTTCCGGCGTACATGGTCTTGGTCGTGTTATAGACATCGTTGCCCACGGTTCCGTAGAAATTAGTCACCAGGTCGAAGTTCTTGTATGACAGACGGGCATTGAGACCTATCATCAGGTCGGGGAATGCATTACCCAGATACACCTTGTCCTTGTCGTCGATAACACCGTCATGATTGGTATTGCGGAAACGGATGTCACCCGGTTTGGCATTGGGCTGCAGAATTTCACCATGTTCGCCGGTATGCGCATTGATTTCCGTTTGGTTCTGGAAGATACCGTCGGCAATGTATCCGTAGAAGCGGCTGATCTCGCCACCTTCTTCGTTACGGATGATGTTGTCACCACTGAACGAACCGGTCAGAATGGGAGCTCCATCCGCCAGTTTCGTCGCTTTGTTCTTCACAGACGAAAGATTAACACCTACTTCGTAACCAAAGTCGTTTACTTTATCACTCCAATTCAGCGAAAGTTCCCAACCGGTAGCCGTCATCTTTCCGATATTGGTCCACATTTCACCGTTCCACATGGGGTATCCGTACACCAACAGGTTCGGTTTCTTGAGCAACATATCTTTCGACTCCTTGCGGAATACGTCGGCCGTCACGTTGAGTCGGCCGTCGAGCAATCCCATATCCAGACCTAAGTTGAAGTCTTCTACCGTCTCCCAACGCAAGTTGGTATTACCAATACTGCTTACCGCTGTACCAATCTGGCGAATAGCATCTTTCCCGAATACATAGTCAGATGCACCGATCAGCGATAAGTATGCCCCAGTATCAATATTCTGATTACCCACCTGTCCCCAACCGGCACGCAGCTTCAGGTTACTGAACAATTTCTGATCCTTCATGAATCCTTCTTCGCTGATTCTCCAGGCTACCGAAGCAGCAGGAAAAGAAGCATATTTGTTACCGGTAGGAAATTTAGAAGATCCATCATAACGAATAGAAGCAGTCAGGTAATAACGGTTGTCGTAGTTGTACATGAAACGCCCCAGGTAAGAGATCAACGTGTTATATTTGTTAGTACCTCCCGACTTTTGGTTCAGCGTACCAGCATCCACATAGCGAAGTTGTTCAAGGTTGTTGGGAGTATTTTCCCGCGAACCAACCAGCACGTACTCAGAAAATTTCTCCATGGTATAACCTGCCATTACATTCAGGTTGTGCTTCTGCGCAAATGTTTTCATGTAAGTAGCTGTATTGGTCCAAGCCCAGTCCACCCAGTTGTCCATCGTACGTTTCACAAAGCTTTGATCGCTCTTCTCTAAGTTATCGATATAGAATTTCGGAGTAAATTCATCCGAATTCCGGAAACGGGCATTGATACCAAACTGGCTCTTTACGATCAAACCTTTGATGGGCTCTATGCTCAGGTACGGGTTCATAAGCAAACCATATTCATCGCTCCCCTTGTCCAGACGGGCTACGTTAGCAGCCGGGTTCCACACCTGGCTGTTGTGCGAACGGGAGTAGTTACTGTACACATTATCGGTCCATTCTTCCTGCGGGCGGAACACCGGAGTGGTGGGGTCCATACGCATGGCGTCGTTCATCCAGTTGGGTGTATCGTCCCAACGTTCGTATTTAGGTGCCATATCTACTCCCAGTTTCACCATCTTGTTGAACTTATATTCTACATTGAAACGGGCAGTGATTTTATCCCAAAAGCCTACTTCGTAGTGCGAATCCTGACGGAAATAGCCAAGGCTTCCGCTGTATGTCAACTTATCCGTTCCACCCTGGAAGCTGATGTTATAGGATTGCATAAGAGCAGAACTCTTCACAACCTCGTCCCACCAATCAGTGCCTTCGGCATCGGTGATGTTGTCCTTGCTATTGTATACAGGCACATTGCCGTCGTTGATATAGCGGGCCTTGAATACTTTTTCATATTCAGAAGCTTTGGCCATGTCGGGTTTTGCCATTGTCAGGAAGCCTACCGACGTGTTGAACTGGAACTGTGTCTTTCCGGCTTTTCCTTTCTTGGTAGACACCAGAATCACACCATTCGAACCACGTGTACCGTAGATAGCTGCTGCCGAAGCATCTTTCAGCACTTCAATACTTTCGATATCGTCCTGGCTCAGGAAGTTGATATTATGTCCCACAGGCATACCATCGACCACGTACAACGGATCGGACCCGTTCACCGTAGTCACACCACGGATGATGACGCGGGGTGCAGCACCCGGACCGCCGGCATTGGTCACCTGCACACCGTTAGCTTTACCTTGCAAAGCCGACATGGCGTTACCAGCCGTCATGTTTTTCAGGTCGTCGCCCTTCACGGTAGTGATGGAGCTGGTCAAATCGCTCTTCTTCACAGCACCGTAACCGATCACTATCACTTCGTCCAACGCTTCCACGTCTTCAGTCAGAACCACGTTGATCGTCGTGCGTCCGTTCAGTTTTATTTCTTGTGTCTTGTAGCCAATCGTTGAGTAAACAAGGGTGGCGTCAGCCGGCACACCCGGCAGTGAGTAGGTTCCATCGATCGATGTGATGGTTCCGGTAGAAGTGCCTTTAACGGCTATCGTAACACCTATCATCGGCTCGTTGTCGCCCGCCGAGGTCACAGTACCGGTCACCTTTACCTGCTGACCGTATACGCTTCCCACCAGAAGCGTGAGGAGTATAAAGAGATATTTTCTCATGTCTTTATAGTATTTAATTAGTTAATCGGGTAAAAACTGGAACGCAACAGGTGCGTATCGAACTTGAACATGTACTTGCCGTCCTTCTTCACGGTGACTTTCTTCATGTTGTCGCCTCCGTTCTTTACATTGTACTCCATTTCACCGGAGTTGTCGAAACGCCAGAAAGGTTCCGGCCACCAGCCCCAGTCATGTTTCGGACCTATGGTGAATTCTATTTGTGTACCGGCTTCGAGTGTCATCTCGGCATAAAGCAGGAACTTGTTTTCCACGCTTTGTGTCAGTATCAGCGGGTTGGCAGGCGACCAATTGCCTACACCGGGAAGTCCGGCTCCGACGAGTGCTATCTGCAATGGAATTTGTCCGGCAGCCTGATCACCATCGTTGAGGTATATCATCTTACCTATTTCTATAGGGGCATCGGTCGGTGTATAGCGATTTTTGGTGAATTCGCCTGTCTGTACGTTGAAAGTGATTTCGTAATAACCTTTCTCATCAAGTACGATGGATTCCGACAAGTCGGGTTCATCGGTCAGGCGGGTAGGTTCGTTGGGATTGATACCAAAGCAGATGGGTTCGAAATCGGTCTTCTGCGGAACGAAGCGAACTTCCGTGCCGGCAGCTTCCGAGTAGTAGCGTGCCTTATAGGTATAAGGTGCAGTGCGTTCAATGAGCATCGGAATACCGAAGAGGTCGCTGTTGAGCAGAGCGGCATCTTTGACATCGGCCAGATACATTTTGGGGAAGTCGGGCATCTCGGATACAGTGATGACACTGCTCTTAGACACTTCCCACTTGAACTTGTCTACCGCACGGATGGTAAGGTTGTAAGCACCCAACTCAGCCGGAAGTTCGATGGCTTTGTTGTAGCTCAGCGTCTTTCCGTCGGCTGTCAGCTTCTCGCTGAATTCCAGTTCGGGGATTGATACTTCCACGAAATCCAAAGCCTTATCGTCCTGTACACTGAAACGAAGATTTAAACGAGTCTTTTCCTTTAATAATACAGTAACAGCAGCATCGGGTACACTGACAAACGAAGGGGCAGTAAAGTCACCGTCCATCGTTACCAGTACACTGCTTTGGGCAGTACGCCCGCCCAGGTCGGTTACCGTTACCTGGATCTGGAAGTTGTCACCAGTCTGAGTTTTGGGGGTCTTGAACTTGTAGCTCAGTTCATAGCTGTACACGGGTTCACCGTAAATCTCGAGCAAGTCGATAGTCTTGTCCAAATAAAGGTCGGCATTCACCAGACGAATGGAACGGATTCCGTCCTTATCATCTACAGTTCCCTGGATAGTAAATTCACGTCCGACTTCGGTCTGGATGTGATCGGCCTTCAACGAAACGGTAGGGTTCTGCCCATCCACGTCCTTGAAATCGTCGTCATTACTACAGGCAACCAGCAGAGGGGTTGCCAGAAGTGCCCACAAGAATGTGGCATGCAGTTGTTTTCTCATAATAATGTGCATTAGTTTTAAAATTAAACTTGATGCAACAAATATAATAGCATACAATGAAGCAAGCGGACATAAATCGTGCAGTCAGCATATCAAAATCGTGCAAGCCTAATTTATACCTCTCTAAATCCGAAAATTATCCCTACTTTTGGAAGAGTAATCCAAATATCTGTACGAAGATGAAGAAGTTAGTAACCCTTTTGCTCCTCCTGTGCCCGCTCTTGGCGATGGCGCAACCGTATACCCTGAAACACCTGGGATTGCCCGAGGGGCTTTCTAATAATTTTGTGGTGAGTGCCACCCAGGACCGCCAGGGGTTTCTATGGTTTGCCACCGAAGAGGGACTGAACAAATTCGATGGCACCCGTTTCATCACCTATTATAAGAACTCTGCACAGAAACAGAGCATCACCGGCAATGAGTTGAACCGGGTGTATGCCGACCCCACCGACCCCATCATCTGGATTGCTACCCAACGGGCGGGACTGAATGCATACAACTACGAGACCGATTCGTTCACCGTATACCAGAATGATCCGGACAATCCGCACAGCCTCATCACCAACGACGTGACCGACATCACCTCGGCAGCCGATGGCAATCTATGGGTAAGCACCTATTACGCAGGGGTGGAGTACTTCGATAAGAAAACCGGGCAGTTCACCCATTATAATAAAGAGACGGTGCCCGGACTTCCCACGAGTCATGTATGGACCATCACCGATACGGGCGACGGGAATCTTTACATCGGACAAGTGCACAACGGGCTGAGCGTACTTTCCCTGCGCGACAAGACCGTACGCCATTTCTTATCCGTTGCCGGCCAACCCAACAGTCTGCCCGGCAACGAAGTGATGTGCATCTTCAAAGATTCCAACAGCAATATCTGGCTCGGTACCAACAACGGGCTGGCCCTGTTCAATGCCGAAGCCGGGGAGTTTATCACCTTCCGGAACAACAAGAGCGATCATTTCAAAGCACTATCGGGTAATATCTGGGCCATCCGCCAGTTCGGCAACAAGCTGTGGATAGGTACCGAGTTCAATGGGATAGCCATCCTCGACCTGAGCCAGCGAACCTTCGCCATGCCCGACGAATTCCGGTTCCAGTTCATCCGCGAAGGCGACGATGCCTACAGCCTGTCGGGTTCCAGCGTGCGCTGCCTGTTTCAGGACTCATTCAAGAACATCTGGATAGGCACCTGGCAAGGAGGAGTCAACTTTATAGCCAACGAACCGGGGCTCTTCAGCAACTGGGTCTATTCGCCGATACCCAACAACGAACACAGCCTGAGTCACAAAGTGGCAAGTAGCCTCTGTGTAGACCACAGCGGTCGCGTATGGATAGGAACCGACGGAGGAGGCATCAATGTGTTCGAGGAAGGACGCCGGACAGCCATCTACAGCAAAGAAAAAGGACAGTTGAGCGACAACTCCGTGCTGTCTGCCCTGTGCGACTCTGAAGGGAATCTCTGGTTTGGCACTTTCCAAGGGAGCGTCAACTACTACGATGTCCGCAAGAAGGCATTCAGGCAGATTGCACCCCTCGGGGAAAAGACACTGGACGTACGCTGCTTCTTTGAAGATGCCCGGCAAAACATCTGGATAGGAAGCAGCAACGGTCTGTATAAGATACCTCTACATGCCCCATCGAACGTGAAGCACTACCATACCGGAAACAGTTCCTTGCCCGACAACCTGGTACGCAGCATCGGAATGGATGCCAAAGGACAACTCTGGATAGGGACTTTCGGAGGTGGCGTGGCGGTATTCAGCCCGGACATGAAGCTCCTGGAACGATTCGCTGCCTATAACGGTTTCAGCTCCAACACCATCAACCAGATATTCCAGGACTCCCGGCACCGTATGTGGATAGCTACCGGCGAGGGGCTGGCATGTTTCCCCCCCACCGACTCGTTCCAGTACGCCATCTACCAGCACAAAGAAGGAGTGAGCAACACACATATCCGTGCCATCAGCGAAGACAAAAACGGGAAAATCTGGGTGAGTACCAATGCAGGTATCAGTGGCTTCTCCGAGACAAAAAAGGAGTTCAGCAATTACGGACATTTCGACAATGTACCCATGGAGAGTTTCCTGAGTGGCAGTGTGGCGCAAGACCGGAACGGGGCCATCTACTTCGGTTCTACGAACGGGGTGTGCTATTTCAACCCGGACAACTTCACCCATGAACGCCCTACCCCACCGATAGCCATCACCGAAATGAAAATATTCGACCGCCTGGGTAAAGAGAACGACAATGAGACCCTTCTCCCACTGAGGAAGAACCGGGAAGTGGAGTTGCCGCACACCCAAAACAGCTTCGGCATTACCTTCAACACCCTGAACTATGCCATGGCCAACCAGGTGGAATATGCCTACAAACTGAAGGGGCTGGAAGATTCGTGGTACACAGTGAACAAGGAAAACAAAGTGACATTCCGTAACATCCCGCCGGGACGGTATGAGTTTCAGCTCAAGGCACGTATCCGCAACCAGGAGTGGTCGGATCATATCAGCAAACTCTCTATCAACATTCACCCGCCCGTATGGCTCACCTGGTGGGCCAAAACGATATACATGCTTGCTTCGCTGAGCCTGCTCTACTTTATTCTTTATTCGTACAAGCGGAAACTCATTGTGGAAAGTCTCTACAAAGTGGAGAAGGAAAAGCACGAACAGGAACAGGAACTAAACAACGAACGTCTGCGCTTCTACACCAACATCACCCACGAACTGCGTACGCCACTCACACTCATCGTGGGACCGCTGGAAGATATACAAAAAGACAAATCGCTATCTTCTAAGCAGTTACAAAAGATTTCGGTGATCCACCAAAGTGCACAACGACTGCTGAATCTCATCAACCAGATACTGGAGTTTCGCAAGACAGAAACTCAAAACAAGAAACTATGCGTGAGCAAACGTAACATCACCGCCCTGGTCTATGAAATCGGGCTGAAGTACAAGGAGCTGAATCAGAAGCCTGGCATCGAACTAAGCATCAAGGCCGAAGTGGAGGACTTGCCCATCTTCTTTGACAAGGAAATCATGACCATCGTTTTGGATAACCTGATCTCGAATGCCATCAAATATACCGATAAAGGGAAGATTACCCTCTGCGTGTACAACACCATCAAGGAGAATGTCGCCTATACCGAGATTTGTGTAAGCGACACCGGTTACGGCATCTCGCCCGAGGCACTCCCTCAGATCTTCGACCGCTATTACCAGGAGCGAAGCAACCACCAGGCATCGGGAACCGGTATCGGACTATCGCTGGTGAAGAATCTGGTAATGCTGCACGAAGGGGAGATCTGGGTGGAAAGCACAGTGAATCAAGGCAGCTCGTTCTACGTTAGTCTGCTCACGGACAACACCTATCCGAATGCTTTGCATGACGACTCCAACTCCATCAGCGAACCGGAGGAAGAAAAAGAACAGCAACCGGAGGAAGTACCCACAAGCGGCAAACGGATGGTACTGGTGGTAGAGGACAACAAAGATATCCGCGACTACATAGCCGATGCTTTGTCGGAACATTTCGAGGTGCTCACCTCCATCAACGGCGAAGAAGGACTGCAATTGGCTTTCGCAAAGACGCCCGATATTGTGGTAAGTGACATCATGATGCCGGTCATGAGTGGCACGGACCTGTGCCAGTCGCTGAAGAAAGACGTACGTACCAGCCACATCCCGGTCATCTTGCTGACGGCCAAAGACACGCTGGAGGACAAAGAAGAGGGATACCGGGTAGGTGCCGACTCGTACCTCACCAAGCCTTTCAGTGCTACGTTGCTGCACAGTCGTATCAACAACCTGCTGGAGTCGCGTCAGAAGTTGGCAGAACAATTCAAGGTACCTACAGCCCTCGACGAAAAACGCGCCGCCATGACCGATGCACTGAATCAACTCGACAAGGAGTTTATCGAAAAGGTGACGCAACTCATCGAAGCCCGCTTGTCATCGGACAAGATCGACATCACCTATCTGTCGGACAAGATGTGCATGAGTGGTTCTACGCTGTACCGCAAGATGAAAGCACTGACCGGACTTTCTACCAATGAATTTATCCGGAAGGTGAAGATGAAGAACGCCGAGAAATTGCTGCTCGAAGGGAAATATACCATCCTCGAAGTGGCATTCAAGGTAGGGGTGAATAGCGCCAGCCATTTCCGGCAGTACTTCAAGGATGAGTTCGGGGTGTTGCCTTCGGATTATCTGAAGCGGATCAAGGAGTGACAACATTTTCTGTAGCCGGATAGCTGCCTAAAGTAACTTACCACTTAACAACCGGCCATTCCTCTTCCCAACTGATGGGACGAACGATCAGTTTAGACTGTCCATTGTCTTTGGCATACGCATGGGCTATAAAAATATCCTGCCCATCGATGGTATAAGCGGCGCAATGCCCTACGGCAGCCCACTTTTCGCCCTCGCCCTCCAGGATAACGGTGCCACCGCCCATGTCCAGACTCTTCCCTTCTTTATCCAGGAAAGGACCCTCTACACTTTGGGAACGACCCACAGCTACTTTATAATCGCTTTTGTTGCCCCGGCAGCAGTAGTCGAAGGAGACGAGCAGGTAATACCAATCGCCGTGCTTATAGATAAAAGGAGCTTCGATGGCTGCATCGCCAGGATTGGTGTCATCGTACTTAAAGCTGCGGGGACGGCGGGCCAACGTACGCCATTCCTCGGGCTGGGCCACGGCGTTCATATCTTCCGTGAGTTGCACCATCTTGATGCCTCCCCAGAACGATCCGAAGTTCATCCAGGGTTTACCGGTCTCATCCACAATGATATTGGAGTCGATCGCATTCCATTCGTCCCGGTTGGGAACGGACTGGACAAGCACCCCGCAATCCGTCCATTTGTAGTCCGGACTTTCAGGATCCAGCGTAGGGCTGGTAGCATGGCCGATGACTGAGGTGTTTTTGGCAAAAGCCGAGCAGGAATACGTCAGGTGCCACAAACCGTTGTGATAAATAATATCGGGTGCCCATAAATGAAGCTGAGCTTGCGCGAAAGCTTTAGTCACACTCTCGGGGATATCCGCAAAACAGGGGGACATCCGGTCCCATTTCTTCAGATCTTTGGAGGAGAAACGGCTCACTCCTCGGCCTGTGCAAAACAGATAATACGTATCCCCTTCCTTGGCCAGCACCGGATCGTGCACCATCGGGTTATAAGGATCATGTTGGAACTGAGGTCTGGGACGCGGAGCATCTGTATTCTGTGCCTGCATTGCACCCATTAAACCGAACGACAAAATGCCATACAATAAAATCTTTCTCATAAGTCTTTTTTCCAAATATACGACTTCTCCGGATAATATTGTAAAGAATTCGGGGCAAACTCTATTTTTATGCAAACAATTCGATTTTACAAAAAGACAATCTTACAATTTGTCAATTCTGATTGGTCTACAATCGCTTGGTTCAGGCTCCCAAAGGTCTGCAGCAAAAAGAAGCCCTGGAATTCGATTAACACTGAATCATTTTGACATTGAATTTCATATATAACCAACGGTTTGATACTTATTGTTTTATTTTTTATTCCCCAAAACCAAATACACCGACACACAATAACAATACGACAATCCTCATCCGTTCAGAAAACGGACAGAAAAACTGTAAAAAGGGGTTAAAATCAAAGGCTGAGAAGACTAATCCGACTGGATCAGAATCGAAAATATCGTTGCCCGTAGAGGGAGGGGTCGTTGCTTGTAGAGGGAGAGGGTCTTGCCCTACGAGCAACGCCTCCTTCCCTCTACGAGCAGAATTGCATATTTAACCAGAATCAGAAACAAATACACCTTATTTTGTATTCTTATGCCGAATATTTATTCTTAAAAAACATTAGATGCGCACAAAACAAGGAAATAGACGTCGACAGAAACAATTAATTAGAGGAATTTAGATACCTGAATAAACATATTAACGTCAAAATGTCAGCCGGACAACAGTGCATACCGGCTGACATCTCTTATTTAAGTATATTGCTATCGGGTCGTAGGCCCGTAGATTTTCAATTGCCCATCGGGTTCCACTGCCATCTTATCGATAAATACCACCCTGTCATTCCCTGTCTGTTCCGTACGTCCGTGATATACGCAATACATGGTACCGTTGTCTGTAAACATCATGCAATGCCCGGTTCCGGTAACTACGCCGCCGGTGTCCGTATTCTTCTGCAGAACGGGGTTGTTGTCTGCTTTTATGAACGGGCCGAGGGGATTCTTCGACGTGGCATAACCCACGGCGTAATTTTTCCCACCGAAGAAGTTGGCAGAGTACATCATATAATACGTATCATCCTGCTTGAATATGTACGAACCTTCTGTCCAGCGGCGGTTTACCTCGTGCGAGGTCACCGAGCGACTTTCCCACTCCGCCTGCTTGTCGGTCATCGTCGAAGGAGGAGCGAGCAGGAGTACCGGTTCGCCGATGATGCCGGAGAAGTCGGGCTTCATCTCTACGCCGTATATCCAGCTTTCTTCAATCTCGTCGTACCAGCCTTGCTCTTTGGCCCAGGTGGCTACCTCGCTCTCCACCGGATGCTTGTAGCAGCAACGGGAGTAGTAAAGAAACGCCTTCCCGTTTTCGAAGAGCAGGTTGCCATCAATCACCGGATAACCCGGGTCGAAGATGGGACGCTCCATCAGGTTGACGAACGGGCCGGCGGGACTATCGGCTACAGCTACTCCGATACGGAAGTTCTCCAACTCGTTGGTAGGATTCTCGCACCAGTCGGCACTGTAGAGGATGTAGTATTTGCCATTGAGTTCGTACACCTCGGGAGCCCAGAAACTCTTTATTCCCCAGGATGCTTCCGGGTCTTTCTGGTAGACGAGCCCCAGGTCTTGCCATTCCGACAGGTCGGTAGAGACATATCCCCGGAAGCCGGTATTGGCCTCGCTGGTGCCGTACATGTAAAACTTTCCGTCCGAAGCTTTCAGGATAAAAGGATCGCCAAAGGCTACGGGCAATGGATTGGTCCACGTCAGTTCTTTCTTCGCACCGGTACAAGAGGTAAGAGAAGCACTCAGGACTGCCAAGAGCACACCGATTGTAAGACATAAATGTTTCTTCATTTTTCTTTCGATTAGTTTTACAAACTTACGGCTATTAGATTGCATTTGATGCCATTATATATTCAATAAATAGCACAATCTTCTCAAACTTACTAAAATTCCACCATGCTGCTATTACTTCTTCAGGATGCGGAAGCCAAACAAGCCCCCGGCGTGGTTATCCGGTTCGGACTGGAACTTCACGTTGATCTTTTCCTTGCCTTGGGTGAACTCCATCGGGATATCATACACCTCATCGAAGAGAGCGGGACCGTGAGTTCCCTGCAAAGAGACCTTTTTGAAATGCTTTCCGTCGATAAGGATATTGAAATCGCGCTTGTCCTTGTCGGCACCCCAGAAGGAGCACATCATCTGTACCGGACGGTCGGGCAGCACTTTCACGTTGAACGAGAACCAGCCGTTGAACGCATGACGGAACTTCAGCCCGTTCGCATCACCGGCCGAGGAGTTCTCCGACTGCAATTCATGGTCTCTTTCCGGTTGCATCTCGCCGATGCGGAGTATATCCACAGTCTGCGCTTCGAGCTTCTTCTGAGCATCGATAATTTGCTGGTATTCCTTCTCTTTGACCTTCCACTCGGCAGGAGTAAATATGTCAAAGTACACGGCATATTTCTGTCCATACACCTGATAGAACGGTTGGAGTCTGATATTGGCCGGTGAAGAAAATGTTCCGGTAGAGAAGACGAGGGAATTTCCTCCTTCCTGCCCACTGTTCGCCACATTGGCGGCAGGCTGTATGCCTTTCACTACATCCAGGCTATCCGAAATAAATACCGGAATATCATACACCTGCACTTCCTCTTTGCCCAATGGAGCAGCCAGCAGTACCGGACCGTAAAACACACCGATACGTTTCGGGTTGTCGGGCATGGACTCGGTATAGAGTTCCAGAGGCATCTCGATGAGCAGCTCCGTACCGGTTCCCCAGTCGCCGTTCAGCGTGAGATAAGAGCCGGGATCGGTACTGACCGGTTGTTCCTGCCCATTGATGCTGATCTTCATGCCCTGCTTCGCCCATTTCGGGCAACGAAGATGGAGGGGGAAGCTTTGCTTCTTGCCCTCGAAAGTGATGCGTACCTGGTTGCTTTCCGGGAGCTTGGTCTGGAGCCGCACTTTCAGCCCTTTCTCTTTCCAGTTCAACTCCACGGGGATGAAGAGGTTGACGAACAGCCCATCGTCTGCCGACCGGAAGAAGATACTTTCGGCATACTTCACATGGTTTTCGATGCCCGTCCCCACACAGCACCAGAAGGCATCGAAGGGAGTGCTGAACGTCTTTTCCTTGCCCGATTCGAGGGGTACGCAGTAGCACACCATCCCGTCTTCGGGGTTTTGCGATGCAAGTATATGGTTGTACAATGCCCGTTCATAGAAGTCGAAGTACGAAGCACGGGCATCCCATGAGAAGAGATGACGGGTGAGCTTCAGCATATTGTACGTGTTGCACGTTTCCGAGGTGAAGGCGCTGAGCTCCTTGCTCAGCAAATCGGGCTTGCCTAGGTGCTCATGGTTGCTGTTGCCGCCGTTGAGGTAACAACGATGGTCTACGATCTGTCCCCAGAAATAGGTGGCTATCGTGTGGTAGTTCTCCTTCCCAGTGAGTTCGTAGAGGCGGGCAGCTCCTATCACTTTCGGGATTTGCGTGTTGGCATGTTTGCCTTCGAGGTCGTCACGCTGTTCGTTGAGCGGATCGAAGATGGCTTTGTGATAGAACTTCTCGGCCAGTTGCAGGTAAGCTTCGTTACCGGTAATGGCATACATCTGAGCAAGCGATTCGTTCATACCGCCGAATTCGCTGGCCAGCATGCCCTGGAACTGTTCCGGGGTGAGGTCTTTCAATAGGTTTACCGCCCAGTCGCTTAGCTTGACAGCCACTTCCTTGGCTTGTGAATTGTCGGCATACAGGTAGGAGTCGATGAGTCCGGCCCATATTTTATGCTGGGTGTACCATGGCACCCAGTAGCCGTTCAGGTTGAATCCGTCGTAGGTGATATTTCCTTTGGACACATCGTCCCAGAGTTTGTCTTCGTTGGGGATGGCACCTACGTAGCCTGTTTGGCGCGCCTCCTGGCATTCGGCCAGCACCTTGACGATGTAGTCTACGCGCGCCTTGAAGCGTTGGTCGCCACTGGCGGCGTACATCATGGAGCAGGCGGAGAGGTAATGTCCCAGGGTATGTCCCGATACACCCAGTCCTTCCCAGCCGCCATACGGTTCGCCGATAACGGGCAAACCGGCATTGAGCCGGAAACGGTACAAGAGGCGGTCGGCATCCAGTTGCATCAGCCATTCGGCATCTTTGTCCATGGCGTGCTTGAAAGGACTGCCTTCCAGCAAACGCAGGTCGGACAACGGGAAGGGCTGCGCCTCCGTTTGGATCACATCGGGCACGACTTCCTTATTCTCCTCCCGGCAGGAGAAGAACAGGGAAATCGTCACAACACAACAGAACGTAATAATTTGTTTCATGAGCATTTAATTGTTTACAGTTTTTATGTGTCATGGAGTTTACTTGTTTTCCACATTATCGGAAGTCCGCACCTTGGAGCCCGACAGTCCGTAATACAGAATATAGATCTCGCTCACCAGCACGATGACCCACGTCCAACGCCAGGCCCCGCCCAACGAATCGGCTACGATTCCTTGCAGCAACGGCAGCAAAGCACCGCCCAGCACACCGATCATGAATACGCCGGAAGCAATGGAGGTGTACTTACCCAGCTTGTTGACCGACAACGTGAAGATGGCTCCCCACATCACCGAATGCGACAGCCCGACGGCCACCAGCAACCACGGTTCATTGATCAGCATGGCAGCGGCCACCAATACGATGGCCAGCGTAGCACAGAAAGAGAGTTGCACAGCCGGAGAGATGCGACTAATGGAGCTGGAGACCAATCGCCCCACGAGCATACCTGCCCAGTAAAGCGTAGCCATCAACGCGGGGATAGAGAAATTTATACCGAAGAGCGACAACGAATCGAGCCCGAAAAAGGAGAACGCTCGCCCGGCCTTTTCAAGCTCCAGCGTATAGAGGTTGATGTTGGCCCCCACACATACCTCCACACCGACGTAGAAGAAGATAGCCACCACGCCCAGCATCAGATGCCGGAACGACCATACGCTGCGTTCCAGCTTCACACCGCTTTCGGCCCTCGTGCCCTGGATATCGGGCAGAGCCATGCGGGTAAGTACCAGCGTAACGAGGCCGATAACCGCCATCAGGCAGATGAACGGATATTGCAGTTGGCTAACCTGTACCTCTTCCATCGCCAAACCTCCGAAGACAATACCGGTGACGAAGAACGGTGCCACGGTAGTTCCGATGGAGTTGGACGAACCACCGATGCTCATGCGCTGTACCGCCTGCGTGCCTTTTACATCACATGCCGACAGGTAGGGATTGATCACCACTTGCAAGATGGTAGCCGCCGCTCCTACCACGAACGAGCCGAGCAGGAAGATAAAGTACCCCATCGGTATCACCGCCGAAGCAATCGTCAGTGACGAGTCGGGGAACTGCACTGTGTAGAACGAAGATGCCCAGAAGATGCCGAGCCCTACGATGAGGAGCAACAGGCCTTGCAGGAGGGCACGCTTATACCCGTACTTGTTCACTAACGAGGAGGCAAACCCGCCGGTAAGCGGGTAAGCCAGGAACCACGAGAAAGAGATCAATGTAGCGAAGGTATTCTTCAAATCGCCTGCTCCACTCAGGAAAGCTGCTTTCAGCGGACCTTGAAACTGTCCGTTGGCTGTGGTAAGGAAGCCTACGAAGAAGAACAGTATCACCAGGGTGATGAATGGAAGCAGGAAGTTTACCTGCTTGGTGGGTTGTGACATAGTATGATGTGTATTAAGTTACTTCACTCCGTTCAGTTGCTTGAACAGTTCGATCTCCTTTATATTATAAGGAGTAAAGTCGCCGTGATAGAGATCGTGCTGCCACTCGCCGGTATAAGGCAAATCCTTCGGCTGATGTCCCCAACGCAGATGCGTCTGTGTCTTTCCGTTCACCAATCCCCAGATCATACTGCCGGTGTTGGTGGCTTTGAAAACGGGAAGGAGTTCCAGCACGTACGACTTGGCTACGCGGTTCATCCACTCGGTACAGATCACCGGACGGCCGTACGACTGCATCTTCTTGATCTGCGCTTCCGTATTCTCCTTGGTGGAGTAGAAATGGAACGTGATGATGTCCGAATTCTCGAGTATGATGTCGTTCAGATCCTTGTAAACGTGCCACATACCGATAGTCAGCGGCTGGACCGGGTTTACCTCCCGTGCCCAGGCGAATACTTTCTTTACGAGCGGAAGGCTCATCTCCGGATTGGGTTTGTTGGTAGGTTCGTTGTACAAGTCCCACACGAAGATGCGGGTATCGTTCTTGAAACGTGTCATCACATCCTTCACGTATTTCTCCAGCTTCGGATGTTCGCGTTCATCCACCACCATCGTGTAACCGGGCGAGGGCGACCAGGCCCAGGCGTACCAGCCTTCGAGCGGTTCGGGTTGTTTTCCGGCTTTCGGATCGGTGTTTACTCCGAATGCGCAGTCGTCGAAGAAAATGGGCATCACCTTCACTCCATGCTTGTCGCAGATGGCGAGGAACTTGTCAAGGTTCTTAAGGAAAGCCTTCGAATCGTCCTCATAAACGGCGTATTGCAGTACCACGCGGGCGCAGTTCATACCGATGGATTGAGCCAGTGCCATCTCCTTGTCGATGACATCGGGTGAAAAACTTGTTTTGTCCCACATAGCTGTGTAGTTGATGGCGTTAGCAGGGATGTAGTTCATTCCGCAGAGCCACGGGAACTGTTTAAACCATTCGTTGGCTTTTTCGGCTGTCCAGCGTTGTCCTTGCGCAAAGGTGCATACACAGACAGCAAGTAACAGAGTAAGTAATAGAGGTTTTTTCATGATATACATTTTATTATAATAGTTTATGAACAAGCATTGTATTCGTTGAGTGCTTCGTAGAAAGCTTCGATATTCGCCATCGGTACATGAGGAGGTGCATCGCATCCAGTGGAGAGCACATAGTTCTTCCAGGCGGAGGTACGTTGCAGCAAGTCTGCCGTAGCGGCTTTCACCTGTTCCGGAGTTTCCATCTTCAGGATGCCTACGGGGTCGATATTTCCCATGACTACCACCTCTTCAGGACACTCTTTCAAGGCTTGCACCATATCGATCTTGTTGCCGAAATGCAATCCGGCTGCTCCGGTTTCTACCATGGCGGCGGTGCAATGCCCTGTATTTCCGCAGTTGTGCAGCACAATCATAAAGTTGTCGTCCTGCAATTCCCGGACAATGCGGGCGATGTACGTAGAGGAATAAAGCGAACAATCTTCATTGGATACCAACCCGGCAGCAGGTTCGGCCATGATGATGCCGTTTACTCCTGTGGCTTTGATGGCGCGGATATATTCAGAAATAAACTCGGTACACTTCTCCAACAATAGCTTAACGGTGTCGGGTTCGATGTAAAGTGCCATCATCATCTCCGACATATCGAACAGCCGCCCGGCCAGCGAGAACGGGCCGATGCAACCGCCAAAGATGGGTTTATCTGTGATGTGACGGGCAGCCAGTTCATTGGCATTCAGGTACTCCGGTACACGGCCGGCCGTAAGCGATGGTACCTGCAATGCTTCTACCGAAGCAAAATCGGATACTAAGCGACCGATGATATTGGGCACTTCGTTCTCCGTGAAAAGGATCCCGGCTCCGAAAGCTTCGGCCTCAACAGTCAGATCCATGATCACCGTGCAAGCAGCGGCAGGATACCGGTGGTTCAATGCGCGGATAGCTTCGAAGTGTACTTCGCCGCTCTTCACCGCTTCCTCCACCGTGCGACCGCAGAGCTCGATACCCGGATGGGTCATGATGGGGATGGTTATTCTATCAGGGGCGGCGATGAGGTCACACGCCCATTCTTTCATATTTTTCATTGGTTTTCTCTTTTCGTTTGTAACAATGCTTGTTGTTGCATATCTCGCAACGGTAAGGTTGTGGTTTCAGCTCCTTGCCCAGCCCGATGAATCCGCTGATGGACTTCACGGGCGACATAAGGAAAGAAGCCGACAGGGAGATACCGCAAGGCTGCCCGGGGAAGAAAGCAAAAAGTTTCTCCTGTTCGCAGATGTTCCATCCGCAATAACCCGGACTGTAGGGCAGGCTATGGCTAAGCCCTTCCATCGCGCTCATCTCTTTGCTGATTTCGGCTACGCAGGCTTCGGCAATGACACTCCCGATGGAGTCGGCCACGAATTCCTTCACGATATCTCCTTCCGCACGCAGGCGGTGCAGATAGGCTTCGTACTCTCTCCCGGCGGTGGCAACAAACAGACACACCTGCGTCATTCCGGACAGGTAGGAACCGATGACACCCCCGATAGAGAACAGCGTGTCCTGTACCTGCAGGCAGGAACGGGAAGGTTGTGTAGCATCCAGCACGCAGTACTGGTAGCGGGGAATGCAGAGCGTAGCCGCCTCCTGAAGCACTTCGGCCATCAGGCTCCGGATATACGCATCCGGCGTACTGCCCCGGTACTCCATAGCGAGATAAATATCTTCATCAGGTAAAACCAGGGAGGCAAATGCTAATTCCTTGTACGTCATAAGGTGGCTACTGTATAGTTAATTTAATACCTGCTTGGCCAGCACCACAGCACCGTTGGCGTTGGAGCTATACCCGTCGGCACCGATCTGTACGGCAAATGCCTCGTTCACCGGAGCACCGCCTACCATGACCTTCACCTGTTGGCGAAGTCCTTCGGATTCGAGCATATCGATCACCGCCTTCATGTAGTTCATGGTGGTGGTGAGCAGGGCCGACAGACAAACAATCTGCGGCTGGTGTTCCTTCACGGCTGCCACAAACTGCGCATCAGAGATATCCACACCGAGGTTAATCACCTCGAACCCACAACCTTCCAGCATGGAAGCCACGAGATTCTTGCCGATGTCGTGCAAGTCGCCCTTCACGGTTCCGATGACTACTTTGCCCAGCGAGATGCTTGCAGCACCTTGCATCATCGGCTTCAACAGATCTAAGCAACCTTTCATGGCGCGGGCGGCCAGGAGGAGGTTGGGTACGAATGCTTTTCCTTCCTCGAAGCGAAGGCCAATTTCCTCCATACCCTTCACTAAGTAGTTGTTGATAATGTCTTGTGCTTCCATGCCCTCTTCGACGGCTTGCTTGGTGAGTGCCACCGCATCTTCCATCTTACCGGCGATGATGCTGTCTTTCAGTTTATCTAATTCTGCCATTGTTGTTTCTATTTTAATTGGTTTTGAGCTTCGTCAATAAATGCAATCATGTTCTCGAACGGGGTATCGCCCTCTACGGAATGCGACGGGGAGAAGATATATCCACCGTCCTTGCCCAGTTCTAACAAGCGTTTGGATTCGGTAATCACTTCTTCTTTGGTACCGAAGGGGAGGATCTTCTGCATGGACAGTCCGCCGTGGAAAGCCAGACGCCCACGGTAACGCGGAAGGATTTCATATACATCCATCACCTCAGGCTGGAAGGGGTTGAAACTGTTCAGACCGATTTCCACCAGGTCGTCGAAGAGTTCGTCCACATCGCCGCAACTGTGTATCATGACGTACTTGCCGGCAGCCCGTACGTGACCGTACATCCGCTTCAGGCGGGGGTAGATGAACTCTTTCCAGAGGTCGTAGCCCATGATGAGGCCTTTCTGCTGTCCCCAGTCGTCGCCGAAGTACACGGCGTCGATGTCGTATTCGAGGGCTTTGTCTACTTGTGCGATGTTATAGTCGCAGATGGCATCCATCAGGTCGTGCACGAACTGGGGATTCAATACGAAGTCCATCAGCAGGTTCTCGATGCCGCGCATGGTCCATGCCCGTTCGTACATCGAAAAGCCGATCTGGAAGCAACGGAACATGTCGGGCTTCGCGGCTATCTCGGGTTCAATGTTGGCAAAGAAACGCGGGTCGAGCGGATTGGGGAAGGTGTAGCCTTCGAGCGTAGGCTCGTTGAGCACGATCTTCTTCACGTCGCCGATATCTTTGTCGATGCTGCGGTCCCACACTACACCGAAGACATCCTGATACAGGTCGCCTCCGATGTTTTCGAAGAAGCCGATGTCGCTGCCCAGTTGCAGGATGTGATTGCCCAGCACAGGGTCCAGGTCGTCTACTCCGTAATATTTCTCCAATGTTGCCTTGGGCTCCTGGGTGAACTTGAACGACCAAGGCACATACGGCGGTTTGCCACCGTCGAGGACTAATTTGATAACTTCTCTTTTGGTCATGGTATTGTTGTTTCTAGTTTCTACTTAATTAAATCTCCGTTCCCGAAGGTTTCGCCAACTCGGTCGTAATAGGCAACGGTTTACCCATTACCGGATAGCCGTTTTCATCCCATTCTATCTTTTGGGCACGTGGCGAGCGGGTATCTCCCTTTCCCGGAGGATCGAACTGTGTATCGCGGGCATGGTAGAGGATGTAATCTTCCGTACCATCGGGCGACTTGAAGAAGCTGTTGTGTCCTGTGCCGTACACACCGTCCCCGGGCGACTGGCGGAAGATGGGCTTGGCCGCTTTCTTCCACGAAGCCGGGTTCAGCAAGTCATCGCCCATCTTAGCGGTGAGCAAGCCAAGTGCATAATGCGGTGTCCATACCCCACTGGCTGAATACACCACATGCACATACTTGCCGCCACGACTTATGAGTGGTTGCGGACCTTCGTTGACATACACGATGTGTGGAGGATTCCATCCGCCATCCTCGTTCTTCCAGTGGCGTTCCCATTCCAGCTCAGGTTTCGAGATAACCACCCGCTCCGAGCCCAATGTCCAGGGATTCTCCATGCGGGCGATGTAGATACACTGTGTCTCGGTATCCACGCGGCGGGTCTGCCAACCCGACCATACCATGTACCAAGTGCCCTGACACTGGAACAGAGAACCATCGATGGCCCAGTTGTTATCCTTGTCGGTACTGATACGTCCCTTCATCACGAACTCGCCTTCGAAGGGATCGGCATTCTCGTTCTCGAGGACATAGAGCTGATGGTTGTCTGTATTGCCGTCATCGGCAGCATAGTAGATGTACCACTTATTATCGATGCGATGAATTTCCGGTGCCCATAGATTGGACGAATTGGACGGATCAGTGGGTACCCATACCGTCTTTTGCGGGGCATTCTTCAGGTCTGTGATATCCTTGGTCTTCCACAGCACCAATTTATTTTGCAGTGTGTGCATGTAATAATACTGTCCGTCGTGCCATAATGCCCAGGGGTCCGGGCCTTCGGGCAATAAAGGATTAGTGAAAGTAGCTACCTTTTCGGTAGTTTCAGCCTGCACCTGCTTATTCTTACAAGAGAAGCAGACAAACGCTGCCAGGCACAGACAAGTTACAATGTTCAATGTTTTCATCTGGTTTACATATTTCAGGATAAAAATAAAATCATCCAGTTAAGCCTTAATAACCGGATTCTCCTCATCAGTAGGATAAGGAATACCTGCACAAGTAAGACTCGTATGTACAAGCCTAATTGTAGCAGGTATTCTGCCTACTGAAAACTACTTTTTATTCAGGCAAGCCCTCTATTTTCACGATATCCGAGAAGAGGTAATAGTCGGGAATGTTGGCCAACTCTATCGCTATGCGGCAGAAAGCATACGTACGGAAGTTGTTCACATAAGAACTTCTGTACGAGCTCAGCGGAACTGAAACTTCCACATCGCCTTGATCCGTGATGCTGATATCCGTGGCAACCTGGCAAACTGTTCCACTGTTTACAAGTGCCGAGGTACTTACGTAAGCACGCGCTTTCACCACAGCAGGAGCTGCTTGCTTGGTTCCGCTTACTTTCGCCACTTTACACTTCAATACGATATTATTATTGGTGTACGTAGTGGTGAAGTTAGTCACCGTATAATAAGGAGTTACGGCAAAGTTGCGCTCCATATTCTTCTGGAGATTGATGGTCAAACTATCATAACCTACCGCGCGGGGAGTAAAGTCTTCGAATTCAAACGGGAACTTACGGTTTTCGAGTGTCAACTTATAATCGTCGTCCGAAAAAAGCAGTTGTTGGAATGCACCCGTCTCATCCACGCGGATGTTGGTACCATTGTCCGTTTTGCCAAAACCGGTCTGGAAGATATTAAAGACTCTTCTACCCGGATTCCCATCGTAGAGGAAGTTATCGCCGTTGTAGGTCAGCTTTCCATGAAAGTTCAGGGATGGCGCATCATAATTATCATATTGGCAGGAGGTAAACGCCAGAGCAACTACCGCCATGCACAGGAATATAATCTTTTTCATATTCATAATTCTCTTTGATTAATGATTAGGATTCTTCTCCACGTACGGATTGCCCAGATTCATTTCATAGGTTCCGTAGTACATGGTGATATCGAAGTTGATCGGAGTGACCTTGCTCGCATCTCCACGGTGCTGGATATACACCTGACGATACACCCACTTGCCATGGTCGGCATCACCCGGAGCATAGATCTTATAAGGCCACAGTCCTTTGAGGATAGACGTTTGGTTGGTCACATCGTTCGCCCACACTTCGTCGGCCAGTCTCCAACGTTTCAGGTCGTTGTAACGGTGATCTTCGTAGGCCAACTCCACGCGGCGTTCGTTCATGATGCGCTTCATATCCAGTTCTGCTTCGGTCAGCTTGAACGCTGCACCACCGGCACGCTCACGAATCTCATTGATGCACTCCAATGCCAATGATTTTTGTCCCATGCAGAAGGCAGCTTCGGCCGCATTGAGCAACACCTCACCGTAACGGAAGATAGTGTACGGAACCGCGCTGGCTCCTGCTCCTTCCGATCCGCCGGTCAGGTCCGTAAATTTCCGAACCAGGAAGCCACTATGCGAGGCATATACACTTTCGCGGTAAGGACCTTCGAGACCAGTAATGCGTTCGTTGTTATAATAGTTAGCCCCAGCCTTATCATCGGTACGCACCACATCGATATTGGCTGCCGTTCTGAATTCGTACTTGCCACTGGCTTGTTTAATAGCCAGTCCGGCCTGGAAGTCCAGTGCAGTACCTCTGAACGAAGAACCCGGATAAAGAATGGTTCCGGCAAGACGCGGGTCGCGGTCGGCAAAGATATCCTCCGGATTATTGTACACATTGTAACTGTAGTCAGAGATTCCGTCGGCCATTGTTTCCACCTGTACAGCACCCTTGTAAGGATTGATGGGATCCATTTCCCTGGTCGACAGCTTTTCATAAGCCGATACCTGATTGAACGATGGGTTCAAGCAAGCTCCAGCCTTGGAGTCTGTAGCGAATTTCACAGGTACATTGAGGAATGTATAGTTATTCTGAAAGTTGGAACCATCATACGCCCGACAGAAGATGATCTCCGGATTCCCTGCTACACCGAGAAATATACTGGCATAGTTCGTAGCCAGTTTCGCTGCATAGTCGGTAGGATCGGGAGCTATTTTCTTCAGCGAGAACTTTCCCGTTCCCTTCAATGCCTGGTATGCATCGATACACTTCTGGAAATAGTCGTTGGCACGATCCTTAGGAATACCGGTGGCTCCGCTGGGAAGATTCAGGTTCTTGGCTACATTCTTGTCGTAGTTGTAGGCGAGAGAACCGGCATAGAGTGCAGTACGACACTTCAAGGCCAATGCAGCTCCTTTATTGGCCCGGGTTCTGACACCGGCGCCTGCCAGGTCTAAATCATTGGCTATGTCGTCCAGTTCGGAAATAATATAATCGTACACTTCAGCTTCCTTGTTGCGCGGACGAGCCAGATCGATCGGAGTCTCCGTGTAATCGAACGCTTCTTCGATGATGGGCACACCACCCATGCGGGTGACCAGCGTGAAGTAGATATACGCCCGGATATAGCGCGCTTCGGCCAACAAATAACGTTTTTGATCCTCGGAAACTTTACCACCGGTGCTGTTCGTCAGGCCGTCGATGTGCAGGTTAGCATCTCTTACCAATCCATAATCATAATACCTGCGGTAGTCGCGGTTCACATTGCCCGCCCAGCCCCAGTATCCACTGTTATTGGTAGCCTCATCCCAACGACACAAGTCGTTCAGGTCGGCACCTGCACTCCCGAAGTCCTGCTCGTAGCGTAAGCGCGAGTATAAGTTGGCTGCCACGCTGCTTATCGCTTCTGCTGAAGAATAAGCCTGAGAGGTGGACAGTGCGTTCGCATCTTCTTGAGAAAGCCAATCTTCGCAGGAAGAAAAGACGATGGCCATAGCTGCCAGAATTAATAGTATATTCTTTTTCATGATCATCTAATTAAAAGGTTAAATTAAGACCGATGGTATATACCCGGTGTTGCGGATAGTCGGCACCCTGTACGCCGGATACTTCCGGATCGATTCCGTAATCTTTCATGTTGTCGAAAGAGAACAGGTTGGTTCCCTCGAAGTAGAAACGCAATTTCTTAATTGATGCTTTCTTTGTCCAAACCGCAGGAATCGTATAACCTACTACCAGGTTGCGCAGACGCATATACTTCACATTCTTGTTGTAGAAGTTATTTACGTATCGGGTCGAAGGCGACTCGTCGCCACGCAAGGCGGGGAACTTTCCGGCTATCCAGGGGGATTTCGGATCGAAGATATCTTCGTGACGCCAAACTTCCATACTGTTGTACCGGTAACCATTGGCTACGTAGTTCACACCCGTTCCCCAAATAGTGAACCAGTCGGGAGCAAATGTATTCATGAAACCGCCTGCAAAATCGGCTGCTATATCGATACCTTTCCATTCTGCACCCAGGTTCAGGCCAACAGAGAGCAACGGGTTCTTATTTCCCTGACCTCCGGTGTTTTCCCATGGATAGTCGCCACCGGCATATCCCAAGGGACGACGGTCATAATCATTGATCACACCGTCACCATTGACATCCTTGAAGATAAGGTCGCCGGGAAGCAGCGTTCTATTGTTATTACCATCTATGTTTACCGGATAGTTGTCGATCTGTTCCTGTGTTTGGAATTGTCCGACTACATCGTACATCCATACAGCTCCGTTTACTACGTTCGACCAACGGTCCTGAGTAGCCCACCAATACTGGTCAATGGCGTTGAAGAAGCTTTCGCCGTATCTGTTCAGGTACTTTTGTCTGGCCAGTGTTGCATTGGCTCCGACGGAATATTTGAAATCACCGATTCTGTCAGTCCATTTAACAAAACCATCCACACCGATATTCATATCCGAATTCATGTTTTGCGGCAATGTCTGCATTCCTGATTCCGAGGGGAAGACTATGTCCGTAGGACGGGCAGCAATGCCGTCTCTCTTCCGTTTGAAGAAGTCGATTTCCACATTCAACCGGTTGTCGAAGAATCCCATATCGATACCCACATCGAAGATAGAGGTAGTCATCCAGCTAAGGCCGGTAATAGGAATTCCTCTCGGGGCAGAGCCAATCACCCGTTTGTCGGCCTGTTGGAAAGGATCGGAAGGCATCAATGCGGTTCCTTTATTGTATTGATACCCGCTCATATAAGCAAAATCGGGATAAACACTTCCCAGATTATCGTCGCCCATCTCTCCGTAAGAGACTCTCAACTTCAGGTTAGAGAGGATACCGGAAAGTTTGGATTCTTTAAAGAAGTTTTCTTCCGATACGCGCCAGGCTCCTGAGATGGAGGGGAAGAATCCCCAACGCTTTCCTTCGGGGAACTTGTACGAACCATCATATCTGCCTGCAAAGTCAAGGATATAGCGTTGGTCGTAATTATATCCTGCACGGAATACAAAACTGGCGGTGGTATTAATAGCTTTCCCTTCGCCTGCCGTGTTATCTTCGCTGGTACCTATCAAGTCGATAAAAGGATTCTCACGCGGCATTTGCGTAACCGCAATCCGGTTGTAATTCCGCTTGTAGAACTCGAAGCCTCCGGTACCCGTTACATTGTGCTTTCCGAACTTATTATCATAGTTCAACAAGAACTGTCCGGTAATGTCATAAGTGGTTTCACGCTCACGGCCCAACCGGGTTTGCTTACGTTCTGCACGGTTCCAGACTTCATTGTAGGTATCCGTTGCCCGGTCGTAGGAATATTCCGACCAGTCTTTTTCATCACGGTTGAAGTTGTTGGTGGCATAGAAGTAAGAGAACAACGCGTTGGCGGTCAGCCCTTTCAACGGTGTTTTATACTCCAGGCTAAAATTATTACGCATCGTACGCCAGATAGATTCATACGAACCGGCATGTTCCTTGTCCATAGGGGCGATGTTACGGGCATCGTGTGCCACCAGGAAGTTGGGGTACAATGGATTATCATTGGCATAAGGACGCATGGTGGGCAACAAGGCATACAGCGATGTGCGGAGCAGGTTATAATCGCCCGCTGCTTCATCGATACGGAATACGGAAGGTCCGGTAGAATTTTCTATCTTACCCGACATCTGGTAACCCACCTTGAAGTTGTCGCTCAGTTGAATGCTGAAGTTGGCCTGTACATTGGTACGGTTAAAGTTATAATCCTTGAATACAGCATCCTGATCGACATGCGATACCGACAGATAATACTGCGTCTTTTCACTACCGCCCGAGATACTGGCATTCAGGTACGACTGCGGAGCAGCATCATCGACAAAAGCGTCTTTCCAGTCGAAAGAGCGATAGTCGATTCCATTGGCCGGATCGTACGTACCGGCTCTCCATTTCTCCAGTTCGACGCGTCCTGTGGCTATGTCGTTCGCACTCAGTCGGCCACGATTTACTTTCTGCATGTATTGTGCATAGTTGTATTCGTAAGCATCCATTAACTCGGGATAGGTAGTCCATTGCTGCCAACCCATATACGTATTGATGTTCACGGTGGGTGCCGAACCGACTTTACCTGTTTTGGTAGTAACCAGCACGACGCCATTGGCGGCTTTCACACCATAAATGGCAGCGGCACCGTCCTTCAGCACAGATATATTGTCGATATCATTAATATCGAGGTTATTGAACGATCCTTCGTCCGTCATGATACCGTCGATAACATACAACGGGGTACCCATATTACGTATCTGGATATTCGTAGTAGAGCCCGGTGCACCCGATTTCTGTCGGGCAGTGATACCAGCCAGCTTACCTACGATGGCTCCTGATGTAGTAGTGGCTTTCGAACGGGAAATGTCTTCACTTCCCACTGTCGATACGGCCGCACTGATACCACCCTTGCGCTTGGTACCGTAGCCCACTACCACCACTTCGTCCAGTACACTCACGTCTTCCTTTAAAGTGATTTTCATTTCCCGGTTATTGCCCACCGGAACTTCCTGTTCCACATATCCTACATAAGAAACCAAGAGTACGGATCTATTTCCGTTTATTTTCAGAGAGAAGCGACCGTCCAAATCAGTAATCGTACCGTTAGTCGTTGCTTTCTCGCGCACGCTTACCCCGATAAGGGGTTCACCGGTTGCATCCACCACTACACCGCTGACGGTGATAGCCTGATTGGTTTCTGCATAGAGAAAATTTGCCTGTAAGGCGAAAAGGGCAAAAAGCAAGCACGCAAATAGCGTCTTACTCTTTTTGTTCTTCATTGTTTCTAAACCTGCCATGTTATTAGATTTGATAAATGTAATACATAATGTTTTTCACACGTTTCATACCATCTCCCTTCAGGAAATCGTATGATCATAACTTAAAGATTAATTCTTCATGAGCTGATGTTTCTTTTTTTTAAGTTCAACAAAGGGTTTTGACTTGCTGAAACAAAATAAGGGAATCCGTTCCTCACTGAGCCGCCGTATCCGGTCAATAAATGAAACTGGTGATTCACAGGGCAGATTGACGCAATAGAGTCATTCTTTGAACGAATTGAGCTATCCGTTCCACCTATATATAAAAATTAAATATGTATTTTCGTGGTCAAATTACACCCCATGAAAAACATACTGTTATTCTGTCTATTTTTATTAGCATCCGTATCGGCCAGTGCCGTTAAAAACCAGGATTATTCTTTCCGCTACTTAGATACCGAGAAGGGTTTGTCACAAAACACGGTACTGAGCATCCTGCAAGACCGGAAAGGTTTTATGTGGTTCGGTACGAAGGACGGGCTGAACCGCTTCGACGGCAATCGCGTGCGAGTCTTCAAGAACGAGGAGGGCAATCCTTTCAGCCTGGGCAACAATACCGTATGGTCACTCCTCGAATTACCGGACGGTTCTATATGGACCGGAACGGAGAAAGGTATATTCATCTTCAATCCCGAGACCGAGCAGTTCACCCCTTTCGTAAAGAAGACACAGGCAGGGGAGCAAATCAATCATTGGGTAACGGATATGCGAAGGGACAAGAGCGGGCAGATCTGGATAGCCGCCGGACGGATCTTCTGCTTCAACCCGGCGAACGGTGTGCTGACTGTCGACCAGAAATCACTCGCACAGGTATGGGACCTGAACGTTGACAATAACGACGTATGGGTAAGTACCTTTCACGGAGGAGTACACAAATACAATATACGCGACGAGCAGCCGGGCGAACAGGCGCAACAAGTATATAACATGGGGACTAATACCGAGCTGATGTCGGTCGTCATCGACTACAACAACAGCCATTTGCTGATAGGCACCTTCAACGAGGGACTTAAGATCATGAACAAGCAAACCGGACTTATCTCTCCTTACCCACTGGGTGTTCCGGCAGCCAGGGAATTGTATATACGGGATCTCGGATACTTCTCCGACGGGAATATCTGGATAGGCACCCAGTCGGGTCTCTACATCCACAACCCGGTGGCCCATCAGACCACTCACCTCTACCACAATCTGAACGACAAGTATTCCCTGTCGGACAATGCCATCTACTCCCTGTTCGAAGACCGGGAAGGAGGCATCTGGGTGGGCACTTACTTCGGTGGCGTGTGCTACTACCCGAAGAGCTACACCTATTTCAAAAAGGATTATCCGGTGAGCAATGAGAACTCCATCATCGGCGAACGGGTAAGCGGCATCTGCGAAGATGTGTCCGGACATCTCTGGATAGGAACGGAAGATGCGGGGCTGTGCCGGTTCGATCCGTCGACCTACCGCTTCGACCATTTCCCACCGGGAATCCCGGGCAAGGGATTGAGCTACGAGAATGTACACGATATCGTTTCTGATGGCGACCTGTTATGGGTGGGTACATTCAGCCATGGTATCAATGTGTACAATCAGAAAACCAGGTCGTGGAAGTATTACCATCGGGAACAGGGACCGGGTTCCATCGACAACAACGATATTTTTGCTCTCTTCAAAGACCGGAAAGACAACATCTGGGTCGGTACGTCGAGCAGTGCTTTCCTCTTTAACCGGAAAACGGAAACATTTATCCGCCTAAAGGAGCTCAACCATCACTTTGTTTCGGATATCATCGAAGATGCGCAGGGAAATATCTGGTTTGCCACGTATGACAGCGGAACGTATTGCTACAACCCTACCACCGGTGAGTACACCAATTATGCATACGATGCCTCCGACCCGGAGTCGATTTGTCACTATAAGATCACCTGTATGTTGGTGGACAGCAAAGACCGGTTGTGGTTCGCCTCGGAATCGAGAGGGATCTGTATGTTCGATGAGCAGACACGCCGCTTCGTACGCTACGGGATGAAGGATGGTTTTGCTAACGATGCCATCTACAAGATACTGGAAGATAACGACGGCAATCTATGGTTATCGAGCAATGCCGGACTGACGCAGTTTAACCCGGAGACGAAGAACATACGACTGTTCACTCAGAACAATGGCCTGCCCAGCAACCAGTTCAACTATAAGTCGGGCTACAAGGACAAGAAGGGAGTGATGTACTTTGGTACGGTGAAAGGAATGGTGTCGTTCCTTCCCTCGGAGTTCAACCACAACGAGGTGATACCGCCTGTCTTTATCACCAATTTCGAGCTACTCAACGGAAACATCTCATTCGAGAACTACATTTCGAACCGCAAACCCATCGTGCTGAGCTACAAACAATCGTCGTTCAGCATCGATTTCTCTGCGTTGAGCTACGTGGCACCCGAGATGAATGAATACATGTATAAGATGGAGGGACTGGATGCCAACTGGAACCACATCCGCAAAGCCCGGGAGATCAGCTACTCCAACCTGCCGCATGGTAAGTATGTGTTCCATGTCAAGGGCTCGAACAACGACGGGGTATGGAACGATGCGATGGACTCGCTGACCATCGTCATCGAACCTCCTTTCTGGCTCTCTACCTGGGCATACATGGGCTATACCCTGCTGGCCGTTGCCGGGCTTCTGCTCTTTCTGTGGTACTACAAACAGAAAATAGACCAGCGGAACCTCCGGAAACGGGTGCTCTTCGAGACGCAGAAAGAGAAGGAGATATACAATGCCAAGATCGATTTCTTCACCAATGTGGCACACGAGGTGCGTACCCCGCTTTCGCTCATCAAAGGCCCGTTGGAGTATATCCTGAAACATGAGACCGACCAGCAGGAGTTGCGCTCCAACCTGCAGATCATGGAGAAGAATACCGACCGCCTGCTGGCCCTGATCAACCAACTGCTCGACTTCCGTAAAACGGAGACGCACGGTTTCAGCCTATACTTCGTCCAGGAAGACATCCGCGAGTTGCTGAACAGTGTCTATATCCGCTTCCGCCCGATGGCGGAACAGCGCCATCTGCGCCTTGAAATTCAGGTACCGGATACCCCCGTCCTGGCCGATGTGGACAAGGAAGCAGTGACAAAGGTTATCAGCAACCTGTTCACCAACGCCATCAAGTATGCCGATAGCCTCATCCGGATAGAACTGACGGAGACTGCCGACAACCAGGTATTGCTACGCGCCACGAACGACGGCGTATTGATTCCGGCAGAGTTGAGGAAAAAGATTTTCGAACCGTTCTTCCAGGTCAATGAGAATGGGAATACAGCCCGGTCGGGTTCGGGCATCGGACTGGCATTGGTACAGTCTTTGGTCGAGCTTCACAAGGGATGCGTTTTCGTTGACGACGACGTGCAAGAGATGAACTCGTTCGTCGTACTGCTCCCGCAAAGGCAGGAGAATACCATTATTCTAAACGAACAGTCGCCCGTAGCCGATGTTTCTGTTTCCGCAGAAAGCACTCCGGAGGTCCGAGAGAGCCACAGGTCCAACAAGTCGACGGTGTTGGTTGTGGAGGATAATGAGGAACTGCGATCTTTCATCGGCGGCAAACTCGAAAAGCACCACACGGTATTCAAAGCCAGAAACGGTGTGGAGGCTTGCGAGATCCTGCAACAAGAGATTATCAATGTGGTGATCAGCGACATCATGATGCCACAGATGGATGGTTTCGAGCTATGTGCCAGAATCAAGGACAACCAGGAATTCAGCCACATCCCTGTGATTTTGCTGACTGCCAAGACTAACCTGCAAAACAAGATCGAAGGACTGGAACTCGGAGCAGATGCCTACATCGAAAAGCCACTCTCCATGGAATACCTCCAGGCACAAATAGACAATTTGCTGGACAACCGGAGGAAGCTGCAGGAGGCTTTCACCCATTCTCCCCTCGCCCGCACAGGCACCATTGCCGTGAACAAGCTGGACGAGCAGTTCCTCAACCGGTTGGCCGACATCATCGAGAAGAACATGGCCAACCCGGATTTCAATGTGGACAAGTTGGCTGAGTATATGTATATGAGCCGTTCCAGCCTGCTGCGCAAGATCAAAGGTGTGTCGGAGACTTCGCCGAATGACTTTATACGGATAATCCGGTTGAAGAAGGCGGCTGAGATCCTGCAGGAAGGGGTGTATAAGGTGAACGAAGTGTGTTTCTTGGTAGGCTTCTCCTCTACTTCTTACTTCTCGAAGGCTTTCCTGAAACAGTTCGGGGTATTGCCGAAGGATTTCGCTAAAGGAGGGAAGAAATGAGTTCAATGATTCACCACGGCTATTCATTAAGATAAAGGAGGGTGTGTCAAAAGTGTACTTGTTCTTTGAGAAGATTACAAATCGTAACCCAAGGGCTGAACCAGCGGTCGACGAAGTCAAAGCCCGATAGATTTCAGCCCGGGGTGCAACCCCGGGTAATGGATATACGTATAGAGTTTGAGTGCTGGAAGCACGATACAGAGTATTGTGACGTGCTTCCAGCACTTGAATTCTCTGTACACAACACACCCAGGGTTAAAACCCTGGGCTGAAATGTCAAGGGCTTTGACTTCGTCGACCGCTGGTTCAGCCCTAGCTATGCAGTTCAGTTTCCTTAAGTTAATGGCATTGGGCTGTCGCCTACGGTTACGGATACGGTGCCTCGCTGGGGCAAATTTGCACTTAAATTGATGAAGAACCAGATAATGCCAAAAAGATTTGGAAATGGGCGCTCCTTTTATTATATTTGCATTAATAATCAAGCAATTAAGCGTATGAAGAGGTATAATAATCGTACATTTTTCCCTTCTATCAGGGTAAAAAATACAGAATTCCCGCTCCGGGAATAAACTTATTATATACGTACGCGAGAAAGCGGGGATAGTATGTGCGCATATTATCCCCGCTTTTTTATTTACAAAGCCAAAAAAAGTGTACTACACGAAGATTGCCAGTGTACTACACCGGGAACTAAAGTGTGCTACACGGGCAACTTTACTGTGCTACAAATGCAATTTTGAGCAAAAAAAACAGAAAAAGACAAATCATCCACAGGTGAGGGCTGGAAGCCCTCGGAAATTGTTCTTTTGCACATAGGATTAATAGTTAGTTATAATTCAAAGGCAGAAGTGAGGAAAAAGCAGGGAAGAGATATACCAGTTTGTCCCTAGTTTATACCATTCTGCCCCGAATTGCAGGTTTTGGTGGTAATTGTACAGTGAATTTATAGGTCCAAAAACCACCTGTGTGTTGTTTTTTTAGAAGCTGTTTTGAATTTATTGAATAATTTTTTTTAGCATGATTTGGCAGAATGTTATTTATATCATCGCTTCGGCTGATTCCGTTTTATATTCATAATCTGTGGTCATTCTTCTGTAGTTCTCAATCCATGAAAAAGTTCTTTCTACAATCCACCTGAGAGGAATAACCTGAAACTTTGGGGATGATTCATCTGGGCGAAGCACCACTGACAACTCCCATCCAAAATCTTTCACCATGTCAGCTAACTTTCCTCTATATCCGCCGTCAGCTATAATCTTCTTCAGCCTTGGATATATATAGCGAAGTTGTTTTATCGATTCTACAGCCCCTACTCTGTCATGAATGTTTGCTGCATGAACATTGACCGCCATTGGCAGTCCAAGTGTATCAACAATTATATGTTCTTTTCTGCCTTTGACTTTCTTGCCACCATCGATGCCATATTCACTGCTGTCTATATGATGAGAAGTGCGTACACTTCTGGAGTCTATCAATCCTACACTTGGACTAATTTCTTTGCCATGTGATTTTCGGACTACATCTCGGAGATAATGCATCAGTTCCTCAAAGACTCCTTCTAATTTCCATTTACGAAAATAGAAGTGGACCGTTTGCCAAGGACCGAACTCTTGGGGGAGCATTCGCCACTGGCAACCTGTCTTTGTGATGTACATGAGGGCGTTTATCATCTCTCGTAAAGAATGTTTTCGCTTTCTTTCTTTGGTTTCCACTATATTTTGTATAACTTGCCACTGTTTATCAGTGAGGTTGGTTGGATAGATACTCATAACTTATATCTTGGTAACCATAAAGTTATGAAAAATGCCCAATTAACAAACTGATATTCAATGTATTATATTGTATATTTAAAATTCAAAACAGCCTCTTATATATTTGTCTGTTATATATATTAACTAATAAACAAGCAACAATACATGAAGAATGAGCACCCCCGGAGCAATTACCTTGCTCCCAGCATCGAAGTATTCGAGATGGATTGGGAAGGTGTCATAGCCGACAGTAACGGCGACTTCCCCAGTGTATTACCCAACGAAAGCCTCTCTTCGCGGAGTAGGCACACCGGTTACGATGCAAACATCGCCACCGATATCGAAGAAATGATCAATAACATCTTTACCGAATGAGAAAGCACACCACGCTTGCCACCCTTGCCGCAGCGGCAACGGTAGCACTGCTCACTGCATGCAGCAGCAACGACGATATCAACAATACCCCTCTACCCATAGAAGAGCCCCAGGTAGGCGAATTCATCACCATCACCGCCGCATATGGCGAACCCGACGATGAACAGCAACCCGAAACTCGCCTTACACATATCGACAACGGCACATCGGGCATGGCCATCGCATGGAAAGCATCAAACCTGCCCGACTTCGAAGAAGCATTTATGCTATTCAAAGACGGTACCGGAGAGAAGTTCACCCTTCAAAGCGGAGGTGGCACCACCACCGGAACGTTCGGCGGTACCACCCCATCACATACCTCCGACGAGACCTACCACGCATTCTACCCCGCCAGCAAAGCATCGGCAACCTCCTGGGAAGATTGCACATTCAACGTCGAAGGACAGGTACAGGCAGGAGTCAGCTCTACCAACCACCTCACCGGTTTCCATTACATGACAATGAATGCCACCCAAAGCACCCCTCCTGCCACCGTTGTCTTTGAGCACCAGGTATCCATCCTCAAGGTCGGGGTAACCCTGCCCACAGGCACCACCCCCAGGTCGCTGACATTACGTACCCCGCTCGAAGAAATCGTGACCGTCCGCCAAGCCAAAGACGGCACCAATATTTCCACAGCAACAGAACAAATCCTTACCCTGAAAGCTCAAGACGGAACCGGCAATCCCGACTATTCCACCTTCACCGCCTACATGGCCATACTGCCCACCACCATTTCCGATGGCGGCTACCAGATAGAAATAGCAGCCAAAAATGGTGATAATAAGGACATAACCTATTATTATACTGTGGATACCCCGGCTAACACCGGAAGGGTATTCACCGCCGGAAAGATGTACACCATTACCCTGACAACAGAGGGCTCCACCCCCAACCTGTCCATCAAAGACTTGGTATGGAATGATGCTACCCTGCAAGCCAACAGACTGTTGGGACTGGGAACAGCAGCAAGGCCTTATCTTATCAGTACGGGAGCCGACCTGAAATGCTTCTTCGATAGAACAGACAGCGATAGCAATCCCGTTTATTGCGCCAAATCCACGAATAACAGCACCAATGCAATTTACTTACTGGAGCATGACATTGAATTAGCCACCAACTCCCGGACCAGCCAATACTTCTACGGCAAATTTGATGGAGGCGGTAATACCATACATGGAAAAGTGCCACAGACCAATGGTTTCATAATTCAAATATCATCAGCATCGGCTGTATCCAACTTAACCGTTAAGTTTCCAATTACCAACAATAGTACAGCAGGTGGAATATGTAATAATAACTATGGTACAATAACTAACTGCTTCAATCAAGGAAATATTACGGGAGGAGTATTTGTCGGTGGAATAAGCGGTTATAACAGTGGTACTATAACAGGATGCAGCAACACGGGTGAAATTTCAGGAAATGCGGGAAGTCTGGAGCACTGTACTGGTGGGATATGCGGCCGTAACCTGCTTACAATAGCAGGATGCAGTAACACCGCAAGAATTTCAGTTAGTGGAACAGCCATTAACATCGCCATCTACGCCGGCGGAATATGTGGACAGAGTTACAACAATAGTGCGAAAATATATGATTGTCACAACAGCAGTACAAATATTACACTTAGCGGAACCAGATATAACACAAGCGTTGCAGGTTCCGTAGTGGGTATAAACGGCTACTATTATTATGGCACCTATAGTTTTCCTGGAACAGTGTTCGATTGCTGTACAGACACTTCAGGGGGTGGCCTTCCGCTGATTGGAAAAGGAAGCACCACAGCGTGCCCGGGCGAGAGTGCTGCTCACCCACACCCGTACACCAATCCCTGATCCAACCAACTGCGAAGAGGGTGTGTCAAAAGTACACGCCCTCTTTTTTCATTTCACGCCGCCATTCTGAGCTGTTGCTCTCCTAAACGGATAATTTTGGATAACTTCCGCCTCTTAACTTCCACAAACAGCCTGATAATATTCAAAACAAGCACAAACTGCGCCAGTAATCCCTTTTTCAAGAGATTTCCGCACAGTTTCTTCAGGTTGAAGGCCATAGCAAATACCCCAAAGTCCATCTGGACCTTGTCGAATTTTCGATGTCTGAACCTTTTATATCCCATGTCGAACTTCATCTGTCCAAAAACGGCTTCGGGCTGGTTGTCCTGGGCAATGCCTTCCTCTATCAGGCTGAGAATGTTTTGGATCTTGGCTTGCAGCTTCTCTTTGTTGCGTTCGGTAGTCTTGCACCAGACAAAGGTGTATTTGTTGGCTACCGATTCCATCTTGGTACCATCCACGTACTGCACATCCAAACTGACCTGCCCTATATCCACCAGCAGCATAACCACCTGGACGAACAGGCGGTTCACGCAATCTTTCACGTGTTCGCTGCGGAAGCGGTTGATGGTGCTGTAGGAGGGGTACTGGCTACCGCTCAACCATATATAGTGGATGTGGTGTTCCATAATGGAAGCAATGCGGCGGCAAGAGTAGAGATTGTTCATGTAGGCGTAAAAGACTACTTTGAGAAGCATGCGGGGATGGTAGGGTGTAGTGCCACCGGACTCGTAGGTGGCAATCAACTCGGTCAAGTCAAGAAAATCTACAATACGGCTGATCAGCCGTACAGGGCTATCGGCTGCAATTCTTTCGTCTAAACGAGAAGGAAATAAGCAGGATTGGCCTTGATTATAAGATTTAAATTGTAACTTTGACATATCTAAAATTGTTATGCCTAAAGATACAAAATCTTTGGGATATAGAAAAGTCCGAGCTTGAGAAAGTTCGGACTTTTTGAGTTAAAAAAAGAGGACGGGGACTTTTGACACACCCTCGCTGAAATCTATCGGGCTTTGACTTCGTCGACCGCTGGTTCAGCCCTTTACTTACGATTTGTAATTTACTTAAGATAATAGGACTTTTGACACACGCTCCTCTGACTAATAATCATGTACTATTTACTATACCGGAAGAAATCGACATCTACATAGCCACCTGCTTCTTGGGTAGCATAGTTGAAGATCGCAAATTTATTACCGGTGAAGTGCGCCATATTGAATACCATGCGGAACGTATCGCCCAACTGCTTCCACTCCTTATTGTCGGTGCTGTAGAAAAAGAGGGCATTGTCCGTGGTGAAATCACAATCCATCTTGAGGTAGACGTGATCCTGCGCAAGCGGTACGCGAGCTTTCTCTACCTGACGGTCGGACATGATGAGGAACTTCTTCCCACCTTCCTTGGCCACGGAGATGACTCCCGGTTCAGCACAGAAAGCAGACAGTCCGGCACAATCACCATCCTTCATGTGGGCTGTCTCTAAGGCGATGATACCACTGCATGCCGGTCCTTCGGTGCGCTGGGTCAGGGTATTGCGGGCTTCGAACAAGTTGTTCACCACCTTGCCTGTCTTCAGGCGGAGATAGCCGGGGCGTTCGGTGAGCGACCACAGGTTATTGTCCGGGTTGTGGTTCCATTGCCAGGTCAGGCCGAGTTTCTCGCCTTTATCGAACTCATCGCTGACCACCAGCTCCGTCTTGTCGGTATAGCCTTGTATGGGAACCTCCATCACGGACGGTACCTTACCGTTCTCATCGCCTAGTATCGGCCAACCATCTATCCAACGGCAGGGCATCAGCACCGGCACACGTCCCACGGCTTCATGGTCCTGGAACAACATGCCGTACCAGCGACCGTCCTCCGTGTCGATAATACAACCTTGTGCCACTCCATGATTGGCAAAGCCGAGATCGTCCGAAAGGATGGTCTTCATCTCGTACGGACCAACAATCTTATCCGAACGGAAGCAGAGTTGCGTGCGGATGCCTCCCGCCGGCCACCAGATCATGGTGATGTAGTACTTGTTGTCGAACTTATACAGGTGGGCACCTTCGAGCAAACCTTTCGGTTCGCCGGAAATAATCTCTACGTTCAAGCCGTCTTTCTTGATACCGGTCAGATCGGCCGTGAACTCGATGATACGGATATGTCCGGCACCGTATACCAGATAAATCTTCCCGTCGTCGTCGAACAACAGGGAAGCATCGTGTAAGTATTCATCGATGACCATTTTCTGTTCCCACTTGCGGGTAGGATCTTTAGTAGTGTACAGGTACGATTTATTACCGGTACCGAAGAATACATAGAAGATACCCTCATGATAGCGGATCACGGCCGCCCATTGTCCGCGACTGTAGATATTCCCACCTTCGAGGTTGTTCTTCGGGCTCTCGTTGAGTTCATCGAACACATAGCTGATGATCTTCCAGTTGACCATATCCTTGGAGTGCATGATGGGGCAACCGGGCGACATGTGTGCCGTGGTGCTCACCATGTAATAATCACTGCCCACACGGATCACGTCCACATCGGGTACATCGGACATGATAAACGGATTGGTGAAGGTCTCCGCCTCCCCTTCGGCTACTTTTTTCTTCCCATCCGCACAACTCGCGAAGAGAACCAACAGGCAGCAGCCCAGCCATACTCCAACATTCTTCATTCTATTCTTATTTATGGATTATATAAGGCGTATTCTTTTTCCAACCAACTTCCACTTGGGAGATGTACCAGGTACGTCCACCGTCATTGTTTCCCTGGTAGAACAGGTAAGTTCGTCCATCATTATCAGTAAATAGGTGTGGATGTCCCGACTCGCTGGAATTCCACTCGCCGGGCTTGCCGTTGGTCAGGAAAGGTTGGTCGGACAAACGCTTCCAATGGATACCGTCTTTGCTAATGGCTACCCCCACCTGCTGCGGAGCATTGTTGTACGCACCGGCATAGAACATAAACAGCTTGTTCCCCCGCCGGGCGATGGAAGCGGCTTCTATGCACTCCCCTTCCCACGGCAATTCGGGGCTGAGTATGGGAGCATCGCATGCTTGTGTCCAGTCTTCGCGACGGAAATCGGTCTTGGCCGGAGCGGTAGCCACTCCTTGCATCTGTATCTTAAAATCTTTGTCGCGGGTGGCGAAGTATAGATAGTATTTCCCTTTGAACTCGAAGACTTCGGCATCGATGGCCCGGCCACAGTTCCAGTCGCCTGTAGGATGAAAGATCGGGTTCGTTGGGTTCCGTTTAAACGTAATGCCGTCTTCGGAGTATGCGTGGCAAATGGCGTCCTTCGGCCCATTGCCATACGTCTGGTAGAAGAGATGGACCACGCCATCTCTTACCAATGCACCGGGGGCGCACATCCCTTTCCGCTCATACATTTCTCCGGGAGCAGGAGTGATTTCGCCCACCTTCGTCCAGTGTATCAGATCATGGCTTTCGGCTATGCCGATGTTCCATCCGGATGCCGGGTTGTTTTTTTCAGGGGCGATGGAGAAGTACATCAGGTACCTACCCTTAAAGTTGACCACATGCGGATCTTTGCTGAATGGCACACCTGTGCGGGTAGTATCACCGTACATCATCTGCGGGGACAACTGAGCGGATACTCCTGCTACCAGGAGTATGCCGATCGTCAGACATAGTAGTTGCTTCATATATAATTCAGATTTTAGTTGACTAATGTTATTTCCGGTCCCAGATACGAACGTTTCATGCCGCCCAGGTCGATCACCACCTTCTGAATCACCATGCCCGGGTCGGCACAAATCAGTTTCAAAGTATGCTTGCCCGGTTTGTCTATATTCAGGTGGATGATACCCATGGCGGTGTTACAGAATACATTCCAACGCCACTGGCCGGAATATTCCTTCGCGCTGGTAGTGAGCCACTGTACCATGCCGTCGTCTATCATGACACCGTAGCGGGTATCGTGCTTGGAGTCGACAGGGAATAGCGGCAATGCATATACATAAAGGGTTACGTCGCCAGCGTTGAAGGTATAGAAATCATATTCTGCTTTCGGGGCACGATCTGTGAACCACATGTTCTGCGTCGGCCGGGTGGCTTCGCCCAACTGTACACAGTCGTTTTCATAACCCAATCCCTTGACGGTACGAATCTTGATATCCTCATTCTCCGTCTTGCGGTGGAACTTACCGGCATTGATGGACACGCAACCGTTATCTTCTACGTACAGGCCTTTCAGTTCGGCTACCGACGGAGAGGAGGGGTTAAACAGCGGAAGATACACCTTCACCGTCTTCGTACCGGAAATGATTTCTATTTCACTGATGATATCCGTTCCGGCGGGAGCTCTTGCCCAGTCTATCGAAACAGTGATACGCTCCTGTAACAGGGTGGTACCCGACTTCTTGCTCAACTGAATCCAGCTATCTTTTGTGTTGGCTTTCCAGGCGAACGCTTTGTTGCCCCGGTTATAAAGCTCGATGAACGTGCTCTTCTTCGTGTATGGATGGACGCATGGGAGCACATTCACCGTTGACATGCCGTAAGTAGCGTCCTGTCCAGGGAGAAACACCTGCATGTCTTCGCCTTGCGGCAGTTCGATACGGGTAGTGGGAGGCATGTCCTGATAAGTAGCCGTCCACCCTGGGGTGATAGACATCATGTGATTCCACTTGCCATCCAATTGGGTATTAAAGAGATTGGTGTAGTCGTTCAGGCTGTCGTAATACTCCTGCGTTTTGTCGGCATAGGCATTAGTAGCCGCACGTTCCTGATGGGCATACCAACGGTTTTGTTGGGCTGTCAGCATCTTCTTGTTCATCAGTGCGGCACCTTTTACCTGATAATGCACCAGCTCATAATACGCCGGTTGGTACTCCTTGGGGAGCGATTTCCAGAGCTTCTCGCTCTTGTCGGCAATGCGGTCGTACTCATTCATACGGTTCTCGGCTTCGTTGTAGTTGACGAACGAGAATCCGGTATCGAAGATCCGTTCGCGATCCAGGTAGTTGTTCCACTCAAACCCCCAGCCCATTGTCTCGGGTTTATGCTGGAAACCCAACAGATAGTATGTGTCCATGATATCGGCCATATCTACTTTATACATCTCACCGAAGAGCGAAGCTAAGTAATCCGTCTGATAGGTATATGAATTGTCGAAATCAAAGTGATGTACGTCCCACGCCATGTCGAGGAACTGCTTCATACCCAGTTCGCCGGGCTTGATATCGCCCACATTGAGTAGCCAGTAGCGATCGGCACCTGTGTCGTATGCCTTGCGCATCTCTTCGTAGATCAGTGTTGGCGGGGTGGTATTGATCCAGAGATAATCGTGTGGTTCGCCGCAATAGGAAATGTGATAATACACGCCGGAACCACCTTTACGTTGTTGTTCTTCCTTATTGCTGAGGCGTTTCAGGTAGCCGAAGTTATCGTCCGGCCACACGAGCGTGACGTACTCCGGCACCTTCAATCCCCGTTCGTAGATGTCCATCACTTCCTTATAGGGTACAAATATCTGTGGAATGGAGTCGATAGATTGGTCGATGTACTTAGCCAGGATATTGCGTTGGTCGGTCAACACCTCTTCGACCAAGTTGACTTCCTTTTCTTTGGGAACGCCTACCAGGCCGGCATCGTGAATACCGCGCATGGCCAGGGTATATACATTTTCGTACTGCCCGTTTTCGGCGATACGTTGGTCGAGGACCTTATTGATACCCACCTTGTTGGTCAGGTAGTTCCAGTTGCCCATTGTGCCGGGAAACCATTCGGTGACATTGTTGAACAGCAGTGGCTCGCAGTGTGCCGAGCTCATGACGATGCCGTAGCTATCAGCCACGATCTTATTCTCCGGGTATTTATTGAACGCTCCCGAACCCGGGTGCATAGCCGGAGCCAGCATATTTCCCTTCATACGGAGCAGCAGTTCGCATACCTTGGTATATGTCTTGGGGCCGATGTCACCCAACTCCGGGTCGAATGTTTTGGCTGCCCATGGGGTGATGCCCCATCCTTCATCGTTGATAAAGATGCCTCGGTACTTTACTGTCGGGGATTTAGAGATATATTCGGGAGTTGTGACATACAAGGCCGGTTGCTTCTTTACAGGTACATCCGACCACCAGTAGAGTGGTGAAACCCCCATCGCTTCGGACAGAGCAAAAGTGCCGTACGCTGTTCCCCGTCGATCACTGCCGACAATAATCAATGCCCGGTTCACTCCTTTAAAGGGTTTGTCAATGGTCCTGATGACGTATTGCTCCCATCCACCACGGATGGCTGATATATTGAGCTTTCCGTCCTTCACTAATCTGTCAATCAGTTTATTGCTACCCAGGGTACCGATGATAACCACCTCTTTCGAAGTAAAATCGGCCAAAGTAGAGACAACGGACTTGATGCCGGTGACTCTTTCCATGTCTTCGGCAAACAGATGGGATACTTTCTTCACAACTTCAGCATCCGCAGCATCGATGTGCACAGTGCAAGCTTTTCCAGCGGCAAAGAGTGGAAAATCGGAAGTAGATTGTTGTCTCGGACTGACTTTTACCTGCGAATAGGCCGTCATACCGACACAGAGCAATACGAATAAAAACAGTCTTCTCATTCTTAACTTTGGTATTATGATGTAGGCAACTGCAAACATAGCCCTTTTTCTATTCATCAAGCAATCCTACACAGTCAAAAAATAGCTTTATCCATTCATTCCGCCCTACAAGCTATGATACCAAAATAGAACGATCCGTTCAACTTATCCCACTATCGCGTCAAGGGCTTTATTTCCACAATTTCGGCTTGAATGTTTCAAAACTTTCAGTTAAGTTTGTAGCACTATAAATCAATAATACCATTGCCGTATGACTCGAAAACTTTTCATTGCAGTGCTGCTGAGCATCTTTATTTCTGCCGGGAATAGCCAGAATAAGGAAAGTAAAGCTGTTACCAGCCAGGTAGAACTGGCCGACCCGACCATTTTCTTTCATGACGGGACGTATTACCTATACGGAACTGGAGGACAAGGAAATACCGGCAGAGGTTTCCTCGTGTATACATCGACGGATATGCAAACATGGTCCGGCCCCTGTGGAAAAACCGACGGCTACGCTCTGGTGAAAGGCGATGCATTCGGCACCACCGGTTTCTGGGCTCCTCAGATTTTCCACTATAAAGGAAAGTTTTACATGGCTTATACAGCCAACGAGCAATTAGCCATTGCCGAGAGCGACTCACCGCTGGGACCGTTCAAGCAGGAAACCATCAAGCAATTGTCCGGTGCAGAGAAGCAAATCGATCCGTATATATTTTTTGATGAAGATGGAAAGATTTATCTTTACCATGTACGGTTAATCGATGGCAACAATCTCTATGTGGCCGAGATGAAAGAAGACTTGTCGGACATCAAGCCCGGTTCGGGAGAGCTCTGCATCAAAGCCAGCGAATACTGGGAAAATACGCAGAGCGTACCATGGCCGGTAACCGAAGGACCTACCATCCTGAAACACAAAGGGCTGTATTATTTCTTCTATTCGGCCAACGATTTCCGGAATATAGATTATGCGGTGGGTTATGCTACCAGTACTTCGCCTACGGGACCTTGGGAAAAGTATTCCGGTAATCCCATCATCAGCCGTCATAATATACCCGAGAACGGAACCGGGCATGGCGACTTCTTCTATGATGCCGATAATAACCTACAGTATGTCTTCCACATGCATCCCTCCAAAGAGAGAACAAATCCCCGGAAGACCCTCATTGTCAAAGCGGCGTTCGTCCCGGGTGAGTCGGGAATTGATGTGGTAGAAGTATATCCGGAAACGCTTATTTATCCGGTTCTGAAATAAAATGTCGGTTATCCGGCATAACTGTGCATACCACCCAGCACATAGTTTACGCCGAAATAGGTCATCAGCACCGTACTGAAAGCCAGCACCAGGTACAGGTGGAAAAAGACCGGTTTCCGAAACCACGGAAGACTGGGTAGATGGAAAGCCAACGCATAGACCATCAGCGTGATCAATGCCCATACTTCTTTGGGGTCCCAAGCCCAGTAACGTCCCCATGACACATTGGCCCAGATGGCACCGATGAAGATACCGATACCAAGTAAAAAGACAGCAGGATAGAGCAGTAGCCGACTAAAAACGGTGAGCTGCTCTACTTTTGTGGCGGCATAATGGGCAGAAGTAGATGCGTTGCGGGAAAGTGAAAGATAAAGTGCATTCACTCCATTGAGCAGAATAAAGCCGAACAGAGCGTAGGACATCATGATGCACGACACATGCAGGCTAAGCAGTGGAGATACCAACACGGGCATCAGCGGAGTGATGTGCGGATTCATCTGTCCCAGGCTGGCTACCAATAAGGTAAAACCGGAAAGCAGGAAGCCGAATGACAGCACCAACGGGAATCTCCGGTACGTAAGCAAGGCAACCAACATCACACACCAAGCAGTGAACAGCATCGTTTCGTACCCGTTGCTCAACGGGAAACGACCACCGATATAGGTACGCAACGCCATTCCCACTGTATGAAACAGGAAAGAGAGTAGCAGCAGAATAAAAACAGTACGTTTCTGCCGGATGCCTAATAGAATAAAAGAAAGAAGCCCCAGCGTCAGATTCACCTTAAACAAAATGGAAGTGAACGGAATACGATTATAAAGCAGCTCCCAATGTACCTGCCGGTTGGTCAACCGTGTCACACCACTTTCGGGAACCGGCTTTATCAATGTACCCTCACGCAACATAGCGATGAGTGCCACCCTCTCGTCAGCTTCGGTGATGCCTTTCAGTAGTCCGCTTTGTTTGCCGGACTGATGCAGTTTATCCCAGTATTCTTGCAAAACGTATTGTTTCTGCGCGGTGAAAAAATCCGTCAGGCGGGCATACTCGCCTGTGCCGAGGATACGTTGTACGCCTTTGTCTTTGATGCGGATGATGGGTTCGTGCTGCCACTCTTCGGGATAGAACAGGAAACCGGTAAGTACTTGTTCAGGGGTATAGTCTTTGTACGATGGCTTTCCGCTCAACTTGGTAACGAAATCGCGGGCAAGAGTGTTCAGTGGTACCACCCGGTCGTGGTACATCACTTGTTTACCGGCGTACCTGTCTGCCTCTTCCCTGCTGAGTACTTTGGAAGCACCGGCCGATGCGCTATATCCAAGCAACAATAGAACGATTCCTGCCTGCCGCAACAACGGATGTTTCAGCAGCATACGAAAGCCGCTTCCGGGGTATAACAACACCCACAACATAGCCACCAGCAACAGCCCGTAGCCGGTATAGGTAACCGGTATACCCCACGGGTCGTAGTTCACCGACAACCAACTGCCTTGCCTGTCTTCGTCGAACGAACTTTGATAAAACCGGTAACCGCCATAGGAAAAGATATTGTTCATGGAAATCTCCCCCTGAACAGCTTCCTTCTCACCCGTATGTACCCGGCTGACGTAATCGGCCGGAGTTTCCGTTCCGGGGTAGTACTGAATATAAAAGGTATCGAGCACCACCGTGAAGGGAACATCTACCCGCAACTGCTTGTCCGCATCGGTAAAATACCCGGTGGCCTGCCCTTGCCGGAGATGCATCATGCCCTGTTTACCGGTAAAGTAAGTGAGTGAGGCCCCAGCCAGTATCACAACAAAGGACAGATGGAGCAGAAAGGAAGGTTTCTGTAGGTATAGTTTCCGGCGGAGGATGTACCACAAACCCGGTAAGGCTACTGCTGCCCAAAGCAATACAAACCATACTGATCCATACACATATTGACTGACAAACGGCGTACCATGGTACTTCTCCACTACGGTTGCTACAGCCAGTAATATAATTACCAGCCCATAAAAGCCAAACGCTACCTTCTTCACTCTGGTTCCTTAAAATTAGAAATTGTCGAACCGCTCGTCCTGTTGTTCCTTCACAGCAATACACTCCATCTCGATGAGCCAGGACGGACGGCACACAGGCGCCAATACAATCTGCTTGGGGATATCCGGGAACTGTTCATCGAACAGACGTTTCACCTGCGGATAGTCGGTTGCATCACGCAGGTAGACGATCATTTGCGCCACATCTTCGAAACCGGCACCGCCTTCTTCGAGCAGTTTTTCTACGTTCTCCCACATACGACGGGTCTGAGCCACTATATCACCTACATGCAGCACGATTCCTTTATGGTCGATGCTGGCCGTGCCGCTGATGTACAACTGCTTTCTGTCTCCGTATTCCATACTCACCCCTCTTTCAAAAGTCACCCCGTAATCGTAGGTAGGACTCAAGTGCGTCAACGCGTACAAGTGTTTCATCTGTTCCATTTGAATACCCTTTACGGCATACGTATCGAGCAATACATGCACTGCAGGATTGGCATGACGTCCCTCGATACCGGTACTGGTAATGTAATGCGTTTTGTCCGTCAACCCCTGCCCAATGAAGTTCTCCTTGCGGGCTTCCACTACACCGGCATAGTTTACATCGACGTTCTGCACGAAAAACCAGGTACGTACACAGTGGTCGGCAATGTTACAGCCCGATGCTTCGAGATTCTTCTCGTACTCCTCCAACAGCGCGTGTGTCTGCGTTTCAGAGTTTCCTGAGGCGACGTGCTGTGTGCCGGTCCAGTGATGCGTATAACTGCCGTGCCGGTAACTAAAGTCGAACGGGGTATCATCTACCACCGTAATGTCGCTTAGCAGATAGACCCAGAGGGCCACCTTACTGCCATCCAACGGTGGTTGCTGCACGATGGAAACCGTTCCCGAAGGTTGGTTTTCCAATTCCTCTTCCAGCAATTCCGCTTGATTGGCAGCATCGCTCAGGAAATAGCGGCGCATCACCGGTACCGCACCCTCGGGCAAGCAGGTAGCCAATACTTCGGCATACGCTTCGTGAATGTTCTTCAACTGGGTTTCGTACTTGTCGGTGACGTCATAGACATGCAGCATCACCTGGTATTCGGTCACCGCCCCTTGCGAACGAAAAACCGATAGTTCCGCATCCGCCTTGCAGGCTGGGAATGCTTTCCGGATATAGTTTATCATATACTTGTTCCTTTTAATAATCATTCAGCCGATGCCCCTTCTCCTATCCAGGTGTCGATAAGCGTCACCAGTTCGGCTTCGGGCAGTACATCGGTATGGTTGTAATGCACGATATCCTCAGTCAGGATATGATGCAGATAGCTGTTGGAGGCATCCTCCGGCTTCACCAGAATGGAGGTTGGCGAGGTGGTGGAGTGCTTGCCTACCAATGCCTCGTAGCTCTTCCCCTCGGTCAGGTAAAGTCCGGCAGCCGCCTGCTCGCGTCCACCGTGGCAATTGGCGCAATAGAGGTTGAACACCTGCTTTTGGATACGATCGTATGAGGCCACCTGAATCTCGCTCACCGGCAAGGTAATCTCGTCTTCGGTATGCCCCGACATCTCCATCCGGTACAAGGGATAGATGAGTGAGCGTCCACGGGTAACGATGGAAACAGAGACGACTTTTACCTCTTCCGGCAACCCGTTGATGGTGACACTTACCTGCTCCGTTTCCGATGCCGGTTTTGAGATCACCTTCGAGATGAGGGGGATGCTGTTTTCGTCATCGAATCCGGCGAGCACCAGCTGATAGGCTTCCGGCCATGCCTCGATACCTTTGAAGCAAGCGGTAAGTGTCACCTTCTGCCCTGCCTCTTCTTCTGCTTCCTGCGGGTAGATCTTCCCGTCGTCGCAACTGCCCAGCAGCAGAAGTACGAAGAGCAGTCCTAACAAATTCTTCATCCGGCTCATGGGTTAGAAGGAGTATTGCAACATCACGATACCGGTGTGTGTACTCAGACCGAGGTCGTCGTTGTCGCGGTCCAACTGGGTATCGTGTCCTGTGCGGCCGGTGAACTGGTACATGGCCTGCAACTTGAGGTTGTAGTTAGAGAAAAAGTAGTTGAAGCCCACAGCCGGCATATTGAGGAACCCATTGGTATCCATCCCGTTGCGGTTGTAGATATCGTAGCGAAGGGCTGCCTGCAACTTGTCGGTCACAAAATACCCTGCCTGTGCATAACCACCCAGGAAGTTGTATGCCTTCGATATCTGCTGCCGCTCGGTGAATTTCATATTCATGTAGTAGACTTCTGCCGCCAGATAGAGGCGGTTCTTGATCCAGGCGAATTCGGCTCCGACACGGAGGTCGTTCGTGCTTTCGTACTCGCTCTCTACGTTGTATGAGGTAGAGATGGCAAAAAGCATCTTGTCATCGCGCAGGTTATCCGGATTGCCTTGCGAGGTGGGCATGATACCTTTCGGCATATAAGCCATGCGTCCGGCATAAAGCAACGAGGGGATGTGATAATCGTCACTGGCTGTCTTGGTAGCGTTGTTCACGCCGATGCCCGTTCCATTGAAGATGCCGAGCTGGTAGTTCCACTTGCCGCCCAGCAAACCGTGCATCTGTACACCAAGGTCGAATCCGGTAGCCATGGAAGGGTTCACCGCATTCAGTGAGTGAGGAATGATAACGGTGGAAGTCAGCGAGGTGGGCAGCGACGGAAAGAGGGTTTCGCCCAGCGTGGTGAGGTACGCGTGGGTGAAAGGAGTCTTGAATTTTCCTACCCGGAAGCGCATCTGTTCTTTCAATGCTACGTCGAACCAGGCTTGTTGAAGCAGGGCACCTCCGCTCTGCGAGGCATTGATGGAGAGGTTGAACGTCACCCGTCCGAAGGCTTTCCCGGTGAAGCCGAGGATGGCGTTCGGGATGGAGAATCCGGAATTGGCGATGTTGTCCTGATTGTATGCCTTGTCCAGCCCTTCGTCGTCGTAGTAGTTGAAGTTGGCCGAAGCTTGTACCAGCATGTAAGGTTTGAATAGGAAGTCGCCTTGCTTGGTTTTGAAGGTGAAGCCTTCCTTACCAGCCAGGGAAACTACGTCGTTCTCCACGTATTTGTCGTCTATCTCCTGGGCCGACAGCGAGGCTGTGCCTGCCGCCAGCAGGGAGAGAATCAGAATTTGTTTTAATTTTTTCATTTCTATACTAATAACTTGATGATTCTTATTTAACTTGTTTTCCGTCCGGTTTCCCGGTTTTCCGCCAGCTACCACCTACCCGCACTACAGATACTTGCAGGCATACCCCCCGAAGGTTTTAAACCTTCGACCCGAACCTTCGGAACCTTCGGAACGAACCTTCCGGACACTGGCGGAACTTCTTAGAGCGAATTCAGGAAAGTGAGCAGTGCATCGCGATCCTCTTTGTTCATTTTTTTGAATATATTCTTCGAAGCCTCTCCTTCCCCGCCGTGCCACATGATGGCTTCGGTCAGGTTGCGGGCGCGCCCGTCATGCAGGAAGTGCGTATGACCATTGACTATTTCCTGCAAGCCTATACCCCACAATGGAGTCGTACGCCATTCGCATCCCATAGCAAGCCCACTGACGTATTGGTCGTCGAGTCCTTTTCCCATGTCGTGCAGCAGGTAATCGGAATAAGGATGAATGGTCTGTCCACCGAGCCAGGGAAGCTGTGTGCCGTTGAGCAAAGCCGTTCCGCGTTTGCGGGTATGGAGTGTCACCGTATGACACAGGTGGCACTTGGCCTGGTAGAAGTTCTGTTCACCCTTCTTTACCGTTTCGTCTGTCACACTTCGGCGTGCCGGGACTCCGAGTGCCTGCAGGTAGAGATCCACATCTTCCATGTCGCGGGTAGAGATCTGCGCACCCCACTGTGAGAATCCCATCATCTGTGCCTGTCCCTCGGCAATCTCTTCCGGATAACGATCGCTCGTCACCCCCATATCGCTGGAGAAACCGAGTTCCACAGTTAGGTCAGCATGCTGGGCTTTGTTGCCCGATACGCCAATCTGTCGCACACCGCGTTCCACAATATAGTTCAAGCGTCCGCTGATGCCGTACTCCGGGTAGTTGCTTTGGGCGGCGAGGCGTTCCAATTCATCAAGGTCGAGTGCCATCATCTGCCCCATACCTACGTGCCGGAGCGGGATGCGTACGGTGATGTTCAGATCCTGCGGGCAGATGCTGTCGGCATACCAGTCGGTAATCTCGTAATGCGGCGTGATGAGTGAGTACTTTTCGCCATCGGGAAATTCGTATTCCTTTTCGGTATACGTAGCTTTCAACTTGCCTTCGGGCTCCACGCCGTAAATGGCCTGATCATGAAGTACCCGTCCGTAGTTCTGGAAGAAAGCACCGTTCTTGCGGGAGATGTACACCAGCATGGACGAGAAACCATAAGCACCCGAACCGCCATCTGTAAAGAGCGTCGGCTTAGTACGTCCGGCATTCTTGTGGCAACTGCTACAGGAGAATCCGGCATAAACCGGCCCCAATCCGCCGCTATAACCGCTTCCGCTGACACGGGAATCGTCATAGAGCTTGTCGCCTGCCACGAAGCGAAACGTGTTCTCATCCGTCACCCAACCGGCGTTGGTATCGTACGCTTTGTTGGACGACATGAAAACAGTCGAAATCCCAGCCGACAATTCGGCCGGGAGTGCCACCTTCCCATTGGGTTTGATGATGAGTGTATCGTCATAACTATCACTCTCGCAACTAAAACAGAATAACCCTGCTGCAACCAGCAGGGTATATCTACCTATTAAATAGAGCAATGTTCTATTCATTCTATCTATGTGAGAAAATTAATCCAGTACCAACACACGTTTGATTTTCAGCAGTGATTCACTCAGATCCGCCAACACATCCTGTGCATGTTCAATCTCGGTCTTCTTGTCGAGGTTATTACGGAAAGGAGCCGGTATACCATCTATAGCCTCCATAGCTTTCTTGATGGCGGCCTGTATCTCGGTATCGAGACCCTCATTGTATTTCTTTACCAGTGTGGAAAGGCTTCCGACAGCATTCCGATTGCCACTACGTCCGCCCATGTAGGAGTTTTCGATGGAGATAATGTTGTTTTTGTAGTCGGTCAGCGAGTTCCAACTGTACCATGACTCTACTTTCAATACGGCTTCACTCGTCTGGCCGGACTTGTAGAGCTGGTAAGGCTCGCCTATCTTGGCAGAACCTACTTCATCGGAAATAGTAATACAACCCTCTACTATTTGGGCAGTTGCGCCATACGCACTTCCTCCGACACGTTTGGATGTGTGCGCCTTGAACTCGGCAGCAAAATAGCCAGTCCAAGCACTATGTAATGTCTTTGTATCACTGAGCAACAACTCGGCAACCTTGGCCATGTACGACTTCTCCGCAGCAGTAACATTGGCAGCCGTTTTGTTCTTTCCGGCGTCAAAGATCAGGTATTCCAGCGTATGGAATCCACTGATATCGTCGGCATCGATCGTGTCAAAGTTTCCACTGCTCAGGATCTGGTCGATGATATCCTTGTCTAAAGGCCAGGAGTCAAGACTCGGGTCAAGGTCTTCAAAGTCGGCCGGTCCGAAAAGGAAGGATTCAGAGAGTTCCCACGGTTCACGGGCTGCACGCCACGCTTCGCAAGCAGCATCCAGGCTGGCCTGCGTGCCTTCGGCTACAAACTTATCCACATTGGCTTTCAGGGTAGTCACCCTTGTTTCCATATCGGCGTAGGTGGGAACCACCGTCTTCTCCACGTATGTATTGATGACCAGTTCCAGTTCCTCTTCCGTGGCACCCAGTTCATCGTTGGGATCCGTATTGTCTTCACTGCAAGCAGTAAAAGTCATCGATGCAGCGAGTGCCAGCACCATTACTCCAAAAAGATTTCTTCTTTTCATATCGTTTTCAAATTATTGATTAATAGCTGTTTGATTATAATGGATCTCCTTATTTCTGAAAGAACCAGGCAATGTAAGCCAGCCCTATCGAGAATTCGTTTTCACTGTTGTACTTGCCTTTTCCTATGCGGCGGTGCGCATAGTCGGCTTTTACCACTAAGTTAGGCAGGGCGAAGTAGTTCATTCCCACCATATACATATCCACCTGGAAACGCTTATCGGCAATCATACCTTCGGCAGTCTTTTCCTGCGGGTTGTAGTATTCATAACGAAGGAAGGGGAAGATGCGGGAAGCCTTGTCGCCAAAGAAAGAGCCGACATTGTATCCGGCTTCGGCTGCATAGCTGACAGCATTCTTGGCAACCGGCGTACGGGAAAATCCGGAAGTACTCGACAGGCGTCTATTGGCTTTGTTCAGGGCCACACTCTGGTTCAGATTGCCATACACCACATTCCCGCGGGCGATGAAGTTGGCCGAACGGTATTGGACATCGCCTGTAAAGATGGTCACAGGTGCATCGATACCAGTAGTGAACTCAGGCTTCACAGCATTCTTGCCTGTCTTATTATAGTAGGCCGACGCTCCGATGCGTAGTCCTTTGATACCGCTGTAGTCCAAACGTCCCACGAATGCGGGGGTATTGAAGTTATTGATTTCGAATGTTCCCTGTCTGCCTGAGGCTACCCAGTCCTGACGACTGAAACCTTGCGGGTTCAGACCGTTGACCACCTGCACTTCGTACTTGAATCCCTTACCGAACTCTCCGAAGAACGAGATACCATTTTCGTGCCAGGTAGAAGGAAGAATGGTGCATTCGCCTTCCGGGCGACGGGTGCCGAAGAAGTTGATCGGCTCGTGATGAGAATTGGTGAGGCCAACGGGTACAATGATATGTCCCGCACGGATATTAAATGAGCGGTGGATAAGCCGGGTGATGTGAAACTGTTCGAGGGCTACTTCCCCACCTTTTTCAATTTCTGTTTCGAACTCTCCGCCTTCTTCATAGTATTCGATCTCCTGTGCCACACCGGTACCACCGTATTCGAACTCGATCTCGGCACTGAGAATCCACTTGGGGGTGAACTTGTAGTCGAACCCAACGATGAAGCGCGGGATAGATATCTCACCCCGGTTCTTCTTGGAGGCTCCCGTACTGGAACCGTTCAGACGATTGAAGTCGTAATCAAGGAAGCTGGCAACCATTTCGCCGTATCCGCCTACACGGAACTTGGTGTACTCCTCGTCGGAGGACTCTTTTTTAGTCTGTTCCCCCTCGTTCGTTTCCTGAGCAGATACAGTAGAGCCGAAGGTCATCAAAAAGGCCAAGGCAAAGACGCCCGTTAATCTTTTCATAAAATACAAAATTTTTACGCTGCAAAGTTAAGGCGACATAAAAAAAGCGGCAATACCTAAAAATAAGTAAACGAAGGGAGGGCAATAGTCATAAATAGTTAGTAGAAAAAAGATTCATCTACTTCCCGACAACAGCATACGCTTCGCGAATAACCTCTGCCGGATAGCCATTGATTTCCAGGATACGGATGGCATTGCGTTCTTTGAGCACGCCGGGCTTCAGTTGGTAATCGAAGAGCAACTGCCCATCGCGCACGGTTTCGGTGAAGTAATGGAACTCGTACTCATCGGCAAGTAGTGAGGTTAATTCCAGATCATGTGTAGAGGCCAGGACGATATGGTCGCCTTGCGCCAGGTAGGAAAGCACGGCTTTGGAGATGGCAATACGTTCGGCAGTATTGGTACCTTTGAACAACTCATCGAGCAGGAAGAGGCGCGGTGAGGAGGTGGCTTGCTCCAGAAATTCTTTGACGGTTTTCACTTCGCGCAAGTAGAAACTCTCGCCTTTCATCAGGTTATCGGCCAGGTTGATGGCGGAAGAGATGCGGCGGTCGGTCGACATCTCGAACCGACGGGCAAAACACGTATGCAAAGCTTTGGCAGCCACAAAGTTCAGACCGATGGCCCGGATAAAACTCGTTTTGCCCGACATGTTACTGCCGGTAATGATGGCCGACCGGTCGGTTAGCCGGAAGCCGTTCGGCACACAGTCTTTTATCAACGGATGGTAGATGGCTTCCACGTACAACTTCTCCCCGAGTTGTGCCGGTTGCGGCAGACAGTAGTAAGCGAGTTCCCTGCGCAACTGCATCACCGACTGCACCACATCAAGCATACCCACAAATAGGTACACCCGTTCGATGGTTTCTTTTTTCTCCCGCAACAACTCGTATGTCTGCGTGGCAAAGTAAGCCTCGGTAAGAAAGAATATGTAAAACATTTCCATGATCATGAAGGCAACAATGGCCATGTCGTTGTCCAACCGTACATTCAGGCGGAAGGCATGGAGGTATTTCTTCAATGGTTTCAGTTCGTCCAGCACCTGCTCGATATCCGGATCGGCTTTCCTGAATTCTTCCCGCGCCGATAGCTTCCCGGCCTGTTGCAACAGGCGCAGCAACTGGGGCGACGAGAAATAATACTCGCGCATCTTCGTCTTATTGCGATAATGCAGAGCAGCATTCAGCAACAGAGCAGCCAGCAACAGAAAGATGAAACCGACGGCATTCGTGACGATCAGCAGACCGAGAGAAAGAAACGGCAGGAAGCGACACACGGAGATAAGTACGCGCTCGGCCTTTGAGACTTCCACCACCGGAATGCTGAACAGCGAGGCAATGGAGGAGGCATCGGGGTGACTCAACTTCCGCAGGTTGTCGGTCAGTTCCTTTTGCAACGCAGCATTCTCGCCCAGCCGGTCGATAAGTGCTTCGTGTTTCTCCACGCCCGACGGACGGTCGAGCCTCAACAGGTAATACAGGAACTGATGTCCCACGTAGGACACCGTACGGTTCACCTGATCGAAGAACTCACGGATGTTCAGATCGGCGGCAGTGCCGTCGGGCATCATGTCCTCCATCTGCGCCCGGTATTCCTGATAAGCGGGTGTGCGACTGCTGTGAAACGGTTCTTTCGGCATGGGGCTTCCGTCACGATTGCTTCTTCTGAACCATGTACCTACGGTCCTGCGCATACACAAAAATAAGCGTCAGCAAAGAACCGATGGTATGAGCCACCAGTTTGCCGCTTATCAGAGTCCAGTTGAACCCTTCCATGATACAGGTCATCACCACCAACGCTATAAAGACAATCAGCAATTGCGCCAACGGACGGAATCGCTTCGACCAGCTTGTGCCGAGCGTGAGTATGTAATACATAAACGGTGCAAGGACTACTTGCGAGGCGGGCACAAAACTCCAGGAGGTTGTATCCAACAGGGGTTGTAGAAACGTCATTATCAACATTCCTGCAATGATTGCCACCACAAAGGCAACAAGTCCTTTTACAAATTTATTCATCTTTTCTATCTATTAGCTATTTAATTAGATGCAATAATACTAAAAAAATCACACATAAGCACCATAAACCGGGACTGAATCGTGTTTTCCGTGGGACATTATGGAGTTATCTTCTACTGATTATCAGTTAACTGCAGAGGATTACTCTTTATCTCTTAGAAGAAAAAGTGAGCCTCCATCTGCGGGACGATGGGCCCCGATATGGGGGACGATGAGCCCGCAATTGGGGGCCCACGGGCACGCATATGGGGGCTCACATCATCGCGCCCGGATAATCACTAAACAATATGGGGAAATCAGTAATCATCTATCGAAACGGAATAATGTCCTTAGCAAAATTGGTGGTTGATAAAAAAGGCATCAACCACCCAAAAAGAGTCTTAGAATCAACCGGTTAAATCTATTTGGTGGTTGGTGGTTGATCCAAATACATTTTTCGCGGGAGAGGGGTGTCACCGGATGCGTTTGCTCAGGTAACGCACGGGATACCATACGGAAAGGAACCCTACGGCCAATACTGTAATGAAGATCAGGACCACATCCCAGAAATGAACACTCACAGGATAAGAGTCGACTACGAAGCTTCCGCCTCCATTGCCCAGAGCGATAAGGCCGAACTGCTGCTGGATGAAACAAAGGAGCAATCCCAGGACAATACCCGCCACCGCTCCGAAGAGGGAGATCAAGCGACCTTCGAACAGGAAGATGCGGCTGATGAGTTTGTCGTCGGCACCGAGGTTGCGCAAGGTGATGACGTCTTCTTTCTTGTCCAGGATCAGCATCGAGAGCGAACCGATGACGTTGAAGCAGGCAATCATCAGGATAAAGGTAAGGAAGAGATAAGAAATGAGTTTCTCGATTTCCATGATGCGGAACACGTCTTCCTGTTGTTGGTAGCGGTCCTGCACCACATACGTATCGCCCAGAAGTTTCTCTATTTGCTTCTGGCAGGCGGCGATATCGGTACCGGGTTGGAGTTTCAGCTCGATGGCCGACACCTCGGTGGTGTACTCCAACAGATTGCGGATGAATCTGATAGGGGTAAGGATGTACTGGCTGTCGTACTTCTGCTGGCTGACCACAAACACCACACCAGGCGAGAAGAGGTAGTCGCGATTGAATGATGTGGAGGGATTGGCTACATTGACGCGGGCGTTCCGCTTCGGCACGTAGACTTGCAGCGGATCGACAAACTGGATGCCGGAGCCGAGGGTAGAAACGAGTTCGATGCCCATCACGCCATAGTCCACGATGGAGTCGTGCAGCAGGAACTCACCCGTACCGTACAGGATGCTGTCGATAGCCGTAAGTTGCTCGAAGCTATCCTCCACCCCTTTGATAACAGCCATCGTCTGCCGGTCTTTATATTGCACCATGGCACTCTCTTCGAGGGTTTCGGTGAATACGGCCACTTCGGGCAACGTGCGGACGGACTGGATACGCGGATCCTGCCCGTCGAACACCTTGCCTTCGCGGATGGTGATCTTCAGTTCGGGATCGAACGCGGTAAAGAAGCCCGCTACCATGTCCTGGAAACCATTGAACACGGAGAGCGTGCAGACAAGAGCCAGCGTTGCCAACGCCACCCCACAGACGGACACGCCGGAGATGATGTTGATGGCATTGTGTTTCTTCTTGGAAAAGAGGTAACGCCGGGCTATGTAGAAGGGAAAGTTCACTTCAGCAGGGAATCAATCTTTTCTATGTAGTCGAGGGAGTCGTCCACGAAGAACTTCAATTCGGGGATGATGCGCAGCTGATGACGTACGCGGGTACCGAGTTCGTAACGGATGGTCTTCATATTGGCGTTGACGTTCTTCACGGTCTCTTCGCCTTTCTCGGACGGGAAGATGCTGAGGTACACGCGGGCGATACTCAGGTCGGGGCTGATACGTACGGCGCTGACCGATACCAGCATGCCGTGCATGGCTTTGGCTTGTAGCAGGAAGATTTCACTCAGCTCCTTCTGCAACAGGCGGGCTATTTTGTTTTGTCTGGTTGTTTCCATAAAGCTATTTAGTATTTACAATTTTCTAATAATGGTGAGTCCGTCGCGTAGCGGGAGGATGACTTTCTCCACTCTCGGGTCGCGGGCTACCAGGTCGTTGAACTCCTTGATGCCGATGGTCTGGTAGTCGTTGCTGTGCGGTTGTTCCAGCACGTGCCCGTCCCACAGGGTGTTATCGGCTATGATGTAACCACCGGGGAACAGATGCGCGAGTACCATTTCATAGTAATCGATGTACCGCCGCTTGTCGCCATCGATAAAAGCGAGGTCGAACGTCAGTCCCAACGTCGGTACCAGCTCCAATGCGTCGCCGATGTAGAAGCGTATCTTGTCGGCCACCGGTGAATTCTCTAACCACGGGCGGGTGAAGTCCTCCTGCTCATCGTTGATCTCTAATGTGTGCAGCATTCCGCCTTCGGGCAGCCCTTCGGCCAGGCAGAGGGCGGAATAGCCGCTATAAGTTCCTATCTCCAACACCTGGCGGGGACGGATCATGGTGACGAACATCTTGAGCATGCGTCCCTGCAAGTGGCCGGAAGCCATGCGGGGACGGAGCAGCTTGACATGCGTATCGCGGTAGAGTGCTTTCAGGTAGTCGCTCTCGGCGTCGATGTGCTGCAGGATGTAGTCGTCCAGTGTTTCGTCCACGCTCATGGCCGGTTACAGGTAACGGTTCTTATTGGGTAACACACTTTCTTCGGCATGTTGCAAGGCATCTTCCACCACGTTGATTTCGAGGAAAGAGGTCTGCGTACCGGCTTTACCGCTACTCAGGTAGCCTACCATGTCCTTCGGACTCAGTTCACCTTCCTTCAGCAGGCGGCGCAGGGCAGCGAAGTAATACTCCTGTCCGTTGGCCAGCTCGGGCATGTAGATGGCTTCTACCCCGTACGAGAGGGCGAGGTGGCGCATGGTCTTCTCCTTATAGCAGATGGCCAGCACCGGGTAACGTCCACGGAAAGCCGCCAGGTTACGGGCGGTACGTCCGCTGTAACTGTCGGTGATGATGGCGCGCATGTTCAGCTTGCTGGTTGCCTTCACGGCTTGTTTGGCGAGGAAAGCCGTTACGTCGTTGCTGCTTTCGTCCAGCGGAATGCGGATATCGTTGTCGGACAGCTTATCTCTTTCGGCCTGGCGGGCAATGGCTGTCATGGTCTTCACCGCTTCCACCGGGTACTTGCCGTAAGCCGTTTCACCACTCAGCATGAGGGCATCGGTACGGTAGTAGATGGCGTTGGCGATGTCGGTCACCTCGGCACGGGTAGGACGCGGATTGTTGATCATGGTGTGGAGCATCTGCGTAGCCACGATGACCGGCTTCTTGGCCAGCACACACTTGCGGATCAGCACACGCTGGATACCCGGAATGCGTTCCTGCGGCACTTCGATACCGAGGTCGCCACGGGCTACCATCACGCCGTCGGCCACTTCAAGAATCTCGTCAATGTTGTCCACACCTTCCTGGTTCTCTATCTTGGCAATGATTTTGATGTCACTGTTGTGAGCGTCGAGTATTTCGCGGATATCGAGCACGTCCTGCTTGTTGCGCACAAACGAGTGGGCGATGAAGTCGATGTCTTTCTCGATGGCGTACAGGATGTTGTTGCGGTCTTTCTCCGTGAGCGACGGCAGGTTGATACGTACACCCGGCACATTGACGCTCTTGCGGCTGCCGAGGGTGGCCTCGTTCTGCACCTCGCAAAGCAGGTAGCCGGCCGTCTTCTCGATAACCAGCAGTTCCAGGTCGCCATCGTCAATGAGGATGCGTCCGTCTATATTCAGATCGTGTACGAAATTGGGGTATGACACGGCGATGCATTCGCGGGTAGTTTCCTGGTCGGGATTGCCCACGACTTTTACTCTGTCTCCTATTCTATAAGGTATGGGTTCGGCGTTGACCGTAGTGCGTACTTCCGGACCTTTGGTATCCATTAAAATACCGATGCGGTTGGATACGGTACGGACATTGGCTATTAAGGCTTCGAACCCTTCGCGGCCGGCATGGGCGGTATTCATACGCACCACATTCATACCCGACACGAACAGTTCACGGATAAATTCTACATCACAACGGCGATCCGAGATGGAAGCCACAATTTTAGTCTGTTTCAATAACATATATAAATTCTTAAGTTAAATATGATCTTTTTACTTATGTATATCGAGCAATGCTTCGAGTGCCAGACGATAGGAGTTCATGCCGAATCCGCAGATCACTCCCTTGCAGGCACAGGCTATCATCGACCGGTGACGGAACTCTTCCCGGCTATGTACATTGGAGATGTGCACTTCGACGACCGGACTCTTCACTGAACGAATGGCATCCTGCAAGGCGATGGAGGTGTGGGTATAAGCGCCCGCATTGAGGATGATGCCTTCCACATCGAATCCCACCTGCTGGATGCAGTCGATCAGTTCGCCTTCAATGTTCGATTGGAAATAGCCGATCTCCACTTCGGGATAGGACGCACGCAGTGTAGAAAGGTAGTCCAGAAAGGTAACACTTCCATAAACGGAAGGTTCGCGCGTGCCCAACATATTCAGATTGGGGCCGTTAATAATCTGTATCTTCATGACACAATCCTCATTAAATAATTTATATCTTTGCTCCGGAGAACAGTATTTCAAGGTGCAAAGGTAGAAAAAAGAAATGAAAACAAACGAGAAAACAGGGAAGAAGGAAGAAGAAGCACTGATAATCAGGAAATATCAACAATACCTGAGATTGGAGAAATCTTTATCGCCCAACACGCTGGAGGCTTACATGACCGACCTGGCCAAGCTGACAGCTTTCCTCCATGCGGAAAACATAAACGCACTGGAGGTTTGCTACAAAGACTTGCAACGGTTTGCCGCCGGACTGCATGACATCGGCATCCATCCCCGCTCACAGGCACGCATCATCTCGGGCATCAAGTCGTTCTTCCACTTCCTGCTCATGGCCGACTATGTAGAGACCGACCCCAGCGAACTGCTGGAAGCTCCCCGCATAGGCTTCCGGCTGCCCGAAGTACTGACGGTAGAGGAGATCGACACCATCATCGGTGCCATAGACCTGAGCAAGAATGAAGGACAACGCAACCGGGCCATCCTGGAAACCTTGTATAGTTGCGGATTGCGCGTATCGGAGCTGACCTCCCTGAAACTCTCCGAACTCTACTTAGAAGAAGGCTTTATTAAAGTAGAAGGCAAAGGCAGCAAGCAACGGCTGGTTCCCATCTCCCCCCGCGCTGTCAAAGAAATTCAACTCTACTTCATGGACCGCAACCAGATGACCATCAAGAAAGACCATGAGGACTTCCTCTTCCTGAGCCGGCGCGGTACCCACCTTTCACGCATCATGATCTTCCACCTCATCAAAGAACTTGCCGAAACAACAGGTATCACCAAGAACATCAGCCCACACACTTTCCGCCATTCGTTTGCCACCCACCTGCTCGAAGGCGGGGCAAACCTGAGAGCCATCCAGTGCATGTTGGGGCACGAGTCGATTGCCACTACGGAGATCTATACGCACATCGACCGAAACATGCTCCGGAGTGAGATCATAGAGCATCACCCCCGTAATATTCTATACAGAAGAAAGAAAGATAGCTGATTACATTAATTTATATAAAATCTATTCCCACAATCACACCTTTCAATGCAAAATTTATATCTTTGCGTTACTTTTGTCCAATACTTAAGACAATAGCAAATAGATAATGAGACTATATTCAATTACAAACGTTTAAATTTTTCCAACAATGACCAAGAAGTTGTATTTGCCTTTATTCATGGCAATGATTGTTGCACTTTCATCGTGCAGCTCAAAGATGGGACCTCTTTCATCTGATTACTTCACCACTACCCCGCAGGTTCTGGAAGCAGTAGGAGGTAAAGTGCCTGTAACCATCAACGGAAAATTCCCCGAGAAGTATTTCAACAAGAAAGCTGTAGTAGAAGTAACTCCGGTTCTGAAATGGAACGGCGGTGAAGTTAAAGGACAACCGGCTACTTTCCAAGGCGAGAAAGTGGAAGGTAATGACCAGACTATTTCTTACAAGGTGGGTGGAAACTACACCATGAAGACTGTATTCGACTATGTTCCCGAAATGGCTAAGTCGGAACTGTACCTGGAATTCAAAGCTCTTGTTGGCAAGAAAGAAGTAACCATTCCGGCTGTAAAAGTAGCCGACGGTGTGATCTCTACATCGGAATTGGTGAAAAGCACCCTGAGCAGTGCAAACCCGGCTTTGGGCGAAGATGCTTTCCAACGTATTATCAAGGAAAAGTACAATGCGAACATCATGTTCCTTATCCAACAAGCTAACATCCGCGCCAGCGAACTGAAGACAGCCAAAGACTTCAACAAGCAGGTGGCCGACATTAACGCTGCTGAGAACAAAAAGATCAGCAACATCGAAGTTTCTGCATATGCTTCTCCGGACGGTGGTGTGAAACTGAACACCGGCCTGGCCGAAGATCGTGAAGAAAACACCACCAAAATGGTGAACAAAGACCTGAAGAAGGCTAAGATCGACGCCGCTGTTGATGCAAAGTACACTGCTCAGGACTGGGAAGGCTTCCAGGAATTGGTTTCTAAATCAAACATCCAGGACAAGGAACTGATTCTCCGCGTACTGTCTATGTACCAGGATCCGGAACAAAGAGAAACTGAAATCAAGAACATCTCTTCTGTGTATAAGACGTTGGCCGACGAAGTGCTGCCGCAACTGCGTCGTTCTCGTTTGACGTTGAACTACGACATCATAGGTAAGTCTGACGAAGAAATCTCTCAGCTGGCTGCTTCCAACCCGAAACAACTGACCATCGAAGAGTTGCTGTACGCTGCTACGCTGACCGACAATGCTGCTCAACAAACAGCTATCTATACAACTGCTACGCAACAGTTCCCGAACGATTACCGCGCTTACAACAACCTCGGTAAGCTGGCTTACCAGGCTGGTAACATCGACACAGCCGAATCGTATTTGAAGAAGGCTGCCAGCTTGAAGAATGCTCCGGAAGTGAACATGAATATGGCTCTCGTTACTCTGGCTAAGGGCGACAAGACAGCTGCCGAAACGTATCTGGGCAATGCTGCCGGAACTAAAGAATTCGGTGAAACTGCCGGTAACCTGTACATCGCTCAGGGACAATACGAAAGAGCTGTAAACTCATTCGGCGACGCTAAGACCAACAGTGCTGCTTTGGCTCAAATCCTGGCTAAGGATTACAACAAGGCTAAGACTACACTGGGCGGTATCGAAGCTCCGGATGCTTACACTGATTACCTGACTGCTGTTCTGGGCGCAAGAACCAACAACAGTTCTATGGTAACCAGCAGCTTGAAGAGTGCCATCGCTAAAGATCCGAGCTTAGCTAAGAAGGCTGCTTCGGATCTGGAGTTCTCTAAATATTTCACAGATGCTTCTTTCATGAGCTTGCTCAAGTAAGAACCCGGTTAGGTGAAAAGAAATAAAAAGGAGTTGCCCGCTGCACAAATGGCGGGCAACTCTTTTTTTTTATCCGCAAAACCTGTACTTTCGCAGAAAAGATTCGAACATGAGAAGAATTTATATACTACTGGCCGTCCTCGTTGCCCTGACCGGATGCGGAAAGAAGACCGACGAGACCATCGTCAAAGGAGAAATCAAAGGTTTGACTACCGATACCATCTATCTATATGGTGTGGGTGGATTGTATGACCGGACCGACACGATTGTTGCCGTGAAGGGTAAGTTCTCCTGCACGCTGAAACTGGACACGACTTCCGTCGTAGCCCTTCTCTATGATAAGGATCATATTTACCCCATCTTTCTGGAAAAAGGAGACCAGGTAAAGATCAAAGGAAATGCCGACGGAATGCTGGAAGCCAACGGGAACGAGATGAGCAAAGAGTTCACCCGTTACCAAAAGGAATTATCGGAATTGGCAGAGCCTACGGATAGCCTGCTCCAGGCGAAAGCGGAATCTTATATACTGGAACACCCCTACTCGTTTGTCAGCATCTATTTGCTCGACAAGTACTTCGTACAGAAAGAGACACCCGATATTCCCCGGATCAAGAAATTAATGGAGCCCTTGGGTGGTCTGTTGCAGGATGCTCCTTACGTGCAGGACTTGCGCGGTCAGATTGAAGCCATCGAGAAAGCGGATGCACAGAAACAGATTCCTTTCTTCAGTCTGCCCAACTCAGACGGGAAACGCATCACCCGGACGGATAAATTCAGCAATAAATACCTCGTTATGCACTTCTGGGCATCGTGGTGCGAGGAATGCGAGGACGACTTCGCCACACTCCGCCAGATAAACCGTACGTACCTGCCCGAGCCCAAGTCGGCAAAGCCCAAGAAGAAAGACGAACCGGCTATGCCCGAAAAGAAAGGCTTCGCCATGCTCGGTGTCTCGCTCGACCTGGACAAGGAGAGTTGGGAAGAGGCCATCAAACAGGATACACTCAAGTGGGAACAGGTCATCAACACGCAAGGTTTCGATGCCGAACTGGTTCGCCAGTTAGGTGTCCTGAGAATCCCCGCCATCTTCCTGATGGCACCCGACGGACGAATCATCCAGCGCAACATCAGTGCCGACAGCCTGAGCAACTGCCTGAAAGAGCTTCCGCTCGAGAAACGCTAAACCACTCGGGACTTCATTCGCTAAACATTCTATTATTTACCTCAACGCTTATACATTCATGCTTGTCAAAGTCTTCGGGGCAGCGGTACAAGGTATCGACGCCACTCTTATCACCATCGAGGTCAACAGCTCTCGTGGTTGCCTGTTTTATCTCGTCGGCCTGCCCGACTCGGCTGTCAAAGAGAGTCACCAACGCATCATCTCCGCTTTGCAGGTGGCCGGTTGTAAGATACCTACCAGTAACATCGTTATCAACATGGCTCCGGCCGACATCCGCAAGGAAGGCTCGGCGTACGACCTTCCGCTGGCCATCGGCATACTGGCGGCCGGGGAGGTCATATCCTCCGAGCAACTGAACAATTACCTGCTGATGGGCGAGCTAAGTCTCGACGGCACCATCCGTCCCATCCGGGGAGCTTTGCCCATCGCCATTATGGCCCGCGAACAAGGCTTCGAAGGATTGATACTCCCCCGACAGAATGCCCGCGAAGCAGCCGTAGTCAATAACCTATCGGTGTACGGGGTGGAGAATATCCGCGAAGTTATCGGGTTCTTCAATGGGGAGTGCACCCTCCAACCTACTGTTGTGAATACCCGCGAGGAGTTCTACGCACGGCAAAACACATTCGACCTCGACTTTGCCGATGTGAAGGGGCAGGAGAATGTGAAGCGCGCTCTGGAAGTAGCTGCTTCGGGCGGACATAATGTACTGATGGTGGGTGCACCGGGAAGCGGGAAGTCCATGATGGCGAAACGGTTGCCCTCTATCCTGCCGCCTCTTTCCTTGGGCGAGAGCCTGGAAACTACCAAGATTCACTCCGTAGCCGGGAAGCTCGGACGAAATACTTCGTTGATCTCCCAACGCCCGTTCCGTGATCCGCATCATACCATCTCGCAGGTGGCGTTGGTGGGAGGCGGCAGTTTTCCGCAACCGGGGGAGATCAGCCTGGCACACAACGGGTTACTTTTTCTGGACGAGCTTCCTGAATTCCAACGGAATGTATTGGAGGTATTGCGTCAACCGCTGGAAGACCGCCGCATTACCATTGCCCGGGTGAAGTGGACCATCGACTATCCTGCCAGCTTTATGCTGGTGGCTTCCATGAATCCTTGCCCCTGCGGCTACTACAATCATCCTACTAAAGAATGCGTATGCAGCCCCGGACAGGTACAGAAGTACCTGAACAAGATATCGGGTCCATTGCTGGATCGCATCGACCTGCAGGTGGAGATTATACCGGTACCTTTCGAAAAGATAGCCGACCGGCGGGAAGGAGAATCGAGCAACGCCATTCGCGAACGGGTGATACGTGCCCGGCAGACACAGGAACAACGGTTTGCCGATCATCCCGGCATTCACTGCAATGCCCAGATGACGAGCAAGCTACTGGCTGCTTATGCACAGCCCGATGCACAAGGATTGGCTTTGCTGAAGAATGCCATGGAGAGATTGAACCTATCGGCACGGGCGTACGACCGTATTCTGAAAGTATCGCGCACCATTGCCGATCTGGAAGGTAGTGAAGCCGTCCTTCCGTCGCATTTGGCAGAAGCTATCGGGTATCGTAATCTGGACCGAGAAAGCTGGGCTGGATAATTCTATTCACCACAGAGTCACACAGAGTTCCACAGAGTTTTTACCTTAATTACTCTGTGGAACTCTGTGTGACTCTGTGGTGAACTAAAGATTTTATTTAATCCGGCTGTGATGACAGAACAGCAACTCTCCCTGCTCGTCGCGTAAGTGCATACCATTTCCTTCGCAATACCGGAAGAGGTCGCAGTCGCTGCACTGGCCTTTCTTCATCCAGTCACGATTACGGAAAGGTTGAAACTTATTGTTCCATACATCCATGAAGTCATCCGTGTAGATATTCCCTTGGTGGAAGTTGCTGCGGATGCTGGGGCAGGCGGAGATGGAGCCATCAGCCAGGACGGAACCTACCGTAACGCCGGCATGGCAGTTATAGAAACCCGTGCGTACTTCGCCCTCGTAGCCGCCGAGGAAACCTTCGCAACCATAGCTCAGGAGCACTTTGCCCTCTTTGCGCGTTTCGCGAATGAAGTCGAGCACGCCCGTAAACTCGTCGTCGTTCAACTGAAATTCGGGGTGCTGGGCAGCACGACCTACCGGAAAGATGGTAAAGATGCGCCAGTTCCGTACTCCTATACTATAAAGATACTCCTTCAATTCCTTCAGGTACGGATAATTCCGGCGGTTGACACACGTCACCACATCCCAGGCCAGTTCTTTTTCCTCGGCCAGCATGCGGATGGCTTCCGTTGCCCGGTCAAAACTCTGCGAATGTCCCCGCATCCAGTTATGATCTTCGGAAAAGCCATCGAGACTTACGGTCACAGAATGCAGTCCGGCAGCCAGCAGGCTGTCGAGTCGTTTGCGAGAGAGCAGTAGCCCGTTGGTGACAAAGCCCCAGGGGAAGCCCCGATCGTAAAGTGCCCGCCCCACGACTTCCAGGTCTGTACGTACCAACGCTTCACCACCGGTGATGACAATCATGGTATGATGCGGGTTTACATGCGGAGTGATGGAGTCGATCACCTTCAGGAAATCTTCCGCCGGCATATCTTTGGTGCCTGCGGTGGTATGGCAATCGCTTCCGCAATGCTTGCAGGAAAGATTACAACGCAAGGTACACTCCCAGAAAAGCTGTTTTAACGGATGTTCCTTCTGGGTGTTCTGCCGCAACTTACGAAAGACCTCCAGAGCCAACCGTTTACGCACGGTTAGCCTGGAGAGGCTTTTTTCGCCATTTTCCATATTTATTCAGAGGTTTTCTTTTTTATCTTTAAAGTAACTTCTACATTTTTCTTGCCTTTGACGCTCACATCGATCGAGTCCTTCCGGTAGGACCCGTTGGCCTCCCCATCCACATCTTCCCAGATAAACCGTTGTTTATCAACATAGGAATGGTAGTAGCGGGTCTCAAACTCGCCTTTGGCATTTGTATAGATCGTATCAAGATAATAGGTAAACAGTTCTTTGTCCTCGTTTTCATACAGCGTTCCGGAGAGTACCCGGATTCCTGGCACCCCACGCTGGGTATTGGCATCGATTACTTTACCCTTTACTCCGTACATGACCGGCATTACCCCATACATCAGGCGAATATCGCCCGTGTCCTCCTCCTCGAGAGGATCGCTACAGCCCGAAAAACCCAACAATATTAGCAACCCTCCCAATACCCAGTTGCAGGCTTTCAGCCATTGCTTTTGTAGTTTTTTCATCTATCTGAATTTATTGAAAGTTCTTTTGAGCTTCTATCTGTATTTCGAGAGACACATGGCCTTCATACCAACCGCTTCCGCCGGAAAACTTGCCGGTGATAGCCAAGTCCGTAGAGTCTTTTTTATACTCGGGAGTCTCCCGCATATCTTCCCAGATTACCCGGTACGTCCTTGTGGGGTAACTTCGGTGTACTATCTCGAACTCTCCTTTCACGTCGGAGTACACCGTATCTGCTTCATACCATTGCAGCTTATCACCATCTAACGGGACACCCGATACTACTTGCATGCCGGTAACGGGCTGCTTGGTATCAGCATCCACCACTTTCCCCTTCACGCGATACTCAGCCAAGGGAGTACCATATTCGTCAGGTCCCGTTTGGTCACAACCGGCAAAGCCCAGCAATGCCAGTATACCGACCATCAACCGGTTACAGAACCCAAGCCATTGTTTCTTGTGTCTTCCCATCATTCTACTGTTTTTAGTATAGTAACCAGGAAGAATCTTACTCGGAACCCTCCTTTTCTATATTCAGCGTCACGCTAATATCAGCTTCGCCTTCATACCAATGTCCACTGGCACCAGAGAATTTACCTACTCCCACGTCAATAGAGTCTTTCTTGTAAGTATCGCCATCTACTTCTTCCCAGATGAAGCGATATTTGTCGGTCGGGAAGTCTCCCCGGACAGTTTCAAACTCGCCTTGTGCATCCGTATAAAGTGTATCGGGGTAGTAACTCAACCTATATTTACCTTCGCTGGGATACAATACTCCGGATACTACCCGGATGCCTGCCACCGGCTTTTGGGTGTCGGCATCTAGCACTTTTCCTTTTACATTGTACTTGGCCGAGGGGGTACCGTATTCACAGATGATCGGACCGTTGTCGTCATCCATGGGATCAGTACACCCGGCAAAACCCAGCAAAGCCAGTAGTCCTGCCATCAGTCGGTTACAAAACCGTCGCCATTGTTGTCTATGCTTTTCCATACTATCTTAATTTATGTACATATTAAAATACATTATAAAAAAGAATACTGCATGTGAGTATATACTTTTTTCAATATATCTTACTTTTCTATCCGGATACGGGCATCCACCGCCACCACGTCCTTCTCGGTAGCCAGCAACGGGTTGATATCCATTTCCTTGATTTCCGTGGCGAAACGCAGCAACGTGGAGAGCCGTACGATGATCTCGGCAAACTTATCCTCGTTCACTCCCTTCTGCCCACGGGTACCTTTGATGATCTTATACGCCCGGAGGGTACGTATCATAGAATAAGCTTCCGTGTACGACAGCGGTGCCAAACCAGACGATACATCTTTCAGCACTTCCACAAAGATACCACCCAGCCCGCAGAGCACTACGTGTCCGAACTTTTCCTCGTACTTGGCACCCACGAACAGTTCCCGTCCCTGCAACATGGGTTGTACCATGATGGCACGAGCATCGGCAATCTGCATCATGCGGTCGAACTCCAACGCCAGGTGCTGTTCGCCCTTGATATTCAGCACCACGCCGCCTACGTCCGACTTGTGCACCGGTCCTACCACCTTGGCCACCACCGGGAATCCGCAACGACGGGCGAACGCCAGCACTTCTTCTTTGATGTGCGAAACAAACTCCTCTACGATGGGAATACCGGCAGCGCGAAGCAGAGCCTGTACGTAGTGCGGTTCGATGTACCCGTTCTCCGGTATGGAGTCGATGATGCGACGGATGCGCGGCACATCTACGCCGAAGAGCTCTATCTCGTTGGAAGCCGGGTAGGGCGAGTTGATGATACGCGACAGGGCGGTACCCAACGTCACCTCGTCGGCAAAGTTTACATGTCCCTTCTTAAGGAATTCCTCTACCTCCTTACCGGCGGTATGAAGCGAAGGAAGGATAGGAAAGATAGGTTTCCGGCAGGTCAGCATCTTCTGGTGCAGCACCTCGTACGTGTCGAACATAGTCACCAGGCCCGGCGTACCGAAGATAGCCATGATGGCATCGATGTTGTCGAACTTCTCTTCGCAATAGTCCAGCGTCACGGCCAGTTGCTCCGGTGTCCCGGTAGCCAGAATGTCGATGGGGTTTCCCACGGAAGCACCGGGAAAGAGTTTGCTTTTCAGTTCGTCCACCAACGGGCCTTCCAGTTTAGGAACGTTGAGACCACCTTTGCTCAGGGCGTCGGTCAGCATCACGCCCGGTCCTCCGGCATGCGTCACGATGGCAAAGTTGCGCCCCTTCAGCTCGGGAAGCGTGAAGACACAGCCCACGGTAGTCAGCTCCTCCCGCGAGAAACAACGTACGATGCCCGCCTTGCGGAACAACGCCTCGACAGCCGAGTCTGAACTGGCGATGGCTCCCGTGTGCGACGAAGCCGCCCGGCTACCGCTTTCGGAACTGCCTGCCTTGATGGCTGCTATCTTGCATCCCTTACGGATGAGCGACGAGGCATGGAACAGCAACCGGTCCGGATCCTTTATACTTTCTATATAAATGAGTTTGATGCGCGAGTCCGTCGCCTCATCGAACGTTTCGTCCATGTATTGCAGCACATCTTCCACACCGATCTGCTTGGCGTTGCCCACCGACCACACAGAATTGAAAGGCAACCCCTTCGTCACGGCCGACTCCAGGATAAACACCGCCGTGGCTCCGGAACTGGAAATAAGGTCCACTCCTTGCGAATGGAGTTCGGGAATAGGTTGGGTGAATACACTGTGGTGCCAGGTATTCATCAGACCGATGCAGTTGGGCCCGATGAGCGACGCCCCGTAGCGGTTTACCGTATCGAGGATACGGTCTTCCAGCACTGCCCCTTCGTGCGTCTCCTCGCCAAACCCTGCCGAGAGAATGATAAACGCCCGCGTCTGTTTCTCCGCCGCCAGTATCTCCACTGCACCGGGGCACATCGAGGCAGGAATAGCTAGGATAGCCAGTTCGGTATCGGGAATATCTTTCACGTCGGCAAAAGCGGGAATGCCTTGCACTTCAGTCTCTTTGGGGTTCACGGCGCGGAGATCGCCGGGGTATCCTCCATTGATCAGGTTCCGCAGGATAGCTCCTCCGGGTTTATGTACATTGTTCGATGCGCCTACTACGACGATGCTTGTCGGGCGAAGGAGTTGGTTGGTAATCATGCGAGGGTATATATTTACGGTTATTTTGCAAATATAGCCTTTTCCTTGAAATGAAGAAAGTATGAAGGAAGTATTATATAGGAGAATGAATCACCTTAACAGATACACCACTGTTCTGCCGGCACCATACCTGGTCAGCCACCCTTCTTCTATAAAAGCATTCAGGGTTTGAATGGCAGCAAGAGTATTCTTTGCTCCCGTGAGCCGCATAAAGTCGGCCCGTGTGATGAAAGGTTTCTCGACCAGGTGCTTTTTCAGGATTCCGGCACATTCCTCCTGCGTCAGTTTTTCCACCTTGCTTTTATTTCGTGGACGTTGCACCCGTTCTATTCCCGCGCTTATCATTTTATCTTTCACATAGATACCCGCCCGGTAGTTTAAGCGGCTGAAATGAATGGACTCTGCCCGTATCTCGTTCGGATCGTCTACAAGCTGGCTGGTTACGGAAGCCGAGAAGTAGCCTAAGTCACCCACCTGCACCTCATATCCGTCTTTCACAAAATCGAGTACCGCATCGGTGAGTATGTCCACAAAGCCTTTGGCTTACGCTGCACTTACACCGCTTGTATGCCCTATCCATTTCGCTAATCTTTCGGTGGTGATCTTTCCGCTGGATACTGCACGGGCGCGGTACTTACCTTCTGTTCTATTCAACTCGTTTACTTCTACAAAATCGTATTTAATGGCCATACGTAGGTTTTTTGAGGTTCATATTCATGAAACTAATAGCCGGCTTGAATAATTTTAGTTGAGCCGAGGCACAAAGGTATTAAAAAACAACCTAACAAGTAATCTTATCAGTGCGCTATTTCTTTCTTATAAGTGCATTGATTTTTTCTTATATATGCACTGGTTTTTTCTTATGAGTGCATTAAAACGATTATTTTTATTCTATAATAAGAATACTTGTATTCATTTTCGGTGATAAAAAGTAGTAATACCTACAGTCTATCGGATAGCATGAGCCGTTGGAACTCTCGTATCGTGCATAATCCACACAATGGTACATTGCGGGGAATAAACAACAAACAAGAGCCACAACTCTATCAATTATCTCACAAAATCAGCATATTGGTTTCATTATTTCAGCAATTAAAGATTTCAGCTAACTCCATTTTTCTACATTTCGACACTTCCAGCGAAAATTACGTATATATATGCGGATGTTTATACGAATATAAGTACTAAAACAAACCACAAACCGCATTTTTATACATTTTATCCATGGAAAAATCCTCTCGAATGTTTAAAACATAGGGGTCGAATGTTTAAAACATACCACCCGAATGTTTAAAACATTCGACCCGAACCTTTTAAACATTCGAATGGGTTCTTCAAAATCCGGTTTTTTTGAGCTGGTTGGATATCAAAAGCAATCAAAAACCAAAAGACATTATGGGATATAAAAAAGAGATAAACAGAGAATCGCAACATCATTCAAAAACTCATGCTATCAAAATGAGACAATACAAACTCAGTCGCCATCATTTTAATATTTACAAAACCGCTCAGAATTGAATATTCCAGCATCAGCCTCCCTTCCATCGAAAAGAAACGACTCCAGAGCAGGTTCATTTATCATATTGTCAAAAGGTGACATTTTGATTTCGCAAACTCCAGCGAGCTCGCCAAGCCCCCCGCCCAGACCCCAACACAAGATAAATCACAGGATAAACTGCTCGCGCTTTGCGCAATACATCCAAAAATATTATCTTTGCGCGTTCGCCCTGGCGAAACTTAATAAACAGTAAAATCTACACTGCATACATTACAATGGAAAAGAAATTCAAAAGAACCACCGTCACATCGGCCCTGCCGTATGCCAACGGCCCCGTCCATATCGGCCACCTGGCTGGTGTATACGTTCCCTCGGACATCTACGTGCGCTATTTGCGACTGAAAAAACAGGAAGTACTCTTCATTGGAGGGTCGGATGAGCATGGTGTGCCCATCACCATCCGTGCACGCAAGGAAGGGGTGACGCCGCAGGACATCGTTGACCGCTACCACTTTCTGATCAAGAAATCGTTCGAAGAGTTCGGTATCTCGTTCGATATTTATAGCCGTACTTCATCGAAGACGCACCGCGAACTGGCTTCGGATATCTTCCGTACCATCTATGACAAAGGCGAGTTCGTGGAACGCTCGTCGGAACAATACTACGACGAGGAGGCCCGTCAGTTCCTGGCCGACCGCTACATCACCGGGGAGTGCCCTCACTGTCACTCGGAAGGTGCTTATGGCGACCAGTGCGAGAAGTGCGGAACTTCGCTCTCGCCTACCGACCTGATTAACCCGAAGAGTGCCATCAGCGGTAGCCAGCCGGTGATGCGCGAAACGAAGCATTGGTACCTGCCGCTGGACAAGCACGAGGCATGGCTGCGCCAGTGGATTCTGGAAGAGCATAAGGAATGGCGTCCCAACGTATATGGACAGTGCAAGAGCTGGCTCGACATGGGTCTGCAGCCGCGTGCCGTGAGCCGCGACCTGGACTGGGGCATCCCTGTTCCGGTGGAAGGTGCCGAAGGCAAAGTGTTGTATGTATGGTTCGATGCACCCATCGGTTACATCTCGAACACCAAGGAGCTGCTCCCCGACACGTGGGAAACGTGGTGGAAGGATCCGGAAACGCGCCTGGTACACTTCATCGGCAAGGACAACATTGTGTTCCACTGCATCGTGTTCCCCGCCATGCTGAAAGCAGAAGGCAGCTACATCCTGCCGGACAACGTGCCGAGCAACGAGTTCCTGAACCTGGAGGGCGATAAGATCTCTACCTCGCGCAACTGGGCGGTGTGGCTCCACGAATACCTCGAGGATTTCCCCGGCAAGCAGGACGTATTGCGCTATGTGCTTACTGCCAACGCACCGGAAACGAAAGACAACGACTTCACCTGGAAGGACTTCCAGGCCCGCAATAACAATGAACTGGTAGCTGTGTACGGCAACTTTGTGAACCGTGCGTTGGTACTGACGCAGAAGTATTTCGACAGCAAAGTGCCCGTTGCCGGCGAACTGACCGACTACGACCGGGAAACCCTGAAGGAGTTCGCCAACGTGAAGACTGAAGTAGAGAAGCTGCTAGACGTATTCAAGTTCCGCGATGCCCAGAAGGAAGCCATGAACCTGGCCCGCATCGGCAACAAATACCTGGCCGATACCGAGCCGTGGAAGTTGGCCAAGACGGATATGGACCGCGTAGGCACTATCCTGAACATCTCGTTACAGTTGGTTGCCAACCTGGCCATCGCCTTCGAACCGTTCCTGCCGTTCAGCTCGAAATCGCTCCGCGAGATGCTGAACATGGAAAGCTTCGAGTGGACCGACCTGGGACGCAACGACCTGCTCGCTGCCGGACACCAACTGAACCAGCCTGCCCTGCTCTTCGAGAAGATCGAGGACGCTACCATCGAGGCACAGGTACAGCGGTTGCTCGACACGAAGAAGGCCAACGAGGAAGCCAACTACAAGGCCAACCCCATCCGCGCCAACATAGAGTACGATGACTTCGCCAAGCTGGACATCCGTGTAGGTACCATTCTGGAATGCCAGAAGGTTCCCAAGGCCGACAAGTTGCTCCAATTCAAGATAGACGACGGACTGGAAACACGCACCATCGTCAGCGGCATCGCCCAACACTACCAGCCCGAAGAGTTGGTAGGCAAACAGGTGTGCTTCATCGCCAACCTTGCCCCGCGTAAGCTGAAGGGCATCGTAAGCGAGGGCATGATACTCTCGGCAGAGAACAACGACGGAAGTCTGGCTGTGATCATGCCGCAACGCGAAGTAAAGCCGGGAAGTGAAGTAAAATAGTGGAATGGCAGACGAGAACCTGAAAGATAAAACCGTGAAGGCACTGGGCTGGAGCTTCGTTGATAAGTTCGGACAACAACTTATCAACTTAGTAACAGGCGGTATTGTGCTTCCGCGATTACTCTTACAGGAAGACTATGGGTTGGTGGGGATGTTGGCTATCTTCATCGCCCTGTCCAACGTCTTGCTGGACAGCGGTTTCGGTGGTGCGCTGATCAAGAAGAAGCACACCACGCAGGCCGACTTCAATGCTGTTTTCTATTTCAACGTCGTCGTGAGCCTGGCACTGTACGGGCTGCTTTATGTCTGTGCGCCGCTGATTGCAGACTTCTACGACAAGCCCGAACTCACCACACTGTCCCGGGTACTCTTTCTGGCCATCCTGTTCAATGCGTTCAACTTCATCCAGACCATCATCCTGACCAAAGAGCTACAGTTCAACCGTCTGGCGCAATACAACTTCGCCGCTCTGCTGCTCTCGTCCATCATTGCCGTTGTCATGGGGTTGTATGGAGCCGGAGTCTGGGCGTTGGTAGCGCAACAACTCCTGTTGCCCTTATTTAAAAGCATCCTGCTCTGGGCGTTCAACCGCTGGCGGCCTTCGTGGGGGTTCAGTCTGCAACCGCTTCGGGAGGTATTCGCCTTCAGTTCGCGTATGCTGGCCACAGGCCTTATCAATGCGGTGTTCAACAATATTTACACGGTCATCATCGGCAAGGCGTACAATACGGTGGATACAGGAAATTTCGTCCAGGCCAAACGCTACCAGGAGATTCCCGTCCTGCTCATCTCCAACACCTTCCGCACGGTGGCTCTGCCGATGTTTGCCAGTGCCAATACGGACAACGAACGACTGGGGCGTGTCTTGCAGAAGACCAACCAAAGCATCGCTTTCGTCCTGTTCCCGGTGATACTGGGGCTGTACGTCATTGCCGAAAGCCTGGTGGTAGGGTTGGTGGGCAATAAATGGATAGACGCTGTGCCCTTCCTGCGCATCCTGTTGCTGTCCGGGCTCTTCTCGGTATTCGCCCAGATCTTCAATGAATTGCTTACCGCCAAAGGGAAGTCGCGCACCATCCTGCGAATCGAGATACTCAATAAGTTCGTACTCATCATCGCTCTGTTCTGTACGTTCCGGCAAGGCATTATCGGAATGGTGTACGGCTGGGTAGCCTACTCCTTCTTTACCATGTTCACGCTGGGCTACTACGTCTGCCGCATTATCTCCTACCCGCTCATAGCCTTCTTTCGCTCCGTAGCACCCTACTTTCTGCTGGCTGTTGCCATGGCGGTGCTCACCAGCCTCTTCGGGCTGATAGCTATGAATGACTACCTCCGGATGGGCATACAGATAGTCTTCGGCGCACTGTTCTATGCCGGTGGCTGCCTGCTTTTCCGGCTGGAAATGAGCGATGAAGTAACCAAACTCCTGCAACGAATAACCAAACGCTCATGACTGAAGACATGCACATATTGATTCTACCGATGTATTATCCCGAGGCCGATTCGTCGCCACACCGGGGATATATGTTCCATGAACAAGCTACACAGTTGGCCGATGCCGGGTGCCGGGTGGGACTGGTCTTTGTGGAGCAACGTCCCACGAACCGCCTCAGTTGGAAACGCTTCTTCAAAGAGAGTCATTTCCAGACAAGTTCCGAGGACAACGGCCGCTTCGTCACCCTCCGTATGCATGCCTGGAACCCCAAGTTGTCTACCCGTCCGGGCGGACTCATCTGGAGTTTGATGACCCTGTATGCTGTGAGCCGGTACATCCGCCGGTACGGCAAACCCGACCTGATCCATGCACATTTCGGGGTTTGGGCAGGATATGCCGCGCGGTTGGTGAAACGGATGTACGGCATCCGGTATGTATTGACCGAACATGCCTCGTCCATCAACGCCAAGCAAGTGAGCCACGGACAGGAAAGGACCTTGCGCAAAGCATATGCCAGTGCCGAGCGCATCATTTGCGTAGGTACCATGCTGGCCAAGAATCTGGCAGCATACACCACGTACGAAAAGATACGGGTGATACCCAACTTTGTCAACACCGAGACATTCAGCTTCAGCCATCGCATTACTGAGAAAGAGAAGCAGTTTGTCTTCATCAGCGTGGGCAACCTGACCCGCCGGAAGGGATTCAACGAGCTGATCCACGCTTTCAATCAGGTATTTGCCGACAAGCCTCAGGTATCGCTGGTCATCGCCGGCGACGGGCCGGAGTTCTATCCACTCCTCAAGCTCATCGACTATGCAGGGCTGAAGGGACGGGTGCATCTCACCGGCAATCTGACGCGCGAACAGTTGGCCTGGTGTCTGAGCGAGTCGGATGCGTTCGTACTGGCCTCGCACAGCGAGACATTCGGCATTGTGGTCATCGAAGCCATGGCTACCGGACTTCCTGCCATCAGTACCATCTGCGGCGGTCCGGAAGATATCATCCTCCCCGCAACGGGATTTCTGGTGGAACCGCGCGATACCGTAGGGTTGGCACAGAAGATGCAGCAGATGTATGATGAATACGAACAGTTCGACAAAGAGCTGATACGCCAATCCATCATCGAGCGATTCGATACCCGAGAGGCAAGCAAACTCCTGATAAGTGTTTACCAACAGGCGTTGAAAAAATAAACCGGATGAACACACCAACGAACATAGCCATTGTCGACTGCTCTTGCTCAGGGCATCGGCAGACGTATTACCAGACCTTCGCCCGTACGTTGGCCGGTCAGGGTCATACGGTGCGGCTGATTGTTCCGCAAGTGGACCGGGAGGAGGCAGGTGTACACTTCACCCCTATCCGCACCCGTCGGCTGCATCCGCTACCTATGGAGCATCCGTTGAAAAAGAAAATAACGGTTTTGCTGAATGCTTTCTTGCAGCTTTGCAACCTGTATACCCTGCGGAAGCAACTCCGTGATTCAGTTGCGTATGAGGAACCCGATTGGGTATTCTTCCCTTGCCTGGACGATGTACTCCCTACGCTTACTCCGCTCTGGCTGCTCAACTTGCTACTCCCTTATCCATGGAGCGGACTGCTGCTCCAAATGCCCAAGGGAGGAGTCATCGACCCGCGCCGCTGCCTCCGTTCGCGGCACTGCACCGGCCTGGCGGTACTCAATGAGTTGTGCATCCCGGAGCTGAAACGCTTTCATTCGCACATCGTCCTCTTCCCGGACATTGCCGATACATCGGCACCGGATACTTCCTACCCGCTACTTAAGAGGATACAGGAAAAAGCCGGAGAACGGAAGATTGTTTCTCTGCTCGGCTCCCTCCATGTCCGAAAAGGCACCAAACTGTTGTTACAAACTATCCCGCTCTTGCCAACATCGGAGTATTACTTTGTGCTGGCCGGAAAGTCATCGCTTACCCCCTCTCAAAAATCTAAACTCAGCACCTTTGAAGCGACTCATTCCAACTGCCTGTTCTCCCTGGAACGCATACCGGACGAGGCCTGCTTCAACGCGTTGGTAGATGCCAGTGCACTGATCTTCGCCGTGTACCGGCAGTTCACCGGCAGTAGCAACCTGCTGACCAAGGCTGCCGCTTTCGGCAAACCGATCATCGTTGCCAAGGGGCAGTGCATGGGACAGCGGGTAGAGCACTACCGCACCGGAGCCACCGTCGGCGAGACCGATGCACCGGCCTGTGCCGATGCCATCGCACAACTTTGTCAACCACACACATACGATGAGTCTGGCCTTACCCGCTATGCAGCCGATCATAGCCTGCAACGGCTGGCCGACTGTTTTAACCGCTTATTCTACGCATTGCCATGAAAATATTGTTCGTCTTCGGCGGAATGCCGCACTATCTGAATGCCCTGCTCAACCGGATGGCTCGTAAGGCTGAAATCGTAGTAGTGACCCCGGCCAAAGGGAACGCTACCATCGGTCAAGGTGTTAAAATGGTCGAAGGAGGTTCGTTTAAACAGATCAGCCTGCCCGAGCAAAAGGCTTTTTATGGGAAAGCTGCCTTCCCTACCCTCTGGCAAACCGTTCGTCAGGAGATGCCCGACATCATCGTATTGGGATGGCCCTACTTCCTGCAACTCTACTTTGAGCGGCGGTTGCGGAAAGTGATCCGGGCTTGCGGCACGAAAATCATGATCCGCGAGATACCGTTTCAGACGCCACCGTACGGACAGATCAGGAACTATTTCGAAAACAACCCGATGTACGACGAGCAAATGCAGCTACTGAGTCGGGGCGTGTCGTTCTACCTTCGCCAATGGCTCACTATGCATCTCCGCAAATACTGCTACAAAAGGGCGGCCGCCACGCTGAATTACTCCACCGTAGCCTATGACATACTGCCCTCCTACGGAGTGCCCTACGAGAAGATACATATCACCTTCAATACCGGCGATACGGAATCCCTGCTTCGCGAGAAAGAGACCGTACTGGCCGCCCCACCCCTGCTTCCACCCTGCCCCCGCCGCATATTGCACATCGGGAGGCTGGTGAAATGGAAACGGGTAGACCTGTTGATAGCGGCTATGCCCGGGCTTACCGGACGTTTCCCCGATGCCGAGTTGGTAGTGGTAGGCGACGGGCCGGAACTGGAGAACCTGAAACAGCAGGCGCAGGAACTGGGTGTAGAAAAACATGTACGCTTCACCGGCGGGGTTTACCGCCCGGCAGAGCTGGGAGCCTACATGAATGAATCTACCGTCTATGTGCTGGCCGGCATGGGAGGCCTTTCCATCAACGATGCAATGACTTACGGGTTGCCGGTAATCTGCTCTGTGGCCGACGGAACGGAGCACGACCTGGTGACCGACGGGATTAACGGCTACTTCTTCCGTGAAGGGGACGCCGGCAGCCTGACCGATAAGATCGCCCTGTTGTTCAAATCTCCGAAACGTTGCCAAGCAATGGGACAGGAGTCCGAACGCATCATCCGCGAGAAAGTGAACATCGACACTGTATGCCGCTGCTTCCTCGACGCTTTCCATGCTGTTCTTTCATAAGTATATCATCTGAATAATATAAGCTAACTATGTAAACATACCTAAGTATAAATAACTAATACCTGTATTGTATGAAAATCAAAAAGTTTTTATCGCATATCTATAAGGTGATGCGAGGTAAAGAGATTATGGCAAAGCCGGAAATCAGAATTGGGAAGAGATGGTTTGGATCGGAATATGGAGGTTTCTATGCTTGTCCCGACCCATTGCATGCAAGCAGTATTGTCTATTCGTTCGGCGTGGGTGAGGACATCACTTTCGATGAAGAACTGATCAGCCAATTCTCGTGTACAGTATATGCCTTCGACCCAACTCCCAAATCCATCCGGTTCATGGCAGAGAAAGAAAATAAAAAGATTCATTTTACACCGGTCGGCATACATGGGTACGACGGGACCACCGATTTCTTTCTGCCGAAGAATCCGGATTACGTAAGCGGTTCCGTTAAAAAGCACACAGGCGTAGAGGAGAAGATCACTGTACCGGTAAAGAAATTCTCCACCATAGCCAAAGAGCTGCAGCACGCGAAAGTAGATTTGCTGAAGATGGACATCGAAGGAGCTGAATATGATGTGATAGACAATATTCTGGCATCCGGAGTCGTGATTACCCAGATACTCATAGAATTTCACCACCGGTTCGATGGCATCGGCATCAGCAAGACGAAAGAGTTACTGCGAAAGATGAAGCTGGCGGGATATAAAATAGCTGCCATTTCCGATTCGCACGAAGAATACAGTTTCATCAAAGCCCGCTGATTTAGACTTCACACAGATAGTTTTACACCTTGAGCGGCACCATACCATTAGCCCCGAATGGCTACCAGAATGCGTTCACAGGCTTTTCCGTCGCCGTATGGGTTGTGCGTTTCGGACATCTGCCGGTAAAGAGCTTCGTCGGTGAGCAGTGCCCGGACATGGGCCACGATCGCGGCTGAGTCCGTACCTACCAACTTCACCGTTCCTGCTTCGACGGCTTCGGGACGTTCGGTGGTATTACGCATCACCAGCACCGGCTTGCCCAGCGAAGGGGCTTCTTCCTGTACGCCACCACTGTCGGTGAGCAACAGTTTGCTGTGCTGCATGGCATATATAAAAGGTAGGTAGTCCAGCGGTTGGATGAGGTAAACATTGCTCATGCCCGACAGCAGTTCGTAAACCGGTTTCTGCACATTGGGGTTGAGGTGTACGGGGTAAACGATGTCGAGCTCGGGGTGTGCCGCAGCAATCTCCCGGATAGCCTGGCAGATGTGCAGGAATCCTTCGCCGAAGTTCTCCCGGCGATGCCCGGTGACGAGAATATACTCCCTGTCCGTTACGGCGTATCCTTTCTGTTTCAATGTTTCGTGCAGTTCGTCGGGCTTGCCCGGCGTTTGTGCGATGATATCTACGGCCATGAGCAAGGCATCGATCACGGTATTGCCGGTGATGTAGATGCGATCGGCCTCAATCTTTTCTTCTATCAGGTTGGCTTCCGACTGGCTGGTCGGCGCGAAGTAGTAATGACAGAGGCGGTCGGTCACCTGGCGGTTCATTTCTTCGGGCCAGGGCGACTCTAAGTTGTACGTGCGCAATCCGGCTTCCACATGTCCCACCTTGATTTGCTGGTAGAAAGCAGCCAACCCGGCAGCCATGGAAGTGGTGGTATCGCCGTGTACCAGCACCACATCGGGAGCGAAGGCTTTCAGCACATCGCGCAGTCCGAGAAGCACCTTGGAAGTGATGTCGTACAAGTCCTGTCCCGGTGCCATGATATCCAGGTCGTAGTCGGGAACAATGCCGAATACCTCGAGTACCTGATCGAGCATCTGGCGATGCTGGGCAGTGACGCACACTTTTGTTTCGAAATGTACTGTGTCGGCTTGCAGGGCTTTGACCAGCGGTGCCATCTTAATGGCTTCGGGACGTGTTCCGAATACTAACAATATCTTTTTCATGTGTTATCTTATTTTCTAACTCCGCAGAAGTCGAGTTCCAATTTACCTTCTTCACGCGCCAAAGAAAGGAACGGCGTGTGCCGCACCAACCATACCACGATATCCGCCTGGGCATACGCCTCGCGGTAGTCCGTCAAGTGAAAGCTGGAATGGCGGTCGATGTTCGGTTCCACGATCAGTACCGTAGCCCGCGACTCGGAGATGATGCGCGAAGCAATGTACTTGGCAGGCGATTCGCGCAGGTCGTCGATGTCCGGTTTGAAAGCCATACCCATGCAGGCCACCACCGGTTCGCGGTCGTTCTTTTCGACAAAGCGCAGGCAGGCTTCCATGACTTTGTTGGCACACCAGTCGGCCTTGTAGTCGTTCGTTTCGCGGGCCCGCTTGATAAGTTGCGCCTGTTCGGGGTAATCGGAAACGATGAACCACGGATCGACGGCGATGCAATGACCGCCTACGCCGCAACCCGGTTGCAGGATATTCACCCGCGGGTGTTTGTTGGCCAAATGGATGAGTTCCCAGACGTTCACCCCGGCTTTGTCGCAGATCATCGAAAGCTCATTGGCAAAAGCAATCTGGGAATCGCGGGAAGAGTTTTCGGTGAGTTTGCACATCTCTGCCGTGCGGGCATTGGTGGGATGGAGTTTTCCCTGAACGAAAGCCGAGTAGAATTCCATCGCTTTGGCAGTCGATTCGGGATCGACACCACCGATAACGCGGTCATTGTGTACCAGTTCGTAGAGGGTATTGCCCGGCAGCACCCGTTCGGGACAGTAGGCAATATGTATTTTCCCTTTCAGCTCGGGGCGCTCTTTGTAGATAACCTCCGCCATCCGTTCGGTGGTAAATACCGGCGAAGTAGATTCGATGACAAACAGGTTGCCCGGACGAAGGAAAGGAATAACTGCCCGGGTGGCCGATTCCACGTACGTAATATCTGCCCGGTGGTTTTGCTTGAAAGGAGTAGGTACCACCACAAAGAAAGCATCTGCCTCCTCGGGTTTCTGTACAGCCCGGAGTGTTCCCTGACGAACCGCTTCTTTCACGACTGTGCCCAGATCGGGTTCCACGATGTGTATCTCGCCCCGGTTGATTGTATTCACTACTTCCGGGTTTACATCCACACCCACTACCTGGAAACCATGGTTGGCAGCAACCGCCGCCGTCGGAAGGCCAATGTAGCCTAACCCCAAAAACACCACCTTTTTCATTTTTATACCTTATTATATGGTGCGGCAAAAGTACAAATAATCCATGACTTTGCACGGTTTATCGTAGAAAACAGCTATTTTTGCCAAAACAATTGGACAATGAGGGTACTAATCATCAATACTTCCGAACGCATAGGCGGTGCCGCTGTGGCCGCCAGACGTCTGCTGGAATCACTGACAAATAACGGAATCAAAGCCAAAATGCTGGTGCGCGACAAGCAAACCGACCAGATCAGCGTGGTGAAACTACCGGGAAGTTGGTTCCAGGTATGGACATTTGTCTGGGAACGTGTCGTGATCTGGGCAGCCAATCGCTTCAAGAAAAACAACCTGTTTGCCATGGATATAGCCAACGTGGGGATGGACATCACCGCGTTGCCCGAATTCCAGCAAGCCGATATCGTCCACCTGCACTGGATCAACCAGGGCATGCTCTCGCTGAAAGGCATCCGCCGGATTCTCGAAAGTGGCAAGCCGGTAGTTTGGACCATGCACGACATGTGGCCCTGTACAGGTATCTGCCACTATGCACGCGACTGCAAAAACTACCAGGAAGAGTGCCACAACTGCCCGTTTATCTACGGTGGCGGAAGCAAGAAAGACCTCTCCACCCGCACGTTCCGCAAGAAGAAAGAAATCTACAAGCAAGCCCCCATTACCTTTGTTACTTGCAGCCAATGGCTGGGCGAACGGGCACGAAGCAGTGCCTTGCTCACCGGACAAACGGTAGTAAGCATCCCCAATGCCATCAATACCAACCTGTTCCGTCCGCGCGACAAGGCGGAGGCCCGTGCCAAGTTCAACCTGCCGAAGGAAGGCAAGCTGATGTTGTTCGGGGCATTGAAAATCACGGATAAACGGAAAGGTATCGACTACCTGATCGAGTCGTGCAACCTGCTGGCTGAGAAGCATCCCGAGCTGAAAGACGAACTGGGTGTGGTGGTGTTCGGCAATAAGTCGCACGAGCTGGACAGCCTTCTCCCCTTCCGGGTCTACGCGCTGGATTACGTGAAAGATGAACATGCCATGCCGGATATCTACAATGCAGTCGATCTTTTCGGTATTCCCTCGCTGGAAGACAACCTGCCCAACACCATCATGGAGGCTATGGCCTGCGGTGTGCCGTGCGTGGGTTTCCAGGTAGGAGGTATCCCGGAGATGATAGATCATCTGCACAACGGCTATGTGGCTGAGTACAAATCGTCGGCCGACTTTGCCAACGGTGTGTACTGGGTACTCACCGACCCGAGTTATCCTGAGCTCTGCGAGCAAGCTGTCCGCAAGGCCATCACCAACTACTCGGAACACGTCATCGCCAAAAAATACACCGATCTGTATAATAAGATAACCGGAAAGTATGCATAACCGTATCCTCCCGACTTTCTCCATCATCACCGTGACCTACAATGCCGAAAAGGTGTTGGAGCATACCGTACTGAGTGTACTCTCGCAGTCATACCACCGGGTGGAATACATTATTGTGGATGGAGCTTCGAAGGATGGGACGATGGCTATCGTGCAGAAATACCGCGACCGGATACAAACGGTGGTGAGCGAACCGGACAAGGGGCTATACGATGCCATGAACAAGGGATTGGCTCTGGCAACGGGCGATTACCTTTGTTTCATGAACGCCGGCGACAGCTTCCATACGGGCGACACCCTGGAACAGATGGTGTGTAAGCTACCCGCCAACGAACTGCCCGATGTGCTGTACGGACAAACCGCATTGGTAGATCATCAAGGGCACTTCATTCGCATGCGCCGGCTCACGGCTCCGGAAGTGCTGACCTGGAAAAGTTTCCGTCAGGGTATGCTGGTGTGTCACCAGGCTTTCTTTGCCAAGCGCACCCTGGCTGGTATGTACGACCTCCGCTATCGCTTCTCGGCCGACTTCGACTGGTGTATCCGGGTGATGAAGCAGGCGCGCTCGTTGCACAACACCCACCTCACCCTCATCGATTATCTGGACGAGGGGATGACTACCCAGAACCGGAAAGCTTCACTCCGGGAACGTTTCCGCATCATGACCCGCCATTATGGTTGGATCAGCACCATCGCTCACCATGCCTGGTTTATCATTCGTTTGATCGTGAAGCCGGGGCAATGATTTTTATTTCACCACAGAGTCACACAGAGTTCCACAGAGTTTTTTATTCCCGTACCGCCAGCAGCCGTTTCAGTTCGGCCACTCCTTCCGATGCTCCTTTCCGGATCACAAAAATCTTCCGGGGCGAAGACACCTGCACTTCGTTCGGGTCGATCAGGTAGATAGAAGTATGGTAAGTGGCATAATTGAGCAAACCGGCCGCCGGGTAGACATTCATCGATGTACCGATGATGACCAGGATATCCGCTTGCTGCACATAGCGAATGGCGGTCTCTATCTCAGGCACCGCCTCACCGAACCACACGATAAAGGGGCGCAGTTGCGAACCATCGGCGGCCCGGTCGCCCAGTTTCACCTCGAACTCTTCGGGTTTCAACTCCCTGATGTATTGCAGATTGTATGGTTCCCGGCTGGAGCAAACCTTCGTCAGCTCGCCGTGCAGGTGGACGATGCGGCTACTCCCTGCCCGTTCGTGCAGATTGTCCACATTCTGGGTTACGATGGTCACCTCGTACTCCTTCTCCAGTTCGGCCAGAAGATCGTGTCCGCGGTTAGGCTTTACATCGAGCAACTGCTTCCGCCGTTCATTATAAAAATTCAGCACCAGTGCCGGATCTTGCCGGAAGCCTTCGGGCGTGGCTACCTGCTCCACCGGATACCGTTCCCACAGTCCGCCTGTATCGCGAAACGTACTGATTCCACTCTCGGCGCTCATCCCCGCACCGGACAATACAACTATTTTCTTCATGGCTTCTATTTGTCTTTTATCCAACAAAAATAGAGAAAAATAACGCTAAGCCTCATTCAAGTATATGCAAATAAGAAATTTTAAATACTAAAAAGTTAATCATTCAAATAATTCATGTACTTTTGCACGTTGAAAATGAAGTATATGGACAAATTTAGTTACGCTATCGGCCTGGGAATTGGCCAGAATTTAAAGAGTATGGGTGCCGACGGCATCGCAGTAAATGATTTTGCACAAGCTATCAAGGATGTGTTGGAAGGTAACGAAACCGCCATCTCACACCAGGAAGCCCGCGACATCGTAAATGATTTCTTTGCAGAAATCGAAGCCAAGATGAGTGCTGCCAGCATGGAGCAGGGGCAAGCTTTCCTGAGCGAAAACGCCAAGAAAGCCAATGTAGTAACGCTTCCCAGCGGTCTGCAGTACGAAATCCTGACCGAAGGTACCGGCAAAATGGCTAAGGCAACCGACCGCGTAAAATGTCACTATGAAGGAACCCTGATCGACGGAACTTTGTTTGATAGTTCATACAAGCGCAACGAACCCGCCGTATTCGGTGTGAATCAGGTGATTCCGGGATGGGTAGAAGCTTTGCAACTGATGCCCGAAGGTTCTAAATGGAAACTGTACATCCCTTCCAACCTGGGATACGGTGCACAAGGTGCCGGCGAAATGATTCCGCCGCACAGCACACTGGTATTCGAAGTAGAATTAATTGAAGTATTATAATAAAAAAGAAAGCAAAATGAAAAAAGTAACTCTTATCATGGCAATCGCCGTAGCACTCGGCCTCGCTTCATGTACCGCTCAGAGCCCGAAGGCTAACCTGAAATCGGACATCGACACTTTGTCTTATGCACTGGGTATGTCCAGCACGCAAGGTTTGAAAAATCACTTGATCAGCCGTATGAATGTAGACACTGCATACATGGCTGAATTTATCAAAGGGTTGAACGAAGGTATTAACATGACCACCAAGAAAGATGCTGCTTACCTTGCAGGTATCCAGATTGGTCAGCAAGTGGCTGGCGAAAGAGGTATGATGGAAAATATCAACCGCGAACTCTTTGGCAACGACTCTACACAGACTATCAGCAAAAGCAACTTCGTAGCTGGTTTCATTACCGGTACACTGGAAAAGGCTGGTTTGATGACCATGGAAGAAGCTTCAGCTTACTCACAGGCTAAGATGGAAGCAGTAAAAGCAAAAGCTCTGGAAACAACTTATGGTGCCAACAAGAAAGCCGGCGAAGATTTCCTCGCTGAAAACAAAGGCAAAGAAGGCGTTGTAACTACTCCGAGCGGTTTGCAATACAAGGTGCTGGTAGAAGGTAAGGGCGAAATTCCTGCCGATACTTGCAAAGTGAAAGTAAACTACAAAGGTACGCTGATCGACGGAACTGAGTTCGATAGCTCATTCAAGCGCAACGAACCGGCTACTTTCCGTGCCAACCAGGTTATCAAAGGCTGGACAGAAGCGTTGACCTTGATGCCGGTAGGCTCTAAATGGGAACTTTACATCCCGCAGGAACTGGCTTACGGAACAAGAGATACCGGCACTATCAAGCCGTTCTCTACACTGGTATTCGAAGTAGAATTGCTGAGCATCGAGAAGTAAGCAATTGCGAATAATAAAAACAAAAGCGGGGTGGCAAAGCTGTTTTGCCATCCTGCTTTTGTTTTCACAGGAAGCCTCAATAAAAATAAAAACAGACACATCAGTTGTTTTTTTACTCTTTCATAGAGATAAATTAAAATAAACCGCTATATTTGCTTACTATTTGACAATTGACCGATAAATATATTCATTATTATGGAAAAAATAGACAATCTTGACAGACAAATTCTGGAGATCATCTCACAGAACGCGCGTATTCCGTTCAAGGACGTGGCGGCAGAATGCGGTGTATCCCGTGCAGCCATTCACCAACGTGTGCAACGACTCATTGACTTAGGCGTTATTGTAGGCTCGGGTTACAATGTGAACCCCAAATCATTAGGTTACAGAACCTGCACGTACGTAGGAATCAAGCTTGAAAAGGGCTCTATGTACAAGTCAGTGGTAGGTGAACTGAACAAGATCCCCGAAATTGTAGAATGCCACTTTACTACCGGTCCGTACACCATGCTGACCAAGGTGTATGCACGCGACAATGAACATCTGATGGACCTGCTGAACAACAAAATGCAGGAAATTCCCGGAGTAACGGCTACCGAAACTCTCATCTCTCTGGAGCAAAGCATCAAGAAAGAAATTCCTATCTCGGCAGCCAAATAGTTGGATTCGTATGGATTTTCTTAACGAATACCATTTGTCGGGATTGTTCATCGGCATCTGCACGTTCCTCATCATCGGCCTTTTTCACCCTGTGGTGGTAAAGGCCGAATATTATTGGGGTACCCGGTGCTGGTGGATCTTTTTATTACTCGGTATAGCAGGAGTAGCCGGTTCGTTGTGGACGGACAATGTGGTCGCCTCATCCATCCTCGGAGTTTTTGCGTTTTCTTCGTTCTGGACCATCAAAGAAGTGTTCGAACAGGAAGAGCGGGTGAAGAAAGGATGGTTTCCCAAAAATCCGAAGCGCACATACAAGTTCTGACCTGTTAGTTTTTCTCGAAAAGCTTGCATATTTCACCGGAATCACTTACTTTTGTACCCGCATCCAAAGGAACATGGATACACGGGCTTTTAGCTCAGTTGGTTAGAGCAACAGACTCATAATCTGGAGGTCCTTGGTTCAAGCCCAAGATGGCCCACCTCAGAGAGAGCATTTATCGAAAGATAGATGCTCTTTTTTCTTTCGCCCATCGGCAAAACCTATTCCAAAAAGAACTTATTCTGGTCAAAAAGAATCTACCAACAAAGAAAAAACCTCCCCATTATAGGAAAAAACTTCCAAATTGATAGCAAAATAATCCACTTTCCACATTCTTGGAAAATAATTGCCTTCTTTATCCTAAAGTATCTGCAACTTTGACAAACTAAGATACCGCGAATAAATAAAAACTAAGAATAGAACCAGAATGAAAAATGCAAAATTTATTGCTTGCGCGATGATGTTCGTACTGTCGACCTCTCCGGCGACATCGATGTCGATAAGCTCGCCTTCTTCCGAAGCGGTGGGCACGAGTATCCGGACCATAGCCAAGGTCGAAACTGTCCAGGTGGACTGTCCGGTAGGTACGGTACCCAGATTACCATACCAGCTATGGGTTACTTACTCTGACGGAAAGTCGGAGTACCGCCAGATACGGTGGTCTAACTCGGCACTTGCCACTGAGCAGGAACAAGCAGATCCGGTGAAAAACCCGGTGGGTCATGAGTACACCGTGAAGGGTTTCATCGTTGGCGATGATACGACGCTGAACGGCTACCCGATAATAGCCAATGTCACAGTAGTGGACGGGGCATACGCCACCCCTTCGCACATTCCGGCGGCCAGGCCCCTGCCGCTGAACAAGGTGGTTATCAACGGAGACAACCGGCTGACGTCCAACCGGGACCTGGCCATCCATGAGATTCTCCATTGGGATGTTTCCCAGCAGTTGTACAACTACCGGGACACGTACGGACTGAGCACCGAAGGGTATACAGAAGCCGATGGCTGGGACTCGCCTACCACCAAACTGAAAGGGCACGGCTCGGGTCACTACATGTCGGCCTTGGCTTTCGCCTTCGCAAGTGCTACCCAGGCGGATCAGAAAGATAAGTTGCGCACCAACATCCGCCGGATGGTCGATGAACTGCGCCAGTGCCAGGAACGCACCTTCGTCTGGAACAAAGAGCTGGGCCGGTATTGGGAAGCGCGCGACTTCGCACCGGAGGCCGAACTGCGCGCCATGAAAGGTTCCTGGGCAGATTTCGATGTGTACAAAACACAGTACGAGCAATATGGCTACGGGTATCTCAATGCCATTCCGGCACAACACGCCGCACTAATCGAAATGTACCGCGACTATAATAACACGAACTGGGTATGGGCACCTTATTATTCCATCCACAAGCAACTGGCGGGTCTGATAGACATTGCCACGTATGTGGACGACCGCGAAATTGCCGCGAAAGCCTTGCTCATCGCCAAAGATATGGGACTGTGGATCTGGAACCGCCTGCATTACCGCACCTTTGTCAAGACGGACGGAACCCAGGAAGAGCGTAGAGCCCAGCCTGGCAACCGGTATGAGATGTGGAACATCTACATCGCCGGAGAAGATGGCGGAACGGGCGAGTCACTGGCCCGGCTTTCCGAGATGGTAAGCGATCCGGCAGAGAAAGCGCACCTGCTCGAAGCATCCAATTTCTTCGACAGCCCGGCATTCTACCACCCGCTGGCCCGGAACATCGACGACATCCGTACCCGTCATGCCAACCAGCACATCCCGAAAATAATCAGTGCACTCTGGAGCTTCCGGGGGAATAATGACCCGTATTATTTTAACCTGGCCGAGAACTTCTGGGAAATGATACAGGGTCGCTACCGCTATTCCACCGGAGGCGTGGGCAATGGCGAGATGTTCCGGCAGCCGTACACACAGATTCTGAGCATGGCCAACAATGTGTCGTCCGACCGTCATCGCAACCTGTATCCGGCACCCAGCATCAACGAAACCTGCTGCGCTTACAACCTGGCCAAGCTGACGAAGGATCTCAACACCTTCCATCCGGACGATGCCCAGTACATGGACTATTACGAAAGGGTATTATACAATCAGCTCGTGGGGTCGATAAACCACACTTGCTATGAGATGACCTATCATTATGCGGTGGGCCTGAATGCCACGAAAGGTTTCGGAAGCAACACCCCGCAGTCTACCTGCTGCGGAGGTACGGGCTCCGAGAATCACGTCAAGTACCAGGAGGCTACCTACTTTGTTTCGGACAATACCCTCTGGGTGGCTTTGTATATGCCTACCACGCTGACGTGGGACGATAAAAACGTCACCCTCCGGCAAGACTGTCTGTGGCCTGCCGAGAGTTCCACCCTTAAACTGACACAGGGAACAGCCGATTTCGTCCTGAAGCTACGTGTACCTTACTGGGCTACGGAAGGTTTCGACGTGAAGCTCAACGGTACTTCCATCGCTTCTGCTTATCAGCCGGGATCGTACATCACCATCCCCGCCCGCACCTGGACAACGGCCGATGCAGTGGAGATCACCATGCCGTTCAGCAAGCACATCGACTTTGGCCCCGACAAGTTGGAAACGGCGGCTACGGGTAAGAATCAAACGAACGTCCAGTTCCCACCCATGTGGGTAGGTACGCTCATGTATGGTCCGTTGGCCATGACGGCTACCGATATCACCAGCTGGGAACAAGCCACTGTGAATGTGGATTCCGACCTGGAAAACATCCGGCTCAACGGACCGAGCGGAAGCAAAACCGGCATGGAGGGCAACCTGTACACCCTGACCATCGGAGATAAAACGCTTCAACCGGACTATTTCAGACACGAAAAGACCACGCACTACCTACGGATTCATTGGGTAGGCGATCCGAACGCTGCTTTGCGGGCATCGCTCTGGACCAAGCTGCAAGAGGCCAAGATATTCAAAGCCGAGAACTATACCAAAGCATCGTACAACGCCCTGAGTAAGGTAATGGCAGAAGGAGACAAGCTGTATCAATCGGCCGGCATCACTCAGAAACAGGTAGAAAAGCAAATAGCCGCACAGGAGAAAGCCATCGGCAAGCTGGCTGCTACGGGCCTGAACAAGACAGTGCTCGAAGCTACCATCCAAACGGCAGAATCGCATGCTGCAGAACGCTATACCTGGGATACGTATGCCACGCTCCGGCAGGAACTGGCCAAAGCCAAAGAGATTTACGAAACCGGAAAGGATCAGAAGCAAGTGGATGTTCAGCAATATAAACTGGACAATGCCCTCGCTGACTTGGTATCTCTGGGCAGCATAGAGAAAAACTTGTTGCATGAGCTCCTGTACATTGCCGGCGGCAGAAAGATGGCACAAGAAAGATGGAACGGGCTAGCTGTGAAGGTGCCGGAGTTCTCGCCCTGGGCACCTCACGGATACACCCGCCTGATGGAGCAGATGGCTGCTGCACAGAAAGTGCTCGACAACAAGGACAAAAACTACAACCAAACGGAGGTGAACGAGGCTACTTCGGTGCTGAATGCTGCCATCAATACCATGAGACCGGGCAATCTGGCCGAACTCGAAGACCTGGGAGGTTTGTTGTCTTTGCTTACGGATGCACGGGCACTGAACTCACCTGCTTTGGCCGGAGCCATCGAGTATGCAGAAATGATTGTGGCATACGTGGGCGATGGCAGCGGCACGCTGGATATGATAGAGAATGCATCGGCCAGACTTTCTGCTGCATTGGAGAAAACCGCTGAATTATAAGATCTTCCCATAAGGTCCTCGGCTCAGGCCAGGACAAAGCACTTCGGGAGAGCATTTGTTGAAAAACAGGTGCTCTCTTTTTATATACCTGCCTTCTTTTCGCCACACCTTAGCAAATTAAAAGTTTCAGCAAGTGAAACTCAGTGTTTCGTCCTTTGAAACTCAGTGTTTCATCCTTTGAAACTTAGTGTTTCGTCAAGTGAAACTCGGAGTTTCGCCCGAGGAAACTCACTGATTGCAGGAAGCTGCAGGGGCAGTTGCGGGAAGCTACCGGGGCAACAGCGGGAAGCTACCGGGGCAGTTGCAGGAAGCAAGCAATGGTGAATACCCCAAAAAATGGTGAATGCATGGTGAATAAAACAGGTATTCACCATAAGACAAACATCTTTTAATCAGCACAGTAAATCGAAAAACATGGTGAATGGCGAATACTTTTCAAAAAAACACACGGAGAGTGAGTCGGTGACGAATACCCCGGAAAGTGACGAATGGGTGACGAATAAAACTGGTATTCGTCACCGCTTAATTGCCCGGTAATCAACACAACAAATCGAAAAAGATGACGAATGACGAATAAAATCATTTATTTTGCACAGAGAGAAGAGGTTGGAAGTTAACACACATTAACCATCGGCCCATAGGGAATCCGCCTCTACTCCCTGTCTTCATCAGTAAATTAGTAATAAGCAATGACGTTACACACCACTTTGGTTTACCTTCTCCTCGCCGGGCTGACGCTATGCTCCGCTTGCCGCACGGAGAAGAAACAAGAAATACCTGCACCCGATATCGAGCAAACCGATAGCACGACCATCGCCGAGGTACCCGTCGCTCCGCAGAAAAGCCGGACAGCCCTGTACTTCGACTCCCTCGGGCTGGTCGATGTGTCCGACCTCGACCCCACCATCGAAGTGCAGCTCCTATATGCCACACCCGACAACTTTACCGGAGAACAGCTCTACGAAGATTTGCAGGAAGCCTACCTGCACCCAGATGCCGCCCGGGCGGTAGTCCGTGCCCAACAGTTGCTCACCGAGCGACACCCCGGCTACCGGCTGGTAATCTACGACGCCACCCGCCCGCTGAGTGTACAACAGAAAATGTGGAACGTGGTGAAAGGCACCCCGAAGTATATCTACGTGTCCAACCCTGCCCGGGGCGGCGGACTGCACAACTACGGCTTGGCCGTGGACATCAGCATAGCCGACGAACAAGGACACCCGCTGGACATGGGCACACCGGTGGACTGGCTGGGCACTGAGGCGCACATCACCGCCGAAGAGCAACTGGTTCGAAGTGGAAAGATCAGTCAAGAAGCCCGGGAGAACCGCTTGCTACTACGGAGCGTGATGAAAGAGGCAGGGTTTCGCTCCCTGCCCAGCGAGTGGTGGCACTTCAACCTGTGCAGCCGCGAACAAGCCCGACAGCAGTACAAACTAATTCCATAAAACCATGAACAAAAAACTCTTTCTCGGGATACTCCTATCCCTCTGCACCGCCTTTGCCGCGGGGCAGGAAAAGGATGCCAACAAACACGTGTTCTCGGTGCAGGCCGGGTACGGCAACCTGCTGAAAAGCCCGAAGCTGCTCACCCAAAGTACCGACGCCTACCGCTCGGGTATGCGCGACGGAGTAGCCTGGAATGCTTCCTATTACTTCCTACCCATCCCTGAGTTGGGCTTGGGAATGCTCTATGCCGGACATTCATCGAAGTCCTCGCATCAGGATGGTGCCGACCACCTCTTCACACACTACGTAGCACCGCAGTTGGCTTTCCTACCGCTGAACAGCCAGAAGTTCACGCTCGGAATCCATGCCGGTATAGGTTATTTCCATTACCTGAACAACAGCGAAGTGTTCGGCAAGTCCCGCAAGGTAAGCGACTCTGTCCTGGGTTTCAACGTCGGTGCCAAAGCCGAGTATAAGTTGACCACCCACTGGGGTATCGGGATCAATGCCCTGCTGATTACTGCCGATTCGCACACCTCACATGTGAAATACCACGGCGAAGAGGTAGACGTGAACCAAATCAATTACCTCCGTCCGTTCAGTATCACGGGCGGCATTCAGTATCACTTTTAAAACCGAACGATCATGAAGAAAACCATATTCACACTGCTGCTGGCACTTTGCTGCTTTGCCTGCAGCTCGGAAGACAAGACCATAGATCCTACCGTACTTCCCGAATCTACTACCACCGGGCAAAATACCTTCGGCTGCCTCATCGACGGATGGGTATATGCCGGAGGACGATACTACCCTGCGAACATCTTCGAATCCAGAACAGGAGACTCCGTCGAGTTCACTTACTCTGATAAAGATAAAAAAGTCTTTGCCCGGATACAGGTGGGCAAGGACGAAGTGTTCTCCTTCACCATCGAACCTCCCATCGTCCAAGGGCAGAAGACTACATTTACAGAAGCCGTCCTTAAAAACTGGGGACATGAAACCAAGCCGGTAGAGGGGGAAGTGACCATCACCCGCTTCGACCTGGACGAGATGATTATCTGCGGAACTTTCCAGGGCGGACGTATCACGAACGGAAGATTCGATGCTTTATTATCTGGATGGTAAGCCCGTCGGAATGAATAGTAAATAGTATATTTGCGGCATGGAACAAGAGACACTCGACTTCATCCGCGAACACGCCGGCGACGATGTCCGCACGCTGGCCCTCCAAAGCCGGAAGTACCCCGGTGTGGATATACCGGCGGCCATCGTACAGATAGCCGGACGACAGGCGGCGCAGGAAAAGATTCCTTCGTGGGCAGCCACAGAAGGAATCCTTTACCCGCGCCACCTGTCGCTCGAACAATGTTCGTCGGAGGCCACGGCACGCTACAAGGCGTCTATCTTGTCGGAGCCGGGCGGTTCGTTGGCCGATCTTACGGGTGGTTTCGGTATCGACTGCGCATTCTTGTCGGCAGGTTTTGCCCGGGCGGAGTATGTGGAGCGACAGGAAGAGCTTTGCCGCATCGCCGCGCACAACTTTCCACTCCTGGGCTTGAACCACCTCACCGTGCATCACGCGGACGGGATAGAGTATCTTCAACAGATAGAACCGGTGGATGCACTCTTCGTCGACCCCGCCCGCCGCAACGAGCATGGCGGCAAGACGGTACGTATTGCCGACTGCGAGCCGGATGTATCGCAACTGGAGGAGCTGCTTCTGGCTAAAGCCCGCCAAGTGCTGGTGAAGTTATCGCCTATGCTCGACCACTCGCTGGCTATGCAGGAGTTGCGGCACGTAGCCCAGGCACATATCGTATCAGTGAATAATGAGTGCAAGGAGCTTCTTCTACTGCTTCAGCAGGAGCCTGTTCCGGAAATTCCCATCCATTGCATCAACCTCACACCGAAAGGTGATCAGGCTTTCGTCTTCACCCGCGAAGAGGAACAAGTAGCCGGGTGCCGGTACACCTCCGCTCTGGGTACTTATCTGTACGAGCCCAACGCTTCCCTGCTCAAAGCCGGTGCCTTCCGCAGCATCGCTCATACATATAAGGTAAGCAAACTGCATCCCAACAGCCACCTCTATACTTCGGACGATCTCATCGAATCGTTCCCCGGCAGAGCGTTCCGCATCCGCAGCCACGGCTCGTTCAACAAAAAAGAGACGAAAGAACTATTGGATGATACCCGCAAAGCACACCTCACCGTACGGAACTTCCCCGCCACGGTAGCCGACTTACGCAAACGCCTAAAGCTAAGCGAAGGTGGCGACGTTTATCTGTTTGCCACCACGCTGGCCGACGAAAGCAAAGAGCTTATTCGTTGCGAGAAGTTATAAAAAGGTTGCGCTGAAAAAAGTAAATCGCGCAGACAGCTATTTTATAACACCTATCTCCATTAGTGTTTCTTCCAGTTCCTGTAATCTCAGGTTCTTACCGATAATTACCCCGTCCGGGTTGATAAGGAAGGTAGTTGGATAGCCAAAAATCCCATAGTCTTTCTTGACAGGATTAGTAGCATCACACAATAGTTGCGGCCAGCTAATGTCATACTTTTCCATGAGTTTATCAATGGTACGTGCAGAACTATCGCCTATGATACCTATAAACTCCACTTTATCCTTGTCCGCGCGCTCATACAGGTTTTTGATATTCGGCATTTCCCGTAAGCAGGACCCGCACGTTTGCGACCAGAATTCGAGAAAGACATACTTCCCCCGATAGCTCTCCAGGCTCAAGCCGGCTTTTGTTTTATGGTCGACTCCTGCAAAATCAATCGCCCGGAATCCCACCTGCGTAGAGAGCAACTGATCGGCCGGAACCTCCATGCGTTGTAGGAGCAGCACATTCTTGTTGAGGTCTACACCCTGGTTTTTGTAACAGACCCCGTCCATATTCAGATATTCATTCATACCTATCGCCTCCGTCCAACCTACCCGTTCTTTCAGCACTCCGTCATCACCATGCATCCAAGCAATCTCTGTATGGCGGTAACCTACATCAATCCCCCTTCCATGAATACCTATCAACCGGCCACCCAACCGGGCAGTAGCATACTGCGCGAAATTAAAAGCATATATCCCATTTCCGGCATCAAAAACCAACAGTAAGACACGGGCTTCGGTAATTTTTCCGTCTTGCAACTTATCGTACGTCACCGGGAAAGCATGTTTCAAGGCTCCGTTTCGATCCTTCACATAATCTTCCACGCGAATCGGGATAAAAGGAGTATCATCACTCAGGTCTCCATTGTTATTCCTGTCCACCACCATCCATGTTTGTCCATCCGTTCCCTTCCCTATAGCCAACCCGATTTCACACCTCATTGGAGTTTTCGATAAGCGGGTAGTATCCGATTCGAGCGGGTATCTATCGGTGTCAATATATCCTATCTGCGTATCTTTCCAGTCGGTAGGAATTCCTTTCAACTTCGGTTCGGCAGATTCCCAGGAGCTCTTCTCTGTTTCTTCCGATTGAAGACCCAATCCGACTCCTAACAACTCAAACGGGCCATACCCATCATGCCAGGTTAATGGCAATTCCTGGTTTTGCGCTGCCAGCGGCAAGCAAACGATGAACGACAGACATAAAAAGATGAAGTTTTTTATCATGATATATTACAAAATAGAAAACAAACATACACAATGTTTTTGACTTCTCATTCATTTAAAACGACTATCTTTGCCGGCAAAAACATCTTATTTATGAATATCTTAATGCTTACCGGGGGCTTGATCCTCATCCTGTTAGGTGCAAATGGTCTTACAGACGGTGCCGCATCCATAGCCAAACGTTTCAACATCCCCCCCATTGTGATTGGTCTCACCATTGTAGCTTTCGGGACGTCGACCCCCGAGCTATCGGTTAGTATCTCTTCCGCCCTGAAGGGTTCTGCCGACATCTCCATCGGTAATGTAGTGGGTAGCAACATCTTCAACACATTGATGATTGTAGGGTGTACGGCTTTGGTAGCTCCCATCATGATCACCCGGAACACGCTGAAGAAAGAGATTCCACTCTGTATCCTCGCTTCGGTTGCCCTGTTGTTTTGTGCCAACGATGTCCTGCTGAACAAGGCTTCTGAGAATGTAATCAGCATCACCGACGGGTTGTTGCTGCTCTGCTTCTTTGTGATCTTCCTCGGATATACCTTTGCCATCGCCCAACAGGGCAACGGCAACAGTCCGGAAGAAGACATCAAGCAACTACCCATCTGGAAGTCGGTGGTGTACATACTGAGCGGACTGGCCGCTCTGGTCTTCGGCGGACAGTGGTTTGTGGAAGGTGCCAGCAATATTGCCCGCGGCATGGGCGTCAGCGAATCGGTCATCGGTCTGACCCTGGTAGCGGGAGGAACCTCCCTTCCCGAGCTGGCCACCTCTGTGGTAGCGGCCTTGAAGAAGAACCCGGAAATAGCCATCGGCAACGTAGTGGGCAGTAACCTGTTCAATATCTTCTTCGTGCTGGGATGCAGTGCTTCCATCACCCCCTTGCACCTGTCCGGAATCACCAATTTCGACCTACTTACACTCATCGCCTCGGGTTTGCTGCTCTGGTTCTTCGGGCTCTTCTTTGCCAAACGGACTATTACGCGTCTGGAAGGGGGGATTATGGTGGCCTGTTATGTGACCTATACGAGCGTATTGATTTATAATATTTGAAAAAAATACCAAACACGCACCTTATAAAGCGTAGGTAATTCCAAGATTATCAATTATCTTTGTGCCTTATTATAATATTGAATTATGGCAATCACTATTAAGAAAGTTTCCGGGAGGAAGGAGTTGGAAGAGTTTATCCGCTTCAATTACAAACTGTACAAGGGCAATGCTTATTCGGTACCCGACCTCTTCGACGACATGCTCAACACGTTCAACAAGAAGAAAAACGCGGCATTCGAGTTCTGCGAAGCCGACTATTTCCTGGCTTACAAGGACGGCAAGTTGGTGGGACGTGTGGCCGCCATTATCAATACTAAAGCCAACGAGAAGTGGGACAAGAAGGAAGTACGCTTCGGCTGGATCGACTTCATCGACGACCTGGAAGTATCTGATGCATTGCTGAAGACGGTCGAGGAATGGGGAAAGAACCGCGGCATGGAATATATCCAGGGACCGCTGGGATTCACCGACTTCGATGCCGAAGGAATGCTCGTAGAAGGATTCGACCAGCTCAGCACGATGGCTACCATCTACAACTACCCATACTACCCTGAGCACATGACCCAATTGGGTTACGAAAAGGATGCCGACTGGGTGGAATACAAAATATACATCCCCGACGCTGTGCCCGAAAAGCATCAACGCATCTCGGATCTGATTCAGCGGAAATACGGCCTGAAACTAAAGAAGTACACCTCCAGCAAGAAGATTGCCAAAGACTACGGACAGAAGATCTTCGAACTGATGAACGAAGCTTACAGTCCATTGTACGGCTACTCACCCTTATCCCAACGGCAGATAGACCAATACGTGAAGATGTATCTCCCCATCCTCGACCTGCGCATGGTGACACTGATCACCGATGCCAATGACGAGTTGGTGTGTGTAGGCGTATCGATGCCCTCGCTCTCGAAAGCGTTGCAGAAAGCCAATGGCCGCCTACTGCCCTTCGGATGGTTCTACCTGCTGAAAGCCTTGTTCATGAAACACCGTGCCCCGATGCTCGACCTCCTGCTCGTGGCCGTGAAACCGGAATATCAGAACAAAGGCGTGAATGCGTTGTTATTTTCAGATTTAATACCTACTTATAGAAAATTAGGCTTTATATTTGCCGAGAGCAATCCCGAGTTGGAACTGAACGGAAAGGTACAAGCACAATGGGATTATTTCAAAACTGAACAACACAAACGCCGCCGCGCGTTTATAAAAAAGATAGATTGATTTCGTTATGGAAGTGAATGAACTACTTACTGTAAATTTGGATCAGGTAGAATATACCGACGACAATATCCGCCACCTGAGCGACATGGAACATGTACGCACACGCCCTGGTATGTATATAGGCAAACTGGGCGACGGTGCACATGCCGAAGATGGTATATATGTGCTACTGAAGGAGGTGCTGGACAACAGTATCGACGAGTTCAAGATGCAGGCCGGAAAGAAGATAGAGATCATCGTGGAAGAGAACCTACGGGTGAGTGTACGCGACTACGGACGGGGTATTCCGCAAGGAAAGCTGGTGGAAGCCGTAAGCGTGCTGAACACGGGTGGTAAGTATGACAGCAAGGCGTTCAAGAAGAGCGTCGGTCTGAATGGTGTCGGTGTAAAGGCGGTCAACGCCCTGAGTCACCACTTCGAAGTACGCAGCTACCGCGAAGGAAAAGTACGCAAAGCGACTTTCTCCAAAGGTTGCCTGCTCTCGGACGATACTTTCGACACGGAAGAGGACAGCGGAACATACATCTTCTTTGAGCCGGACCGTACGTTGTTCGAGAGCTACAGCTTCCGTCCGGAGTTCATCGAGACCATGCTTCGCAATTACACCTACTTGAACACAGGACTGGCCATCATCTACAACGGACAGCGCATCGTATCGCGCAACGGGTTGGCCGACTTGCTGAACGACAACATGACGTCGTCCGGCCTCTATCCCATCGTTCACCTCAAGGGCGAAGACATCGAAATAGCCTTCACACATACCGAACAATACGGCGAGGAGTATTACTCGTTCGTCAACGGTCAGCATACCACTCAGGGTGGTACACACCAAAGTGCATTCAAGGAACACATTGCCCGTACCATCAAAGAGTTTTATAATAAGAACCAGGATGCTACTGATATCCGAAACGGGCTCGTGGCCGCCATCGCCGTCAATGTGGACGAACCGATGTTCGAGAGCCAGACTAAAATTAAACTCGGCTCTACCAATATGACGCCGGGTGGGGTGACCATCAACAAGCATGTGGGCGACTTCATCAAACAGGAAGTGGACAACTTCCTGCACAAGCACGCCGATGTATCCGAAGCCATGCTGCAAAAGATACAGGAATCGGAAAAAGAGCGCAAAGCCATTGCCGGAGTTACCAAGCTGGCACGTGAGCGGGCCAAGAAAGCGAATCTGCACAACCGGAAATTGCGCGACTGCCGCATACATCTCAACGATCCGAAAGCGAAAGGTCAGGAAGAAAATTCGTGCATCTTCATCACCGAGGGCGACTCGGCCAGCGGATCTATCACCAAGAGCCGGGATGTGACGACACAGGCTGTATTCAGCCTTCGCGGTAAGCCGCTCAATACCTTCGGCAAGACCAAGAAGGTGGTGTATGAGAACGAAGAGTTCAACCTGCTGCAAGCTGCCCTCAACATCGAAGAAGGCATCGAAGGATTGCGTTACAACAAGGTCATCGTGGCTACCGATGCCGACGTGGACGGTATGCACATCCGTCTGCTTCTCATCTCGTTCTTCCTGCAGTTCTTCCCCGACCTGATCAAGAAGGGGCATGTGTACATCCTGCAAACTCCCTTGTTCCGCGTGCGCAACAAGAAGAAGACAATGTATTGCTACTCGGACGAAGAACGAATCAACGCCATCAAGGAACTCACACCCAATCCGGAAATCACCCGATTCAAAGGTCTGGGAGAGATTTCGCCCGATGAGTTCGTACACTTCATCGGCAAAGACATGCGTCTGGAACAGGTGACCCTGCGCAAAACCGATATGGTCAAAGAATTGCTGGAGTTCTATATGGGGAATAATACCATGGAACGTCAGAACTTTATCATCGATAATCTGGTTGTAGAAGAAGACATTGCATAATTATGAGAAGAGCTATTTTTCCGGGTACATTCGACCCGTTTACTATCGGGCATTACTCCATCGTGACACGCGCACTGACGTTCATGGATGAAGTGATCATCGGAATCGGTATCAACGAAAACAAGAATACCTATTTCCCGATAGAGCGACGCGTGGAGATGATCCGGGAGTTCTACAGGAACGAACCCCGCATCCGGGTGGAAGCATACGAAGGCTTGACCATCGACTTTGCCCGCGACATGGAGGCTGCATTTATCGTTCGCGGTATCCGTACGGTGAAGGACTTCGAATACGAGGAAACCATTGCCGATATCAACCGGAAGTTGGCCGGCATCGAAACCATCCTGCTGTTTACCGAACCTGAAATGACCTGCATTAGCTCCACCATTGTACGCGAGTTGCTGACCTACGAAAAGGACATCAGCCAATTTATCCCGGAAGGAATGATTATTAAGAAATGAAGAAAACAACATACCTGCTTTTGTGCTGCCTGGTAGCCATTGCTGCCCAGGCACAGAACTACGGAACACCGGCTTCCCGCAAACTGCAAATGGCCGAATTTGCCATTACCAATCTATATGTAGATAAAGTAAACGAAGATAAACTGGTAGAGGCTGGCATCATCAAGATGCTGGAACAGCTCGACCCACACTCCACCTACTCGGACGCCGAGGAGGTGAAAAAGATGAACGAACCGCTTCAAGGTAACTTCGAAGGCATCGGTGTGCAATTCCAGATGATAGAAGATACGCTGCTGGTGATACAACCCGTCAGCAACGGGCCATCGGAAAAGGTAGGCATCCTGGCAGGCGACCGCATCATTGCCGTGAACGACACTGCCATTGCCGGGGTGAAGATGAGCACAGAAGACATCATGGCACGCTTACGTGGCCCGAAGGATTCGAAAGTAAACCTGACCGTGGCGCGTCGTGAAGTAAAGGATCCGCTTCTCTTCACCGTTAAACGAGATAAAATACCTATTTATAGCTTGGACGCTTCTTATATGATCGAACCGAAAGTGGGATACATCCGTATCAGCCGTTTCGGTGCGACGACTTACGAAGAGTTCAGCAAAGCACTGAAAGAGTTGCAGAAAAAGGGGATGAAGGACTTGATCCTCGACCTGCAAGGCAACGGCGGCGGGTACCTGAATGCCGCCATCGACATTGCCAACGAGTTTCTGAGCCAGAAAGAATTGATCGTATATACCGAAGGGCGAAGTGCCGATCGCAGCGAATTCCTTGCCAAAGGAACGGGAACGTTCCGGAAAGGACGTCTCATCGCGTTGATCGACGAGTTCTCGGCTTCGGCCAGCGAGATTGTCACCGGCGCCATACAGGACTGGGACAGAGGAGTGGTAGTAGGCCGCCGTTCGTTCGGCAAAGGACTGGTGCAGCGCCCCATCGACTTGCCCGACGGATCGATGATCCGCCTGACCATCGCCCGTTATTATACTCCAGCCGGACGTTGCATACAGAAGCCTTACTCCAGCACCGCCGACGAGAATCTACAGAAAAGAGGTGTAGGTGAGGAAATCAACTACAACAACGACCTGATAGAACGTTACAACCGTGGCGAAATGAGCAATGCGGACAGCATCCACTTCCCCGATTCCCTGAAGTGTCTGACCAAGAAACTGGGACGAACGGTGTACGGCGGTGGAGGTATCATGCCCGACTACTTCGTACCCATCGATACGACACAGTACACCGACTATCACCGCAGCCTGGCAGCCAAAGGGGCTATCATCAAAGTGACGATGAAGTACATCGAGCAAAACCGCAAGACTTTGAAGGAACAATACAAATCGTTCCAGACCTACAATGAAAAGTTCGAGGTAAGTGAGCAGTTGTTGGACAACTTGCGTGAAACAGGCGAGAAGGAAAATGTGGCTTTTAACGAAGAGCAATACACCCGGTCGCTGCCGCTCATCAAGAACCAGCTAAAGGGACTGATAGCCCGCGACCTGTGGGATATGAACGAATATTTCCAGGTATTCAATCAGACCAATGCCAGCGTGAAACGGGCACTCGACATCCTGAACAGCCAGGAGTACGAGAAAATCTTGAAATAGTGTTTAGCGGTAAGTGATTAGTGATAAACCGCTAATCACTTATCGCCAAACAACCATTTATTCAGCCAGCGGTTGACGTAGACGTTGGCAACGGCACATCCTGCACCGATAACCGCTCCCCCTATCACATCGCTCGGGTAATGCACACCCTCGTTCATCCGCGAGAAACCTACCGAACAAGCCCATACTGCCGATGGAGCAATAACATACCATTTAGGATATTGAATGCTCAGCGAAGTGGCCAGAGAGAAAGCCGCTGCCGTATGAGCCGACGGGAAAGAAGGACTATCTTCCCGACTCCAGGGATGTACCCGGTCCGGATAACGATCGTAAGGTCGTTCACGATCGAATGTATATTTTATTCCGTAAGTCAATACGATGGCTTCCCCTACACTGGTTCCTATGTAAATCGCATCCTTCAGCAACGGTATATCTTTCTTGATTCCCGCATAAACAGCCATTCCCACCGGAACACCTATAGATATATAAGGAGAAGTCTTAGAAATATACTTACTATAACTCCGCACAAACCCCTGATCCCAACTATTGACCTTATGTAAAGTATTAATGTCCCAATTCTGACTAAGCACTCCTAAACTACATAAGGCACAAAAACAAGCCATTACGCCTCTTTTCATACAACTTTTTGTTAAAATATACCACAAAGATACAGCAAATATATTGAGCTTTATAAAAAAAAGACATATCTTTGTCACCGTCATATCAATATCGGCAAATTACACATGATAAAAGACATACGTTGCATAAGACAGAGCGATTGCGCACAGTGCCCCAAGGCTGCTGCAGGCGTACTCGTTCACATGAATCTTCCTAAGGGCGAACATCACCCTTCGGACAAATGCACACAGAACTGTATGATCTTTATGTTGAAAGGAGAATTGCTGATTAACAGTGAGGAGTATCCCGGCCACACCTTGCGCCCGGGACAGATTATTCTTCAGGCCATCGGTTCCAAGCTAGAGCAGTTGGCACTTACCGATGTGGAGTACATCCTTTTCCAGTTCAACGAACTACCGCTTATTTGTGAATCCCGTTACCAGCAAATCATCAATATCTCCGAAGCACCGCTGACCTACACGCCGCTGGTAATGACTCCGCGTTTAGTAAACTTCACGAGAGAATTGTGTGACTACTTAGACGAACAGATTCCTTGCGGTGCATTCATCGACATCAAATGCCAGGAATTGGTGTACCTGCTGGTTTGCTATTATCCGTCGCCACAACTCAGTGCTTTCTTCTACCCGATCAGTTCATACACGGAAAGCTTCCAGTATTTCGTGATGCAGAACTACGACAAGGTGAAGAATGTGGAAGAGTTTGCGCACCTGGGCGGTTATACCGTAACCACGTTCCGCCGCCTCTTCAAGACAATGTATGGCGTACCTGTATACGAATGGATCCTCGACAAGAAACGCGAAGGTATCCTCGATGACTTACAACACACCAAGGATCGCATCACCGAAATCAGCAACCGATACGGATTCGATTCCCTTTCTCACTTTGCCCATTTCTGCAAAGCGTCTTTCGGCGACTCTCCACGTGCACTCCGCAACCGCAGCATCCGGGGCGAAGACATTCGAAAAAAATAAGACATCCCCCTTCCAACCCCTTTAATTAAAGAAATCTTTCTTTAATTGTTTGCTTAATAAAGGTATTTCGCGTACTTTTGCACGAAAGTACGTGAGGTACATCAGACCGATTCATAATTCAAACAATTAATAATTAAAAATCAATCATTTATGTGGTTAATTAATTCATCTGTAGGAAGGAAAGTGGTGATGAGCGTTACCGGAGTCGCCCTTGTCCTGTTTCTAACCTTTCACATGGCGATGAACCTTGTTGCCATCTTCTCAGCGGAAGGATACAACATGATTTGCGAGTTCCTGGGTGCCAACTGGTATGCACTGGTGGCAACATTGGGATTGGCTGCCTTGTTCGTGATTCACATCGTGTATGCATTCTGGTTGACGATGCAGAACCGCAATGCACGTGGTACTGAACGCTATGCCGTGACTGCCAAACCGAAGAATGTAGAATGGGCTTCACAGAACATGTTGGTGCTGGGTCTCGTGGTTATCGTAGGTCTGGGCCTTCACCTGTTCAACTTCTGGGCTAAAATGCAGTTGGTAGAAATCACCGGTGGACACGAAACTGTCCTGAACGGCGTAGCTTACGCAGCTACCGACGGTGCCGGTCTGATCCGTTACACTTTCAGCTGCCCGGTTTACGTAGTTCTTTACTTAGTATGGCTGGCTGCTTTGTGGTTCCACCTGACACACGGTTTCTGGAGTGCATTGCAAACACTGGGCTGGAGCAATAAGATCTGGTTCGAACGCTGGAAATGTATTTCTAACATCTACTCTACGCTGATCGTTCTTGGTTTCGCTGCTGTGGTAGTAATATATTACATCATGTCACTGTGCTGCGGTGCCAGCTGTGGAGCTTGTTAATCATAATATGTAACCGTTAAAACAGATATCAATATGACTAAGATAGATTCAAAAATTCCAGAAGGCGCTTTAGCCGAGAAATGGACTAACTATAAAGCTCATCAGAAACTGGTTAACCCGGCCAACAAACGCCGCCTCGATGTCATCGTGGTAGGTACCGGTCTGGCAGGTGCTTCGGCGGCCGCTTCTTTGGGCGAAATGGGATTCAGAGTGTTCAACTTCTGTATCCAGGATTCACCCCGTCGTGCACACTCCATCGCTGCACAGGGAGGTATCAATGCTGCTAAGAATTATCCGAACGACGGCGACTCTGTGTACCGTCTTTTCTACGATACAATCAAGGGTGGTGACTACCGTGCCCGCGAAGCCAACGTATACCGTCTGGCCGAAGTGGCTAACGCTATCATCGACCAATGTGTAGCTCAGGGCGTACCTTTCGCTCGCGATTACGGTGGCACACTGGACAACCGTTCTTTCGGTGGTGCTCAAGTATCACGTACGTTCTATGCCCGCGGCCAAACGGGACAGCAGCTCCTGCTGGGTGCTTACTCGGCATTGAGCCGTCAGGTACAACAAGGAACTGTGAAGCTGTACACCCGTTACGAAATGCTCGACCTCGTCATCATCGACGGACGTGCCCGCGGTATCATCGCCCGTAACCTCGTCACAGGTGCCATCGAACGCTTTGCAGCACACGCTGTAGTAATCGGTACCGGTGGTTACGGTAACGCTTTCTTCCTGTCGACCAACGCCATGGGTTCTAACGGTTCGGCAGCTATCCAATGCTACCGCCGTGGTGCTTACTTTGCAAATCCTTGCTTCGCACAGATCCACCCCACTTGCGTTCCGGTACACGGCGACAAGCAGTCTAAGCTGACGCTGATGTCTGAATCACTCCGTAACGACGGTCGTATCTGGGTTCCGAAACGTATCGAAGATGCGAAAGCTCTCCAGGCAGGCACACTGAAACCGACTGATATTCCGGACGATCAACGTGACTTCTACCTGGAACGTCGCTATCCGGCCTTCGGTAACCTCGTTCCGCGTGACGTGGCTTCACGCGCTGCCAAAGAACGTTGCGATGCAGGCTTCGGTGTAAACAACACCGGTTTGGCTGTGTTCCTCGACTTCAAATATGCTATCGAACGTCTGGGTGAAGATGTAGTACGCGAACGTTATGGTAACCTGTTCGATATGTACGAAGAAATCTCTGACGAGAACCCGTACAAGACTCCGATGATGATCTTCCCTGCTATCCACTACACCATGGGTGGTATCTGGGTAGACTACGAGTTGATGACCTCTATTCCGGGTCTGTTCGCTATCGGTGAAGCCAACTTCTCTGACCACGGTGCCAACCGTCTGGGTGCTTCGGCACTGATGCAGGGTCTGGCCGACGGTTACTTCGTATTGCCTTACACCATCCAGAACTACCTGGCCGATCAGATTCAGGTTCCGCGCTTCTCTACCGACCTGCTGGAATTTGCTGCTACCGAGAAAGAAGTGGTTGACAAGATCAAGAAGATCAAAGCCATCAACGGTAAGCACTCTGTAGACTCTATCCACAAGAAACTGGGTAACATCATGTGGGATTTCGTAGGCATGGGCCGTACCAAAGAATCGCTTCAGACAGCCTTGAAGGGTATCGAAGAAGTGAAGAAAGACTTCTGGACCAACGTTCGTATCCCGGGTGATGTGAACGAAATCAACATCGAACTGGAAAAAGCATTGCGCCTCATCGACTTCATCGAAGTAGGTATGCTGATGGCTCGTGACGGTTTGAACCGCGAAGAATCCTGCGGTGGTCACTTCCGTGAAGAATACCAGACTCCGGACGGCGAAGCCTTGCGCGACGACCAGAACTTCTCGTTCGTAGGCTGCTGGAAATACACCGGCGAAGATACAGCCCCGGAAATGATCAAGGAAGACTTGAACTACCAATTCGTTAAAGTACAGACTCGTAACTATAAAGCTTAAATTCAGATGGATAAAAATATATCATTCACGCTCAAGGTATGGCGTCAGAAGGGACCGAAGGCAAAAGGTTCTTTTGAAA
>JAVBUC010000089.1:0-17895 GCA_031555765.1 Bacteroides sp. | reverse complement strand
GGGACTGGAACAGAAAACCCGCATCTACCAGGCTTCTACGTCGGAGCTCTACGGTAAGGTACAGGAGATTCCGCAAAGCGAAACCACTCCGTTCTATCCGCGCAGCCCGTACGGTGTAGCCAAACAATACGGTTTCTGGATTACCAAGAACTACCGCGAAAGCTACGGCATGTATGCCGTGAACGGTATCTTGTTCAACCATGAGAGCGAACGCCGCGGGGAAACTTTCGTGACCCGTAAGATTACATTGGCTGTAGCCCGTATCCGTCAAGGAGAACAGGACAAGCTCTACTTGGGCAATATGGATTCGCTACGCGACTGGGGATATGCCAAGGACTACGTGGAATGTATGTGGCTGATGCTTCAACACGACACACCCGAGGACTTCGTCATCGCTACCGGAGAGATGCACACCGTACGTGAGTTCTGTACGCTGGCTTTTGCAGAAGCAGGCATCACCATCCGTTGGGAAGGCAAGGGAGTGGAAGAAAAAGGTATCGACGAAGCTACCGGCAAGGTACTTGTGGAGGTAGACCCGAAATACTTCCGTCCGGCCGAAGTGGAACTGCTGCTGGGTAACCCGACCAAAGCCAAGACGCTGTTGGGATGGAACCCTATCAAGACTTCGTTCCCGGAACTGGTGAAGATTATGGTAATGCATGACATGGACAAGGTGAAACGCATGATTGCCAATAAGCACTAACGAGTGATTAGGGGTTAGTGATTAGTGATTAACTATAGTTTTATGGAAAAGAATGCGAAAATATACATAGCCGGTCATCGCGGACTGGTGGGCTCGGCTATCCTGAAGAATCTGGAGGCGAAGGGATATATGAATGTCATCGGACGGACTCATGCCGAACTGGACCTGCTCGATGGAGTGGCTGTACGCCGCTTCTTCGACGAAGAGCAACCGGAATACGTCTTCCTGGCTGCCGCTTATGTGGGCGGTATCATGGCCAACAATACCTACCGGGCGGACTTCATCTATAAGAACCTGCAAATCCAGCAGAACATTATCGGCGAGAGTTTTCGTAACGGGGTGAAGAAGCTGCTCTTCCTGGGCAGTACCTGCATCTACCCGCGCGAAGCCGAACAGCCGATGAAGGAAGAAGCGTTGCTGACCTCCCCGCTGGAATACACCAACGAGCCGTATGCCATCGCCAAGATTGCCGGACTGAAGATGTGCGAGAGTTTCAACCTGCAATACGGTACGAATTACATCGCTGTGATGCCTACCAACCTGTACGGTCCGAACGATAACTTCGACCTGGAACGGAGCCATGTGCTGCCGGCCATGATCCGTAAAGTACACCTGGCCGACTGCCTGAAGCGGAACGATTGGCAGGCCGTCCGCAAGGACCTGAACCTGCGTCCGGTGGAAGGAGTGAACGGGGGAAGTATGGAAGAAGCCATCCGGAACATCCTGCAGAAATACGGCATCACCGGTGAGGAAGTTACTCTTTGGGGAACAGGCACGCCGCTGCGTGAATTCCTCTGGAGCGAAGAGATGGCCGATGCCTGCGTCTTCGTGATGGAGAAAGTTGATTTCAAAGACACTTTCCAGGCAGGCAGCAAGGAAGTGCGCAACTGCCACATTAATATAGGTACGGGAAAAGAGATCAGTATCCGTAATCTGGCCGAACTGATAGTCCGCACAGTAGGCTATGAAGGCCGGCTGACCTTCGACAGCACCAAGCCGGACGGCACTATGCGCAAGCTCACCGATCCGTCCAAACTCCACTCCCTCGGCTGGAAACACCAGATTGAAATACAAGAAGGTGTACAGCGAATGTACAGCTGGTACCTCTCCTAAAAGATATCGAGTACTGAGTTGCATCCTGTTTGGGGTGTAACTCGGTACTCAATAACTACTTACCCCTCATTTTTCTTACTCAAATAGTTTGTGTTGTACGAATAAAGGATTATATTTGCACAGTTTACATAAAAATGTGCAACATATGGATCAGAGTTTTATTGCATACATCGAGAACAGTATCAAAAACAACTGGGATTTAGATGCTTTAACCGATTACAAAGGAGCCACCTTACAATACAAGGATGTCGCTCGCAAGATAGAGAAGCTTCATATTATATTTGAAGAGAGTGGTATACAAAAAGGCGACAAGATTGCTGTTTGCGGACGAAACAGTTCGCATTGGGGAGTCACCTTCCTGGCCGTATTGACCTATGGTGCTGTGGTAGTTCCCATCCTGCATGAGTTCAAGGCCGACAATGTACACAACATCGTCAATCACTCTGAAGCCAAACTGCTTTTTGTAGGCGATATCGTTTGGGAAAATCTGAACGAAGCGGCCATGCCTCTGTTGGAAGGTATTCTGCTGATGAACGACTTCTCTCTGCTTGTTTCGCGCAGCGAGAAACTGACAAACGCCCGTGAACATCTGAATGAAATGTTCGGCCATAAATTCCCGAAGAACTTCCGCAAAGAGCACGTGGAATACCACAAAGACCAACCCGAAGAATTGGCCGTTATCAACTACACATCGGGTACTACCAGCTACTCCAAAGGTGTCATGCTTCCCTACCGCAGCTTGTGGTCGAACACCAAATTCGCTTTCGAAGTACTCCCCCTCAAACCGGGCGATAAGATAGTCTCCATGCTCCCCATGGCTCACATGTACGGACTCGCCTTCGAATTCCTGTATGAGTTTGCCGTCGGTTGCCAGATATACTTCCTCACCCGCATGCCAAGCCCGAAGATCATCTTCCAGGCATTTGCCGAGGTGAAACCCAACCTCATCGTAGCTGTTCCGCTGATCATTGAAAAGATAATCAAAAAGAACGTACTCCCCAAACTCGAAACTCCGACCATGAAGCTGTTGCTGAAGGTCCCTTATATCAACGACAAGATAAAATCTACCATTCGCGAAGAGGTAACCAAGGCATTCGGTGGCAATTTCTCCGAAGTAGTTGTTGGTGGTGCCGCTTTCAACCAGGAGGTAGAACAGTTCCTGCGTATGATAGAATTCCCGTACACAGTGGGTTACGGCATGACGGAATGCGGACCGATTATCTGCTACGAAGATTGGAAAACATTCAAACCCGGTTCTTGCGGTAGGGCTGTTCCCCGTATGGAGGTGAAAATATTGTCGGCCAACCCGGAAACGATGGTAGGCGAAATTGTCTGCAAAGGTCCGAACATGATGTTGGGCTATTACAAGAATGAAGAAGCTACCGATCAGGTGATCGACAAAGATGGCTGGTTGCATACAGGCGACCTCGGGGTGATGGACGAAGCCGGTCATGTAACCATCCGCGGACGCAGCAAGAATATGCTCCTCGGGGCGAGCGGACAGAACATCTATCCGGAAGAGATCGAAGATAAGTTGAACAACCTTCCGTACGTATCCGAAAGCATCATCGTACAGCAGAATGAGAAGCTGGTGGGACTTGTTTATCCCGACTTCGACGAAGCGTTCGCGCACGGGTTGAAGAACGAAGACATGGAACGTGTCATGGAGGAAAACCGGGTGGCACTCAATGCCATGCTGCCGGCCTACTGCCAGATATACAAAATGAAAATCTATCCTGAAGAATTCGAAAAGACTCCCAAAAAGAGTATCAAACGTTTCTTGTACCAGGAAGCCAAAGGATAATAAGAACATGATCAAAAAAACCATTGTAACGGCAGCAGTAATACTGACTGCCGTTTTGGGTATTTCAGCCCAAAACAAAAGTGGAGGTATCAACCTGTCCGTCTGGGACAAAGTATGCACACAACCGCTCGACTCCGCACAGACCACCTACTTCAACCTCGGTATCGCCACCCGGATGAACCGCCTGAATGGCGTAGGGCTGAACATTCTGGCGGGTGCCACCCAGGAGAACATGAACGGCGTACAAATCTCCGGCATAGCCAATGCAGCCGGAGGAAACATGCGAGGTGTGCAACTGGCAGGTATTACCAATGTCAACGGAGGCACGATGAATGGAGTATCGATCTCCGGATTGGTCAATGTGTCGGGCGATGCCTCACGGGGCGTACTGATTACCGGCTTGGCTAACATTGCCGGGGAGAATTCCACCGGTCTTATGGTAAGCGGCCTGTCCAACATCGCCGGAGAAAACGGCTCTGGGGTACTGATCACCGGACTTTCGAACATTGCAGGAAATTCGTACAACGGTTTGATGATCGGGGGACTGGCCAACATCTCCGGCGAAACGATGAACGGGCTGCAGATAGCCGGACTTGCCAACATCGCCGGTGAGCAGATGAGCGGTGCCCAGATAGCCCTTGCCAACGTCACAGGCCGGGGAAAAGGATTGCAAATCGGGCTGTTCAACTTCTACAGCGATGATTTCCAGGGGCTTCAACTGGGCCTCATCAATGCCAACCCGAGCACTCGCTACCAGTTGATGGTGTATGGAGGCAACAGCACAAAACTCAATGTCGGTCTGCGTGCCAAGAACGATTTGTTCTATACCGTTGTCGGTGTCGGGGGATATTACTTAGATTTCGACGATAAGTTCTCGGGCGGTTGGTTCTACCGGGCTGGACTGGAACTTCCGCTGTACAAGAAGCTTTTCGTAAGCGGCGACCTGGGTTTCCAGCACATCGAATTGTTCAAGAACAAAGACGAGGGCTATCCCCGACGTCTGTATGCTCTGGAAGCACGACTGAATCTGGAATACCGCTTCACAGAAAAGTTTGGCTTGTTTGCCACCGGCGGATACAGCAAGAGCTGGGACTATTCGTCCGGGCATAACTTCCGGAACAAAGTAATTGTCGAGGCGGGAACGGTGATTACCCTCTCGAAGCCAAAAAAATAAATGGTATCACCCATTTCATGGGTTCTGCAACTCGACCGTTACGGATTATCCGTTACCAGATTACCTGAGTAACTGATCGATTCCCTATTCTGCATATTGACACTGATCGAGACCGACCCGTTGGAGTAGATCGAAATAAAGAATTGGAAGCGATCCTCGGCATTATGTGCCACCAGCTCCACCTTGGCGTCGCCACTACTGCGGTGATCCATCGCGTAGCTATCCATCGGCGCATTGAATATTAACCCGTCGCCTCCTCCGTACGGTATGGTATAAGCCCTCCCGAAATAAGGCAGGTACGAATAAACCGAATCATTCTTCACCTCCAACGAATAGAGGCTGGTGAGATTTATCATCCGTCCACCAAGCGGAAATGCCTGATTCACCTCCACCTTGTAATTCCTCGAAGCCAGCTTTTCTTTCACGGCTTCTGCTTTCTTCTGTTTCTTATCCTCCTTGCTGTTCTGGGCATAGAGGACGAAGCTGCCCGCCACCATCATCAACAGCAGCAAGGTAATACGTTTCATTGCTTTCATACTGACCTTTTTATATATAACACCTTGAAAGGAAAAAGTTTGCTTTTCTTCATGAAAATAAAGTCAAAAAGCCTTTATTTCCGCAGGAATGAAGTTCAATCAGTAAAGAAAATTCTTCCAAATATATACTTATATTTTACATTTATGTTAAGAGCTATTATAGAGCCTCAACAATCGGGGACGGAAAACAGTCTATCATAACCCAAAAACTATCAAAATAGGCCCAGAAACTATTAATTGATAGTTTTCTGGTCTATTTCAGATAGAACTTATCCCCTCACTTCTTCTAAAAACCCCTAAACTTGCAGTACAAATAAAAAACGAACATGAGTCAATAATTAAAAAATTATCAAGTATGAAAAGTCTAAGTTTCAGAAAAGATTTGATCGGAGTCCAGGAAGAATTGCTCCGCTTTGCGTACAAGTTGACGGCCAATCGGGAAGAAGCCAATGACCTCTTGCAGGAAACCTCATTAAAAGCATTGGACAATGAAGATAAATACACTCCCGACACCAATTTTAAAGGATGGATGTACACCATCATGCGCAACATCTTTATTAATAATTACCGCAAAGTGGTTCGCGACCAGGTCTATGTGGACCAAACCGATAACCTGTACCACCTGAACCTGCCGCAAGATTCCGGATTCGAGAGCACCGAAGGGGCTTACGACCTGAAAGAAATGCACCGCGTGGTGAACGCGCTGCCGAAAGAATACAAGGTTCCTTTCTCCATGCACGTAGCCGGTTTCAAGTACCGGGAAATTGCAGAGAAACTGGACTTGCCGCTCGGAACAGTCAAAAGCCGCATATTCTTTACCCGGCAGAAGCTGCAACAAGAATTGAAAGATTTTGTTTAAGATAAACCTAAAATATCACCTAAACCTCACTTAATAAACAACAACTGCAACGATATATAAAGGAATTAGTTTTTGAAAGGAAGAGAGAAAAGGATAAGGCCAAATGTTTAAAATAAAAGTGAGCACGAAAGGAGTAAGAAGCCAAAAGAAGAGACTTGCTCCTTTCGTTTTGTTCTATTTGACATTTTGACATGTCAAAATCTCCTTTTTACACACAAACATGATATCAAACATACATTTATTAGCAATATTTTATCCTTTTAAAAATCTCTATGTCAAATAACTCTTTATATTTGCATCATAAAATAAGCATCATTCTTCGAATACTTATATAACTAAGGCAATGAAAAAAGAAATCAAATTCAGTCTCGTTTACCGGGACATGTGGCAGTCGTCGGGTAAGTATCAACCCCGTGTCGACCAATTGGTTCGGATTGCTCCTCTCATCGTGGAAATGGGGTGTTTTGCCCGCGTAGAAACGAACGGTGGTGCTTTCGAACAGGTGAATCTTCTCTATGGCGAGAACCCTAACACCGCAGTACGGGCCTTTACCAAACCGTTCAATGAGGCCGGCATTCAAACGCATATGTTGGACCGTGGTCTGAACGGATTGCGTATGTATCCGGTTCCTGCCGATGTCAGACGGTTGATGTACAAGGTGAAACATGCACAAGGCGTGGACATTACCCGTATCTTCTGCGGGCTGAACGATGTCCGGAACATCATCCCCTCTATCCATTATGCCCTTGAGGCAGGAATGACTCCGCAGGCCACCCTGTGTATCTCGTTCTCACCCGTACACACGGTAGATTATTACGCCGCTATTGCCGACGAGCTGATAGCAGCCGGTGCTCCCGAGATCTGCCTGAAAGACATGGCAGGTGTAGGTCGTCCGGGTATGCTGGGTCGCCTCACGAAAGCCATCAAGGAAAAACATCCGGAAACAATTATCCAGTATCACGGACACAGCGGTCCGGGTCTCTCCATGGCTTCTATCCTGGAAGTTTGCGAGAATGGTGCCGACATCATCGACGTGGCTATGGAGCCGATGTCATGGGGAAAGGTTCATCCGGACGTGATCTCTGTACAGGCCATGCTCAAGGATTGCGGTTTCCAGGTGCCCGAGATCGACATGAAGGCTTACATGAAAGCCCGTGCCATGACGCAGGAGTTCATTGACGACTTCCTGGGTTACTTCATTGACCCGACCAACAAATACATGTCGTCCCTGCTGCTGAAATGCGGACTTCCGGGCGGTATGATGGGTTCCATGATGGCCGACCTCAAAGGGGTACATGCCGGTATCAATATGATTCTGCGTGGTAAAGGCGAAAACGAGCTCAGCATCGACGACCTGACGGTGATGCTGTTCGATGAAGTAGAATATGTATGGCCGAAGCTGGGTTATCCTCCATTGGTGACTCCGTTCAGCCAATACGTGAAGAACGTGGCTCTGATGAACGTGATGTCGCAAGTGAAGGGCGAACCGCGCTGGAGCATGATCGACAACAATACCTGGGGCATGATCCTGGGCAAGAGCGGACGTCTGCCGGGAACATTGGACCCGGAAATCATCGAACTGGCCAAAGCCAACGGCTTCGAGTTCACCGATGAAGACCCGCAGAAGAATTACCCTGACCAGCTCGACGAGTACCGCAAAGAGATGGAAGAAAACGGATGGGAATCCGGACCGGACGATGAAGAGCTCTTCGAACTGGCTATGCACGACCGCCAGTACCGCGATTATAAGTCGGGTGTGGCCAAGAAACGTTTCCATGACGAGTTGCAACGCGCCAAGGATGCCGAACTGGCCAGCAAGGGATTCGACCTGGAAGAGGTGAAGAAGTTCAAACGCGCCAAAGCAGAACCCATCATGGCTATCGAAAAGGGCCAGGTGGTTTGGGAAGTAACAGTAGCTTCTCCTTCCATGCCGCCCGAAGTAGGACATAAGTTCCAACCCGAAGACACCTTCTGCTACATCGCTACCCCGTGGGGTACGTATGACAAGGTAATGGCCAACTTCACCGGACGTGTCATCGAAATCTGCGCACGCCAGGGAGCATTGGTTGACAAGGGCGATGTACTGGCTTACATCGAACGCGGCGAAGAACTGGCGTAAATAATAGTGAATAGTGGTTAGTGATTAGTGATTAGCTTTGTTTGCTTATCACTAATCACTAACCGCTAATTTCTAATTATTCTCTCCTTTCAGCACCGGAAGACAAATCTGGTACTTCACAGCCAGGATACGGGTGATGAACACACTCACTCCACTGATAATCTGCGTGAGGACCGGATCCATTCCTACCAAATGGCAAACCCAATAAACCACCCCTCCTACTACACAAGCCATTGCATATATTTCTTTACGGAAGATGAGTGGAATCTCATTGATAAACACGTCACGTATCACACCACCGGCCGCTCCTGTCATGGCACCCATAACTATAGCTACCCAGAACGGGAAGCCCAGAGCGACACTTTTCCCTACACCAACTACGGTGAACAGGGCCAGTCCGATGCTATCGAAGATAAAGAACGTATTGTTGAGATGAACCAGATAGCGGGCAAAAATAATCACCCAAAGCAAAGCCAGCCCGGTACAAGTCAGGTAAATAGGATTGAGCATCCACGCGGGCGTAACACCCAGCAGCACATCACGTATGGTACCCCCACCTACAGCCGTAACCATCCCTACCACGTACGCTCCAAACCAGTCGAAACGCTTGGCAGAGGCCAACCGGATACCGCTGATGGCAAAAGCAAATGTACCTACGAAATCAAGTATCTGAACAAATGTTGACATGTTATTGTATTTTATAATGCAAAGTAACGAATAAATTCCATAAGAAAACGTACTTTTGCTTCATGAATACTGTTCAAAGCAGAGCCTTATGAAAATAACTATCGTAGCTGGGGCGCGCCCCAACTTTATGAAGATTGCTCCCATCATGCGGGCCATTGAAGCCGCACGGGCGCAGGGTGAACGAATATCCTGCCGGTTGGTCTACGCCGGCCAGCAAGGCGACACAAGTCTGGATGCCTCGCTGTTTGCCGACCTCAACATGCGAACGCCCGATGCTTACCTGGATGTAACGGGCAGAAACACCACAGAGCTGATGGCGGGCATCATGATAGCTTTTGAACAAGAACTCACTGAAAACCCTGCCCATGTAGTGCTCGTTGTGGACGACCTTACCGCTACCATGAGTTGTGCCATCGTGGCCAAGAAGCACGGTATCAAAGTGGCTCACCTGGTGGCAGGCACACGCTCGTTCGACCTGAACATGCCGAAGGAGGTCAATCGCATGATCACCGACGGACTGTCCGACTACCTGTTTACCGCAGGCATGGTGGCCAACCGCAACCTGAACCAATCGGGCACGGAGAGCGAAAATATACATTACGTGGGCAACATCCTGATCGATACCATCCGGTACAACCGCAACCGCCTCATCAAACCGGTGTGGTTCTCTGTACTGGGGCTGAAAGAGCGGGGATTCCTGCTGTTCACCCTGAACCGTCACGCCTTGCTGGAAAATAAAGAGAACCTCCGCAAGCTGTTGGGCACGCTGCTCGAAAAGGCAGCCGGGATGCCCGTTGTGGCACCGCTGCACACCTACGTGAGCGATGCCATCAAAGCGTTGGGAATCTCCGCCCCCAATCTGCATATACTTCCGCCCCAGAGCTGCCTCGTCTTCGGTTACCTGATGAATACCGCCAAAGGTATTATCACCGACTCGGGCAATGTGGCTGAAGAAGCCACTTTCCTCGGCGCGCCTTGCATCACCCTGAACACCTTTGCCGAACATCCGGAAACCTGCCGCCTGGGCACCAACGTGTTGGTCGGAGAAGATGCACAGGCATTGGGCACCGCCCTGGATACGTTGGTGCAGGGAACCTGGAAGAAAGGGCAACTGCCCGAGCGTTGGGACGGACGTACTGCCGAACGCATCATACAAACCTTGCTCCACTACCACAAAGAAGCCTGACCGATAAAGGTATCAGAGACTGAGTGCTCTGATACCTTTATTTTCAGTGGCAATACTTCCAAAAGATTAACAAAAAAGGTTATAACGACAACGAATATCGTAGTTAATTGTTAACTTTGCAGCCGATTCCATAATGCGATATATGAAACAACTGCTCAGCAAATTACTCTTACTATTTATATTCATATTCTCTGCCCCGCAGATATATGCTCAGATAAAGGGAGTTATTACAGACTCTCTCACCAACGAACCTCTGATGTACATTTCTGTGTACTACGAAGGGAAAGGTGTGGGAGGTATCTCCAATGCTAACGGTGAATACCAGGTCGAGACGCGTAGAGGATGGAACGAGCTTACCTTCTCGGCCATCGGTTATACGACCAAAGTTGTCAAGATTCAGCCGGACACCAAAGTCCTGAACGTAAGGCTGTCTTCCAGCGACGTTCTGCTCGACGAGATTGTCGTGAAACCTAAACGGGAGAAATATTCGCGTAAGGAAAATCCCGCCGTGGAATTTATGCGGAAGGTGATTGCCAACAAGAAGGCGCAAAAGCTGGAAGAGAACGACTACTACCAGTACAATCAGTACCAGAAGATGAAAATGTCGCTCAACGACATCAAGCCCGACGACCTAGAGAAGGGCATGTACAAGAAGTTCTCCTTCCTGAAAGACCAGATTGAAGTTTCCCCGAAAACCAATAAGCTCATCCTGCCTATATCGGTTCAGGAAACGGCCTCGAAAACCATCTACCGCAAACATCCGGAAAACAAGAAAACCATCATCGAGGGCATGAACTCCAACGGTGTGGAGGAGTTCTTCTCCACCGGCGACATGCTGGGCACGGTGCTGAAAGATGTCTTTGCCGATATCAATATCTACGACGACGACATCCGCTTGTTGCAACAACGATTTGTCAGCCCCATCAGCAGTGGCGGCATCTCCTTCTACCGGTATTACCTTATGGACACCCTCATGGTGGACAAGGATGAGTGCGTACACCTCACCTTCGTGCCCGAGAACTCGCAGGACTTCGGATTCACCGGACACCTGTACGTACTGAAGGATTCTACCTACGCGGTGAAGAAGTGCACCATGAACCTGCCGAAGAAGACGGGGGTCAACTTTGTGGAAAACCTCGATATCGTGCAGCAATACGAACAACTGCCCAACGGCAACTGGGTACTGGCCGACGACGATATGACGGTGGACCTGCGCCTGACCAAGTTCATACAGGAACTGCAGGTGGAACGTACCAACCGCTTCACCAACTATACATTCGAGTCGCCCGACCAGCGGATGTTCCGCCTGAAAGGCACCACCATCAAGGATGCCGATATGCTGAACCGGAGCGACGAATACTGGGCGGGAGTACGCCAAGTACCGCTCACCAAGACGGAGAGTTCCATGGACCTCTTCATCAACCGGGTGGAACAGATACCGGGATTCAAGTACGTCATCTTCGGGCTGAAAGCCGTTATCGAGAATTTCGTCGAAACGGGCACCAAGGAACACCCCAGCAAGTTCGACTTCGGCCCCATCAACACCATGATATCAGGTAACTACATCGACGGCACCCGCTTCCGTGTGAGTGGCATGACCACCGGAAAGCTGAACCCGCACTGGTTCTTCAACGGCTACGGAGCGTACGGTCTGAAAGACCAACGGTGGAAATACGAAGGTACGGCTACCTACTCGTTCAACAAACGCGAGTATGTGGTCTGGGAGTTCCCGAAACACTTCATCTCGGCCACCTACGCGTACGATGTGATGTCGCCCATGGACAAGTTCCTCTTCACGGATAAGGACAACGTATTCGTGGCGTTCAAGACCACCACGGTGGACCAGATGTCGTACATCCGCGATGCCAAGATCAACTACGAACTCGAAACACCTACCGGATTCGGTATCAAGGCGATGCTGCGCCACCGCAACGACGAACCCGCAGGCGAACTGCACTATTACAACAACACGCCCACCAAGGAGCCGCTTCCCGGACAGCAACCTATCCACGATATCACCACCATGGAGGCCAATGTCACCCTGCGCTATGCACCGGGCGAAACCTTCGTCAACTCCAAGCAACGCCGCATACCGGTGACGTTCGATGCTCCCGTGTACACCCTCTCGCACACCGCCGGAGTCAAGACACTGGGTGGGGAGTACAACTTCCACCTCACGGAAGCCAGCATCTGGAAACGTTTCTGGCTGTCGTCCTGGGGATACCTGGACACCAGCGTCAAAGCCGGAGCACAGTGGAGCAAAGTGCCGTTCCCGCTGCTCATCCTGCCCGAGGCCAACTTGTCTTACATCACCCAGCGGGAGACGTTCAACCTGATCAACAACATGGAGTTCTTCAACGACCGGTTTGCCTCGCTCTCGCTGTCGTACAACATGAATGGCAAGCTGTTCAACCGCATCCCGCTCCTGAAGAAGCTGAAGTGGCGCGAGATGTTCCGCTTCCGTATGCTCTGGGGCGACCTGACGGACAAGAACAACCCGTTCAAGAGCGATGATCCCGACCTGTTCCTCTTTCCGCAACGCAACGGGCAATACACCAGTTTCGTGATGGATCCCAAGATACCTTATATGGAAGCCAGCGTGGGTATACACAACATATTCAAGCTGCTGCATATAGAATACGTGCGCCGACTCACCTACCTGGACCATCCCGGCATCAACAAGGATGGTATCCGGTTCATGGTGATGATGACATTCTAACACACACAGCGTATGCAACCCTTAGCAGAACGGCTCCGGCCGAAGACTTTAGACGATTACATCGGGCAAAAGCATCTGGTAGGACCCGGTGCTGTCCTGCGCAAGATGATCGATGCCGGACGCATCTCGTCGTTCATCCTCTGGGGACCGCCGGGCGTGGGCAAAACCACCCTGGCGCAGATCATCGCCAACAAGCTCGAAACTCCTTTCTACACGCTCAGTGCCGTCACATCGGGGGTGAAGGATGTACGCGATGTGATAGAACGTGCCAAGAGCAACCGCTTCTTCTCGCAAAGCAGCCCCATCATGTTCATCGACGAAATACACCGTTTCAGCAAGTCGCAACAAGACTCGCTGCTCGGTGCCGTGGAACAGGGAACGGTGACGCTGATTGGTGCCACCACGGAGAATCCTTCGTTCGAAGTGATCCGCCCGCTCCTCTCCCGCTGCCAGCTCTACGTACTCAAATCGTTGGAACAGGACGACTTGCTGGAACTGCTTGACCGCGCCATCAGCACCGATGCAGTCCTTAAAGAACGCAAGATAGAGTTGCGCGAAACCAACGCCATGCTCCGCTTCTCGGGAGGCGATGCCCGCAAGCTGCTCAACATTCTGGAACTCGTGGTGGAATCGGAGACGGAACCGACGGTAGTCATCACCGACGAGATCGTAACCGAACGCCTGCAGCAGAACCCCTTGGCTTATGACAAGGACGGGGAAATGCACTACGATATCATTTCGGCTTTCATTAAATCCATCCGCGGAAGCGATCCGGACGGTGCCATCTACTGGCTGGCCCGCATGGTCGAAGGAGGCGAAGACCCCGCTTTCATCGCCCGCCGGTTGGTCATCTCGGCTTCGGAAGACATCGGTTTAGCCAATCCGAACGCCCTGCTGATAGCCAATGCTTGTTTCGATGCACTGATGAAGTTGGGCTGGCCCGAGGGACGTATCCCGTTGGCCGAAGCCACCATCTACTTAGCCACGAGCCCGAAGAGCAATTCAGCCTACATGGCCATCAACGACGCCATAGCTTTGGTACAAGAGTCGGGCAACCTGCCTGTGCCGCTGCACCTGCGCAACGCTCCTACCAAACTGATGAAACAACTGGGCTACGGGCAGGACTACAAGTATGCCCACAGCTACGAGGGCAACTTTGTGAAACAGCAGTTCCTCCCCGATGAAATCAAGGAAAAGCAACTGTGGAACGCCCAGAACAACAGTGCCGAACAGCGGCACGCCGAACTGATGAAACACCTTTGGGGCGACAAGAAAAAATATTAAAATCCTCTGTGCGCTCTCTGTGGTTAAATGTATTCACCTTTAACAAATACAAATATGAAAAAGATTGTTGTACTGGACGGTTACACCGCCAACCCGGGCGACCTTTCCTGGGAACCCCTGCAAGCTTTGGGCGACTGCACCATTTATGACCGTACTGCCCCCTCTGAGGTACTGGAACGCGCCGCAGATGCCGAAATCCTCCTAACCAACAAAGTACTCCTTACTGCCGACATCCTGGCAGCTCTCCCCGACCTGCGTTACATCGGCGTACTGGCTACCGGATACAATGTGGTCGACGTAGCTGCCGCTCATGCGCGAGGCATCGTCGTCACCAACATCCCCTCGTACAGCACCGCCTCGGTAGGACAAATGGTATTCGCCCACATCCTCAACATCACCCAGCAAGTGAAGCACCACTCCGACCAGGTACGCAGCGGCCGCTGGGCCAACTGCCCAGACTTCTCGTTCAGCGACACACCCCTCATCGAACTGCTGGGTAAAAAGATCGGACTCGTAGGACTGGGACAGACTGGTTTCCACACCGCCCGCATCGCACTCGGCTTCGGCATGAAGGTACGGGCATACACCTCCAAATCGCCGTTGCAACTCCCGCCTGAAATCCGGAAGATGGAACTGGACGCCCTGTTCCGCGAGTGCGACATCATCAGCCTGCACTGCCCCCTCACGGACACCACCCGCAACCTGGTGAATGCCGAACGCTTGGCCTCCATGAAGCCCACCGCCATCCTGATCAACACGTCGCGCGGCCCCATCGTGGACGAGCAAGCCCTGGCCGATGCCTTGAACAGCGGACAGGTCTATGCCGCCGGACTGGATGTGCTTTCCAGCGAACCACCCCGTGCCGACAATCCGCTACTCACCGCCCGTAACTGCTTCATCACCCCGCACATCGCCTGGGCCAACAAAGCCGCCCGCGAGCGGTTGCTGAACATTATGACCGAGAATGTGAAAGCATATCTCGGTGGGAAACCAATTAATACAATCAAATAATCGTTCTTCCCGTAGATACCTGCACCCCGTGCCATGTAGCAGGTATCTACAGGAAGAATGGTCTGATTCTACTATTTATTGAACGGTATGTTTCAGGAAACATCTAAAGTTTATTATACATTTGCAGCTCAAATAAAAGAATAATAAACTATTTAAAGTTGAAGAAACATGCAGTCTACTACACCAGCCCGCACTAATCGCATAGAAATAGCAGATGTATTACGCGGTTTTGCAGTCATGGGGATCACCCTTATCCATTTCATCGAACGGTTCAGCCTCTATAGTTATCCGGAAGAGACCAGTAACCTCCTTCTATTCACGGATAAGGTCATCTGGGACAGTATCTTTTTCACCTTTTCCGGCAAAGCCTACTGCATCTTCGCCTTGCTCTTCGGATTCAGTTTCTTCATTCAAGACAACTCTCAAAAGGAAAAAGGGAATGATTTTCGCAAACGGTTTGCCTGGCGGTTGGTATTACTTTTCTTTATTGCCTGTATCAATTCGACGTTGTTCCCCGGGGAGATATTGGTACTCTATGCGCTGCTCGGTTATGTGCTGATCGCAGTTTGCCGGCTTTCCACCCGCACGGTGGCCTGTATAGCAGTGTTCCTTCTGCTACAACCTTTTGAATGGGTGCAGATAGCCTATGCATTCATCAATCCCGCACATACAATCAACGCTCAGTTCGATGTTCCCTACTGGGAGACGGTCAATGCCGTTCAGAAAGAAGGCTCTTTCCTCCAAATGTGCCAAACGGCCATCTGGACAGGGAACATTGCCAACATGGGCTGGATGATACTGCATGGAAGGATTACTCAAACCGCAGGACTGTTTTTGGTTGGCATGCTCATCGGACGCAGCAAGGTGTTTCTCTATACCGAAGAAAACATAAGACTCTGGTTGAAAGTATTCATCATCTCCGTCATCGCTTTTTTCCCTATGTATGGGCTGATACCCATCCTACCCGACTTCATAGGCCGGGAGGCACTACTTGCCCCTACCACCCTTCTGCTTAAGTCGCTTTCGAACCTGGCATTTACAGGAATACTCTTTGCCGGGGTAATACTGGTTTATTACCAGACAAGTTTCGCACGCGTTCTTCAGCTATTAGCCCCCTATGGACGCATGAGTCTCACCAACTACCTGTCGCAATCATTGATCGGTGGATTCCTGTTTTACAACTGGGGGTTAGGGCTTTACCGGTACACAGGCATTACGGTCTGCTTTTTCATCGGTATATGCATATTCCTTTTGCAGTACACTTTCTGTCGTTGGTGGCTACGTTCACATCGCCAGGGTCAATTGGAATGGTTATGGAAAAAGGGCACCTGGATTGAAGTAGGAAAATTGATTCCACAACTGTCTCCTACAAAAAATGCGAAATGATCTCCCATCTCCCATAATTTTCGATTTATTTATTTGATAATCAAGAAGTAACAATTATGGGAGATGCCGTTTTGAACGGATTCATCTCCCATAAATTGGGGTCATCTCCCATAAAATAGCGTTGATTAGCTTGCTATTTATAACAACTGCTTTAGCTGCTCCGCATCGGGCAAAATATCTTTATACTCATCAGGAAGTTCCGTAGCGACTTTGTAGGTAGCTACACCCATCGGTTTTGCCAAATCGCGAAAAGCATATTCTACAATGTTTTGTTTTTGCGATTTACAAAGTATAATACCGATGGAGCGGTTCTCATGTGGTAGACGTACCAAATCGTCTAAAGCCGAAAGATAAAAATTCATCTTACCCAAGTATTCAGGCTTGAAGCTGCCCCGTTTCAATTCAATAGCCACCAAACATTGCAGTCGCCGATTGAAAAAGAGTAAATCGATGAAGTATTCCTGTTCCTCTATAATTAAACGATGTTGATTCCCGATAAAGGAAAAATCTTTTCCAAGCGACAGGATGAATTTTCAGATGTTGTTCACTATCGCACTTTCCAATACACGTTCGTCCGGCTCATCATCGGGCGATTCTATATTGATATAGTCTAATAAATACTCATCTTTGAATGACAACAACGCCTTTTTTTGAAGGTCTATATCGGAAATCGTTGTTTTGAAATTATTGGGCAGCTTTCCCTGTTTTGCGTATAAATTGCTTTTGAGATGGTGCCGCAATGTCTCTTTACTCCAAAACTCTGTAGCACAATGCTCTATATAAAATATTCGTTCTTCCAGTAGTTTTGCTTTGGCAATGATTTCGCAATGGTGTGCAAAACCAAGGCAAAAGAAACGATCTAACTGTTCATAGTTTAAATCGCCAGCCGGTAGCTGGCGATTTGATTTAGACAGCTCTATCTGATTACTTTGAGAAGATATTCCGTCCGCTACCGGCGGACGATTTACAGTCAAAAGGCCTATTTCTATTTCGTTCGTTGATAACGGACGAATCTCGCCAGCTACCAACTGACGATTTACAAACACATGTTCCCATGCCTCATAAAATTGACGCATATATTTGAGGTTACTAATCGAAAACCCGCGTAATCCGGGCAACTCCTGTTGCAATTGTATCGAGATGGATTCAATAGCATTGGTACCCCAAAAATGGTTCCGGCTATTTTCAGAAATATATTTCCCGATTCCGTAATAAAGAGATAACAGTTCTCGATTCGCCAATGCTGCCGCGCGATAACGGCTTTTGAGTATAGCACTCTTGATTAGCTGAATGGCCTTAGAATAATTATAGTTT
>JAVBUC010000026.1:0-43575 GCA_031555765.1 Bacteroides sp. | reverse complement strand
GCTCCTCAAAAACACCTTCCAATTTCCATTTGCGGAAATAGAAGTATACGGTTTGCCAAGGGGCGAATTCCTTAGGAAGCATGCGCCACTGACAGCCGGTCTTTGTGATGTACATCAGAGCGTTTATGATCTCTCGTAAGGGATGTTTTCGCTTTCTTTCTTTGATTGCGACTATATTTTGTATAACTTGCCACTGTTTATCAGTGAGGTTGGTTGGATAGCTACTCATAACTTATGTCTTGGTAACCATAAAGTTACGAAATAATACTCAATCAACCAACTGATATTCAGTATATTATACTATAATTTCATAATTCAAAACAGCTTCTTATAATTACAAAAATAAGAAGTTTCTTTTTGTATGTATCACTTTGGCCCCATTTATTGCTCAACAGAACATTAACATTCTATAAATTTTCATCAAAAACGGAAGAGACAAGAGAGTCTTTCCCAAAAGAAAACGATGTCAATAACAAACTTTGCCTTCTACTCTACCCGATTGACAAAAAGAATCTGATTATCAGACTTTTTGTTTCCTTTCGCCAGGAAACTTTCATGCTACTTGTCACCCCTAAAAGATAAAACGCCCGAAAAACGACATTCTGACTCCCGTTAATTTACTGTAAATATCATTCCTTCTATCTGAATTTGTTAAAAAAGCCATTAAATTTGCACAAATTTAAATCAAATGTGCAAGTTTACAATGGAGCAAGACCAACGTTTCATCGGATGCATCGAGCGAAGCATCATCCAAAACTGGAACCTGAATGCATTGACAGATTACAAAGGGGCTACCCTGCAATACAAGGATGTAGCTCGCAAAATAGCTAAGTTCCACATTGTTTTTGAGAACACACAGTTGCAACCGGGCGATAAAATTGCCCTTTGCGGACGGAACAGCGCGCACTGGGCTGTATCTTACCTTGCCATCGTAACTTACGGAGCCGTAGTAGTACCTATCCTGCATGAGTTCAAGGCGGACAATGTGCACCACATCGTGAACCACTCGGAAGCACGGTTGCTGCTCGTGGGTGATCAGGTGTGGGAGAACTTGAATGAGGAGGCGATGCCACTGCTGGAAGGAGTCGTGTCGCTGGTGGACTTCTCTATCCTGGTATCGCGCAATGAACAACTCACCTACGCCATGCAGCACCGCAACGCCATCTACGGACAACGCTATCCGATGAAGTTCTTGCCGGAACACATCTCTTATTATAAGGAGGATCCGGAGGATTTGGTCATTATCAACTACACGTCGGGCACTACGGGCTACTCCAAGGGGGTGATGCTGCCGAGCCGAAGCATCTGGTCGAACATTGCCTACTGCGCTGAGATGCTTCCGGTGAAAGCGGGCGACCGCATGGTTTCGATGCTGCCACTGGGACATGTGTTCGGTATGACGTACGACTTCCTTTTCGGCTTCTCGGCCGGCGCACATCTGTTCTTCCTCACCCGCATGCCATCACCCAAAATCATCCAGGAGTCGTTCTCCGAGATCCGTCCGCGGGTCATCTCGTGCGTGCCGCTCATCGTGGAGAAGATCATCAAGAAAAGTATCTTGCCGAAGTTGGACAACAAGATCGGCAAACTGCTCCTGCACGTACCCATCATCAACGATAAGCTGAAGACGTCGGCCCGGAACGAGGCGATGGCGATATTCGGCGGTTGCTTCGACGAGATCATCATCGGCGGCGCACCGTTCAATGCGGAGGTGGAGGCGTTCCTGAAGAAGATCGGATTCCCCTACACCATCGCCTACGGGATGACGGAGTGCGGACCTATTATCTGTTCATCGCGCTGGGAGACCATCAAACAGGGGTCTTGCGGAAAGGCGGCCAGCCACATGGAGGTGAAGGTGGACTCGTCTGATCCGCAGAACCAGGCGGGCGAATTGCTTTGCCGGGGAACGAACAAGATGCTGGGCTACTACAAGAATCAGGAGGCGACGGATGCCATCATCGATGCCGATGGTTGGCTGCACACGGGCGACATGGCGACGTTGGACGAGAACGGATTTGTCACCATCCGCGGACGTTGCAAGAACATGCTGCTCAACTCCAGCGGACATAACATCTACCCGGAAGAGATAGAAAGCAAGCTGAACAACCTGCCCTACGTGTCGGAATCGCTCATCGTGATGCAGAACGAAAAGCTGGTGGCACTGGTTTATCCGGATTTCGACGAGGCTTTCTCCAGCGGATTGCAGCAGGCGGGTATCGAGAAGATGATGGAGAGCAATCGCCTGGAGCTGAACCTGCAACTCCCAGCGTACAGCCAGATTGCCAGAGTGAAGATTCACTTCGAGGAGTTCGAGAAGACGGCGAAGAAGAGCATCAAGCGGTTTATGTACCAGGATGTGAAGAATTAGTTCTCTGTAAATGTTCTTCTTTTTTCGGGGAAAATACTACCTTTGCCCTAACTGTTAATACACAATATGGAACTGGTAGTTTACAAAGCATCCGCCGGGTCGGGAAAGACCTTCACGCTCGCCGTGGAGTACATCAGGCACCTGGTGCTGAATCCCCGGGCCTATCGCCAGATATTGGCCGTGACATTCACCAACAAAGCTACGGCGGAGATGAAGGAGCGAATCCTGAGTCAGCTGTACGGCATACACACCAACGATGACGGTGCCCGCCCCTATTTAGACAGGGTGATGTGCGACACCGGACAGTCTGAAAAAGAGATACGCGAAGCAGCCGGGGTGGCACTGAACTACATGCTGCACGACTATAGCCGTTTCCGGGTGGAGACCATCGACTCTTTCTTCCAGTCGGTGATGCGCAACCTGGCTCGCGAACTGGAACTCAGCCCCAACCTCAATATCGAACTGAACAATGCCGAAGTGCTAAGCGATGCGGTGGACAGCATGATAGAGCACCTCGGTCCCACTTCGCCTGTACTGGCCTGGTTGCTGGACTACATCTACGAACACATCGCGGAGGATAAGCGTTGGAATGTATCGGGCGAGGTGAAGAGCTTCGGTCGCAACATCTTCGACGAGGGATATATAGAGAAAGGGGAAGGATTGCGCGAACGGCTACGCAACCCGGACACCATCCGCAACTACCGCAAGGAGCTGCAAGATGTGGAAACGCAGGCGTTGGAGCACATGAAGGGCTTCTACGACCAGTTCGACAGCGAGCTCGAAGGGCACGGTCTGATGCCGGAAGACCTGAAAGGGGGCAAAAACGGTATCGGCAGTTACTTTCGCAAACTAAACCGGGGCGAGCTGGACGATAGCATCCGCAACAAGACAGTGGAGAATTGCCTGGAAGATAAGAAGAACTGGGCCACGAAAACATCTCCCCGCTACAATGATATCCTTGAGCTGGCTGCCGACAGTCTGATTCCGTTACTGGAACAGGCCGAGGAGTACCGCCGACGGAACAACCGCCTCGTAAACAGCTGCCGCCTGTCCATGCAACATCTCAACAAACTGCAACTACTGGCCAGCATCGACGACGAGGTACGCCGCCTGAATAGGGAGAACAACCGCTTCCTGCTCTCGGACACCAACGCTTTGCTACACCAGTTGGTGAAAGATGGCGACTCATCGTTCGTCTTCGAGAAGATCGGTGCCAATATCCGCAACGTGATGATCGACGAGTTTCAGGACACGAGCCGCATGCAGTGGGACAACTTCCGGTTGCTACTGGTCGAAGGTCTCTCGCAAGGAGCCGACAGCTTGATCGTGGGCGACGTGAAACAGTCCATCTACCGCTGGCGAAACGGTGACTGGGGCATTCTGAACAGTTTGAACGACCGTCTGGGGCACTTCCCCATTCGCGTGGAAACGCTGAAAACCAACCGAAGGAGTGAATCGAACATCATCGCCTTCAACAACCGGCTGTTCCTGGCGGCTGTGAATTATCTCAACGATATTTATCGCGAACGGCAGGACGAGGACTGCAAGGAACTGCAACGGGCCTACAACGACGTGGTACAGGAATCGCCCCGCACCCGCGAAGAGGGTTACGTGAAACTCTCCTTTCTGGAACCGGACGATGAGTTCGACTACACGCAGGTCACCCTGATGAGCCTCGGACAAGAGGTAGAACGCCTGCTCGCCGAGGGTGTAAAGATGAACGACATCACCATCCTGGTGCGGAAAAACAAAAACATCCCTCCCATCGCCGATTATTTCGACAAGGAGCTACACTATAAAGTGGTTTCCGACGAAGCCTTCCGGCTCGATGCCTCACTCGCCATCTGCATGATGGTGGATGCACTGCGTTATCTATTAGAACCGGAAAACAAGATTGCTGCCGCCCAACTGGCTGTATCCTATCAGAACGAGGTGTTGCACAAGGAAGCCGACCTGCACTCGTTGCTGCTCGCCCCCTTGGAAGAGAGTCTGCCGGAAGCATTTACCGGCAACCAGAAAGCATTGAGCCTGATGCCGCTCTACGAACTACTGGAAGAGCTGTTCAGTATCTTTGAGCTGAACCGGATCGAAAAGCAGGATGCGTACCTGTTCTCATTCTTCGACCAGGTGACAGATTACTTGCAAAGCCATTCGTCGGACATCGGGGCGTTCATCCGCTTCTGGGAAAAGACGATGTGCAACAAGACCATCCCCAGCGGGGAAGTGGAGGGCATCCGCATCTTCTCCATCCACAAATCGAAAGGATTGGAGTTCCACACGGTGCTGCTGCCTTTCTGCGACTGGAAGATGGAGAACGAAACGTACACGCAACTGGTGTGGTGCGCCCCGCAAGAGAAGCCCTTCAACCAGCTTGATATTGTCCCGATGTACTACTCCGCACGCATGGCGGAATCTATCTACCGGAATGACTACCTGCACGAGCAACTGCAGCTGTGGGTGGACAATCTGAATTTGCTCTACGTGGCTTTCACCCGGGCAGAGAAGAACCTCATCGTCTGGAGCCGGAAGGGACAGAAGAATACCATGTCGGAACTACTCTCCCACTCGCTTCCGCAAGTGGCATCGGACTGGACGGAGGACGAACCGTACGAGTTCGGGCAGCTTTGCCCGTCGACGGAGAGTCTGAAGACTGCTTCGACCAACATATTGATAAGAAAGCCTCATAAGCTACCCATCCGCATGGAGTCGATGCGGCACGAGATAGAGTTCCGGCAGTCGAACCGTTCGGCAGACTTTATCCAGGGTATCTCGGAAGAGGAATCGGACGACCGCTTTATCCATCGTGGAAGTCTGTTGCACACGCTCTTCTCGGCCATCGAAACGGAGGCGGACATAGATCCGGCCATCGAACGATTGGTGTTCGAGGGGGTGATCGGTACGCAAGAGATGGAAGCGGAGATACGGCAGTTGACGCACAAAGCTTTCGCTATGCCGCAGGTGAGTGACTGGTACTCGGGCACGTGGCAGCTGTTCAACGAATGTGCTATTATATATAAGATGAACGGCGCGCTGCAAACCCGCCGCCCGGACCGCGTGATGATGCGTGACGGCCGTGTGGTGGTGGTGGACTTCAAGTTTGGTAAGCCGCGTAAGAAGTACAACCTGCAGGTACAGGAGTACATGGACCTGCTGCAACGTATGGGATACGATAACATCACAGGCTACCTGTGGTATGTGGATGAAGAAGCAATAGAACAAGTATGAAAACATTCCTGCAATTAGTTGCCCACGACCTGTATACGAAGATAGGCAACGACCTGTCACGCGTGGCCATCGTGTTTCCCAATAAACGTGCCGGGCTTTTCTTTAGCGAGCATCTGGCCGATGAGTCGGACTTGCCGCTGTGGTCGCCTGCTTACGTGAGTATCAGCGACCTGTTCCGTCAGTTATCGTCCTTGCAAACCGGCGATTCCATCCGGTTGGTCTGCGAGCTGTACAAGGTGTTCCGCGAGGAAACGGGAAGCAGCGAGTCGCTGGACGATTTCTACTTCTGGGGTGAACTGCTCATCAGCGATTTCGACGATGCGGACAAGAACCTGGTGGATGCCGACCGGCTCTTCGCCAACCTGACGGACCTGAAGGGCATCATGAACGACTTCGATTACCTGGACAAGGAGCAAGAGGCCGCCATACAGCAATTCTTCCAGAACTTCTCCATCGACCGACGTACGGAACTGAAGGAACGGTTCATCTCCTTGTGGGATGAGTTGGGCGACATCTACCGCCGGTATCGGGAAAACCTTTCCGCACAGGGCATCGCTTACGAGGGTATGCTCTACCGCGATGTGATGGAACACCTGGACACTACCCACCTGAAGTACGACAAGTATGTATTCGTTGGTTTCAACGTGCTGAACCGGGTAGAGACGGAGTTTTTCCTCAAGATGCGGGATGCCGGCAAGGCGATGTTTTACTGGGATTATGATGTGTATTACACCGCCCTGCACACCAAGCACGAGGCGGGTGAGTTCATCAACCGCAACCTGAAACTCTTCCCCAACGAACTATCAGCCGAGGCAGGCGTTTACGACAATCTGCAACACCCTAAGAAAATACGGTTCATCTCCGCACCGACCGAGAATGCGCAGGCCCGCTACCTGCCGGAATGGGTACGAACGACCCTCGACGGACCCGAGAAGGAGAATGCGGTGGTGCTGTGCAACGAAGCCCTGCTCCTGCCCGTGCTGCACTCCATCCCGGAAGAAGTGGAAAATGTGAACATCACCATGGGATTCCCACTGGCGCAGACACCGGTGTACAGCTTCATCAGTGCGGCATTGGAACTACAGACCAGCGGCTACCGCACCGACTCTGGGCAATTTGTCTACGAGTATGTACAAACGCTGTTGAAACATCCCTATACCCGCCAGTTATCACCCGACTTTGCCGAACTGCTGGAACGGGAGCTGACAAAAGGAAACCGCTTCTATCCGCATCCGTCGGAACTGAAAAGGGATGCTTTCCTTACCCGGCTCTTCACACCGTGTAGCGGCATCCGGGAGCTCTGCTTCTACCTCACCGAACTGCTGCGGGAAGTATCCGTGATTTATCGCACCGCATCGGACAAAGACATCTTCAACCAGCTTTACCAGGAATCGCTGTTCAAAAGCTACACGGTGACCAACCGCCTGCTCAACCTGATAGAGAATGGTGAACTCCCCGTGCGGGTGGACACTTTCAAACGGTTGCTGAACCGGATACTGGGTGCATCGAACATTCCTTTCCACGGTGAACCTGCCGTGGGTATGCAGGTGATGGGCGTACTGGAAACGCGTAACCTGGACTTCCGCAACGTGGTGCTGCTCTCGCTCAACGAGGGGCAGCTTCCCAAAGCAGGCGGTGACTCGTCGTTCATTCCGTACAACCTGCGCAAGGCTTTCGGCATGACCACCATCGAGCATAAGAACGCCGTATATGCCTACTATTTCTACCGGCTGATTCAGCGGGCGGAAAACATCACCTTATTATATAATACGGCTTCCGACGGACTGAACCGGGGCGAATGGTCGCGTTTCATGCTCCAACTGCTGGTAGAATGGCCGCACGATATCGAACGGGAGTATCTCGAAGCTGGGCAATCGCCCCAGAATGCTACTGAAATACGAATCAACAAGACGCCGGAGATGGTACAGCGGCTGGCCGATGCGTACGACATCACCCGGAATCCAAAAGCATTACTCTCGCCCTCGGCGCTCAATTGCTACTTAGACTGTCGCCTACGCTTCTACTTCCGGTACATCGCCCGCCTGAAAACTCCGGATCAGGTAAGTCCGGAGATAGACTCGGCCCTGTTCGGCACCATCTTCCACCTTTCGGCGGAACTGGCATACAAAGACCTGCAAGCGCGGGACAAAACCATCCGTAAGGAAGATCTGGAACGTCTTATCAACGATGACGTACAACTGCAAAGCTATGTGGATGCCGCCTTCAAGAAGGAATTCTTCAAAACCCCCGATATGACACCGGAATACAACGGCATCCAGTTGATCAATTCGAAGGTCATAGCCTCCTACCTTCGTCAACTACTGCGCAACGACCTACTCTATACTCCTTTCGAGATGACGGGTATGGAAGAAAAGGTGCGGGAGGAAGTAGAGGTAGTTCTACCCAACGGACGGAAAGTGCCCATGATGATCGGCGGAACCATCGACCGGATGGATTGCAAAGACGACACCCTGCGCATCGTAGACTACAAGACAGGCGGCGACCCGAAAGTACCTGCCAACATCGAGCAACTCTTCACTCCAGCCGACGGACGTCCGGGATACATCTTCCAGACATTCCTCTACGCTGCCATCATGTGCCGGAAGCAACCGTTGAAAGTAGCACCTGCCCTGCTATATATCCACCGGGCAGCTTCCGAAACCTATTCGCCGGTCATCGAGATGGGCGAGCCCCGCAAGCCCAAGACACCGGTGAACAACTTCACTTTCTGGGAGGATGAATTCCGCGAACGCCTGTCGCTCCTGCTTAGTGAAATTTTCGATACGGAAACTCCGTTCGACCAAACGGAGATTGAAAAGAATTGCGCTTACTGCGACTTCAAAGCACTCTGCAAACGGTAATTCACCACAGAGTCACACAGAGTTTCACAGAGTTTTTCTTAGACAAATGAACATAAGAACAAAATTAAGAACTCTGTGTGGCTCTGTGGTGAAATAAAAAAGGTAGAGAACAGTATTCTCCACCTTCTTATATAGCATCCGGTTCACCGTTTTAAAACAGCACCGTTTTTATTTATCTTTACCCTTCAAAGGAATAGAGAAGAAGAATGTAGAGCCTTCGCCCTTCTTCGACTCAAACCACAGTCTACCACCGTTCTTGATAACGAAGTCCTGACACAGGAGCAATCCCAAGCCCGAGCCTTCTTCGTTATTGGTACCAAAGGTACTGAAGTGCGTATCTGTGTGCAACAGCTTCTTCTGGTTTTCATCGTCGATACCACAACCGTGGTCCTTCACGCTGACTACCACCATGCCGTCTTTCTCTTCCAGTTTCACTTCAATGGTCGAGTCTTCATTGCTGAACTTGATGGCGTTGCTCAGGAAGTTACGGATCACTGTCTTGATCATATCAATATCAGCATACACCTCCAACTTCTCGGGGGCTTCCAGCTGAATCTGGATTTTCTTGAGCCCGGCTACCATCGAGAAGATTTCGATGACACCTTCCGTTACCTCTACCACGTCGATGTTCTGGTACACCACCTTCAACTTACCAATCTGGCTCTTGGTCCACTTCAACAGGTTGTCGAGCAGAGCGAATACATCTTCGGTCGTCTGGTTGGCCATGGTGAGCAGTTCGTACATCTCATCTCCAATCATCTTGCTGGGCAAGCTCAGGATAAGCATATTGAGCACCATCTTGATAGAACCCATCGGCGAACGTAAGTCGTGTGCGATAACCGAATACAACTTATCACGTCCCATGATAGTTTTTCTCAGTTCCTCCGTTTGAGCCAGGATGATTCTCTTGGCAGCCACCAGCGATACCTGGTGCGTCACGCGAATAATCAACTCCTCTTTGTTGAACGGTTTAGAGATGAAGTCATTACCTCCCACCTGGAATCCCTTCACAATGTCAGCCGTGCTGTTCAGTGCAGTTAGGAAGATGATGGGGACCTCAGCAGTTCTCGGGTTCGCTTTTAAGTGCTGTGCTACTTCAAATCCGCTCATATCCGGCATCATGACGTCTAGCAATACCAGATCGGGATTCTCTTTCTCCACCTGTTCCAATGCTTGTGTACCATTGTTGGCAGTCACAATATTGAATCTCTCATTGGTGAGAAGAACTTTCAACAACAGAACGTTCGACATTACATCGTCAACGATGAGTATCTTGTACTCTGAAGGATTTATTTCCATATTCATCCCTGTGTGAGAATTATTTTGTTAGATTTTATATTTTATCTTGAATGAATCAATCATTTTTGTCAGACCTTCTTCCAACTCAATAGTGGGCTTCCAGTCGAGTTTTTCCTTGGCCAGGGTGATGTCCGGCTGACGTTGCTTGGGATCATCATGTGGCAAGGGTTTGAACACAATCTTTGATCTCGAACCTGACAGTTCAATTACCTTCTGGGCCAGTTCCAGGATGGTAAACTCATTCGGATTACCGATGTTTACCGGACCTATGAAATCATCTCCCGTATTCATCATCCGTATCATCCCCTCTATTAAGTCGTCCACATACTGGAAACTACGCGTTTGCTGTCCGCTTCCGTAGATAGTGATATCCTGGTTTTGCAAAGCTTGCATCACAAAGTTAGAAACCACACGCCCATCGTTGGGATGCATGCGGGGACCATAAGTATTGAATATGCGAATAATTTTGATTCTCACCTTGTTCTGGCGATAATAGTCCATGAAGAGAGTTTCGGCACAACGTTTTCCTTCGTCGTAGCAGGAGCGGAAACCTATCGGGTTTACATTCCCCCAGTAGCTCTCTACCTGAGGATGTACGGTAGGGTCCCCATACACTTCACTGGTCGAAGCCTGCAGTACCTTCGCTTTCAGGCGTAAGGCCAGTCCCAACATATTGATAGCCCCCATAACGGATGTTTTCACCGTTTGGATAGCATCGTGTTGATAGTGGATTGGAGACGCAGGACAAGCCAGATTATAAATTTCATCGACCTCTGCACTGTAAGGAAACGTGACATCATGACGAATAAATTCAAAGCGATGATTATCCATCAGATGAATAATATTATCTTTCGAACCTGTGAATAAGTTATCCAAACAAATTACATCATGACCATCGTTTACCAGTCGTGTACAAAGATGTGACCCGATAAAACCAGCACCCCCGCTAACCAAAATTCTTTTCATACTTTCCTAATAGAAAACCCATAATTGTGTAAATTATGGCAAATATAGACCATTCGCCTATAACATGCAAATAATCTGAACTTATTTTGAAAACAAGAGACAAATTTCCCGGCCGCTTTTTCATCTCTTTGCTGTTGGAATGGTTCAATAATCCCAATCGTCCGTCAATTCCATATTCGGAACTTCGATTTCGCTTTCTTTGGGGATGCTGAATTCACGGTCGGCAAACAAGGCTGCCAACCCGGATATTTGTTTGAGTCTCAGTAATTCGTCACGGTCCATGCCGATGTGTTTCATGATCCATTGGTCGGACATTCCGGACTCGTCCAACTCGGCCACAATGTTACTCATCAGCTCGATATTATGTGTTCCACGGGCCCGGTTATGCCGAATTGTGGAGCTGATGCGATTGGATAATTCTTTATTGATAACAACTACGGGGAGTAAACCTTTTTCACGGTCATGAATGCGTTTGGACGTTTTCAACACTGTGTACCGGTGAAAACCATCGACCAGGATATACCGATCCCTTTCAGCCTCGTAATAGCACACACACGGCATAGTGAAGCCATCTTCCCAGATAGAGAGTTCCAGCAGTCTCATTTCGGGAGGTGCTACTACATTGGGATTGTAATTATTGGCCTCTATTTTTTCTACCGGAACAGCTTGTACACTGTACACCGGACTTGTAAAATCACTCATAAGACAGTACTTTGAATTGGTCCATAATTCTGTTTTTTTTACTTATCTCCTCTTTGGTTGGCGAGAATCCCATGTACTTGCAGGCATGATCGTTCTTCAAGATACAAATACACATACGCTTGTAGGTCGGTATTTCGCGAAATTCCGGAATATCGATATCATCCTGATACTCCATGCGAACCGGCTTCTTGGTTGTTTTGTATTTACTGGTATCCATGATAATTATAGGTACGCGCGCGGCCTGCAACTTTTCGATGGTTTCATCGGCCAGGCATCCTCCTTTCTCGCGCCAGAACCTCATGCTTACCGACAGTTTCCGCAGGTAGTTATCGCGGGTCTTCGGAGGCAAGGTAGATAAAAGAAAGTGCATGAAGTCCTTCCATGTATAGCCTTCCGGAGCTTTTACATTCTGCCACCCCATGGCCCGGGTACCGCCGTATATACTTGTAAAATTGATTCCATTGACCCGTCCTACCATCTTTCCCCACATATCGGGGTCGATAGCCCGGTAGAGTGCCAGACTCTCGACGGCTTCACTGATGAAGGGACTGGCTACCCGTTGCCGTTCCAGGTTGACTCCCGCCATGTGATACAGGTCATACAGGTGGTTATAGTCCCATTTGAATTTCCCATTAGCCGTCCACACATCCGTAGTCTTCCAGTCGAAGATGGGATAAGCATTGTACACATCGTTCGCCACCTTGTAGGTCCACCGGTATTTATGGTACATCTGGAACTTGCGGTTCAGGTAGATGCTCCTCCACCGGTTAAAGCTTTCCTGGGTACGGACGCCGATCAGGCAACACGTACGTGTGGCATCCTTCTTCTCGTGCAGCCACTTCCCGAAACGCACCTGGAAGTCATAATCCCACATGCTTTCGGAATAGTAGGGAAAGTCTTCTTTGTTTAAACAGCCTTCAGGCTTCGGCCGCACCCAGAGGTCTTTCATCTCGTCGTCCCAGGGACGCCAGTAAGACTGAAACATGGACGTACAGGTAGAGACGCGGAACGGAGCACACACCCGGTACACGTCGAGTATGTCTTTATTAGCTTCCAATATACGATCGATGTAGTCGATCGTCATCTGGTACTGAACTTCATAATCCAGATGGAAAACACCCAACCGGATATTCAGGTTGTTGCGGCGGATATAATCGATGCACAAGTTGAGTAATAGTCCGCTATCTTTCCCACCGGAAAACGAAACATAGACATTATCAAACTCATTAAAGATCATCCGCAAGCGTGTTTGTATCAGTTCGTACACATTTTGGGGTAAAGGTTTTGTCGTAGTCATTTTGCTTATTCTTTTTTCATTTTCACATACAGTGTCCATTTCTTCTCCAAGGTAAACCCGTGGTCGGCAAACACTGGTTCGTGCTGTGCCAACACCACCGCCAGAAGTTTCTTATCCGGAAAAGCAAGGATTGCCTCCCCAATCAAGTTCTTCAACGTATCACTTTCATCATCTTGTACATAATAGTTATTGATAATGAAATCATTCCCCCGCTTCTCCACCGGCATAAAACCTACCACTTTTCTATTCTTCTGCGCAACGAACCAGGTGAAATCCGCTGTCGTCTTAAAGGGGTAGTTGTTGTTTTTCTTCAAAACATCCGGGTTCATGACGAGTGGAGCCAGTAGCTGATACAGGCGTTTCTCAGTTCCTTGTAGCTGAATAATTTGATCCATATCGGTAGTATTGAGTTTTTTACATTGGCAAAATTAACAAAAAAAATGAGAACGTTTTGTTGAAAAAGGATAAGTTCCAGCCCTCAATTATTAACAAACAATAAAACAGAGGCCTGCGGTTTAACTTTCAAGCTTCTCCCGGTTCTAACTGATAAAAGGTGATAAAACATGATTAACGAAGCAGATTTCCGAAAGATTTTCTCCCATGACCGGGACAAAGGATTCAGCATGTTGATGAGCGGCTTTCAGCAACCGATATACTGGCACATCCGACGGATGGTCGTGTCACACGATGACGCAGAGGATGTTTTGCAAGAGGTATTCATCAAGGTGTACCGCGGACTGGACACATTCCGGTACGATGCCCGGCTGTCTACCTGGATATACCGCATCGCCACGAACGAGTGCCTGCGTTTTCTGGAAAAGCAACGGGAAGAACTGGTCGACGGGGAGGAAATGCAGGAGCTGTTGCTCAACAAGCTGATGACTTCGGACTATGTGGATTATGACAATGAGATGGCCGTCAAGTTTCAACAAGCCATCCTGAGTCTGCCCGAGAAGCAGCGCACCGTATTCAACCTGCGCTACTACGATGACCTGAGTTACGAGGAAATCAGCAAAATCACTGAAACGAAGGTAGAGGCTTTGAAAACCAACTACCATTATGCGAAGGAAAAGATTACAGAATTTATTTTAAACAGTTAGCAATATGATGAGCAAGGAATTCAACTTTGAAGAAGCAGGAAAAGCAATGCCTTACCGGGTACCTCCCACCTTCTTCGCCGCATCGGAAGAGAAGATCATGGCAAGCATCCGCTCCGATCGTCAGCCCCGGAGAGGACGACTTCTCCGCCTCGTCGCCCCTACCCTGGCTGTAGCCGCCACGTTGGCCATCATGCTGTCTATCGCTTTGTCCCATCCCGGCCAGAGTAACGAGGAGACCGTCATGCCGGACATCTTTGCCTCAGCTTCCCTGCAAACGGAGATGCTGGACACAGATACCAGTACTTCCACGGAGATGGATGCGTTCCTGGACAACATGTCGGACGAAGAGCTGTCCGAACTGATGGCGCAGGTCAACGGAGATATCTTCCTGTTCTAAGACTCAAAACAATTATTAATAATCTACTAAAACGTATAGACATGAAAACAAAGTATTTTTTTATTGCAGTAGCCAGTGCTATGCTGAGCATGCCTTTGATGGCACAGAACAACAAACCGGCAGACAACAAACGCCCGGATATGCAAAGGAACCGTGAACACATGAAGGAGATGCAGGTTAATCAGGTAGTCAGTGCCCTGATGCTCGATGATGCTGCGGCCGCCAAGTTCAGACCGGTGTATGAGAACTACCTCAAGGAGCTCGGCGAAGCACGTACCTACGGTATGAAGAACAAAGAAGCCAATAAGGAGAAGAATAAGGACCAAGTCAGAAAAGACGGACCACGCGAACCGCAGACAGATGCCCAAATCGAAGAAGGTATCAAGAACCGCTTTGCGCAAAGCCGCAAAATGCTCGACGTGCGTGAGAAGTACTACACCGAATTCAGAAATCAACTTACTCCCCGCCAGATCCTGAAAGTGTACCAGCTGGAGAAAGGCAATACGCAGAAGATCCAGAAGGAGTTCAAGAAAAGAATGGACAATCCCAACAGACGTTCTGAAGGGAAAAAGCCGGACAACCGGAAGGACACCCGCAAAGACAAAGAAACCGCGACCAATTAATTGATTGTTATCATTACTGAGTTTTTTCCAATTATTTTGTGTCGAAAAGGGGCTGCACCGATACTAAGCACGGTACAGCCCCTTAATTTGTGGCGTGCATTTACACGCTTTGTAAATCTATTAAGTCGGTGTCAGATGCACCTTTACACAGTGTCTGGTGATCAGTTTGCCACCTTGTCAAAATGACGACGGAAGAACAGCAACTGATAGACCACCGAGTTCTTCCAGTATTCCCAGTTGTGGGCACCGGGGCGAACGATATAATCGTGCTCTATCTTCTTATTCAGCAAAGCCTGGTGCAGGTCATTGTTCACCTGGAAGAAAAAGTCATCATATCCGCAGTCGATGATCAGCGCCTGACCGTTGGTAAGGCCACCCACCAGGTTTATAACCGTATAGTTCTCCCAGTTCTTCGGGTTTTCCTTCTTCGTACCCAGCCACTTCTTCATGTCCCAGTTGTCCGGGAAAGGGCGGATATCCACACCGCCGCTCATGCTACCTGCGGCACCGAACACCTCCGGGTGACGGAAAGCGTTCCACAATGCACCGTGTCCTCCCATGCTCAGGCCGGTGATGGCTCTTGCCTGGGGCGACGGGATGGTTTTGTAATGGTTGTCCACGTAAGCGGGCAGTTCGGCAGAAATGAACGTTTCGAACCGCATGGTCGGGTCCACCGGGCTGTCCCAATACCAGCTGTTGTGTCCGGCCGGGCAAACGATGATTACCTGATAGGTATCGGCCAACGCATCGAGCATCCTGGTGCCGGGCCAGTCCTTCTGATTTCCCGAATAGCCGTGCAGCAGGTACACTACCGGCAAGCGGGACACCGCTGTCGATGCCGTGGGAACTATCACTACCGCCTTTACATCGCGGTTCATGGCCGCACTATATACATTCACACTGTCTACGGTAGCGGCCTGCACATACAAGGCCAGCAGACAGCAACTTAAAAAGAATACTATTTTCTTCATGTTTTCTTATTTAATTGTTTCGAGATGTTTTTATGCGCGGAGCTTTCACGCTCTGCAACCATTCAGTCAGCTCATCGAGCATCCGGTTCTTATACAGGAAGCCCTCTTTGATGCCCCACCCGTGACCGCCTGAGGGGTAGATATGCAGTACCGACGGTACACCGGCTTTGTTCAATGCCAGGTAGTAGTCCACCGAGTTCTGCGGAATAACCGCCCCGTCGTCATCACTGTGGGCGATAAAGGCCGGGGGCGTATCTGCTGTCACCCGCTTTTCGTTGGAATATTGTGCTTCGAGCTCCGGAGTAGCATCGGCTCCCAACAGGAAGTCATGCGATCCCATGTGCGTGATCGATTTGTCCATCGAGACAACCGGATAGAACAGGATCTGGAAGTTGGGTTTCACTTCCGGCCGAGCGTGTGTAGCAACGGTCGTCGCCAGATGTCCCCCGGCCGATGATCCCATGATGCCCACATCGAAGGGATTGATGCCCCACACATCGGCACTGTCGCGCACCATCTTCAGGGCCTCTTCGGCATCCGAGAGAGGTACTTCCCGGTGGCCGCCGTTCGGCATACGGTACGTCAATACCATGATGGCAATGCCTTGCTTATTAAAATAAGGAGCCCAGTCATACCCTTCGTGATCATACGCTATCCAGGTGTAACCGCCTCCGGGGCAGACCACCACCGCACGTCCGGTAGCCAGTTCGGGTGCCGGGAGATATACTCGTATGCGCGGTTTGTAGTTTCCCTTCGATTCGTCGAACGGCATCTTGTCCAGTTCGTTCGTATTGGGCATGCCTTTCGGCCATAGGTCAACCTCAAAAGGTTGTCGCGCTTGTTGCGCCGATACAGTGCTTCCCCCTGCCGTGAACAGCAACAGAAGCATCCATAGTGGTGTAAGAATTCTTTTCATGGGTTATTATTGTTAGAGTATAGTTTCTATATAATACCAGCCAGATAGGCCAGGTTCACCGCAAACAGTGCGGTAAATGTGACCATAGCTATGAAATAGAGAAAGACCACCATGCCCGTCCCCCAGATCAATCGCCACGGTTTAGGGCGAAAAGCCACCCATACCGCCCGCAGGAAGTACAGGGCCGGAACGTAGACCAGCCAAAAGGAGAAACTTAACTTCGGAAAGAAGTAGTCGATGCCTATTAATATAATAAAGAATAAGAAGACGAACGCATGGAAGTGCATAGAGAAAGCCATGTAGTCGACGTAAAAGTTCTCTTTCCGGCTGAAGAACCATTGGACGAAGAGGGCAAAAACTGGAATCAGGAAGAAAGACACGTACGGAGCATACGTCTTGAAGAAGGCCACCATCTTGTCTATCTTTTCGAGAATAGCCTCCTTGCTGTTCTCTGGGTTCACAAACCGTTGCTTTATATTGGCAAGCTTCACCGAATCTTCGGCAGAGGTGACGTTGACTTTGTCAAGTACATCCAAGGCAGCCACTTTGGTAATATCCTGGGCACTCTTCGCCTTCTCAGCGGTCTTTTCTGTAAGTTCTTTTGCTTTCGACTGCTCTCGTTCATAGTCTATCCTGATAGTCAGAAGGGTAAAGAAGATGAGCGAAATAAACCAGAACAGCTTGCTGGGATGTACATAGCTCACGATGCGTCCCTGCATGTATTCCTTGGTCAGTTTCCCGGGAGCACACAGCAGGTAATACAAGGTAGACATCAGCTTGGTATCGACGGCCAGGATGTTCTCGGTCATGTTGTACGTCAGGTCGCCCACCGTACGCCGGGCACCACTCATCAAGTGCTGTCCGCACTGGCTGCAATACGGACCGTCCAGGGCTGCTCCACAGTTCCGGCATACAGCCTGAACGGGAAGTTTGCGTTGTCTATGTGGAATTTTAAGTAGGCGTTTCACCAGCGGGAATTGTTTTTAGATGCGCAAATATAAACAATATTTGCGCATCCTAAACTTTTTCCTTTACAAAATGCACGTTCCCCGCAGGCGAATATCTTGCGAAGAAGCCCCTACTTCGATGTTTAGCTTACCCGTAGGAAGCAGGAAACGATTCTCTTTTTCACTCCATTCCTGCAACTCTGTCCACGGAATCTGCAAGGTCACCGTTTGTGATTGTCCCTGTGGGATGGCTATTCGCCGGAAAGCTTTCAGGCGGCGGATGGCACCGTCCGAAGGAAGGGATACGTACAGCTGCACCACCTCTTCCCCATCGCGTGTGCCGGTATTCTTCACTTTGACCTGAACGTTCAGCGTATCGCCTTCGGCTATCTTCTTCCGGTCGGTCTTCAGGTCGCTGTATGCGAAGGTAGTGTAGCTCAGCCCATAGCCGAACGGATAGAGCGGACGACCTTTGAAGTACATATACGTACGTCCTTTCGTAATATCATAGTCCATCATGTGAGGCAGGTCGTTGATGTCACGCACCCAGGTTTGGGTAAGTCTGCCGGCAGGATTGTAACGCCCGAAGAGTACATCCGTCACTCCGTGTCCCAACTCCTGGCCGCACTGCGTGATGTGTACGATGGCGGGTACCTTCTCCTGCATCCGGTTGATGGCATACGGGAAACTGCTGATCAGCACGGCTACCGTCCGGGGATTGGCAGCCTGTACCTGCATCACCATATCCTCCTGATCGAGCAAGATAGACATACGGTCTACTGCCTCTTTGCCTTCACCGGCTACCGGGGCTTGCTCCCATCCGGCATTGCACCACGGGTGATTGCCCACACAAACGATGGCTACATCCGCCCAGGCCGCTGCCGTGCGGGCACTGTCCATCTTGTTGGTCTGTACGTAGCGTATCTCCGCACCCGCACCGAACTCTTCGCGGATGGCATCGAGCACCGTGACTTTGTAGGGCGCCATGCCGCTGTACCAGTCTTCGATAACCTGATTGGCCCGCTCACCTATCACCGCTACTTTCTTGATCTGTGATTTATCGAGTGGCAGCAGGCTCTTCTCGTTCTTCAACAACACCACCGACTTATAGGCAGCTTCGCGCGCCAATGCCTGCGTTTCGGGTTTCGTCCAGGGTTCCGTGGCATCGTCCACTCCGATACGGGCATACGGGTTGGCAGGCGACGCATCGAGCAGACCGAGCCGCAAAGAGATGCGCAGATTGCCCCGGATGGAAGCTTCAATCTCCTTCTCCGTGACCAGTCCCCGGGCAAAAGCATCTTCGGCTGCATCCCGGTACACATCGAGGAACTTGGTGATTCCCGCCTTGATGCAAGCAGCCGCCGCCTCGCCCCGGTCGGTGAATGCCTTATGGTCGCGAAGCAACAGGCCGAAGGCCCCTCCATCGGTGATGATGCTTCCGTTGAGCCCCCACTCCTTCATCACCACTTCCCGCAAGATAGGGTGGATGGTGCAGGGAATACCGTTATAGGCATTGTATGCTGCCATCATGGCCTGGCTCCCGCCCTCGGTTACACCTTTATAGAATGGGTACGAGTAATATTCGCGGAACAGCTTGTCCGAGAAATCTGACGAAGTGAACGTACGCCCCCACTCGTTGCTATTGGCCAAGAAGTGCTTCATCAGCGAAGCGTTGCGCCAGTATTTGGGATCATCGCCCTGAATACCTTTCACAAAGGCAGTGACCAGACGCGAGGTAAGGAAAGCATCTTCGCCGAAACACTCTTCGGTGCGTCCCCAACGCGGATCGCGCCCCAGGTCGGCATTGGGCGTCCACATCACCAGTCCGCTACGGTTGTACCGCGCGTTCTGGTAGATGAAACGGTTTTCGATGGATATGTAGGTGGCGATACGGTGAATCAGTTCCGTGTCCCAGGCGTGTCCCAGTCCGTAACTCTGCGGAAATACAGTAGTCGGGGTGATGTCGCGTGCACGTTCCTTGCCGAAGGTAGGCCCGCCCAGCACCACGCCGTGCAGCCCTTCCACGCTGGCCGATGCCCGCACACCCAACCGGGGAACAGCAGTGTTATTGCCCAAGGCACTGATCTTCTCTTCCAGCGTCATGAGCGAGATGAGATTGTCCAGTCGCTCTTCGTCCGGCAGATTGGAATTATTGAACGGATATTGCGCAGAAAGACGTATGCAACACGTACAGCATACGAGTAATAAGAGAATGCTTTTGCTTTTCATCGGTATGTGATATTAGAGTTTGATGTTTGGGCAAAAGTATAGGAAAAACACGAAAACCCGGGAATAATATGTAACACATTGGGGCATGAAATGTATCATTTCGGAGAAAGAAAGGGAAATACACACGCATACTGTGATGGCATAGGTGCGATTTCCCTTTCAGGCTGACGTTTCGATACAATAGTTTTTATTTATCTACTTTCGCTTTGATCAGTGTTCCATCGGCGGTGTAATAGAGATCATAATCCGGATTGGCGGCTTTCTCTACATCGAGTATGTAGAAAGTTCCTTCGTCTTTTCGCTCCATCTTATCCACATCATCCACACGCCAGTCTTTATAGTCTCCGCTCTCGAAAGCCGTCTGAACAGCTTGCGGGAGTTCGGCGTAAGTGATATCAGTCTCAGTCTGATACCATTCACCTCCTGGGGAAAACCAGGCTTCCACCTCTTTGGAATTTTCCCAAAAGTCAACTACCCAGTAGCCCTGCTTCGTCTCCCACTCCATACGGGTAGCGCCGGGATACATCTCATTGAATGCAGTTTCCACTTCTTTATCTTTCGGATGTGCCCATTCGTCGTTCTCGTCACAACTCTGGAAAACACAGATTCCAAACAGTAAAGCTAATAATACATAAGGTTTCTCCATTTCATTCATTTTTAATTGTTAGTATAACTTGGTTTTCTATTTCTCATGCAGCAAAGATTGGATGCAAATCTGAAAAGAATCTGAATTGGAGGCACTCATTTCACAACATTCTATCTCCCTCACTATGAAGCGATAAGACTTTCCGCCCTATTTCATTCGCAAAAAAACATTTAAAACTCTTGCAGGTTTACTAAAAACCGCTACCTTTGCAGCCGCAATCGAGAGAGATGCTGGTTATAACAAAGAATGGTGCGTTAGTTCAGTTGGTTAGAATACCTGCCTGTCACGCAGGGGGTCACGGGTTCGAGTCCCGTACGCACCGCAATCGCAGTTTGCAATATCAAGTAAAGCTCTGAAGTTCAAGACTTCAGGGCTTTTTTGTTTTCAGTTCATTTTGAAAAACATAGTCCTGCCCACATTCGTCGCACAGCTCCTTCAGGTCTGCTTCCTCCCGCCGAACCTGATGCCGGATGTCAATGCGAACCTCGTCCATAGCCTCATTGAATAGCTGCTGAACATGAAAGCGGTCATTTACCTGATAAGCAAAAGGAAAAGAGACGGAGGCCGATTCCATCATTGCAGAGGATAAGTCTGATGTTATCTCTTTGACCTTCATTCGTTTAGAGAGCGGAATACCTGCGGTGAGAACTTCTGTTATATCTGCGCTGCGAACCCCTTCTATAATTGCCACAAGAGCACCTTACAATGGTTGTAGAGGGAGAGCCCCGAAAGAAGGCACATAGATGTTTAATGAGCTTTAATTTCCGTCACGGTCAGCTTCACATCATCAATCCAGGTGGTTTGATCCGAGTCGCCGACATAGAAAACCAATTGATAGAACTTGTTTTTAGGCAAATTCACTTCCCCCAAGTCGAATATACTTACATCCGGTGTGAGTGAAATAGTTCTTTTCAGGATTGCGTTATTCTGTCCGGCTTCTTCAATCTGAACAATAAGCGAGGAGTTCTTCTTGGTGGAACAGGCTTTGAAGGAGACAGCAGCCATACTGTTGGCATATTCAGTTTTGAAGGGCCATTTCAACTGTGCTGTTTTAGCCTCTTTATCCTTTTTGGCGATATCGATCCGGGCTGTCTTCTTTCCTGAAATTGTGTTTTCAGTATCGATAGTAAACGTTCCTTGCAATTCTGAGCTGTTGACAATCTCCCAAAAGCCAAAGTTATTATCGAATTCGCCATTGATCAGGTCGCGTCTGGAAGTTCGGTGACGCAGGTCATACTCGCGCGTATCCATAGGAAAGACCCCGATGGCATTTGCCCAGTTTTTCCAGCCGTTATACATTGCTGATCGTCTTGCCGGATATTTGGTGGAAAGGTCGTTCATTTCCGTCGGGTCACTATCCATGTCGTACAACTTGATTTGTGATTCGTCAAACTCACCTCCCTCAGGAGTTTTGCTTACTATTTTCCATTTACCGTCGCGCATGGCGATATTAGCTTCGTGCTCCCAATAAGTCTGCTTCCGGTTTGTCTTTTTTCCCGAGAAATTGGGCGTCAGGCTCACCCCCTGCATGGGAGTTATTTCCTGACTCTTATACGTTACCGGATAAGAACCTTCGCTCAAGTCCAAACAGGTAGGCATGATATCTGTAAAATGTCCATATTCATTGATGAACGTATTGCACATATTCTTCTTAATGCCTTTCGGATAATGCACCACCAAAGGCGAGGCAATGCCCCCCTCATTCGTATAATGCTTGTATTCGCGATAAGGTGTACTACTCAGATTAGCCCAGGCAATGCGATAACTTTCAAAGGTATCTTCCTTGCCATCTACGGCTCTTCTTGAGCCACCACTGATAAATTCGGCACAAGCACCATTGTCGCTCATAAAGAAGATAGCCGTATTGTCCAGTTGGTTTTGCTCCTCGAGTTTTTGCACCAGTTGTCCGATACCCCTATCAAAGGCTTCCACCTGTGCAGCGTATATGGCCATGCGCATCACATACTCTTCCTGTTCCTGTGGAGTGAGGCTGTCCCAGGCTTTCACCGATTCATCGCGGGGAGAAAGCCGGACATTCTCTTTGAATAAGCCCATCTTCTTCTGGCGTTCGAACCGTTCTTCCCTTAATTGGTCCCAACCTTTTTTATAACGTTCTACATACTTTGCTATATCCTTATCGAAGGCATGCAAAGGCCAGTGTGGGGCCGTATATGCCAAGTACAAGAACAATGGATGGGCATCGTAATTGTGATTGCTTACAAAATCAATAGCTTTCTGGCTAAAGTCGTCCGTCAGATAATAAGAGGGATCAGCGGGTGTTTTTACCCGCTGATTATCCACATTGACTACCGTATTGAAATAATTGGAGGCTCCGCCGACTATCCCATAAAAGTGATCGAATCCCCGCTGGTTGGGCCAATTGTCTATCACTCCCCCATCGTTCTCCATATCGCTGGCGAGGTGCCATTTACCCACCATATAAGTATCATAACCATTTGTTTGTAACACCTCAGCTATGGTAAGACTTGTGTCGTTCAGTTTTCCCTGATAAGCAGGAGTTCCCAAATCGGCAGCAGCCATCCATCCCATACCTGCCTGATGCGGATATAACCCTGTCATTAGCATGGCCCGGGAGGGACAACTACGCGCCGTATTGTAGAATTGTCGGTAACGCAGCCCGTTCTCGGCCAACTTGTCCACATGGGGAGTTTCTATTTCCCCTCCGTAACATCCTAAATCAGAGTATCCCATGTCATCCACCAGGATTACTATAATATTAGGCTTTTCAGTGGCATAAGTGGCTAAAGGTATGCTTGCCATCAGCAAACCTGTACCTTGCATAAGTCTCCTAATCTTCATTCTATCTTATTTTTTAATAATGAAATCCATTTCATAAAGTGTCACACTATAGGGTGGTTTTTTAGTGTCGGACCAATACTTGCCTTACTTTCACCAGAATAATCTGGGACTGAATCGGAGTATTCTTATCAGTTACCTGTTCGGGGGTCAGTGAACAATGATTTGCGTAAAGGAACACGGAGCAAATGAATGAGTAATTTTCTGCCCTGAAGTTTTAATTTCTATGGAGCGGGTTTCTACGTTCTGTTCGTTTACCGAATTTGCCAGAGCGATATTTTTCCCGGTCACCACATGAACCAGCGCATTTTTGGGGAACGGACCGTTTTGCGAATAAATATCAGCAGTAACGGCTTTCTCTTTATGGCGGTTCACCACATTGATTACCAGTTCTCCACGTTCATTTTCGTAAGTTGCCGAGACATCCAGATAAGGAACCTCTTTGTATTTCTCTGTCGAGTAAACCGGACTTTGACAATATACATCCAGCGCGGTTCCCCTGCAATTGTTGGCAAAGAGATACAAAGGATAGTATGTAGTCTGCTTCCACAGTTTATCCTTGTCGATACGCATCGGGGCGATAACATTGACCAACTGTGCCATATTAGCCATTTTCACAATGTCGCAGGTACGCATAAATATATTCAGGTATTGAGCCACAACCAATGCATCCTGCAGGTCATAGATTTCCGAGAGCGTGTTGTCCGTTCCGCCGAACGTCCGTGTCCAGGCATTCCACTCGTCGAATGCGATGAAGACGTCCTTCTTCGAACGGTTCTTCATCCTAGCTTCTTTGATTTGCTGCTCCACGATACGGATATAGTCTTCCACCTCGATGGTGTTAGTCAGATACGTATAATAATCGCCCCGGTTGTGCGAATAGTGATGGAGGGAGATATAGTCGATGTAATTATACATCTCATCCAATACCGTCCGGTTCCATTTATTCCAATCGGCATCATAATTGCTCGATCCGCTGGCGATGAGTTTGATATCTTTGTCTATCCACTTCATCAGCTTGGCAGTTTCTATGGCTACCTTGGAGTATTCTTCGGGAGATTTGTGTCCCATTTGCCAGGGGCCATCCACTTCATTCCCCAATCCCCAATAAACAATTTTATGCGGTTGTTCGTATCCATTCTTTCGTCGGAGGTCTGAATAATACGTTCCTTTATCAACGTTGCAGTATTCTACCCAGTTGCGCGCCTCATCCAGCGAGCCGGTACCCAGGTTCACGCAAAAGTAAGGTTCCGTTTGGGCTTTCCGGGCAAATTGCACAAACTCGTCCGTACCTATCATATTGCTCTCCTTCCCACCCCAAGCCAAATCGATGCGGGTAGGTCGTTTAGAACGATCACCAATACCGTCTTCCCAATGATAACCGGACACGAAATTACCACCCGGCCATCGCAGGATAGATACCTTCAGGTTCTTTGTCTGCTCGATGACATCCTTTCGGAAGCCATCTTCGTCGGCCTGGCTGGATGGAGGGTCATAGATTCCTCCGTAAATTCCCCGTCCCAGATGCTCTGAAAAGTTTCCGTACAAGTGAGGATGAATCTGGCCTATAACACGGTCAGTATCGATTTTAATCGTTGCATGCTCTTGTGCCGACACTCTTCCGATGAGTGACAACATGCATATCAGCAAGTAATATTTTCTCATGGTATTTCCGTTAGTAAATAATAAATGAATTGTTCTTTTGCGTTGTTAACCTTCACAAAGATATACATAATATAGATTGTATATCGTTCAAAGTCTGCCTCATTTCGTTCACCGGGAAGCTCTGACCGATTTTTGATAGTTAATGACAGATATCTTCTGCGCGTTTATTACCGTTTCTCCTATATTTGTTTCGTTGTTAGCCGCGATAAATTATCAATCATGTTTCTAATTTTATAAAACTAATTCAATGATGAACATCTCTATCAGAAACAGGCACAGCCTGTTCTATTCTATTGTATTATGTTTGCTGCTCTGCCTGATTTCTGCCGGTCAGATTCATGCAGCCGGAATGCCAGTTGAGGCCATTCAACAGCAAAGGACTATCAAAGGGAAGGTAACAGATACTTCCAATGAGTCACTTCCTGGCGTAAATGTACGTGTAGTGGGTACCAGTATCGGTACAATTACCGATCTGGAGGGTATGTTCCAGTTGAACGTGCGCGAATCGGATCAACTGGAATTCAGTTATACGGGATACAAGTCCATTTATATAAAGGTAGGCGATAGAAACTCCTTTCATATAAAGATGGAGGAAGCTTCGGAAATACTCGACGAGGTAGTGGTAGTGGGTTATGGTACCAAGCGTAAAGGAAGCATCGCCGCAGCCGTAACCACCATCGGAGCCGGAGATATTGCCCGCACCACTTCGTCTACAGTGTCGGGTGCACTGGTCGGTAAGATTGCCGGTGTCACTACCCGCCAAAAGTCCGGACAACCGGGAAGTGGCACTTCCATACAAATCCGTAACATGGGGACGCCATTGTACGTCATTGATGGAATTATTAAAGACGAAGGACAGTTCAATAACCTGGACGTGAACGACATCGAGAACATCTCTGTACTGAAGGACGGTGCAGCAGCGATTTACGGCGTAAAGGCTGCCAACGGGGTAGTCCTGGTTACCACCAAAGGCGGTGCTAAAAATCAAAAGGCATCTGTGACTGTGGATATGAACTACAGTTGGCAGCAGTGGACCTCCTACCCTCGCATGCTGAGTGCGTATGAATGGGTATATGCCAACTACATGAAAGAAGCCAATCTCGGAACCTTGTCGGTATCGCCGGATGTAGCGAATGCCGAACTGGAGAAGTGGCGCACAGGATACTACAATCCGGAAAGCGGAGAAGATTACCGGGGATTCGACTGGGTGGACAAGTACGTCAACAAGAGTGCTCCCCAGTCCTATGTGCACGTAAACCTGAGCGGAGGTGGCGATAAAACCACTTATTATCTATCCGTCAGTAACATCGACCAGGACGCTGTTTTCCAGGATTACAACTTCCAACGTACGAATATCCAATCCAATTTCAGTATGGATGTCTCGGATAAGGTACGGGTGGGATTCCGTCTGAACGGACGATTGGAAAATCGTACCAATCCGGCCTTACCGGGTACTGATGACTATGCTAATGCCCGCCAGGCGGTATTCAACCTACCTCCTATCTACCGTCCGTATGCTAACGACAATCCGAACTACCTGAACAGTGTTCCCGGTGCTGCCGGCCTGAACCTGGCAGGCTTAACCAGAGGAAATGCAGGTACTATGGAGAATAACTGGACGGTTATTCAGGCCAATTGGGATGTAGAGTGGAAAACACCCCTGAAAGGCCTTACCGGTAAAGCACTCTTTTCTTACTGGTTCGCCGATAACAAAGTGAATAATCTGGAAAAGGGTTGGAAAGAGTATACATACGACCGGAATTCAGATACTTACTTAGTGACCTACGACAAATCGGCAGCCGGGGAAACCTGGATGGAACGGTTTTCTACTACTATCAAGGACTTGTCCGGACAGTTCCTGCTCAGTTACGACAACACCTTTGGTAAGCATCACTTCACCGGAGTGGCTGGTTTCGAATTCCTGAAACGGAACAACCACAACCTGAACCTTCAACAGCATCCGGTGGAAAATGAATATATCGACCTTATCGCAACCAATGAAGATAATCTGGTCAGCGAAAACAAGTCGACTACCACCACCGCCAGTGGGGTGTTCCGCGCCGGATATGATTACGAGAGCCGTTATATTATCGATTTCTCTGCCCGTTACGATGGTTCCTGGAAATTCCCGGTAGGCAAGCAATGGGGTTTCTTCCCATCAGCCAGTATAGCCTGGAGAATCTCCGAAGAAAACTTCTTTAAAAACTGGTCTGCCAGCAAATGGTTCACCAACCTGAAGTTGAGAGCCTCCTACGGTATGATGGGAGATGATAATCTGGGCGGTTTGTATCCTGATTACGCCTTCCTGTCGGGCTACTCTTACTACAAAGGACAATCGCTGTTCACGGACGATCCATTTAGTTCCGCCACCAGTAAGAAAGTTATCGGATCGGCTCCTAAAGGTATTCCCATCACCACCATTTCGTGGATGAAAGTCAAGCTGATGAACATCGGATTGGATATGGCTTTCTTAGACAATCGCCTGACCGGAGAGATCGACTTCTTCAAACGCGAACGAAGCGGCATTCCCGGTACGCCGAGCAACATACAGTTCCCACTGGAAACCGGACTGAGTACGCTCCCGGAAAACATGAACTCTGACATGACCTTAGGTGTGGACGGATTCGTGAAATGGACGGACAAAGTAGGTGATGTAAAGTACAGTGTAGGTGTAAACGTAACCTTTGCCCGGCAGAAAACCGGTAAACGCAGTGGGGAGATATTTGCCAACTCATGGGACAAGTACCGCTGGGCACAGTCCGATCGTTGGTCGAACGTGACACAGGAGACTGGGCAAGGTGGCTTCGGCGGTGTATGGATGTGGGAAGTTATCGGACGGTTCCAGACACAAGAGGAAATCAACAACTATCCGGTAGATCAGGATGGACAGAATAATGCAACGCTACGTCCGGGTGATGTGATTTTGAAGGATGTGAACGGAGATGGTATCATCAATTCATTCGACGAACGTCCGCATGCTTACGCATCGGCCGACTGGCCCTGGGACTCCTCCACTTCGAACAAGAACCCGCTTACCTCTATGGGTATCAATCTTGGATTCGAATGGAAAGGTATAGATGTTGCTGCCGACTTTGCCGGCGGATTTAAAAACACCTTCGTGGCCGACTGGGAATTGAAATGGGGTGTAACCCGTGGTGTGAACGGTTATCATTACAATAACATTGATGTGTGGCGGCACGAAGACATCTTCGATCCGAAATCGCCCTGGATAGCCGGTAAGTTCCCTGCCCTACGCGGCCAGGAAAGTCATTCCGGACGCTGGTGGAATACATTCTACACGCGGGAAGTCAACTATATGCGCTTACGGAACCTCGTAGTGGGTTATTCACTTCCCCGGACCTGGGTAAAGAAAACGGGCATGGAACAGTGCCGGGTCTACTTCCAGGGTACGAACCTTTTCTGCTGGAGTTCTTTGGATGATTATGGCTTTGATCCCGAAATCTCTACGGTGAACGGACAGGATTATCCGCAGCACAAGGTGATAACGTTAGGCATCAATGTTAAATTTTAAATGAAAGACACGCTTATGAAATCAAAAGTATTACTCATAACTTGTATGGCTTTGTTGCTCACAGCTTGCGACGATTGGCTCAGCCAAAGCGACCCGAGAGAATTGTCCGAAGATCAGGCATACTCTTCTGTGGCGAGTATCAGCAGCATTGCGTCCAATTTGTACAGTCGACTACGACTCGACCAGAACTTCCCGGCCGATGGCGAATCGTACGACCTCTGCCGGTGGGACGAAGCCATCAGCAACAGTTATTACTGGCAGTTTGCCAGCAATGTAGATCGCAATTACCGTAACTATTATGACTATAATATGATACGGGATGTAAATATGCACATCAAGAACCTCACTGACAAGGCTCCCAACCTGTCCGACAGTCAGCGTGCCTATTTCTTAGGCGAAGCACGATTCCTCCGTGCCTTTACCTATTTCAATATGGTGAAGAACCTGGGCGGTGTGCCGCTGGTAAACGAGGTGTACGAATACAGCACCACCCCGATAGACTATGCTAAGCCCAGGGATACCGAAGCAGCCGTATATGAATTTATTGCATCGGAAATGGATGCAGTGAAGAACGACCTCGACATTGCACCGCAAGGAGCCACGCTGCTCACCCGAGCAACCAAGGCTACTGCACTGGCCTTGAAGTCGAGAGCCATGCTGTATGCCGGTACGTTGGCCTATAATTATGACAGGAGTCAGATCATGGGGTTGAACCTCACAAGCGGAGCAGTAGGAATCCCTAAGAACAAAGCCTCCGAATACCTGCAAGCGTGCATCGATGCCTATCAGGAACTGAAAAGCATCGGACGCTATTCCTTATTAAAGGGTACCGGTGGAAGCCTGGGCGAGAACTTCAGCAATGTATTTGTCACCAAGACCAATAATCCCGAACTCATCTTTATACGCGACTTTGACGGAAGTACCGATTTCCCGAATGGATTCACCCAATGGAACATTCCCCGCTCCATGCGGGCAACAGCCAATTTCAGTTCGCACACCAACCCTACCCTGAATCTGGTAGAGAGTTTCGAACGAATAGCCACCGGTACTGCCGGAGTGAAAGCTTATGTAGAAAATGAGGTGATAGAAACCATGGGAGCTGAGTCGACTACACTGAATTATGTCCTGTATGACTCGCCCATGGATATTTTTGACGGATGTGATCCGCGCCTTTGGGGAACGGTTATCCTACCCGGTGCCGATTTCCGTGGAAAAGAGATGCACTTACAGGCCGGCCTGGCTGTCAAAACACCTGCAGGCTACAACCTGAAGATGCTCGACCTGATAGAGAACGTGAACGATCCAGCCAAGAACTTCTACGAAGGACAACAGCTGACCAGCCTGGACGGTCCTATCCGGAACAGTTACTATACTTCTCACTCCGGATTCCTGCTGCGCAAGTATGTAGATCCGGCATCCGGCTCGGAGGCATCCGGCAAAAGTACGGTTCCCTACATCATCTTCCGGTATGGTGAGGCTTTGCTGAATGCAGCAGAAGCAGCATACTACCTGGATCAGTTGGGAGTGGCCAATTATAAAGGAAGCAGTACCCGGCAATTGGCTGTCGACTACCTGAATGAGCTCAGGGAACGTGCCGGAGGTGCAGCATTCCGCATCGAGGCAGATGGTCTGACATTGGAACGCTTACAAAACGAACGGAAAGTGGAACTGGCGTTCGAAGATCATCGCTTCTACGACCTCAAACGGTGGCGCATAGCCGATCAGATATGGACGGGCGATTGGAATACAGCTTCCGCCTGCATGACGGGGCTTTGGCCTTACAAGGTTTACGCGCCCGGGCAACCGGAAGATGGGAAATGGCTCTATCGCAGGGTGTCCATCGAACACCGGGGCAATGATAACCAGAAAGGACTTCCCATCCGGTTCGGTCAGGACATGTACTATGCCGGTTATCCGATGACAGAAGGCAATCCCTATATCGAGAAGAATCCGAAACACTAAAACAAATAAGCTCAATCATTATGAAAAAGATACTCGTATTACTATTCGGCCTGGTGGCTCTTACCGCCTGCGAATATGACAACTATGATGGACCCGATGTGACTTACTCCGGTCAGTTGCTCTACAATGACAAGCCGTTCATCTATGACGGCAACGATGGGCGCAACCTCTTCCTGTTTTTCCAGGAAGGTTTCGGGAAGATCGATTGGGGTACCGGCATGCATACCAAGGCAGATGGTTCTTACCAGCAGTTATTGCATCAGGGAGCATACAAGCTGACTTTACGCAATGTGAAGTACCCGTTCGAGATCAGTGAATTTCCTGCTAAAGCGGTGGGATATGACTCCATACCCTATCAACTGAACAAGAACGTAAAGCAGGACTTCCACGTTACTCCGTATTACGAGATAAGCGATGTAGAAGCCAGTCTCGAGGGTATTGACATCATAGCCCGATTCAAAGTAAAGAAAGTATCGGGCACCAGTGTACCGGCTCCGCGTATTGTCAAGGCGCGCATTTACTTAGGCATCAATAACTTTGTGAACAGCAAGAGTCCGGTAGTGGGCGAAGCGACTGTCAACCTGAATGGTGACGGAGAGATATCCGTCTCTGTCGATGCCATCAAGTACCGCAGTGGCTACAAGGAGAACTTCCGCGACTATGCTTTCTACCGGGTAGCGATAGAACTGGAAAACATTCCGGATTACTACCTCTTCTCTGACATACATCAGATAGCAGATATCCCTGAAGAATTCAATGATGTAACCGACCAGTATCTGAAAAACTACAAGCAGCCCTTCAATGTCTTGTCGTACTTCCCCATACCTACGGACAAACGCCGGGGAATTCTTTCGGACTGGATACCCTCCAATGACGATGTACAGTTTACCATGTACGATGGCTGGGGCGACCGCTTGTTTATGTGTGCCGAGAACTGGGGTGGACCTAATCTGCTGAATGGATCCATCTACCAGACCTTCACGCTCCCTGCCGGCAAGTATGTATTTATCGCCCGTCGCGGATGGAACTGGTGGGATGTGGAGAATAACGGTGGCAAAGACCGTGCTTTCTTTGCCGTTGCCAAAGGAAAGGGAATCGAATGGAAGAGCCCCAATATCCTGGTACAAGGCGATTGCGGAGATCCGGCCAGCCGGGTGTCCATGCCGCTGACCCTTACCCTGGATCAGGACACTGAGGTGAGTATGGGCTATGTGGTCAACTTCCCGGCCGGAGAAACCAATGCTCTTTCATTTACGTCGTTTATCATATATGCAATTTAATGGGTAAAAGGTTGTTTTATTGGGTACTTCTCTTCTTGCTTTGTCTGTTGCAAGCCTGCACGGACAAAGGCAAGAATGAAGTGACGCCACCAGTGACACCTACAGGTGAAGATTTCAGCATAGGCTCCGGTGATCCGGAGCTTGTGCTGCATCGGGTGGATCAGGTGGGGTATAAAGTCACCATATCGGCTTATGGGAATAAATATATAGCCCAAAACTCGGCTGCCGTATCCTTGCAGGTATTCCCTGTAGGAGTGCAGTCGTCGAAATGGTACGAAGTGCCTTATCAGGAAGTGGAAAAGCAAGGTGACCGATTGGTTTGCAAAGCCCGAGTCAAGACGGACGAAGGATCTGAATTTGCCATACAGGACACCTATAGCATGGACAATGCCAAACATTCCCTGCAACTATCGCGGAAGATAAACGTACTCAAGGAATCCGGTAAGGATCATGCCTTTAATTCGTACGTCATTTTACAAAATGAACAGCCGAAAGCAGTAACCAACTGCGAATACTTCATACCTTCTCTGGTGTATGTAGATCAGTCCAACCTGAGCGATACTTCGATCGGGGCGGACTTCGGGCACGACTGGATACTGGCACGTGAAGAACGAATGGGCTTACCATTGGCCATGATGCGCGAAAAGGACTCCGGATGTACCGTATCTCTGATAGACCACAACCTGAATCCAGCCACCTTTAAGGGCGACTTCGGGGCAGGACATCTGGTAAACGACCAGATGAAATTTGCGTCGTTGGGATACTTCCTGGGCGATAAAAAAGCTTCGTTGGCCTATTGCTATCCCGGATCGGAAGGCGAACGGACGTATGCCGACGGAACCAGCTACCGGGAAAAACGCTGGGCACGGAGAAGCCATCCTGTGAAGCAGGAAGTGGAACATGCTTATACATTGCAGATACATTTCAGTGAAAGTGCCGATTTCCCGCAAGCATTGGAAAGCCACTGGAAGCATGCTTTCGACCTGTTCAATCCCCAACCGCTGGATGTGGTGAGCGAACAGGTGTTGAGCCAGGGGCTCGAAGTTCTGGATCATTATTGGACAGACAGAGGCGGAGCACCCGGTTTCCCCTTTTCAGTCCACCTGCCGGGAGGCGATGTGTACGAGACTTCCTATGCCATGGGGTTTGTAGGCATGCAGATTTCCTGCGCTTACTACCTGTACCGCCAAGGGATAGAAACAGGCAACGATACCTATAAAAGAAAAGGAGAGCAAATTATAGATTTCTGGGCCAAGAACAGTCTGAGTGCCGACGGAATACCCCGGGTATGGTGGGACGTTTCTCCCTGGAACCTGTTCCGCAATTACAATGACTTGCGCAACATGCAAGGCGGTCTGGAAGCCATGATCTGGGCATGGGGCTGTGCGGAGGAACATACTCCCGGCATCAAGCAACAATGGCTCGACTATTGCATCCGGGCAGCTGAATGGCTACTCGATAAACAACATCCGGACGGCAGCTGGGACAAGGCATACAACAATGCCGGGCAGTCGGTAGACAGTGGTAAGTTCCTCACTTCGAACCTCATCCGGTTCCTGTGCTACCTGTATGACGGTACAGGCGACGAACGATACCGGTCGGCTGCCCTGAAAGCCGGTGAGTTCTGTTACCAGCAGCTCCATGAGCCCTACAAATATGTGGGTAGTGTCATCGACAATCCGTACGTGAAGGATCGGGAGTCCGGACAGAAAATGATAGAGGCTTTTCTTTGCCTATACGATCTTACCGGGGAAGGCAAATGGCTCCACGGTGCCCGGCAGGCAGCTTACTATACTGTCACCTACATGTATGCGTGGAACATTCCTACAGAAACAGGTGATAAGCCTTTTGAGTGGCCTGCTGATAAGAGTTCGGTCGGTCTTACCATTATTGCCACGGGACATTCCGGCGCAGACTGCGGCTTCTCTTACAACTCCTTCGAGTTCTTGAGGCTGTATATCCTTACCGGTGACACCTACCTCCTCCGTATAGCTGAACTATTGGAGAAGAACACCAAGCAAACCATGAATTACGATGGCAGCCTGGGCTACGCGTTCAAAGGATTGCAAACCGAAGCCATCCGGATAGTTACTCCCAGAGGCTATGGAGTCAGGTTATGGTTGCCTTGGGTCACCGCATCGGCCTTGGATCCCTTATTCAAAATGAAAGATGCCTATAACAGCATGGATGTGATGAGTATTGCCAGTCGCCCGCTATCCGAGTTGCAACGGATGGATAAAGAATATGCGAAGCATCATGGGATTAAGAAATAGAGCAAAGTAATTTTACTCGCCGACCAAGCTTGTGTAACTCTACGAGGCAGAATGCTTTGCTCCTTTATTATAACTAAATAAGAAAATGATATGAGAGTAGATTCAGGAAAAAGAATCCATAGAATATGGATGATAGTCTTTATCGGTTTATCTTATCCTATCGGTTCACTAATGGGTCAGGTAAACTTAAAAGCGATACCGGAAAAGGCTGTGACCGAATCGGCCACCCAGAAGTGTCTGAAAAGCAACAACTACACGCTCGTCCTGAAGAAGGGAAGTGATGGTTTTCAGGTATTGATCAGAGATGGAAAGGACGATCTCTTCTGCCAGCCTTCGCCTGCGCAAATCACGGTTCGGGGCGAAGAGGCACTACCCGGCGGTACGTATGCAGAGAAAAATTATGCCCAGGCTTACCAATCAATCCGCAAGGAGAAGTATGGTTTCTGTGCCGTGGCTAAGGTACAAACGGAGAACGGTTCCCTCTTTACTGTGGAAGATAAATACACGTTGTTAAGCAATGGAGTGTTGGCGGTTTACCGGGAGGTTGTAGTCAGCCGGCCGGGTGCAGGAGATAGCGGTTTTGCCAGCACAGTGTCATTTATGCCCGTACAATCTTCATCCATCTATACCGATTACGAATACTTTATACCTTCAGTGCTGTACAGAAACACCTCCGAGGTCTGGGAAACTGCTGTGGCTGCCGATCTCGATGTACCCCGGATGTACGTCAAAGAGACCCGTTCCGGCTTACCATTGGCTATGCTGCGCGAAAAAAGTACCGGAACCGCATTGACCTTACTTCACTATAACCCGGTAGTCGATGTCAAAGACAATCCGGGTGGAGGTGCCCCGGGTGAAGTAAACGATGACTTGCAATACGGCTCCATTGGCTATACCCTACAGCCGGAACTCTCGGTAGATTTCTGTTATCCATGTGCGGAAGGTCCCCGGACGTATGAGCCGGGAGTACGAAAGGCAGACGGATCACCCGTATGGTCTAACCGGTATCACTCGGTAAAGGAGGGAAACCGTCACAGCTATGCCATCGCCTTGATTCCCGACAAAAAGAACAGTTACCAGGAGGCGATGATGAGTTCTTTCACCACGGCTTTCCAAACGGAAAGCCCTGAAGTGCTGCCTGTGAACATGACTGATATCTACCATCAAAACATAGATCTGTTCAAGGCCGAATACCGCGAATACGGAACCGGCTCCATCAAAGCTGCCGGACTACCCTGGTCGCTCGATCTGCCGGACGGTGGCAACAAAGAAGGTGTTTCCTTTCAGATGGGCTTTGTCGGCCAACAAATAGCAGTAGGCTATCACATGATGCGCTATGGCTTTGATCAGAAAGACAAGGAGACAGTGCGCAAAGGCAAAACAATGGTCGACTTTTGGGTATCCGGATCGATTATGGATACGTATTTCCCAACCGTCTGGTGGGACCCGGCCAATGATGAGACGGCAGGCAGAAGAAGAGACTATCCCAGCTTCCTGCGTTGCTTTGTCGACGGTATGGAAGGTCTGCTCGATGCCTGTCGCATAACTGCCGCCTACGGGAATCCTCAAAAGCAATGGGAAGAAGCACTCAAACGTGTAGCATCCCATCTGGTGGATAAACAGAATGCGGACGGATCTTTCTACCGGGCCTACAAAACCAATGGGGAGGTAGAAACAGGGGGCGACAGGAACACCCGGGGAGACTCCAAGCTAAACACTCCGGTGGCCGTCAGGTTCTTAGTAAAAATGTATGAATACACCGGTGAAGAGAAGTACAAGGAAGCTGCCATCCAAGCGGCCGACTTTTCCTACGAGGAGATTTACCGGAAGTTAGGAAAGTATGTAGGCGGAACGCCCGACAACCCCAACACAGTGGATAAAGAAGCAGCCATATTCGCCCTGTATTGTTTCAATGCCGTCCACGAACTGACCGGGGAAGCCAAGTACCTGCAAGCCGCCGAACACGCAGCATGTTCCGCTATGAGCTGGACTTACTGTTATGACTTTGCTATCCCAAACCGGGATGAAGAGGATGTCCGGAAGAATCCATTCTCCCAAGGGGGTATTTTAGGATTCTCCATCATATCAACCGGCCATTCGGGAGCGGACAACTTCATTGCCTATATGTTTTATGAAATGTATAAGCTGTATGTGAAAACGGGCAATAAGACTTATCTGCACATGGCTAAGGTTTTGCAGAATGACACCAAGCTGAATACGGATTTCGATGGAAGAATGGAATACAAGTACCGGGCCTTCATGCCCGAAGCAACCAATGTAGCCGATTGGGCTTTCCGGTCGGTATCCTTATGGTTGCCTTGGGCGAGCATTGCCAACATTGAGCCTATCATTCATCTGGAAGAAGCTTTCGGGCAGAAAGATATTCTAAAGATTAACAAGACCTTGCCCGAACTCCGTAAACAACTATCGGCCTACGGTGTAGGAGGAAAACCTTTAAAGCGATAAGTAGGCTATTTCGAGACAATTCGATACTTTTGTAACTGTACATACCCTCATTCATAGATCATGATGTACCTGAGAAAATTAACACTAGCCTTGTCGGCTTTATTCCTTTTAGTAGTTCCCGGTCTGAAGGCCGAGAACTACTACTTCAAACGCTATGACAAGGAAAGCGGACTCTCCCACCAAACTGTATTTTGTGCGCTGCAGGACAAGCGGGGATTTATGTGGTTTGGCACGAAAGCCGGACTGAATCGTTTTGATGGTACTAACTTTAAAGTATATGTGGCCGACCCGGAACAAACCAGTGCGTTGATTAGCAATACGGTCTTATCTATAGCAGAAGGACCCGATGGTTCGTTCTGGATAGGTACCAGCCTAGGGTTGTGCAGTTATGATCCCGAAAAGGACGTTTTTACACCTTTTACGAATCAGGAAGTGGTTATAAAAGATGCCGTCGATAACCTGGCATTCGACAAGCAGGGCAATCTTTGGGTAATCAATGTGCATGGCATATACTGCTTGGATATAAAGAGTGGCAAGTGCCGCGCCTTTCCGGTATCCGAGTTCTTTGTGCCTACCGGTATGCTGGTTACACAATCCGGAAGCGTATGGATATTAGGACTGGATGGCAACATTTATTTATATGACCCGGCACATGACCACTTTACCCAATATGCCATCCTGACTGAGGACGAAAAGAAACGGCATATCATGCTTTATAGAATACTGGAATGTAGCAATGGAGACTTGATGGTAACTACCGACCGAATCGGGGCCAAACGGTTCTCGCCCAACAGCGGGAGCGTGGAGACTATCTTTGAGAAGGATGCCAACAACAACCCTATCTACATCCATACTGCCATTCAAAAAGAAAAAGGAGAATTCTGGTTCGGAACGGAATCAGGCATACATATCTTCAAATTGGGAGTTGGCTTCATTGGTAACCTGCAGAAATCATACAACGACGACTACTCGTTGTCGGACAATGCCATACACATGTTGCTGAAGGACCGGGAAGAAGGAGTTTGGGTGGGAACCTTCTTCGGCGGCATCAACTACCTGGCAAGGAACAACACGCTGTTTGAGAAATACCTGCCGAAGGATAGTAAGGGGAACATCAAAGCGAATGTGATCCGGCAAATCCACCCCGATTCCGAAGGCAACCTTTGGGTGGGCACCGAAGATGGAGGGTTGTGCCGTTTTGATCCTCAGAGCAAAACGTTCCGGGCACTCACTGATCTGACCTGGGAAGGACGCCCGATAAGCAGAAATATCCAATGCCTGTTGGTCGATGATAATCTGTTGTGGATTGGCACATTCGATAGTGGTATTTATCAGCTCGACCTGAGAACTCAGAGGATAGTCAACCATTTCAACAGTGAGAATCCAGCATCCGGCTTATTGGTGAACGGTATTGTCTGTTTAAAAAAGACATCGCAAAACGAAATACTGGTGGGTGCCATGGGTGGACTCTATCATTACGATAAAACGAAGAAACGGTTTGAAATCATGCCTGAATTGAATTGGGGGCTTGTCCACTCCATGTATGAGGATATGAATCATACCATCTGGATAGTAACCATGGGAAGAGGAGTGTTTACATTAAATTATGACGAACACAAGACACCGAATATCAAGAGAGTTCCTTTTGAGAACAATTACTTTACCACTATCTTTGAAGATTCCAAGAAGCAGTTGTGGATTGGCACAGAAGGCAATGGTATATTCCTGTTCGACCGGAATTCCGGTTCATTCGTACAAGCCCTTCCCAAACTGGACTATTCCGGGCAGATTATTTACCAGATCATCGAAGATGGCATGGGAATGCTGTGGATCACCACTTCGTCAGGGCTGTTACGTTATGACCCGAATCTTAAGACTCTGAACCGGTTTACCACACTGAACGGTTTACCTATCGATCAGTTCAATTACAATTCCGGATACCAGGATCGGACAGGTAATATATACTTTGGTACCTTGAAGGGTATGGTGGTATTCTCTCCCGAAAATTTCGTAAAGTATGACGAGATACTGAAAGTGTATTTCACAGGATTCCAACTCTTCAGCAAAGAAATAGAAGTCTCTCAACCCGATTCTCCCTTGCACCGTTCCATCGTATTTACAGATGCCATCAAACTGCGCTATGACCAGTCTACGTTTAGCATTGACTTTGCCATCCCTACCTATACGATGTCACAAAATATCTGGTACAGGTATAAACTGGACGGGGTTGACAAGGATTGGATTACCCGCCAGGGAGCCAAAAAATTGTATTACACCAAATTACCTCCCGGTACATATACCCTACGTGTACAGGCTTCCCGCGACACCGAAGAGTGGGCAGGCGATGTATCCAAACTAATTGTCACAGTGACTCCTCCTTATTGGGAGACATCATGGGCGTACTTTATATATACAGTCGCGGTATTGGGAACCGTTGTATACATCTTGGTAACTTACAGGAGAAGAGTAAAAAGAAGAGCAGGCCGGCAACTGGAAAAAATGCAGAGCGAGAAGCACAAGGAGATTCTTCAGGCTAAAATAGGCTTCTTCACGAACATCACGCACGAGATACGAACGCCGTTAACACTGATTATGGGCTCGCTGAACCGGATCAAGAAATCGGGCAACAAGGAACTTGTGGAGAACGAGAATATCACGATCATGAATAAGAATACCCAGCGGTTGCTCGATCTGGTGAACCAACTCCTGGATTTCAGGAAGATTGAGTCATCATCATTCCTGATGAACTTCATCCGGATAGATGTCAAGCAGCTTCTGGAAGAGACCTATACACGGTTCACCCCGATAGCGAAAACAAAGGATGTTCACTACTCTTTATCACTCCCTGAAGGTCAATGCATGGTAGTGGCCGACAAGGAAGCCCTTACCAAGATACTGAGTAATATGTTTAATAATGCCATAAAGTTTTGTGACCGGACAGTCGATGTTTCGTTGGAATGTCTACAGAAAGAAGAGAATACCCTGGTGCGGATACGGATCAATAACGACGGCGAATTAATCCCCGAGAAAGTATCGCAGACCATTTTTGAACCTTTCTTCCAACACTTTGAAGAGAAAACGAAAGCACCGATCAACGGTTCCGGGTTGGGGCTCCCACTGGCAAAATCATTGGCGGAAATGCACAATGGTTCTTTCTACTTAGATAAAACGGCGGCGCATCTAAACTCATTCGTGCTCGATCTGCCTATGGAACAGACAGTCCAGTATGAATCGGATTTGTCTAAACTGAATAGTAACCAGGCAGATACAGGTACAAAAGAAGGAAACAAAGACACATCCAAAAACATGTACAATATATTAATTGTCGATGATGAAGTAGAATTGCGTCAATTTGTACTCGAAGAACTGTCGCCACAGTATACCGTTCTGGCCGCCAATAACGGCAAACAGGCACTCGAAATTCTGGAAACGCACAACATATCTTTGGTGGTTAGCGACCTGATGATGCCTGTCATGGACGGTACGGAGTTGTGTAAATCCATCAAGCAGAACATTAAGTTTTGCCACATTCCCATCGTGGTATTAACCGCTAAGGTATCCTTACAGGCGCATATTGACGTACTCGAGTCCAAAGCCGATGCTTATATAGAGAAGCCATTCTCCACGGAGCACCTGTTGGCACAGATTTTCAATTTGCTGGCAAACAGGGAATTGATCAGGTCTACGTTTATCCGGTCACCTCATGCGCACCTGGTCAGTGTGGCTTCCAATACGATGGACGAAGAGTTTATCTGCAAGATGAATGAATATGTAATGAACAATCTGGCCGATTCTCATTTGTCTGTCGAGACATTGGCAGAGCACATGAATATGAGTACTTCCACGCTCTACCGAAAAGTGAAAGCCATCACTTCTTTGCCAGCCAATGACTTCATACGCCTTTGCCGACTGAAAAAAGCAGCTGAGTTATTGGCAAGCACTCACTATCGTATCAGTGAAGTAGCCGAGCGGGTAGGTTTTTCAACGACATCTTATTTTACTTCTTGCTTCATGAAGCAATTTGGTATGACACCGACTGATTTTATCAAGAACAAGAATACCTAAACCATCCTACCTTATTAATAAATGATTGCGACAAAAATATTTTCCACATCCATGTCACGTTTTCCTTTCTCGTGCGTCTTTCCTATATAAATGGAACTCGAACGATTCAAAACAGATGTAGTACCGCTTCGCGCCAAGTTACTGAACTATGCACGAAAGCTGACCGACGAAACTTCCGACGCCGAAGATGCCGTACAGGAGGTCATGCTGAAGCTATGGGACATTCGCCATCGACTGGACGAATACCGCAGCATCGAAGCACTGGCCATGACCATGACGCATCACCAGTGCATGGACCTGTGGCGAAGGAAACCAGCGGACACCGTACCCATCGACCAGATCCGGGACTTCGGGCAAAGCAAAACCCCGGAACACCTGCTGGAAGAAAAAGACGAATTCCAACTGATGCGCAACCTCATCGACTCGCTCCCTCCGCAACAACGAACCATCCTGCTGATGAAGGATGTACAGGAGTACGAGATGAGCGAGATAGCCGAGATCACCGGTTGCAACGCCGAAGCCATACGCAGCAACCTGTCAAGGGCGCGGAAAAAAGTAAGAGATATGTATTTGCAAATCATACAAGAACGGGAAAGGAGAATAGGATCATGAATATAGAAGAACTGCTCAATAAGTATTTCGAAGGGGAAACCTCCTGCGAGGAAGAACGGGAATTGCGCCGGTTCTTCACCGAGGGCATTGTTCCGGAGCACTTGCAGAAGTACCGCGCACTTTTCGGATTCCTGGAAAGTGAAAACCAACGGCACCGGAACGCGGACGAGAGTGTTGCACCGCAACCGAAGGCCCCTACCCTCCGCCGCCGGGTGCTGTACACCCTGAGCGGACTGGCTGCCGGACTGCTTCTGCTGCTGGGCATTGCGGGCATTCACCGTCACCTCGCCTCCGCTCCCGAAGTTTATGTGATTATCGACGGAAAACAGTATTCCGACCCGGAGCTGGCCCGGAAGCAGGCGTTGGCCGCTTTCCAGAGTGTCAGCCTCAGTGATGAAGAGGTATTTTCCGCCTTGTTCGACGAATAAAACAAAACAAAGAAAAGTATATGATGAAGAGAAACATTCGCATCGCAACCACACTCTTTCTGCTGACGCTGGTCACCTCCGGGGCCTGGGCTCAACAGGGATTGCAGATTGCCTCCATCTTCCAGAAATACGGCAAGCAGAAGGGGGTAACGATGGTAGAGATGTCCAACGAGGTGTTGGAAACGTACCAGATGGACCTGTACAAAAGCCTTGTATTCAAGGATGTAGAAGAAGCACTTCCCGGCATCCTGCAATGCCTGGAGGCCGACAAGAAGAAAGCCAAGAAGGTGAAGGAGGTGGTGCAGAACGGCCAGATCCAGTCGGGCTACTACCAGTTGCCGCAACTCAAGGAGGACGTGAACCGCTTTATCTTGTTCAAAACGGGCAAGAAAGGGAGTGCCAGCCTCATCTACATCGAGGGCGAACTGGATGCCGACGACCTGGTGACCATGTTATTCATGAAGAAAAACGATTAAAACAATACACAGATGAAGAAACTTATTTTTACCCTCCTGCTGTTCTTGCCCTTGGCAATGGCAGCACAGGAAGAAACCCAGGAAAGTACCGTCTACGTGAACGGACAAAAGATTGTTGTGAAACGCAGTGAGAACAAAATCAAAGTGAAGGTGTACGAAGAAGTCGCCCAGGGAGATACGATAGAGAACGACCAGATCTTCGAAGGTGTCTACCTGGACGGACAGAGCACGGAACGCCGCATGATCGTAAGCCTCCCCTTTGTCAAGAAGAAAGACAAGTACCACTTCGAGCCGCATTCCGCCGGCCTGTACATCGGTCAGAGCCGCCTGTACGATAACGGTAGCTTCGGCAAACCGGACGACGTGGACTTGCGCCTCTCCAAATCATGGGAGATCGGCCTGAACCTCTTCGAAGGTGCCCTCCCGCTGACGCGCGACCGCCATTGGGCCATCACCGCCGGACTGGGCTGGGGATATACTTCTTTCCGACTGGATAGCAACACGGCTTTCCAGGAGATAGACGGCATAGCGGGCAACTACCCTGCCCCGGATGGTGTAGTGTACGACCAGAGTCGCCTGCGTTACAACTTCTTCCGCCTGCCGCTGGCCCTGGAATGGCAGAAACGCCTGAACGGCCACGGTCCCATCTTCCTCTCGGCGGGTGCCGAAGTAGAATGGCGGTACAGCATCAAGTCGAAAGTCAAAGTCGACGGCGATAGCCGTACGCTGGACAAGGATCTCAATGTGCACCCCATAGGCATCAACATCCTGGCTCAAGCCGGCTACGCCAATATCGGCGCATACGCCCGCTACTCCACCGCCAGCCTGTTCCAGAACGGGAAAGGACCGGATCTGTATCCTTTCTCCTTCGGTATCTGCTGGTACTGGTAAAGTATCTTTTCATCTCCGCCGGATGGCAAGCACAAGGCAAAGCCATCCCGGAGACATGGACTGGCGCGATTCGGTTTGTATAGCACAGACAATGGGTCAAATGCGCCACTTTCCACCGGGCCTTTAAACAGATTACCGGCCTACCGCCCAACGAGTTTAAAAACAGAGTTTAAAACTATACATAGAAATCTTTTTTGCCCCTTCACCTCTTCCACCACCTCTGTAACGCCCTATTCATCGGCGTTACAGTATGGAGGGGGAGGGGTTCACTGCTATTCCACAGCCTTCACGTAAAAACTCTTCGTACCGTCCTGTAGCAACCGTGTGCAGCCCCTGCAGCAACCGTGTGCAACCCCTGCAGCAACCGTGTGCAGCCCCTGCAGCAACCGTGTGCAGGGCTGTTTCAAACCGTGAAACAGAGAGTTTCCGGGAGTGAAACAAGCCAACATCAGGAGGCAATTGGGGCAACAGCAGGAAGCTGCACAACGTGAAGTGGTTCTTTGTCAATTTTAGTGCAATCTAAGGGCTGGAAGCCCTGCATATTTCAGCCCAGGGTGACCA
>JAVBUC010000066.1:0-8796 GCA_031555765.1 Bacteroides sp. | reverse complement strand
GGGAGAAACAAAGTATATTTTCGTCACCGGTGGTGTAGCCTCTTCATTGGGTAAAGGCATCATCTCTTCGTCCATCGGTAAGTTGCTGCAAGCAAGAGGTTATAATGTAACCATTCAGAAATTCGACCCGTATATCAACATCGACCCGGGTACGTTGAACCCTTACGAACATGGTGAATGCTATGTCACTGTGGACGGTCACGAGGCCGACCTCGACCTGGGGCACTACGAACGTTTCCTGGGCATCCAAACTACCAAAGCCAATAACATTACCACCGGACGTATCTACAAAAGCGTTATCGACAAAGAACGTCGGGGCGACTATTTGGGAAAGACCATCCAGGTGATTCCCCATATCACAGACGAGATTAAGCGGAACGTGAAGATGATGGGCAGCAAGTACAAGTTCGATTTCGTTATCACGGAGATCGGCGGTACGGTAGGCGACATCGAATCACTTCCTTATATAGAGAGCATCCGTCAGTTGAAATGGGAACTGGGTAGTAATGCTCTGTGCGTACACCTGACTTATGTTCCTTACCTGGCAGCTGCCGGCGAACTGAAAACCAAGCCGACTCAACACTCGGTGAAAGAACTTCAGTCGATGGGAGTGCAGCCCGATATCCTGGTGCTCCGTACAGAGCACGACCTGAGTCTGAACCTGCGCAAGAAGGTAGCCTTGTTCTGCAACGTGGCCGAGAATGCCGTGGTTCAGTCCATTGACGCTCAGACTATTTATGAGGTACCTTTGCTCATGCAGGAGCAGGGATTGGACGAAACCATCTTGCAGAAGATGGGGCTGCCCGTGGGTGAAAGCCCCGACCTGGGATCGTGGAAAGATTTCCTCAATCGCCGAACCAATGCAAAGAAAGAAGTAAAGGTTGCTCTGGTTGGCAAATATGTTGAATTGCAGGATGCTTACAAGTCTATCCTCGAAGCTTTGTCACAGGCAGCGACCTATAACGACCGCAAGCTGAAAATCGAATATGTATCATCGGAACGCCTGACACCGGACAATGTAGAAGAGCTGCTGGGCCATGTAAACGGCGTAGTAATTTGTCCGGGATTCGGTTCCAGAGGCATCGAAGGTAAATTCACCGCTGCCAAGTACACCCGCGAACATAATATACCGACCTTCGGCATCTGTCTGGGTATGCAGTGCATGTCTATCGAGTTCGCCCGCAACGTTCTGGGATATGCCGATGCCAACTCGGTGGAGATCGACGAAAAGACTACGCACAACATCATCGACCTGATGGAAGAGCAGAAAGCCATCACCAACATGGGTGGTACCATGCGTCTGGGAGCTTTCGAGTGTGTGTTGAAGAAAGGTTCGAAAGCTTACGAGGCTTACCAACAGGAACACATCCAGGAACGTCACCGCCATCGTTACGAGTTCAATAATGACTACCGCGAACAGTTCGAGAACGCCGGGATGAAGTGTGTAGGTACCAACCCCGAATCGGATCTGGTGGAAATTGTCGAGATACCGGCCCTGAAATGGTACATCGGTGCCCAGTTCCACCCCGAGTACAGCAGTACCATCCTGAAGCCGCATCCGTTGTTCGTATCGTTCATCAAAGCTGCTATCAGTAAATAAGAATAACAACATAAAAAATAATCATGGATAAAAATACCGTTACCGGTCTTGTTTTAATTGGTTTATTACTCATTGGATTCACTTATTTCAGTCGTCCGAGCGAAGCCCAACTGGCCGCTCAGAAGAAATACTATGACTCCATCGCCGTGGTACAACAACAGGAAGAGGAATTGAAAGCCAAGGCAACCGCCGCACTTGCCAACGAAAAAGAAGAAGTGCGCACCGATTCTACCTCGCTTTTCTTCCAGGCCATGCAAGGCACTGAAGAGTTTACCAAGATTCAGAACAACCTGGTAGAGATAACCTTGTCCAACAAAGGCGGACGGGTCTATTCGGCCATGCTGAAGGAATACAACGGACAAGACAAAAAACCGTTGGTGATGTTCGATACCGATGACGTATCGATGAACTTCAATTTCTACAACAGCAAGGAAACCGTACAGACGAAGTTCTTCTATTTCGACATGGTGAACCGCACGGACAGCAGTGCTACCATGCGCCTGGCTGCCGACGATGCTAGTTATATCGACTTCACCTACACCCTGAAACCGGACAGCTACCTGATGAGTTTCACCATCCAGGCTACCGGTATGGAAGGCAAACTGGCAACGAGCAACAAGTCGGTGGATATCGAGTGGACACAACGTGCCCGCCAGCAGGAGAAAGGATTCACTTACGAAAACCGCCTGGCCGAGTTGATGTACAAGTATAGCAACGACGACACCGATAATCTTTCGGCTGCCAAGGACGACGAGAAGGCCATCGCCGAACGTCTGGACTGGATCGGCTATAAAAACCAGTTCTTCTCTTCTGTATTCATTGCCAACCAGGACTTCGAAAAGACCAAGGTTAAATCGAAACTCGAGAAGCAGGGAAGCGGCTACATCAAGGACTATTCGGCCGAGATGAGCACTTTCTTCGACCCGAGCGGAAAGGAAGCCACAGATATGTACCTCTATTTCGGACCGAACCACTACAAGACCCTGAAAGCTCTTGACAAGGGACGTGACGAGAAATGGGAGCTTGACAACCTGGTATACCTGGGCTGGCCCGTCATCCGCTGGATCAATAAGTACATCACCATCAACGTGTTCGACTGGCTGAGAGGCTGGGGTCTGAGCATGGGTATGGTACTGCTTGTGCTGACAGTCCTGGTGAAGATCGTGGTGTACCCGGCTACCTGGAAGACCTACATGTCGTCGGCCAAGATGCGTGTACTGAAGCCCAAGATAGACGAAATCAACCAGAAATATCCCAAGCAGGAAGATGCGATGAAGAAGCAGCAGGAAGTCATGGGGCTGTACAGCCAGTACGGCGTGAGCCCGATGGGTGGCTGTCTGCCGATGCTTCTCCAATTTCCCATCCTGATGGCGTTGTTTATGTTCGTGCCGAGTGCTATCGAACTGCGCCAACAGAGCTTCTTGTGGGCCGATGACCTCTCGACGTACGATGCCATCATCAACTTCCCGTTCAACATTCCGTTCATGGGTAATCACCTCAGCTTGTTCTGTCTGTTAATGACCGTTACGAATATTCTAAACACGAAGTACACCATGCAGCAGCAAGATACCGGAGCGCAACCGCAAATGGCAGCCATGAAGTGGATGATGTACCTGATGCCGGTGATGTTCCTGTTCGTACTGAACGACTATCCTTCGGGGTTGAACTATTACTACTTCCTGTCAACGTTGATCAGTGTGGGTACGATGATCGTTCTGCGCAAGACTACGAACGAAGAGAAGTTGCTCGCCATCCTCGAATCCAAAAAGAAAGACCCGAAAACGACGAAGAAAACTGGGTTTGCCGCCCGTCTGGAAGCCATGCAGAAACAGCAGGAAGAACTGACGAAGCAACGTCAGAACCAGAAGAAATAATCCATCGTCGAGATGCATACGAGCCGGGCAAATACTGTTTGTCCGGCTTTCTTTTCCCCTAACCTAATATAGACATTCAATGAAAACAAAATACACAACCAGAGAAATCTGGACCATCGCCTACCCCATCCTCATCAGCCTCGTCATGGAACAGTTGATGGGGATGACCGACACAGCCTTCATGGGACGTGTCGGTGAGGTGGAACTCGGTGCATCGGCCATTGCCGGAGTATACTACATCGCCATCTTCATGCTCATCTTCGGGTTCAGCATCGGGGCGCAGATCCTGATGGCGCGCCGCAACGGCGAGCGGGAGTACAAGTCCATCGGTTCTATCTTTTACCAGGGCGTCTACTTCCTGCTCTTCTTAGCGATGGTGATGTTCATCCTTTCCCAATGGCTGTCCCCGCACCTGCTGAAAGGCATCATCTCCTCCCCGCATATCTTCGACGCCGCCATCAGTTTCATCAACTGGCGGGTGTTCGGTTTCTTCTTTGCCTCTATCATGGTGATGTTCCGCGCTTTCTTTGTGGGCACTACGCAGACCAAGACGCTGACACTGAACTCCGTGGTCATGGTGCTGTCCAACGTGGTATTCAACAACATCCTCATCTTCGGTAAGTTCGGTTTCCCCAAGCTGGGCATTGCCGGAGCAGCCATCGGTTCGTCCCTGGCCGAGATGGTATCGGTAATCTTCTTCATCGTCTACACCCGGGCACATATCGACTACCGGAAGTATGGGCTCAACCTTCTGCCCCGCCCGAACTTCGCGGTGCTGAAGCGCATCCTGAACGTATCGCTGTGGACCATGATCCAAAACTGCGTGTCGCTCGCCACCTGGTTCCTCTTCTTCCTGTTCATAGAGCACCTGGGCGAGCGTCCGTTGGCCATCACTAACCTAATACGCAGCATCTCGGGTATCCCGTTCATGATCATCATTGCCTTCGCTTCCACCTGCGGTTCGCTGGTGAGTAACCTGATTGGTGCGGGTCATACGGAGTATGTACAAGGCACCATCCGGCAACACATCAAGTTGGCCTACCTGGTCATCATCCCCCTGTTGGTGCTCTTCTGCCTGTTCCCGCATCTGGTCATCGGCATCTATACCGATATGGCCGACCTGCGAGAGGCTGCTATCCCCGCCCTGTATGTGCTTTGCAGCGCATACATCTTCATGATACCGGCCAATGTGTACTTCCAGACGATTTCGGGCACGGGCAATACCCGCTCGGCACTGACGCTGGAGATGGCGGCACTGGTGCTTTATGTGGTGTACATCTGGTACATTATTATACATAAGCGGATGGATGTAGCCTTTTGCTGGACATCGGAACACATGTACAGCATCTGCATCCTTATTCTCAGTTATTGGTACCTGAAAAAAGGAAACTGGCGGAAAAGAAAGATTTAAACGGATTTTTACTTATCTTCGCATCTAATGAATTTTAATCAACTAAATATGAAACATTCCAATCTGTTCATTATGTCGGCAGCCCTGTTAGTAGCTTCCTGCGGCGGAACGAAGAACGCAGAAGAGGCCGGAACGATCATCGGCAAATCGGATATCCAAGTAGCCAACAAACGCATGACGCCGGAAGCTCTCTGGGCCATGGGACGCATCGGCGAGGTAGCTGCATCGCCGGACGGCAAGCAACTGGTGTACAGCGTAGCTTACTACAGTGTACCGGAGAATAAGAGCAACCGCGAGCTGTTCGTCATGAACGCCGACGGCAGTGATAACAAGCAGGTGACGCACACCTCCAAGCAGGAGAACGGCGCCGTGTGGATCAAAGGGGGCCAGAAGATTGCTTTCCTGAGCAACGACAGCGGCAGCAGCCAGCTGTATGAGATGAATCCGGACGGCAGCGAACGCCGTCAGTTGTCCAACTATGACGGCGACATCGAGGGCTTTGCTTTCTCGCCCGACGAGAAGAAGATTCTCTTCATCGCACAAGTAAAGACCGTACAAAGCACGGCTGATAAGTATCCCGACCTGCCCAAAGCCAGCGGCATCATCGTCACCGACCTGATGTATAAGCATTGGGACGAGTGGGTGACGACGGCTCCCCACCCTTTCGTGGCCGACTTTGACGGCACATCCATGACCGGTACTCCGGTGGATCTGTTGCAAGGCGAGTCTTACGAGAGTCCGATGAAACCGTTCGGCGACATGGAGCAACTGGCCTGGAACACTACTTCGGACCAGGTGGCTTACACCTGTCGCAAGAAGACGGGACTGCAATATGCCCTCTCCACCAACTCAGACATTTATGTGTACGATCTGAACACGAAGCAATCCACCAACATCACTGAAGGGATGATGGGTTACGACACCAATCCGAAATACTCGCCGGACGGTAAGTACATCGCCTGGCAGAGCATGGAACGCGATGGTTACGAGGCTGATCAGAACCGCCTCTTCATCATGAACCTGACTACGGGCGAGAAGCGTTTCGTGAGCAAGGCTTTCGATTCGAACGTGGACTCGTACGTATGGGCCAAGGACAGCCAACAGATTTACTTCCTCGGCGTGTGGCACGGTGAGGAGCAAATCTACGCCATCGACCTGAACAACGATTCGCTGAAACCCGTCACTGAAGGTGTACACGACTATGCTTCGGTAGCACTCATGGGCGAAAAGTTGGTGGCCAAACGTCACTCCATCAGCATGGCCGACGAAATCTATGCAGTAGACCTGGACGGAACAGCCACCCAGCTGACGCAGGAAAACAAACATATCTATGACCAACTGGAGATGGGTAAGGTAGAAGCCCGTTGGATGAAGACCACCGATAGCAAGGACATGCTCACGTGGGTGATCTATCCGCCGCAGTTCGACCCCGCCAAGAAGTACCCCACCCTGCTGTTCTGCGAAGGCGGTCCGCAAACACCGGTCAGCCAGTTCTGGTCGTACCGCTGGAACTTCCAGATCATGGCAGCCAACGACTACATCATCGTGGCACCCAACCGTCGCGGACTCCCCGGCTTCGGTCTGGAATGGAACGAGGCTATCAGCGGTGATTACGGTGGCCAGTGCATGCGCGACTACTTCACCGCCATCGACGAAATGGCGAAAGAGCCTTTCGTAGACAAAGACAACCTGGGCTGCGTAGGTGCCAGCTTCGGCGGTTTCTCGGTATACTGGCTCGCCGGTCAGCACGACAAACGCTTCAAGGCATTCATCTCGCACGACGGTATCTTCAACATGGAGATGCAGTACCTGGAAACGGAAGAGAAATGGTTTGCCAACTGGGACATGGGCGGTGCCTACTGGGACAAGCAGAACGCTGTTGCCCAACGGACTTTTGCCAACTCACCGCACAAGTTTGTCGACAAGTGGGACACGCCAATCCTCTGCATCCACGGCGAAAAGGACTACCGCATCCTGGCCAACCAGGCCATGGCCGCTTTCGATGCTGCTGTGATGCGCGGCATTCCGGCCGAACTGCTCCTCTACCCCGATGAAAACCACTGGGTACTGAAACCACAGAACGGCGTATTGTGGCAACGCACCTTCTTCGAGTGGCTGGACAAGTGGCTGAAGAAATAACCAAATAAAAAAAGCATCCCGGACACACAAAACGGGATGCTTTTCTTTTATACCTGATACGCCAGAGGAGTCAGGTTATCGTTAGATGTGAAATAACACAAACGGATGCGGCCAGCCCAGTGTGGAAAGGCATCCTATACAGATGACTAAGGCAATGACCCACAGGATGAACAATGCCCATTTCAGTGCGCCAACCATAGGTGCCCAGTTAAATATCTGTCGCAGAATGGCATACACCAGCCCAATTAATGGAACACCAATCAGAATAATTCCCGAAATGCTGGCAGCAAGGGTTACCATCGGCGATGCCTCTACCATCGGTGCCCAGTCGAACATAGGCAACATGCTGAAGAGAGCCGCTCCACCGCCCACAGCTACTGCTATGGCAGCAATGACCAGGGCCACGAAAACGATGAACAGCACAAAGAGTATCGGACTACAAATGATGGCCAGTATCACCAGGCACGCTTTGAGCAGGAATCCCATAACTTCCACAAAGAAGTCGCCCATTTGTTGCAGAAAGGTACGTGGTTTCCCTGAATTAACAAAGTCGTTCACTCCGTTGGCTACCTTTTCAAACCCATCGGTCACCGTTTTACCGATGTTCTCGATGGTGATATCCTCCCCCCGCATACGCAGTTTTTCGGGTGCCGTACGAGCTTCCGGAATCACAATCCAGAAGATGATGTACAGGAACAACATCGGGCAGTAAGGCACAAACAACAATATGAAAAATAGAATACGTACCAACGTAGTGTCCCAGCCGAAGTATGCCGCCATACCCGAAGCCACGCCGCCCAGTATCTTATCGTCCGGGTTACGGAACAGATGGCGTTGTCCGCCTGTGCTGTACGATGCCCGGTTCGATGAGGAGTTAGAACCTGAGCTTTTCGAGTCCGAAGCCGTTTCCTCGGAAGCATAGCCGTCCATTTCTTCCGGTTTTCCCATGCGACCGATCACCTCTTCCACGTCGGCAATGGTGATGACCTGCAATCCGGCAGAAAGTTTCTCGGAAAATAATTCGGAGATACGACTCTCCATATCATTGATGATTTCCTCCGCCCCTTCCTGTTTCCGGAAATGGAATTTCAGATTCTTCAAATAATTATCCAACAAGCGGTACGCGTCTTCGTCGATGTGGAAAACTGTTCCGCCTAAATTTACTGTCAAAGTCTTTTTCATTGTCTTATCTTATTTATCTGGTTATCTGTTTGCAATATGTTCCACGGTTTCGTTGAGCTCTTTCCAAGCTTGTTCCAGCTCTCCGAGGAACACTCCTCCTTTTTCCGTCAGGCGGTAGTACTTACGTGGCGGCCCCTGGGTAGATTCTACCCAGTCGTAGCCCAGCAACTCGTCGTTCTTCAGCCGGGTCAGTAGCGGGTACAGTGTCCCTTCTACTACAATGAGGCGTGCCTCCTTCAGCTTCAGAATGATATCCGACGAGTAACAAGGTTCTTTGTCGAGCAACAGCATGATGCAGTACTCCAAGAGACCTTTTCTCATTTGGGATTTTACATTATTTGCATCCATTTTATTTTATAGTATTAATGTATGGCACAAATATATGTATTACTTTGGTACTATGTATCACATGGTACTTGTATTTAAGAATCTTTAAGAATTGCTGCACGGTGCTTTTACTTTTTCTTTTGCCTTGACGCAAAAGAAAAAGTAACAAAAAGAAAAAGTCACGGCTGCATTTTCTACGCTACTCCGCCTGCACGAAAAGCTAAAGGTTCGGAACTCGCTTCGCTCAAACAGCCGAACCTTCT
>JAVBUC010000054.1:0-66182 GCA_031555765.1 Bacteroides sp. | reverse complement strand
TTGGTAGCACAGGAGTACATCATACAACTTGCGGCTAAAATGATTACTGATTGTTTGAATGTCATCGTAGTATATTTTTAGATTGTAAACTTAACGCTTGCTTATGTAGCACCAGATGGGGTAGTGGTCCGAGCTCTTGATGGAACGGTCCACGGTGCAGTTGTGTGTTTGCAGGTTCTTGCTAACCAGGATATTGTCTATCCGGAAGTAGAACTTGTTCCGGTTGAACGAGATGCCCAACCCCCGACCCGACTCCACAAAGGCATCGTCCAGATCCCGGGCGATGGTGTAACGGGTGTACGAGATGGGCGTATCGTTGAAGTCGCCACACACAATGATATTCCGGTGGGGCGATGCGGTAATCTCTTCGGCCACGGCATTGGCTTGCTTGGCCCGGATGACGGTGGCTTCTTTCAGTTTCCGGAGCAACATCCGTCCACCCGATTTCAGTTCGGTGGCTTTAGCCCCGTCGAGCATCTCCTCATAGGTGGTTCGGTCGTTCATGGAAAGTCGGTTAGACTCCAGGTGGTTGTTTATCAACGTCACCGTATCGGCTCCGATCTTCAGTTCATACACCACCGAACCGTTGCTGTCGCTTTGGTAATCCAGTTTCCGCACCGATAGAATGGGGAATTTCGAGTAAATGGCTATCTTGTTTCCTCCGTACTTGCCCAGCTTCTGAATGTCTGAATAAGCGTAATCTTTCAGTCCCTTCCGGATATCACCTTGGTTGAGGTGCACCTTGGCCGTTTCCGAAGTGGCGTACTCCTGCAGACAAATAATGTCGGCCTGGCTCTCCTGCAGATAAGTCAGGATGGGACTCTTCCCTTTGACCTTCTCCATGTACCCGAAAGCCATCGTGTTGAATGATACCAGTTTGATGCTGTTCTCGGGCACCAGCTTGGTGTGCATGTTGATCGGGAGATAGGTGTGTATCTGTGGATAGCACAGGGCAAGAGCGATTACGGCTAACAAAGCAAAACGAAACCGCACGAAGAGCCAGAATACCAGGAAACAGAGGTTGATTACCAGGAAGATGGGGAACGTCAGCCCCATGCATGACAGTCTGGGATGCACCATAGGATCGAGGTACGGGCTATAAGCAGCCAGTAACAGCAATCCGGCAAAGAGGGCATTGGCTGCCAGGATCAGATAGGCAACGAGTGTGCCGAGATGTTTCATACGCATCGGCGGGAGTTATTTCTTACTTGCATCGAAAAGCCTCTTCTTCTCTTCCGTAGTCAGGCTGTCATAGCCCGATCGCTTCAGCTTGTCGAGGATGTGGTCCACATCTTCCGATTGTTCTTTCTTCCGGGCATTGTAGTCGTAATCCTGTTGATGCTTCCCGTAATGCACTTTCATCTTGGGTTTCTTCTTCTTGAACAGGTTACTGAACAGCCTGGTGATGGCGTCCAGCGGCACATTGATCCAGGCGGTCAGGTCGATTCCCCTTTTCAGACTGGCGGCAAACCAGAGTCCGGCCAATGCTCCACCCAAGTGAGCGATGTGTCCCCCGGCATTGTCCGAGGTAATAAACAGCATGTCGGTCAGGATCACCACCAACGCCAGGTACTTCAGGCGTACGGTTCCGAAGAGGAAGAGTTGTATGGAATAATTCGGCTCGCGGTAGGCAGTCGCTGTTACGATGGCCAGCACCGAGGCCGATGCACCGATCAGCACCGAATGCTCTACGGCTGGGCGGAAGAACGGAAATACGTTGTACGCCAGCATGAACACAGCCGCTCCGCAAATTCCTCCCAACAGGTACAATCCCCGCAGGTGTTTGCCCGAAAAGAAGTAGAGGAAGATGGCTCCGAACCAATAGAGCCAGAGCATGTTGAACAGGATGTGCAGGAAGCCTGCGTGCATGAACATATAGGTAAAGAGCGACCAGGGCTGCTCCAAGGCGTGCATAGGCGAGGCAGGGAACGACAAGATGTTGAACACAGGACTGGCATCCTTGTTGAACAGCGTCCAAGCCACCGACACCAATGTCGTGAGTACAAATACTGCGACGTTGATGAATATCAGTTGGTTAGAGGTATTCCCTTTGCGGAACGACTCTTTCAGATCAGTGATAATACGTGCCATGGTGATTAGTATTCTTTTTTCTCCAATATATAATCAGGAAGAAACCGAACAGCATTCCTCCCAGGTGGGCGAAATGGGCTACATTATCGCCTACATTGTTCGCAAAGCCTAAGTACAGCTCCAAAGCGGCGTATCCGATGACGAAGAACTTCGCTTTGATGGGTACCGGGAGCGGGAAGATAAACATCTGCTGATTTGGGAACAACATACCGAATGCCAGCAGGATACCGTAGATAGATCCGGAAGCTCCGACGGTTGGAACATTTAATATGGCATTCAAGGCTCCCATACCCGAGTGGGTATAGTTCATGTTTTGCTTCCACAAGCTGAGGCCTTCGTTCTTTACTATAGAAATCATTTCCGGGCTCAATGCACCGCTGACCGACAGATAGTGTATATAACCTACGACTTCCTGAATGAGTCCTGCACCGATACCACAAACCAAATAGTAAGTAAGGAATCGTTTCGGTCCCCACACTCGTTCCAGCGTGCTGCCGAACATCCAGAGAGCGAACATATTAAAGAATATATGAGTCCATCCGCCGTGCATGAACATGTACGTGATGAGTTGGGCAAGGTTGAAATGGTCGGAAAGGAAGAAGTGAAGGCCCAGGTAATCGGATAAATCGATGCCGCGTCCCTGCAAGGCGATTCCTCCGAAAAATAATAACACATTGATAATGATCAAGTTCTTTGTAACTGTAGGCATACTTTATTTATTTAAACGCATGTTAGGGATGCAAAACTACGAATAAATTCTGTGATATGGCAGAAAGGAGGTTCTTTATCGCGGTTTTTTTCGGAACACGAAGCATTTTTTAAGCTTTTTATTTGAATTCTTGCGCTGAAAACTTATATTTGTGAAAATTTGCTCGCGATTTGTATATGTATTATATTATTAACTAACCCGTTTTATTATGAATAAAGCTGAACTTATTTCTGCTATCGCTGCGGAATCTGGCTTGAGCAAAGCCGATTCAAAGAAAGCTTTGGAAGCTTTCGTGTCTACCGTTACTGACTCCTTGAAGAAAGGCGAAAAAGTATCTCTTGTTGGATTTGGCTCTTTTAAAATCAGTGAAAGAGCCGAAAGAACCGGAATTAACCCTTCAACTAAAAAACCTATTGTTATACCCGCAAAAAAGGTTGCTAAATTTACTCCAGGTGCAGAGCTGTCAGAGGCTATTGTATAGTGAAGCGTTATTAAAGGACATAATTATAAAGGAGGCGTTCGCAAACGTCTCCTTTTTTTGTATCTTTGCGCGCAGAAAATAAAAGCGATATGAATATAGAAGAAAAAATTGGGGCAGCCGTCATCGGCGGACTGAAAGCTCTGTACGGACAAGAAGTGCCTGCCGCGCAGGTACAGATATCGAAAACCAAGAAGGAATTCGAGGGACATCTCACGCTGGTGGTGTTTCCTTTCCTCAGGATGTCAAAGAAGGGACCGGAACAGACGGCCCAGGAAATCGGTGAATACCTGTTGGCCAATGAACCTGCTGTGTCGGCGTTCAATGTCATCAAAGGATTCCTCAACCTCACCATCGCTTCTGCCGTATGGATCGAACTGCTCAACACGGTACATGCCGACGCGCAGTACGGTCTCACGGAACCCACTGATGCTTCGCCGCTGGTGATGATCGAATACTCCTCGCCCAATACCAACAAACCCCTCCACTTAGGACACGTGCGCAATAACCTCCTCGGTAAAGCACTGGCCAACATCGTCAAGGCCAATGGCAATCAGGTGGTGCAGACCAATATTGTGAACGACCGCGGTATCCATATCTGCAAGTCGATGCTGGCCTGGAAACTTTATGGTAACGGCGAAACGCCCGAATCGTCCGGTAAGAAGGGCGACCACCTCGTGGGCGATTACTACGTAGCCTTCGATAAGCATTACAAAGCCGAACTGGCCGAGCTCATAGACAAAGGCATGACCAAGGAAGAAGCCGAAGCTGCTTCCACACTCATGGCTCAAGCCCGTGAGATGCTGATCAAATGGGAGGCAGGCGATACCGAAGTACGCGCCCTCTGGCAGATGATGAACAACTGGGTGTATGCCGGTTTCGACGAAACCTACCGCAAGATGGGCGTTGACTTCGACAAGATATATTACGAGTCTGAAACTTACCTCGAAGGAAAAGGCAAGGTGCTCGAAGGTTTGCAGAAAGGTTGCTTCTACAAGAAGGAAGACGGTTCCGTATGGGCCGATCTCACCGGCGAGGGGCTGGATCACAAGCTTCTCCTGCGTGCCGACGGAACATCGGTATACATGACGCAGGACATCGGTACCGCCAAGCTCCGCTTTGACGACTATCCCATCGACAAGATGATCTACGTAGTGGGCAACGAGCAGAACTACCACTTCCAGGTGCTCTCCATCCTGCTCGACAAGTTGGGCTTCGAATGGGGCAAAGGCTTGGTGCACTTCTCCTACGGCATGGTGGAACTCCCCGAAGGAAAGATGAAGTCGCGCGAAGGTACGGTAGTTGATGCTGACGACCTGATGGAAGAGATGATTGCCACCGCCAAGGAAACGTCTGAAGAGCTGGGCAAGCTCGACGGGCTGTCCAAGGAAGAAGCCGATAACATCGCCCGCATCGTGGGACTGGGTGCTTTGAAGTACTTCATCCTCAAGGTAGATGCCCGCAAGAACATGACGTTCAACCCGAAGGAATCCATCGATTTCAATGGCAACACCGGCCCATTCATCCAGTACACCTACGCCCGTATCCAGTCGGTGCTTCGTAAAGCTGCCGAATCGGGCATCGTTATCCCGGCACAATTGCCTACCGACATTACACTGAACGAAAAAGAACAAGGCCTCGTGCAGATGGTGGCCGACTTTGCCTCCGTTGTTCGTCAGGCAGGAACGGAATACCTCCCGAGCATCATTGCCAACTATACGTACGACCTGGTGAAAGAGTACAACCAGTTCTACCACGACTTCAGCATCCTGCGCGAAGAGAACGAAGCGGTGAAGGTGTTCCGTCTCACTCTCTCGGCCAACGTAGCGAAGGTGGTTCGCGAAGGTATGGCATTGCTCGGCATCGAAGTGCCCGATCGCATGTAGGCTATACTCCATAGGACATAATCAATACACCCGGGTTTGCCATTGATAGGCAAGTCCGGGTGTTTCTGGCTAATAAACTAATCCGTAAAAGTCCACAGTTTCGCCAAGTGAAACTCACTGTTTCATTTGACGAAACTCACAGTTTCATCAGGTGAAACTCTCTGTTTCGTCCGATGAAACTCACAGTTTCCAGGTATGGAACTGACTGATTGCAGGAAGCTTCGGGGGCAATTGCAGGAGGCTTCAGGGGCGATTGCAGGAAGCTCTGGCGAGAACACTGGAAACTAAGAGTGACAGATACCCCAAAACGTGACGGATGAGTGACAGGAAAAAACGGTTACTGTCACTGTGCAAACACTTCATAATCTATTAGATAAGTCGAAAAAAGTGACAGCGTGACGGATAAAATCACTTTTTTTGTATGAAGAGAAGAGGGAGTTGTTCAATTCTTTGCCCTGCTTTGCAAAATTCCAGTATAAATATGTTGTTATTCGAATTAAAATACTACCTTTACCGTATCTAAGTCTATGTTAACCATGATATTGCGTGCCAGGCACTCACTATATAAACTCTAACCTATGAATACCATGAAGACCTTTGAAGACCTGCGGGCCATTCGCGAGGAATTCCCCGACGATGTGCCCCAAATTAAAGTATCTATGGGAACCTGCGGCATTGCTGCCGGGGCCAGGGAAGTATTGCAGCAGTTCGTCACCATCCTGCGCGAAGAAAAGATCGAGGCAGTAATTACCCCATCGGGTTGCATGGGCTTTTGCCATGCCGAACCCACGGTCGAGATCAAGTTCCCCGGACAAGAACCTGCCGTTTACGGCTACGTCACCCCGGAGCGTGTTCTCGGTATGGTCCGGAAATACATCCGTCACCGGGAGACCGACCCGCATTCCGGGCAGCACATCCCACGGGTGAAACGCCTCGACTTCCATCCCACCCAACTACGCATTGCCCTGCGCAACTGCGGATTCATTGACCCCGAAAACATTCAGGAGTACATTGCCCGGGACGGTTATGCCGCCCTGGAGAAAGTGCTTTCCATGCCTCCCGACGAGGTGGTGCAGCAAATCATCGACTCAGGTCTGCGCGGACGGGGAGGCGGTGGATTTCCCACGGGGCTGAAGTGGAAGATCACCCGGGCCGAACAAGCCGAACAGAAATACGTTGTCTGCAATGCCGACGAGGGCGACCCGGGCGCATTCATGGATCGCTCTGTGCTGGAAGGCGATCCGCACTCGGTGCTCGAGGCGATGACTATCAACGGCTACTGTACCGGGGCTTCGAAGGGACTCATCTATATCCGGGCGGAGTATCCGCTGGCCATCGAACGGCTACGGATTGCCCTGGAGCAAGCACGGGAATACGGCCTGCTGGGCGAGGACATCCGGGGAAGCGGCTTCTCGTTCGACATCGAGATTCGCTACGGCGCAGGCGCTTTCGTCTGTGGAGAGGAAACGGCACTGATCCGGTCGATGGAAGGTCGGCGCGGCGAGCCGACGGTGAAACCTCCCTTCCCCAGCCAGTCGGGCTACAACGGACGGCCCACCAATGTGAACAATGTGGAAACATACGCCAATATCCCGCCCATCATCCTGCGCGGTGCCCGGTGGTTTGCCGGCATCGGTACGGAACGGAGCAAGGGTACGAAGGTATTCGCCCTGGCGGGGAAGATCAATAATGTAGGGCTGGTGGAGATTCCGATGGGTACCACGCTGCGCGAAGTGATCTTCGACATCGGCGGCGGCATCAAAGGCGGGAAGAAGTTCAAGGCGGTGCAGACCGGCGGACCGTCGGGCGGTTGCCTCACGGAAAAGCACCTCGATATCCCCATCGACTACGATAACTTGCTGGCCTGCGGCTCCATGATGGGGTCGGGCGGCATGATTGTGATGGACGAGGACGACTGCATGGTGTCCGTAGCCCGCTTCTACCTGGGCTTCACCGTGGAGGAATCGTGCGGCAAGTGTGTCCCCTGCCGGGTGGGCAACAAGCGGCTCTATGAAATGCTGGACCGGATTACAATAGGTAAGGGCACGATGAACGACCTCGACGAACTCCGCCATCTGGCAACGGTCATCAAAGATACCGCCCTGTGCGGCTTGGGGCAGACATCGCCCAATCCGGTGCTCTCCACGCTGGACAACTTCATGGACGAGTACCGGGCACACGTCATCGACCACCGCTGCCCGGCTCACCGTTGCCCCAGCCTGACGAAGTACTACATCGACCCTGTGCTCTGCCGGGGCTGTACCATCTGTGCCTGTGCCTGCCCCATCGATGCCATCAGCGGAGCCGTGCGGCAGATACACGTCATCAATACCGACCTGTGCGTGAGCTGCGGCAACTGCATCGAGAAGTGTAAGTTCAACGCCGTCATCGTACAATAACCTTTAAACTCATGCTGTATGGAAAAGATAACAATCACCATAGACCATCGCCCCGTGCAGGTGGAACCCGGTACTACCGTACTGGCTGCCGCCCGAACCATCGGGATCAAGATACCTACCCTGTGCCACATGCACCTGCATGACCTGGATTATGACAACAAGCCCGGTGCTTGCCGCATCTGCGTGGTAGAGATAGACGGGCGGCGAAACCTTGCCCCCTCATGCAAAACGGAATGTACCGATGGCATGGTGGTCAGGACGCACTCGCCCCGGGTACTGGCTGCCCGGCAGTCGGTCATGGAACTGATCCTCTCCAACCATCCCAACGAATGCCTGGAATGTACCAAGAACGGCTATTGCGACCTGCAAAGTGTGGCCAGCGACCTGCGCATCCGCAAGATACGCTACCACGGTGCACGGACGGAGTTCAAGAAAGACGTGTCCTGCTCCATCGTGCGCAACATGAGCAAGTGCATCCTCTGCCGCCGGTGCGAGACGGCTTGCAACGTGATACAGTCCGTCGGTGCCCTCTCGGCGGTAGACCGTGGGTTCGAGTCGGTAGTCAGCACAGCATTCGACCGGCATATCTCTCATACCAACTGCATCAACTGCGGGCAGTGCGTAGCCATCTGTCCCACCGGTGCCCTGACCGAACGGAGCCACATCGCCGATGTACTGAAAGCTGTGGCCGATCCGTCGAAGGTAGTCATCGTGCAGACGGCTCCTTCTGTCCGCGTGGGGCTGGGGAAGGATTTCGGATATTCGGGCCAGGTAGTTACCGGCAAGATGGTGACCGCCCTTCGTCAGCTCGGCTTCGACTATGTATTCGATACCGATTTCACGGCCGACCTCACCATCATGGAAGAGGGAACCGAACTGCTCCAACGGCTGCACGCCCATCTCAATGGTGATAAGAACATAGAATTCCCGCTCATGACCTCCTGCTGTCCCGGTTGGGTGGGCTTCGTGGAGAAGCATTACCCCGAACTGTTGCCTCATCTCTCCACAGCCAAGTCACCCCAACAAATGTTTGGAGCGGTGGCCAAGAACTACTTCGCTTCGCAGATGGGTATCCGTCGCGAGGACATGGTGGTGGTAGCCGTGATGCCTTGCGTGGCCAAGAAGTACGAGTGCATGCGGCCGGAGTTCCAGCAAGACGGCAATCCCGATGTGGATATTTCTATCACCGTTCGCGAACTGGCCCGGTTGATACGGTACGCCAACATTGACTTCACCCAACTGGAGGATGGCGAGTTCGATGCCCCGTTGGGCGAGTCGACCGGTGCCGGGGTGATCTTCGGAGCCACGGGTGGTGTCATCGAAGCAGCGGTACGTACCGCCTACGAGGTGCAGACGGGTAAAGCTTTGCCGCGCATCGACTTCACTGAACTGAGGGGACTGGCGGGGATTCGCTCGGCTACCATCGATTTCGACGGTATTCCTATTCATATAGGTATCGCGCACGGGCTGGCCAATGCCCGGAAGCTGGTGGAGGAGATTAGGACAAGGACATCGCCTTACCATGCCGTGGAGGTGATGGCGTGTCCGGGCGGATGTATCGGCGGAGGTGGACAACCGTACCACCGAGGCGATATCCGTGTGCTGCTGGAACGACAGGCATCACTCTATGCCGAAGATGCGGGCAAACCGTTGCGGAAATCGCACGAGAATCCGTACATCAAGCAACTGTACAACAACTTCCTGGATAAGCCCTGTAGTCACACGTCGCACCAATACCTGCATACGTCGTACACCAACCGGAAGTCTGAGTTTAAATCGACCCTGTGTGGGGAGAAAACGGAACAGATCCGGCGTATCTGCCGGGAGTTCCGAAACGATCCGGGCGAGCTGATCAATGTCTTGCACCGGGTACAGGAAACCTTCGGCTACCTGCCGCTCGAAGTACAGGAGTGTGTGGCCGGTGAACTGAACATCCCTGCTGCGGAGGTTTACGGCGTGGTGACGTTCTATTCTTTCTTTACCATGAAGCCGAAAGGGAAGTACCCCATTTCTATTTGTCTGGGTACGGCCTGTTATGTGCGGGGTGCGGAAAAGATACTGGATGAGTTCAAACGTAAACTGGGCATCGGAGTGGGAGAGACGACAGAGGACGGGCTCTTCTCACTGGATAGCCTGCGTTGCATCGGTGCCTGCGGACTGGCTCCGGTGGTGATGGTAGGTAGCAAAGTATATGGTCGCCTTAGCTCGGATAAAGTAGCTGATATTATTGATGAGTATTACCAAAAAGAAGCTGTAGGACCTGTTGCGCCATCCAATCATTCAATGTGATTATCAAAGAAAGAGGTTGACGGATAATTTATTTTATCCGTCAACCTGTCTTTGGCTACTATTTCTCCACTACGTATCCTTTACTCTGTGCCAGATCAACCACCGACTGGCTGATAGCTTCTCCTAAATCATCACTCGTTTTCCCGGCATCTTTTTTCACTTGCTCGTCGATATACTCCTGGCGTTTCCTGGCCAGGTCGGAGATTTCTTTCTGTAAGGCCGAACGCTCTTTATCCTTTTGTTCGACGATGGCTTTGACCTCCTCTTTTGACTTGTTTTGCAGTTCGGCCGGGAGTTCCTCTTCGGCTACTTCGTCCAGGGCGGTGACACTTTCTTTGGCTTTGTCCACCAGGTCCCAACTCTTATTATCGTACACCTTCTTGGTCTTGCTCACTGCCCGTTCGGTCAGGTTAGCCGATGAGATGGACATGGCATTGACATCTTGTTCTGCCTGACTCTCTTTCTTGGCTACTCCTTTGCTACCGTAACCAATGTATGTGTCGTTCAACTTCTCGTTGCACTCGCTGATGCGGGTGTCGTAAGGCGTGTCATAATAACGAACCTTCTCGTCATGGTTGATATTGAAGAACTTGCCTTTCCCACGAATAGCCGCATCGCGCCAGGAATCGGAATCGCCCCATTGATTGTCGCCGCAATGGATGGTGTTGATGAAGATGTCTTTCTCCAAGGCTGCGGTGATGGCTGTCCGGTAATTGATATTCCCTTGGGTGAAAGGCTCATTGCCGGCAATATAAATCAGCTTCATGTCGGCATTGCGCATGCTCCACTCCATCGCCTGGGTAGATTCGGCAATCACTGCTCCGCAATACTCCTGCCCGCCGTTGGTGGTGAGAGAGAACAACTTCTCTGAGATCAGGTCCAGGTCGTTTGTCAACGGGGCCACTAAGCGGATGTGCTTCTTCGATGCCGGGATATTGTCGTTCCCGTATTCGTACAAGCCGATTTCTATCTCCGGCGTCTTGCCTTTGTACTTCAGGGTGGTCAGCGTATTGACGATGTTCCACAGGCGCGACTTGGCTTGTTCTATCAGCCCGTCCATACTGTTGGATGTATCGAGCAGGATAGCCACCTGTATTTTGGCTTCCTTACTCATTTCGTCTTTCTCATTCAGGGCAACAGCTGTGCTGTCTGTCGATGCCGCTTGCGGAGTTACCTTCGCTTTGATGCCGTTGCAGCTTATCATCATCAGTGTGGCGATAAGAACAGCTGCCGAGTTAGTCATCTTCTTCATATTCGTATGTTTTTAGTTTATTTTGAGTCAAATGTAGCGTATTCAAAATAAACATTCCGGGCAGAATGGGTGAACAGCCGTTTTTAGTTGGTGAAATATAGGGTTTAAAAGTTTTAAATTCGTTTACTTTGTGATTGTAAATCAACCGATAAAGACATGCGTCACAAGTATCTGTTCATCATGGTTCTACTGAGTCTCTTTCCGTTGCTTGTCTGGAGTCAGGACGAGTTGAAGAAAGAGCAGGGCAAGACCAAGTCGTCTGTCAGGAAGCTGACGAAGAGTCTGGAATACAGCAAGTCCGACGAGGAAATTGCTGCCGACTACGTGGCATTGGCGAAAGATCTTGTGGCACAAGGCGAGTTTGCTAAAGCCGAGAACTACTATACACAGGCGGCGACACTCTATGTCAAGGTCAAGAGTAAGTACCTGCTGGGGCAGACCTATCGCGAGTTGGCAAAGACACAGGAGGCACAAGGTAAGTTCGATGCGGCTATTAACAGCTATGCGCTGGCTGCCCGTAACGCATTGGCGAGGGAGGTGCAGGAAATCAATGAAAATGATGTCAGCCGGTTGAAGAGCCGGGACAATCCTGCCTCGCAGTCCGGCTATATCCAAAAAAATATCGAACTCTCCAATACGATTCAGAATAAGGAAGAAGCTGCTACTTCCCATCAGCAAATGGCACAGGTGAAGATGGAACTGAATGATAAGAAAGGAGCTATTGGCGAATTGGAGAGTGCGCTCACCAATGTCAAGGAGCCGGAGGATGTCCTAAAAATAAAGCAAGAGATTGCCAAAACGTATGTAGCCGACGAGCAGTACGAGAAGGCTATCCGCATGAATGAATCGCTCGTGGAAGAAGCCAAGCAGACGAGCGATCCGGCACTCGAGATCGACCAATTGCTGAATCTGGCTGATACTTACTTTGAATCGGGGGATGCGGAAAAGGGTACTGCATCGTTGCAGCAAGCCTATCAACTGGCCCTTGACAAACGGCAAACGATGGTGGCCCGGAAGATCCTGTTACGACTGGTATCGGGTCTTCGCGACGGGAAAAGCATGAAGGAGGCTTTGGACCTTTACTCCGGCTTTGTCCACCAACTCGATACGTTGGTCCAGTCGGACAGTACGCTGATCGATGCGAAGTTCTTCCAACTGCATGAGCAACGGATCACCCAACTGGAGAAAGAACGGGCACTGAAAGATGAACTGATCGCCAAGACCAACCGGTTCAACTATGTACTGCTCGGTTCTATCTGTTTGATTCTGGTTTTCCTGGTGCTGATAGTCAGGGCACTGTATGCCATCCACAAGAAAAACAAACGGATTGCTCTCCAATCGCTTCGCCGGGAGATGAATCCGCATTTCATCTTCAACAGCCTGAACAGTGTGAACCAGTTCATCGCCCAAAACAAAGAGCTGGAGGCCAACAAGTATCTCTCTTCGTATTCCAAGCTGATGCGGAACATCCTGGAGAACTCCAATAAAGATTTTATATCATTGACTGCCGAAGTGGAACAGCTGAAGGAGTATATGGAGCTGGAGCACATGCGCTTCCGTGATAAGTTTGTCTACCGGGTGGAGGTGGACGAGGCTATTGATACGGATGCAGTTTACATTCCGAACATGCTGCTTCAGCCTCAGATGGAGAATGCCGTTTGGCATGGGTTGCGCTATAAGGAAGGAGAAGGAATACTTTCACTTCATATCTATAAGGAAGGAAATCATCTCTGCGCCGTGGTGGAGGATAATGGTATCGGGCTCAAGCAGAGTCAGGAGTTAAAGACGAAGCACCAAAAGCAGCATCGTTCACGTGGGCTGACCAACACCTGTGAACGTATCCAGCTGCTCAACGAAATATACCGTACCGATATACGGATGGAGATACAGGAGAAGGAAGGCGGCACAACCGGTGTGAAGGTTGTACTGCTGTTTCCGGTCATAGATAAACGCCCTCAGACAGATGAATACACTACAGAAGATCAGAAGCGTCATCGTTGAAGACGAGGCGGCTGCCCGCGAAGTTTTGAAGAGTTACCTGACCAAGTACTGCCCGCAGGTGGAAGTGCTGGGCGAAGCTCACGATGCCAAGGAAGCCATTCCGTTGCTGCACGAGCTCCGTCCGCAACTCGTATTTCTGGATGTGGAGATGCCGTTCGGCAACGCATTCGATGTGCTGGAGGGGTGCAAGGACTTGTATTTCGAAACCATCTTTGTGACGGCTTTCTCTGAATACTCACTTCGGGCATTGAACCAGAGCGCGGCCTACTATCTGTTGAAACCTCTCAGCATTGAAGAACTCATTCTGGCTGTCAACAAGGTGCAACAACACATCGTCAATCAGGAAATATTCAACCGGAACAAGGTACTGATCGAGAACTTCCGGGAAGCTAAGCCGGAAAAGCAACAGGTGATTCTTCCTACGCTCGAAGGATTCGAAGTGGTGAAGATGGAGGAGATCATCCGCCTGCAGGGGAATGGGAACTTCACAGATATTTATCTGCGGAACAAGGGGAAGAAGATGGTGTGCCGGTTTCTGAAGCATTTTGCCGAAATACTTCCTTACCCTTTTATCCGCGTGCATAAGTCGCACATCATCAACTTCAATTTTGTGAAGTCGTACTATAAGAACTCCGGCGGGTATGTAGTCCTGGAGGATAATACGGAGATCGAAGTTTCGTCTACCTATAAAGAAGATCTTCTCAAACTCTTCAAATAGAAAAAGCGGTGAAGGTTTTGTTCCTCCACCGCTTTCTGTATACGGATGTTATTTATTTCTTGCTGGTCTTTCTGCCTCCCCGTTTCGGAGCAGGAGAGCTGGCAGCTTTCTCGGCCTGTATGGTAATCAGTTCCATACAGTTCTGCAATGTCAGATCCAGCGGAATGATGTTCTTCGGAATCTTGTAGTTGCTTCCCTTGTAAGCCATGTACGGACCGTACTTACCATCCATGATCTGCAGTTCCGGTTCCTCGTCGAAAGTCTTCAGTACCTTCTTGGCTTCGGTAGCCCGTTTCTCTACAATCAGCTCGATAGCTTCTTCCAGTGTGATTGCCATCGGGTCCATATCCTTAGGCAGCGACGTGTATTTCGAATCGTGACGGACGTACGGACCGAAACGCCCGGTTCCTACAGTAACAGTCTGTCCTTCGTAATCGCCCAACGTGCGCGGCAACTTAAACAAGTCTAATGCCTCTTCGAGGGTAATAGTCTCGATGGATTGGCCCTTTTTCATCTGTGCGAAGCGCGGTTTCTCTTCGTCGTCCGCAGTTCCGATCTGTACCACCGGACCGAAGCGGCCGATCTTGACAGAAACCGGTTTATTTGTTCCCGGCTCGTTGCCCAGTACACGTTCGCCTACTTTTCGTTCGGTCTTGGTGGAAAGCGTGGTCTCTACCAGCGGATGGAAATCCGTGTAGAAATCCTTCATGATGGCTGTCCATTGCTTTTCGCCTTCGGCTACCTCGTCGAATTCCTTTTCTACCGTAGCGGTGAAGTTATAATCCAGGATGCTGGGGAAGTATTCCGTAAGAAAATCGTTCACTACAGAACCGGTATCGGTAGGGAACAGTTTCGACTTTTCGTTGCCAACCATTTCCGTACGGGTGGTATCGCTTACCTTGCCGCTCTTCAGCGTCAGGATATTGTATGAACGCTCTTCACCGGTTTTATCGCCCTTCTCCACATATTCGCGTTGCTGAATGGTCGAGATAGTTGGTGCGTAGGTAGACGGGCGACCGATGCCAAGCTCTTCGAGCTTACGTACCAGGCTGGCTTCCGTATAGCGGGTAGGACGTTGTGTGAAACGTTCGGTAGCTGCCAGTTCGCGGGCGTTCAGGGTTTGTCCTTTGGCCAGCGGCGGGAGCAGACGGCTTTCGTCCTCCTGGTCATTATCATCGTCATACGATTCTTTATATACGCGCAGGAAACCGTCGAACTTGATGACCTCTCCCGTAGCGGTAAACTGGTCGGCCGACTGGCTGATGCTGATCGTTGCCACCGTCTTTTCCAGTTCGGCTTCTGCCATTTGTGAGGCGATGGTCCGTTTCCATATCAGGTCGTATAGTTTCTTTTCCTGTCCCGTTCCCTCGATGGATTGGTTCTCCATATAGGTGGGGCGGATTGCCTCGTGCGCTTCCTGTGCACCTTTGCTCTTGGTGGCGAAGCGGCGGGTGTGTACATATTGAGCACCCATGGTCTGGGTAATGGTCTCTTTGCTACCCCCGATGGCATAGTCCGACAGGTTCACCGAGTCGGTACGCATGTAGGTGATTAATCCCGACTCATACAGACGCTGGGCTACCATCATGGTTTGCGCCACAGTAAATCCCAACTTACGGGCAGCTTCCTGTTGCAAGGTAGAAGTGGTGAAGGGAGCAGCCGGGCTTTTCTTGACCGGGCGGGTGGTGATATCATCGATGCAGAAAGTGGCTGCCTTGCATTTTTCAAGAAACTCCTGAGCCTCCTTCTTGGTTTTCAGGCGACGTCCCAGTTCGGCTTTCATCTCTACCTGCTTGCCGTCGGTATCGGGAACGAGGAACACAGCTGTTACGCGGTACGATGCTTCTGCACGGAAACCTTGTATCTCCCGTTCGCGCTCCACGATGAGGCGTACGGCCACCGACTGTACACGTCCGGCAGAGAGAGCCGGCTTCACCTTTTTCCACAATACGGGAGAGAGTTCGAAGCCCACGATACGGTCGAGCACGCGACGAGCCTGTTGCGCGTTGACTAAGTTGATATCTATTTCGCGAGGGTTCTCGATGGCTTTCAGGATAGCCGACTTCGTGATTTCGTGGAATACGATGCGCTTGGTCTTTTCCGGTTGCAGACCGAGTACCTCGTACAGATGCCAGGAGATGGCTTCTCCTTCGCGGTCCTCATCGGATGCGAGCCACACCATATCGGATTTAGCGGCTTCCGCTTTCAGTTTCTCTACCAATGCCGTTTTGTCTCCGGGTATCTCATAGTCGGGAGCAAAGTCGGCGTTCACGTCGATACTGAATTCTTTCTTCTTCAGATCGCGGATATGTCCATAACTGGAAAGAACCTTGAATTCTTTCCCTAAAAATTTCTCAATTGTTTTTGCTTTCGCCGGAGACTCGACAATGACAAGGTTTTTTTGCATATACTGATACATTTAAGATGAGTTGACTGGTTCTTTTATTCCTCTGTTAGTTTCAGTCAAATCATAAAATTCGCCGCAAAAGTAGAAAAAAACCTATTCCTCACCTTATAATATAAGAAGAATCTCTCTTTTTTTAAGAAAAAACATCATTTTTAGGCAAAAACTAGAACCGGAAGCTCAGCCCACCTACGAAATTCAGCTTCTCGGACGGGTAGCTCAGAAAGTAAGAGTACTCTTTATTAAGTAAATTATTGAAGCGGGCATACATGGAGATGCCTTTGTAGAAATTGTACTCCGCACCCAGATAGAGATTACTTACCGCAGCCATCTGGTCATACATATCCACTTTTTCACGGGTGATGTGCCGGTAACCGGTATTCAGCAACAGGGCAGGTATCGGGCGAATGTCCATGTTCAGGTGGAAATCCAGTGTGGGGCAGGTGCGTAGAGCTGCTTTATCATCGGCATCCCAACTGCGATAAGTGGCAGAAGCCTGGATGGCGAAGATGTCCTTCCAACCGTAATTTACCTGCCCGCCTACGTATACATTATTGGTGTTAGTTTGTATGAACGAGATTCCTGTAGTGCCTATGGTGCTTAATTCGGGTAGGCCGGTGACAACCAGTGCTTCTCTCAAATCATGCTCATAGTCCTGATACCCGGCAAAGAGGTCGAACCACAGACCCGGCACGGGACTTGCCTTGAAGCCGGCTCCGGCATTGATCCGCTCATGGGTATGCTCTGGCTGGGCAGTCAATGAACCGTAAGGCGATATAGCTTCCAGGTGGCGGAAGTCGTTCAGAACATCACCTCCGGTGGCTTTGGCATAGAGCACATAGCTGTCCGAGAAGAGGTATTGTGCAGTTACGTTCGGTGCGAAGTGCACATGGCTTTCGTCGCCAAACCCGATGTCGGCATGGGCTCCGAGATGCAGCTTCCAACTGTCGTTCTCCCAGTTATAATAAGGATTGAGTTCCACGAGCGTGAAGTTATTCAAGTCGTTGCCACTGTACATCAGGTTATTCATTTCCGCTTCGATGGCGATAAGCCCGTTATCGCGGATGGGAGCGGCAAACATAGCCTTGGTACGGAGGATCTTCTCTTGCAGATCATTGCCCAGAAAGTCATGCTGACGCTGGTAAAGTAGCAGCCCGGCTTCGATGTCATACTGCACGACTTGCGAATCGTCGGTCGACTTTACCCCGATGCGCACATCGCCGGAAGTAAATTTCTGCTTGTTGGCCGGTGAATAGTAGGGCTGGAAGTTGAAATTACTCAGCCCGAAGTTGCCTCCTACATTCAAATCCACTTTATCGAACTGATGCGTAAAGTCGGCTCCTATCTTCGTGCGGTAATAGTAAGCATTCCAGGTAGCATCACTGGCCGGGAAGTCCAGTTTGCTGTCCATACCTTCCATGCCGGCACCGAGATTCAGACGGTCGCGGTCAGTGAAGTGGAACAAGTAATTGCCGGCAACGTCTAAGTTGCCATAGTTACCGTATCCCACGCGGGCATAACCTTGCTTACCTGCCTGGCGGGTCTCCTTACCCATGTAAGGTTGCATGGTGCTGGCAGGAATCTGGGTGGCAGGTGCCGGGGTAGTAGCGTAGGTCACTGTTTCCTTGTTTACGGTGGGCTCTTCCACCTCAGGCAGTACATTGATTTTGGCCGCATCCATGATGAGCGGCGTATATTCCTGTTCCACAACCACGGTACGGTTCATGGTGGTATCCTTCTGCTGTTTCTGCGCCTGTGCCGAAGTGCTCAGCAAGGCGATGGCGATGGCCGGGAAGATATAGTTGCTACGTTTCATACTTATTTATTGGTTAAGTTTGTGGAGTCGGGTTTCTATCATGTTCTCGATGTCGTCGTTGCCTTGGTAATTCTGCTGCAGGCTCAACAGGTACTGACGGGCATCGGCCGGTTTGCCGGTGGCGATGTACACATCGGCCAGGAGCACGAAACTGCGTGCCAGCCAATAACTGTGCGGGGTGCTCACCTCCATGTAGTCGAGCAATTCCTTTTCGGCGGCAGCGTACTCCTTGGTGTTGTAGTATAGCTGGGCTACCAGGTATTTGGCTTCCGCTCCGTAGAGGTTACGCGTGTCTTTAGCCAATACCTTCAGGTCGTCCATCGCCTTCTTGTCTGCCTGCTGGTTCAGATACGCCTTGGCGCGGTAGTAATGCGCCTCGTTGCCCAGTTCCGGGCTCAGTTTGGCTTCGGTCAGCAGCTCGGTGGCAGCATGTATGGTTTCCACATCGTCCTTCAACAGATATGCACAGCGCAGTTCCCCTGTTTCAGCCAACAGGCGACGTTCCGCCGCGGTCGATTTCTCCTTCAGCAGCTTGTACGCTTTCAGGGCTTCGGCATATTGCTGGCGGTTGAAGAGCACTTCACCCCGTGTTATCAGCACCTCTTCCAGGAAGGGGTTGTCGGGATATTCGAGCAGCTTGCCCGAGTGGAGCAATATCAAGTCATTGTTCCGTTGCTGTTTGCCGATGAGGCAGAGGTAGTAATGTGCGTTGAGGCTGAACGCTCCGTCGGGAAACGATTGCAGATACCTCTCGAAACTGTTGCGGGCTTCCACGGTCTGCCCGCGCATGTAGACCTTTTCGGCAGCCATGTAGGTGAGCGAGTCCTGTTCGCTGACATCGAAGCGGATATGTCCCGGCATGGTAGCTGCCAATGCCGCATATTCGTCGATACGGTTCATGTCGATGTAGATGGATTTCAGGTCGGCCATGGCCAGACGTGCCTCGTCGCTTCCGGGATACTTCTGTACCACCAGCTTATAAGCCTCGATGGCTTGTGGGTATTCCTCGTTCTGATAATACAGCAAGCCGATTTCGGCAGCAGCCTTGCGACTCACCGGACTCTCGGGATACCGGTTGAGTAGTTCCTTGAACGAAGCGATGGCTTGCCGGTTGTTTTCCATCATCACGTACGAACGTCCCTTCTCATAAAGAGCACTCACAGCGTAGGGCGATGCGGGATATTTCCCTGCCAGGCGGTTCAGCAAGGTAATCTTACCGGCATAATCCTTTTGCAGACCGGCCACGAGTGCCATCTGATAGAACGAATAATCTCCCGACGGCGAGTTCAGTCCTTCGGCCATCGAGTAGTAACGTTTCGCCTCTTCGAAGTGGCGACCTTCGAGGTAGCTGTCGCCGATGCGGTTGTAGGCATCGGCCAGGGCGTTCTGATTCTGTCCGTTATCTAATTGGGCGTATTTCAGGAAACGGCTTTGAGCGGTAGAGTAATCTTTCTGGTGGAAAGCGCAGTAGCCCAGGTTGTAATGAGCCAGTGCATACATCTCTGTATTGGTTTGCGTATTGGTTTGCAGGTACTCGTTGAAGTTGCGCGCAGCTTCCGGTATCCGGTGCAGGCGGTAGTATGATTCCCCGCGCCAGTACAGGGCGTCGGCTTTCGTTTGCCGGTTGTACTGACCTATGGCGATGGAACGGTTGAAGTAGTCGATGGCTTCCTCGAACTTCGTGTTGGCAAACGACTGGGTGCCGAGCTGGAACAAGATCTTCTGCTTGGCTTCCTGAATACGTGTTCCCGGGCGGGCAATACGTTCGATGGACTTCAAGGCCGCCTCGTAGCTTCGGGTATTCATATACACCTCCACTAAGTAACCGCTCACCTTGTCGGTATAAGCCGATTGGGGGAATTCGTTGAGGAACTTCTCGAACACAGTGACCGATTCACCAAAAGCCGAGAACGATGTCTCGTGGATGCATAACGCATAGTTATAGGCAGCCTGTTCCTTGATGGAGCGGTCGGCACCCGAAGCGGCTGCCTGTTCGAAAGCCATGCGTGCCTTGTTCTTATCCATCAGTTGCAGGTATGACAGCCCCATGTGGTAGTAAGCATTCTGCGTCAGGGCATCGTCGGTGGTGGTCACTTCGCCCAAGGTATCGGCAGCTTTGGAGTAGACACCAGTCTGGTAATACGAAAGTCCTTGCATGTACAGAGCATCCCGCCGGGGAGCCGATACCTGTGCATGGTATTGCTCGAAGGCCTGGGCGGCTTTCTGGTATTGTCCGGTCTGGTAGGCCGATTCGCCGAGGATGCGGTACATCTCCGGGGCATGCTCATTGTTGGGGTAAGCAGACAGATACTCCTGCGCTACGGAAGCAGCTTCCGTGTATTTCTTTTGTTGCGTGTAGATTTCCGCCGTATAGTAAGGAGCCAGCGTCCGGTATTTGGTATTGTTCTTCAGGGAGAGGAAGCCGGAGAGTGCCTCATCGTACCGGCCTTGGGTATAGCGTATGTACGATATATAATAGGTACAATCGGTGTCGTACTTTCCACCGGACATTTTCAGTGTTTCGAACCAGATGGCGGCATCTTTCAGATTACCCGTCTTCAGGTAAGCCGAAGCCAGCATGTAAGTCATATCATCACGTTCCTCATTGCCCAGCAGATCGAGCTGTGAGGAGAGGAGCATGGCCAATGCCTCGTCGTACTCCTGCTGGTAGAAATAACTGGCTCCTATCAACGCATAGATACGGTTGGCATGGGGCGAATCGGGATATTCGTCCAGGTGTCCGCGCAGCAGGTCGATGGCGTTCCGGTCTCTCAACTCATAGGCCGCACATGCCAGCATGTATTCGGCTTCCTGCATCTGTCCACCGGTATTCTTGTGCCCGCTCTGGACGATGAACGCTTTGAGCGGAGGCACGGCAGCCGTGTATTTCTTCTGTACGAACAACTCTCTTCCTTCCTGGTACAGGTGGGAGGTGGGGGTTATCTTCTCGTTGGTTTGCGCCGATACGATGGCAGGAGTGCAGCATGCCAGTGCGCATATAAATGGCAGGATTTTTATCTTCATAATCAGCATTTTGGACAAATATACAATTATCTGTAAAAACCAGCGTCGTTCGTTGCCGGAATTAAACTTCTTTCAGAAATAAAGCCAACCCTTTCCGGATGGAAGCTAGGCCGAAGTCTTCGATACGAATCTGGTCGAAAGGAACGAAGAAGGTATCGGAGACATCGTCGTGGGCCGTCATGCCGTTGGTGTTGGCTACTTCGCAACGGAAGAAGATGTCGAGCGTATGCACCTCGAAACCGGAATACAGGTAGATGTTGGGCAGGGAGAAGAGGTAAGTGGCTTTGCCTACGGTCAGCCCGGTCTCTTCGAGCACTTCGCGGATCACTCCTTCTTCGCCTGTTTCGAAGCTGTCGATGAATCCGCCGGGGAGGTCGAGCGTGCCTTTGGCGGGTTCCTTGCCGCGACGGCATACCAGCAGCTCGCGGCGGTTGTTGGTAATAAGTGCCACGGTAGCGGCCGACGGGTTGAAGTAATATACAAACCCGCAGCGGTCGCACTTCTTCGATTTCTCATTGTTTACCCGAAACGGGTGCGCGCCGCACTTGGGGCAGTAGTCGAACTGGGCAAAAGGATGTTCCATGATTTTCGTAATTTCGGGCAAAGGTACGAAGTTTATCCGTTTTTTGCGTATCTTCGCTCCTCCTAATAAGAAGAGTAATATAAGAAACAACATGATAGAATTGGAACGACTGACCGCCGAGGTGCGACGCATCGCTACTGAGGTAGGACATTTTCAGAAAGCCGAACGGAAGAGCTTCCGTCGGGACCAGGTGGCAGAAAAGAATGCGCACGACTATGTGTCGTATGTAGACAAAGAATCAGAGCGGCGTATCGTGGCTGCCCTGTCGGCTTTGCTTCCCGAGGCAGGCTTCATTGCCGAAGAAGGATCGGCCACGTATAACGATGAACCGTATTGCTGGGTGATCGATCCGCTCGACGGAACTACCAACTACATTCACGGCATGGCACCTTACTGCGTAAGCATCGCCTTGCGTACCCGTACCGAACTATTGCTCGGTGTGATATACGAACCCGGACTGGACGAAACATTCTACGCCTGGAAGGGCAGCCCGGCCTATATGAACGACGAAATAATCCGGGTATCCGACATCGGCGATATGCAGCAGGCATTCCTCATTGCCGAACTTCCGTACAATTACGAGCAATACAAGGCCACAGCCGAGCATCTCCTCCACTCGCTCTACGGCTGGGTGGGAGGCATCCGCATGAACGGTTCGGCAGCCATGGCGATGTGCTACGTGGCGGCAGGCCGTATCGACGGCTGGATGGAGGCGTTCATCGGCAAGTGGGACTTCTCGGCGGCAGCACTCATTATCCGCCAGGCCGGCGGACAGGTGACCGACTTTTACGGCAGCCCGGACTACCTGGAGGGACACCACATCATCGCTTCCAACGGATTGATCCACTCCGAACTGCAACGTTTGTTGTCCGAAGTACCACCACTGGGCCTGTAAGGACCGCCCGACGATGAAGAATAGAATCTTTACTACCCTCCTGGACCGGGCCGATAACATCGTCAGCCTGTTCTATCCGCGTTGTTGTCCGGTCTGTGGCAACAATCTGTCCCGTGGTGAGAAGGTCTTCTGCCTGCGGTGCAACATCGGTTTGCCCCGTACCAACTTCCATCTGCAACCCGATAACCCGGTGGAGAAACTCTTCTGGGGGAAAGTACAGGTGGAGCGGGCTGCTTCTTTCTTCTTCTACACCAAAGGAAGTGCTTACCAGCGCATCTTGCAACAAATGAAGTATGGCGACGACCAAGAGCTGGGCATGGAGGTGGGTGCCTGTCTGGCTGCCGAGCTGCTACCCACCGGCTTTTTCGACGGAATCGACCTGTTGCTCCCCGTCCCGCTTCATGCCCGTAGGTTGGCACAGCGTGGGTACAACCAGAGTGCTTGTCTGGCACGGGGCATCGCCTCGGTGGTACATCTTCCGGTAGACACCCACTCGGTGGTGCGGAGCAGGCATACCGAGTCGCAAACCCACAAAACGGTGTTCGAACGCTGGGAGAATGTAGAAGACGTGTTCACTCTCCGTTCTCCGGAGCTATTCCGCGGAAAGCATGTGCTGCTTGTCGACGATGTGCTGACTACCGGTGCCACGACGGTGGCCTGTGCCAAAGCCTTCGATGGGATCGAAGGAGTGAAGATCAGTGTGATGACCCTCGCTGTGGCGCAACAATAAGCCCTATACATGGGGTTTTTATTTTGGCCCTTCACATCTTCCACCGCTCTGGAACCCCTTTGTTCATCGGCATTACGTTATGCATACCCCCTCCTTCATCGGCTCTCCACAGCCTTCACATTGTAGCGTCCTGAGAGCAAGCGTCTTTGGCACTTCCAACCGCATGTATTTGTTATTGCAATAAGCAATATATCATTAACCAACAAGCATTTTGCTGTTCCACGGCTGTGGAACGGCTATTCCACAGTAATGGAACGGCCATTCCACAGCTGTGGAACAGCAAAATGCCGTAAGGTTGTAACAGTAAAGCTACCGGCTAGTGCAATAACTCCTTGCTTGCTGATCGAAAGTCGAACCATAGATCCATGTGTACTCCTTCGTCGCCCTGCTTGATGCGGATGTTTGAAGGTTGGCTCTTCGGTCCTTGCTGCTCGATGGGCTTGAAGCAACGCATACCAGGTATCTCATACAGGAACGAGATATCGCCCTCGGGAAATACCGGATTAGCGCGCCAGTTCGTCTTGTTGTCCGCCGGCTCTTCCGGAGTGAATACCCGCATGAACACGCCGTCGCTGGCACTGAACACGGTGAAGGGCGACTCGGTGGAGTTCAGCCGGCTCCAGTACATGTTGCCGTGGTAGCCTTTGAACTCGGGGTAGACCAGGTTCCCGAAGTCGGCACCCGTCATGGTGTTGTTATAATCCTTGCACCAGAGACCGAAGTTGGCTCCACGGATGCGGTTGCGCCACACCCGGTACGGGCCGCGTCCCAACCAGTCCATACTCTGCACATGCTCCTCCGGATAGGAGAAGGTAAACCCGAAATTGGTGATGTTGTTCTCGAAGACTGCTTCGTCGAAGCCTACGCCGGGGTTGGCTTTGTCCAGTGTCACGGCATACATGCGTAGCAATCCGGCAGGTGTCATGGTCCAACGGATGGAATCGACAGCCCCTAAGTAATAAGCGGTAAAGACAGCCTCATCGCCCTCCTGGCGAAACTGCACCTCTTTCACCCGCGCTTTCATGCCTACGGGAAGCGGGCCGTTGCCGAACGAAACCGTTCCGTGGTGATTCTTCACTTCCGTGATCAGTCCGTCGGCCGGATTAAAGGCTACAGACACACCGGCTGCCGAGAGTATCACCTTTCCATCGGCTTCCGAAACCGATGCTTTTCCCGATGAAATGGGGAGTTTTAGCTCTTTTTGTGCATATTCGGCAGCGTAATGGATGGGGCAGGTCCAGGTGCAGATTTCTTTACCGTGATGGTCGGTGGCGGTAAACTCCAGGATATCCCCCTCGAAGAAGTTGGCCGGGAGTTGCATCCGGGCTTTGCCTGCTTCGTGCGGGTCGATGGCGGGGAGTGTGATGGTGCCGGAAGCTATCACTTGTTGCTTTTCTTTGTGCAAGGGCGACGGAGCCGTCAGCACCCGGTAAGCCATCGAGCAAGTATTCAGGTTGGAGAACAGGTAATCGTTGCGCACGATAAACTCGCCCCGGAACGACGGGGTGATGAAGAACGGTTGTATCTGTATCGGTGCCCAGACATCGCGTACGGTGTAGAAGCTACCTTCTTTCTCGCGGTACGGGCCGAGGATGCCGTCCGTGCCGTTGGAACCGTCGGAGTCGAGGATGCCTCCCCGGTCCGTACGCTTCACGGCATTGTCCGAGAAGTCCCACATGAAACCTCCGGCAAAGAGCGGATGAGCGGAGTAGTGCGACCAGAAGTCTTCCAGCCCGGCACCGTGCCCCTGATCATACATGCCGTGCTGAAACTCAGTTGGCATGAATACTTTGTAGCCGTTGGTGAAGCGGGCCACGCCGGTGAGGAAGGTGGGGTAGTGATGTGTATCCAGGTTGTTGAAATCGGCCCAAGCGTGGATGACGTGTCTTTTTTGAGGGTCAAACTGAGCGAATAAGGAATCGAAGTCATTGTTGAATCCCCCTTCGTTGCCATTGCTCCATAAAATGATGGACGGATGGTTCACGTCGCGGGTGACGAGCGACTGCACCAGTTTCGAGCCGACGGCCGTATCGTAAGCATTTTGCCAGCCGGCCAATTCGGACACTACAAAGATGCCGAGCGAGTCGCATACCTCCATGAAGTGCTTGTCCGGTGCGTAGTGGAAGCGAACCGCGTTGATGTTCATCTCCTTGATGAGCAGTCCGTCCTGCAGGCTGATGGCACGGTTCGTGGTTCGTCCGCCGTCGGGGTGGAACGAGTGGCGGTTGATGCCCTTCAGTACCACCTTCGTGCCGTTGACGTAGATACCGTCCTTTTCACGGAACTCCACCGTGCGGAACCCAATCCGTTCCCGGCAGGTATGCATCACCCGGTTTTCTTTATCCAGCAATTCCAGCGTGAGGTAGTAGAGGTTGGGGGTTTCCGTGTTCCATACCTCTATGCCCTCCCATTGGAAACGGACTTCGTGATCCGTTCCGGCGTTGTTCAGCCGGACAGACTGTTTCTTGTTGTATGTTTGTTGATTGGCATTCGCTGCGCTGAGGCTGGCTACCAGCGTATATCCCTCTTCGATGGGGGAGGTGAAGACGGTTGCATAAAGTGATCCGTCGGCCCGGGCGTCCGTAGCTATCCGGTCGATGTGTACCGCTGGTTTGGCTTCCATATATACCGGGCGGTAGATACCGCCGAAGATCCACCAGTCGGCCTTCCGTTCGGCAGCGTTGACTGATTTATCGGCCGATTCCTTGCTTACTTTTACTTCGAGTTCGTTCTTCCCGGTTTTCAGCAGGGAAGTGATGTCATAAGAGAAACGGTTGAATCCGCCCTGATGCGTCTCACCGGCCGACTGTCCGTTGACTGTAACGTCCGTATCCGTCATCACTCCTTCGAAAACGAGAGCAACCCGCTTGCCTTTCCACGCCATGGGGATTTGGAACGATGTGCGATAAATCCCCGTTTCCATCGGCGGTTTCTCTACTCCCGGCAGGGTGTACCATCGTCCGTAACAGTATTCGCCGAAGCCTTGCAGCTCCCATTGCGAGGGGACTTCAATCTTGCTCCACTTCCGGCTGTTCATGCCGTCGCTGCAGTAGAACTTCCAGGTCTTTGTATCGCCCAACCCTTTGCCGGAAAGGTACAGTGTTTCAGTTTCCTGGGCGAAGGCCAGGGAAGCAGTCAGCATGCTGAATACCAGAAATAACTTTTTCATGTTGTGTATGTTTTTCTGGTACAAAGATAAACTATTTTGTCAGTAAATCCTCATACAACTGCGCCAACCGCTTGCGCAAATGCAGCACGGCGTACCGTTTGCGAGACAGGAGCGTGTTGATTGGGATGCCGGTGGAGTCGGCAATATCTTTGAACGTGAAACCTTCTAACTCCGTGAGTTGGAACACTGTGCGCTGTTCTTCGGGCAGTTCGGCCAGAGCAGCATCCAGTTCCTCCCAGATGAGCGACTTTACCATATCCGTTTCCGGCGAAGCATCCTCATCAAGCAACATCAGAGTGAGCTCGCCGATGAACGAATCGTCGTCCCGGTCGGCAACGTACGGCATCTCCTCTTCCCGTTGCTTCCGGCCCAGGTCGATGATCTGGTGCCGGGCCACGGAGTAAAGCCATGCCGATACTTGTTCGATGGGATTGGCCTCGAAGTCCACCCGGGCCAGTTGATAAAAGACGTTCTGCAAGATATCCTCGGCATCTTCCGGTGAGGGGACCCGCTTGTTGATGAATCCCCTCAATTGTGCCTGGTACTTCTGAACGAGTAGTGCCACCTGGCGGTTGTTATCCGACTCCTGTCTGTACAAGTCTTTACTCATGCGGGCAGTCGGCCGAACGTTCGGCCATCATCCGTTTGCGGATATATTCCATCTTCTCGGCACGCGACATGCCTTTCATCTCCTTGTGCATCTCGTCATGCATGGCTTCGAAGCGCGGATCGCCCCAGCGTCCTCCGCCCCAGCGTCCTCCGCCTCGGCGTCCGCCAAACGGGTGGTGATGTCCGTGATGGCGACCGAATCCGCCGAACAGCAACCGGCACAGAATCAGCAGTCCGGCAGCTTGCCAGAAGTTGACCGCTCCCCAACCGATGAGGGAGGGTATCAAGGCGTTCCATAACAACATGACGATGACCGATGCGGCGGCCGCGAAAACTACTACGAAGGCTACTCCTTTGAGGATGTGCCGTGCTCTTGCTATCTTTTTCATACTCTTTCTTTTTATAATGTTATTATTCTTATGCTACGATCTTCTTGGTCATGATGCGGATGGCGTCGTGCGGGCAAACCTTCTGGCAGTTTCCGCAGGCTTTGCAGGCCTCAGGGCGTACCACCCAGGCCCAGCGGTGTCCGCCTTGCTCGGCTATTTCGATCACATCCCGCCGGCAACGGCCCGCACAGCGGCCACATCCTGTACACTGACTGTCGATAATCAGTAAAGATATCTCTTTCTTTTCTTTATGTCCAAACATCTTATTGTAAATGTTTCAGTGTTTATACTTGTTTTCCTTTTTCGAAGTGTGCACCTTCTATAGTTGCAGACGAATGAGGCGAAGGAATATTGTAGGGGGGAGAAGAAAAAAATACTTTCGATGTATCGCATATAGAAAAAGCCTCCGGGAAGATGAACTTCCGGAGGCTTTTTGGGGTTTGTGCGGGCGAAGGGACTCGAACCCCCACGTCGCGAGACACCAGATCCTAAGTCTGGCGCGGCTACCAATTACGCCACGCCCGCAGGCTGCGTGAGTGCGCTGACTCGTTTAGCGGTGCAAAGATATATATTATTTTCAAGTTGACAAATGAAAGGGGCGGAAAGTGATGAAAAACCCGTTATTCATTGAGGAACTGGCGCGCTGTTTCGATCATCGTATCTAGTCCGTGGGCTTTGTCATCGGTTGTCATATCTACCTTGATGTCGGGGTCGATGCCGTATTCGATGTGGTTCATCTGCGCATCGAACGTGGGACAGGCCGAGAAGCGGACGCTCCAGCCGTTGGGCAGTTCCGATGAGAAGGGGAAGCCACCGCCACCACCGGTCTTATCGCCCATGATGGTGACCTGAGGTAGCATGCGCATGGCGTTCACGAAATCGTTGGCGGCACTGTAGCAGTGACGGTTGGTCAGCACTACGGCTTTCTTCTGCCATCGGATGCCGGTGGACGGTTCGAGGTACACGGGATAAGGCTCGGAGAAGTCGCTGTGACCTTTTCCGGTCTTGTAAGAGACGTAGCTGGTGAGTACTCTCTCGTTGGTAAACCGGCCGGCAATGGCGGAAGAGTAGGTGAGGTTGCCCCCGCCGTTGTCTCGTACATCGACGATGATGCCGTTGCAGGCAGCAAAGTGGGCCATCACTTCGTCCAGATTGCCTTCGCCTACACCGTAGGAGAAACTCTCGTAGTACATATACCCGATGTTGTCTTCCAGTATCTTGTACTTGATGCCGGAGGCGATGCGGTAGTTGGTGCCGAGGTAGTTGCGCTGGATATCTTCGTCGAAATTATGCGGATAGTCCTCGTACCACTTCCAGTAGCGTGCTACGTCATGAGCAGCAGAGAGGTTCACGTGCCCGTCTTTGAGTTCGGCCAACATGTCGCCCAGCACCTCGAAGAGTCCTTCGTTGCTCATGTTGGGGCTGAGTCGCTTGTAGTATTCTGTGCGGATGGCGTTCCAGTCTATCTGTTTGTAGTCTAAGAAGCAATACTGCTCGTCGATGATGCGCCACAGTTGTTCGAAGTTGCCGTACGGATCGTCGGCATACGTTTCCTCGCGGATGCAACCGGCCAGCAGTGGAAGCAGGCCGATGAACAGGAGGATATGGGTGAATGTTTTCTTCATGTCTTGATCAGTAAAGTTGGGTTAATAAGCTCTGAGCGACGAGGGCAAGGAAGCAGGCTTCCGGCCGCCGAATGAGTAGAGGTCCTTCACTGCACCTACCATGAATACATGTGAGTAGGTGTGTGTATCGATACCGTTGACGGACGACTGCAAGAGATCGGCCACGTAGGCGCAGCGCAGACGGACGTCGCCCAGTGGGAGGTCTACTGTGAGCATCTGCCGCAGGGTGGGCTGGTTGTGCAGTGAAGTGAACTTCACCACGCCGCCGCTGTTGCCCAGCGTGAATATCTCGTAGTACGACTGTCCGGCATGGGGGGAGAACATAACGCCTGCCACGGGCACATTGGCCTGGTAGCGCAGCGTGAGCGGGTAGTTGCGTATCTTCAGGTTCCAGATGGCCATGCCCGACGCGTCGAGGTTGACGTACCCGCGGGCCTGGGCCGGGTTGTTGGAATTGCGCAGGTTGTACACGAAGCCGATGTTTCCTTCGCCCAAAGCACCTGCGAGCAACTTGAAGTTCTCGGTGAGGCGGAACTGGTAGTGCAATCCGTAGCTCCACGTGGCGAGGGCGGAGAAGGTATTGTTGTTGTCGGTCCGGTTGTGCGTGTAGCCCAGGTTGGCCTGGAAGAAGTTCTGCGACGACACGTTCCCGTCCCACAGGTTAGTCATCCGCATGGTTTCGCGCGAGATGCGGAACTCCATGCCCTTGTACTCCTGCGGCGAGAGGTAAGTATCATACACGTTGGTGTATCCCACGCCATAGAGTACGGCCCGTGTGAGGTAGCGGCTGGCTTGCAGCGAGTCGGTCTGTCCCCAGGCGGTGAGCAGGCAGACGCACAGCCCGACTCCAATAGTTATGATTCGATTTCTGTTCATTCTTATTATATAATAGGAGAAGCTGTTAGAACAGTTGCATCTGTCCGGTGAGCTCGTCCAATATGTCTCCTTCACTCTTTCCGCTATCGGGGTCGAAGTTTTCCGGTTCGTCGTCTGTTACATCCTGCGTTTGGGCAGGTGCTTCGGGGAAGCGGGTGGGCTCCAACTCGTTGATGGTCTCCACGGTGAACTGGGTGATGCGTTTTCCTTTGGCTTTATATCCTTTCACTGCGATAAACTCGTCGGCATCGATAACAAGTGCTTCGCGGAAGTTGTCATTGCCACCGAATACCACTTCGAAACGTGGGTAAAACTCATCGGTGAGCAGAGTCAGCTGGTTGTTTTTGTTCTCGCCTAAGTAATTCAGCCTGCGGGCACTGCCCTCAAAGCAGAAACGCTTCAGGTAGGGATAGTTCTGCTGGTCGGCATCGTTCAGGATGGCCGTCCATATCTTATTCGGGTCGAACTTCTCGATGATGCTTACCTTCGGGTCGTAGTGGTTGGTCAGGTCGAAGTTGCTGGTATAGAATTCGCCGTTGTTGTGCACCACCAGGATGGTGTCGTCGCTCTGGAATTCGCCCAGGAACTCACCCCGTCCGTCGTAGTTGAGACGCAGCACGTCGCGGTCGAACCAGACCTTGCGTCCGCCCAGGGTAGAACCACCCTTCTGCTTCAGCACGATCTTGTGTACCGGCAGGCGGGTGAGGATAACACCCTGTGCCTGGCGACTCTTGATAGTGATTTCGCTGAAATCGCGCTCAAAGATGATGCGGCGTACACGCGGGTTGGGTTTCAGGGTGACCTTGATGATTTCGGCTTCACCGTTGGGATTGGCACTGAAGTAGCTGATCTTGGAGTCGGGCGCACCTTGGGTGACGTCGTACTCACGGTCGCGCACGATGGCGGTTACAGAGAAACGTTTCAGGTGGTGCGCACCCTCCTTTCCGTCGCGGTAGGCCACGTTGTAGATGGTTCGCTTATCGTTCTTCTTGAATATAGCGATGTAGAGGATGTTCTTGCCCACAAACTTCTTGTCGGCCACGGCGGTGACGATGTACCGGCCGTTGCGGAAGAAGATGATGACATCGTCGATGTCCGAGCAGTTGGCCACGAACTCGTCTTTCTTCAGGTTGGTGCCGATGAACCCTTCCTCACGGTTGATGTACAGTTTCTCGTTGGCCTCTACCACCTTGGCAGCTTCGATGGTATCGAAGTTGCGCAACTCCGTGCGGCGCGGGAAACCCTTGCCGTACTTTTCTTTCAGCATCCGGAACCAGTCGATAGTGTAGTCCACGATGTGCGCCAGGTGGTTGTCTATCACGGCAATCTCCTCCTTCATACGGGCGATGAGCTCGTCGGCCTTATCGGTATTGAACTTCAGAATACGGCCCATCTTGATCTCCATCAGCTTGAGGATGTCGTCCTTCGTCACCTCGCGGATGAATTGCGGGTAGAAGGGTGTCAACCGTTCGTCGATGTGTGCGCAGGCGGCATCCATGTCCTTGGCCTGTTCGAATTCCTGGTCTTTATAAATACGTTGTTCGATGAATATCTTTTCCAGCGAAGCGAAGTGTAGACTTTCCTGGAGCTCGCCCTTGTGTATCTCGAGTTCCTGGCGAAGCAGGTCGAGGGTGTTTTCGGCCGACTTCCGCAGCACGTGGCTCACGGAGAGGAAGTGCGGCTTCTGGTCGTCGATGACGCAACAATTGGGCGAGATGCTTACCTCGCAGTCGGTGAAGGCATACAGGGCGTCGATGGTCTTGTCCGACGAGACACCGGGAGCCAGATGCACCAGGATCTCAACTGTAGCCGAGGTGTTGTCGTCCACCTTACGTACTTTGATCTTTCCCTTCTCCACCGCTTTCAGGATGGAGTCGATCATGGACGAGGTGGTCTTGCCGTAAGGAAGTTCGGTGATGGCGAGGGTTTTGTTGTCTACCTTCTCTATTTTGGCGCGTACCTTGACACTACCGCCGCGCTCGCCGTCGTTGTACTTGGCCACGTCGATGGAACCGCCGGTGAGGAAGTCGGGGTAGAGCTTGAACTCCTCTCCTTTGAGGTGGTTCATGGCAGCGTCACAAAGTTCGTTGAAGTTGTGCGGGAGGATCTTGGACGAGAGACCTACGGCGATACCTTCCACACCCTGCGCCAGCAGCAGCGGGAACTTCACCGGCAGGGTGATGGGCTCTTTGTTACGTCCGTCATACGAGAGCTTCCAGTCGGTCGTCTTGGGATTGAACACCACCTCAAGGGCAAACTTGGACAGACGTGCCTCGATGTAACGCGGAGCAGCCGCACCGTCGCCGGTGAGGATGTTACCCCAGTTACCCTGGCAGTCTACCAGCAAGTCCTTCTGTCCCAACTGCACCAATGCGTCGCCGATGGAAGCATCGCCGTGCGGGTGGAACTGCATGGTATGTCCCACGATGTTCGCCACTTTATTGTAGCGTCCGTCGTCCAACCGCTTCATAGAGTGGAGGATGCGTCGTTGTACAGGTTTCAGACCGTCCATCATGTGAGGCACGGCACGCTCCAGAATTACGTAGGAGGCATAATCCAGAAACCAGTTCTGGTACATTCCCGTGAGTTGGTGTTTGACGCTCTCGTCATGCGTGTCGGCCGGCCTATAGTCCGAATGTCCTTCGGTTATCTCGTTCGTCTCGTTGATTTCGTCGCTCATGTGATCAGATTTCCCTCGCTTTTTTAACAACAAATTATCTTTTTTACGCCATAATAAGTATGTGCGCAGGCAAAAATACGACTTTTATTGAAAAAAATCATTTACTTTGCAGATTATTTCGCGGGCCCCTGACGAAGTGTACCCGCGTTTTGTAATTGTATATGAATAAATTGTAAATAAAGCAATGGCACAAGAAGATGTTTTTAAGAAATTAGTATCGCACTGTAAAGAGTATGGCTTTGTATTTCCCTCGAGTGAAATCTATGACGGGCTGGGTGCAGTGTATGACTATGGTCAGATGGGTGTGGAACTGAAAAACAACATCAAGAAGTATTGGTGGGACAGCATGGTGTTGCTGCACGAGAATATCGTCGGTATCGACTCCGCCATTTTCATGCACCCTACCATCTGGAAGGCTTCGGGACATGTGGACGCATTCAACGACCCGTTGATCGACAATAAAGATTCTAAAAAACGCTACCGTGCCGATGTACTCATCGAAGATCAGTTGGCTAAGTACGACGATAAGATGGACAAGGAAGTGGCGAAAGCTGCCAAGAAGTTTGGCGACGCCTTTGATGAAGCACAATTCCGCTCTACCAACGGTCGTGTATTGGAAAACCAGGCTAAGCGCGATGCCTTGCACGCTCGTTTTGCCAAGGCTCTGAACGACAGCAACCTGGAAGAGCTTCGCCAGATTATTATTGATGAAGAAATCGTTTGCCCCATCTCGGGCACCAAGAACTGGACGGAAGTACGTCAGTTCAATCTGATGTTCTCTACCGAAATGGGTTCTACTGCCGAAGGTGCTCAGAAAATTTACCTCCGTCCGGAAACAGCACAAGGTATCTTTGTAAACTACCTGAACGTACAGAAAACCGGACGTATGAAGATTCCTTTTGGTATCGCACAGATCGGTAAGGCTTTCCGTAACGAGATCGTAGCCCGTCAGTTCATCTTCCGCATGCGTGAGTTCGAACAGATGGAGATGCAGTTCTTCGTTCGCCCGGGTGAGGAACTCGAGTGGTTCCGCCAGTGGAAGGAAACTCGTCTGAAATGGCACAAAGCCCTCGGCTTCGGCGACGACCACTATCGTTATCACGATCATGATAAGTTGGCCCACTACGCCAATGCCGCTACCGACATCGAATTCCTGATGCCGTTCGGCTTCAAGGAAGTGGAAGGTATCCACTCACGTACCGACTTCGACTTGTCACAACATGAGAAATTCAGCAGCAAGAGCATCAAATACTTCGATCCCGAGCTGAACGAGTCTTATACTCCGTATGTGGTGGAAACATCGATTGGTGTGGATCGTATGTTCCTCAGCGTGATGAGTGCTTCGTACTGCGAAGAACAACTGGAAAACGGAGAAAGCCGCGTGGTACTGAAACTGCCTGCAGCGTTGGCTCCGGTGAAACTGGCTGTGATGCCGTTGGTAAAGAAGGACGGTCTGCCCGAAAAGGCACGCGAAATCGTGAACGACCTGAAGTTCCACTTCAACTGCCAGTATGACGAGAAAGACAGCATCGGAAAGCGTTACCGTCGCCAGGATGCCATCGGTACTCCGTACTGTATCACCGTAGACCATCAGACACTGGAAGACGGCTGCGTTACCTTGCGTCACCGCGACACCATGCAGCAGGTACGTGTTCCCATCTCCGACCTCAACGAATACATTGCCGACCGGGTAAGTCTCACTTCCCTGTTGAAAACTATCCAATAAATAATGAATGAATGAATAAGAAAATCTATTTCCTACCCTTGTTGATGTTGCTTCTGGTGCTTACTTCCTGTGAAGAGACCAAAGAAGCCAGCAATTTCGATAATTGGAAACCGCGTAACGTCGCTTTCATGGACTCGTTGCAGAACGTATACGATACGGCTCCCAACCATGGTGGTTTGCAACGTTTTGCCCCTGAGACCAACCCCGAGGTGATGGTCTACTATAAAGACATCACTCCGAGTTCGGCTACGGTTACCGACCGGAGTCCTTTGTATACGGAATCGGTGAACTATTTCTACCGGGGTACTTATATCTTTGGAGAACCTTTTGATAATGGTAACTTCTCGGGGACTAATCCGGATCCGGATTTTGAAACTCCCTCTACGTCTGCGGTGAATATTTTTGTCGATGGCTTTACGTATGGACTGCAGAATATGAAAGAAGGCCAACGCTGGATACTCTATCTGCCTTATGAAGCAGGATATGGTGATGCCGGTAAAGGAGATATTCCAGGTTACAGCACGCTGATCTTCGACTTGACGCTGGTAAGTATTGCCGAGTAGGTAGCTTATTCATCTTTATACAAATAATACACCCTATGCAGGAAGCCTTTCGTAGACTTCTCTGTATAGGGTGTTCTTATCTAAATGAGGTATTGGGTAAACTCCGTCAGAAACGGAGATTGTTGTGACGGTAATAGGCTAAAGAGGTTTCTTCCGATAGTAAATGTATTGCTCGTAATGAGTTCTGAGGCGGATAGAGATAAATCCGGATCGTTCTCACTTTCTTCAGAGACTCCAACAAGTCGTCCACCATCTTTCCTTTCAGCTTGTTCAGTGAAGGAATAGCATTGGTTGCCGGACCGGTCGAGATAGCCAACATCTCACCGCCCTGGAGCGGGAATACAGTCGATATACCGTATTGCCGTAAAAGTGAGTCGATTCCCAGCTTATTGATTCGGGCTTCTGTATACTGCTCGATGTACGCATGGGTGCTCATCTCCATTTTCTGAGCTTCCTCCTGAAGAAGCCGGGACTCAATCAACTGGTTCAAGGCCTTCTTCTTGGCTTCGTATACACAATTAATTTCGTTTTGCAATTCTTGCTTGATCAGGGCGTTCAGTTCATTGACATAAATGGGTTTATTGTCGATGGAAGCGACGATTTCTTCTTCAGACTTCGGATAATGACTCGTACCACACGAGCAAAAGCTCAGGGCAATAACAGCGACGAAGGCTATTTTATATATAAAGTGACGTTCCATGTTAAGAATGTATTATGAGATAGAAACTTGGTTGAACTTTAAGAGAGAAACTGATAGGGGTGAAACCTATTGCATCTTGTAAATCTCGCTGTAGAAATTTCTTTCTTGGCGGGGTGTCATCAGATTATAGTTTTCTTGGGATACTTGGGGCGTTGGCACGTTGTTTATTCGGGTCATTCTTTCAATCAGGATGCTTGCTTCGTAAAACATTTCCTGAATCTCGTTAACAGGGGTATCGTACGAAATACCTTGGAACAATCGGTCGAGAGCATTGTCGCCCATAAAGTTATAAGTAGGAGCGATGCTCCTGCGTGAGACATTCTTGCGGATGCCTGTTCCGTCCGGTCTCGGATTGACAACAGGTTTCTCATCGGCCATACAATCTGCCGAAAAGGCTAAAGCAGCCATACATAACATTACTGTGGTTAAAAATCTTGCTTTCATGTTCTTTTATTTTATATGATTATACGCATTTCGTTTTGAACTGATACAAAGATAGGCGAATGGATTGGAATGGTTGCAAAATTTATATGGACAAAGGCTAATTGCTTGTTACATAGATATTTGTGATTATTTTCCTATCTGGAAATAAAAAATACCAACAACGATTTGGACAACGAGGCAGGGCGAAAGTCTGAAAATTCAAGGAGTTTCCCGGCAAATCCGTCTTTTCCGGATGATTTTGTAGCCTGCCACATGGCTCTTTGTCTTTGAGTGCGACTCACTCTTTTGTAGAGAAGTCAAGACTCCCCAGAAAAAAACTCCTGGATCTCCCATCTCCCATAAATTCCGGATTAAATGCTTGATATACAAGCAGAAGATTCTATGGGAGATGCTGGTTTTTGCTGTTTCATCTCCCATAATTCTCAATCATCTCCCATAATTCTCTGTCATTTTCTTGTCTATAATTACAAAGAACTGCCTCTGCAGCTTCCTGCAGTTGCCTTTACAACCTCCTGTAGTTGCCTCGGTAGCCTCCTGCTATTGCCCCCATAGCTTCCTGCTGTTGGGGAGTTTCACTCCTCGAAACAGTGAGTTTCAGCAAGTGAAACAGAGGGTTTCACCCTAGGAAACAACGAGTTTCGTCAAGTGAAACTGCGTGTCCCTAATTATGCGTTGACTTTGCTGCGTAGTCGGATCGCGACCTACATTGTTTGTAGTATCACTTCAAGCGTTTTGGGATTTTTGGACTGGAAAGATACTTTGTCTTTGGCCCTTGCTTTGTACTTGGCAACGGAAAGGGAGTCTATGCACAGCACGGTGGCAATGTCCGGATTGGCCAGACCCAGCCGTACCAGGTAGCAGACTTCTTTCTCCCGTTGGGTAAGGTTGGAATAGTCGTCCAATTTATCGACAAACGAGTTGAAGTATAGATTCTCGAACTGGCGCAGCAACTCCCAGTCGCTCTCAGACTTGATGTGCGTGGGGTGGTACTTCAGGTTACGTATCAACTCTATCAGGGGATCTTTCCGGTTGTGCTCTTTCTGCGTCAGCTGTTGTTGCAGCAGGGCGTTTTCTTTCAGGATACCGGCACTCTTCTTCTCATTGCTCTTTTGTTGCATCTGCAGAAGTTCCATTTCTACCAAAAGTTTCTGGTTGAATTGCAAGAGGCGGTTATGTTTCTCAAGATTCTTCTTCTGGTTCTCGGCGATTTCCTGCTCATTCTGAGCCAGTTGCTCCCGGAGTTGTTCTTCTTTCTCTTCGCTCCGGTAAAGCTCCGACCGGTATGTTTCCAGATCCTTGTAATTCTTTTCTACCAGATTTCGAATTTTTTGGAGCTCCCGTTCGCTTTTCTTCTTGGTGTATTGGTGCACCCACCACAGAAGACCGATGAGAAGCAAAAGGATAGTGATAACGGCCAGCGATATGGTCTGGTGCCTCAATGTGCGGTTCTCGGCTTGCTGGGCGATGTTCTTGAGTCGCTCACTCTCGTACTTCTGCTGGATGTCAAGGATATTTTCTTCCCATCGCTGTTTTTCTATTTCTGTGTTGGAGTTGGTGTATTGCTCCAGATAGTCGAGTGCCTTTTGGTGGCTACCTAATCCCTTTTCCTGTAAGTAAAGCAGTTTGTAGGCTTCCCGTTTAGTGTCCGGTCGGGAGTCTGAAATACTTTTTTGCAACCAATACTCGGCCTCGTTGTATTGTTTCAGGTTGGAATAGATGTAACCCAGGGTGAGGTAAGAGGGATAAAGATCGAGGGTATCTGTATCCAACTCCAGCGATTGCAAGACGAAGTCGATGGCTTGGTTGGGTCTTCCCTGCTCAATGTAAATAAAGCCCATCTCAGACAAGATAGCAGAAATACTTTTCTGGTCTGTTGTCTGTCGGACGGTCTCCAGTGCTCTATCGTAATATAGGAGCATGCTGTCGGTCTGGTTGGTCAACAAATAGGTGAAGCCAATGTCGCGCAGGGAGAGGGCGACGCCGAGAGTATCCCCATCGTTTTGTGCATAGTGGCAGGCCTGTTTGTGTGCTTCAAGGGCATCCGTATACAAATTTCCGTTGATATACAGGTTCCCCAAGTGAGAATAGAGCAAGCCGGAGAGGTTATTGTCTGTGATTCTGGCAAGAGCGTTCAATGCCTGGAGGAAGCAGTTGATGGCTTTATCGTCTTCTTTTCTTTCTTCGAAAACACGGCCTGTATAGTACAGTGCTTGCGCCTTACGCAAGGAGTCCTGACTTTGCTCGTAGTAATGGCGGGCAATGTTGATCAGAGAATCGGACATTATATACAGTTTGTTTTTATCTTTTGCCTGCATCAGGAGGAGACAGTAACGGGCTTGCAATTCGCCATCCAACTCCTCGGCATAGGCGACTTGCTGCAATAGGAGTAATGCACTATCTGGCTGGGTACTCATGGCGGCTTCTGCCTTATCTATGAGGTACTCTGCGTCGGAAAGCTGCTTATGCTGGCAAGCGGTCAAAAGACATGCGGCTACCAGGACGATAAGCTTGGAAATGGACATAGTATTGATAATATAATAGTGTATTGCTGTTTGCTGCATGCAATATTCGATAAAAAAGTTGGATTTTGCAAACAAAAAGTTGTAAAATAGGTGAACAGTGGATAGAAATGATTACCCGCCAATTTCCTTGATGGCCGAAGCACCGAATACAAAGATGAAAACAGATGGCTCCAGATGCTTCTTGATGCGGTACTTTCGTTGCGTCAATGCCTGGTTGCTTTCTACCCGCATACATATTTTGAGGGTAGAGGTGGAGAGGTTCATGTAGTTCAGCACACAGAATAGCAAATCGTCCGAGGTTAACCCGGTACTCATTTCGGACAATTCCTGTAGTGCAGTGGCAAATACTTCGTTGATCTCTTTGTGTATGGAAGCTATCTCTTCCTGGTGTTTTTCCCGTTCTTTTTTGACTCTGGTCGATTCGATGTTCATGAGCTTTTTGTACGAGGAGGTCGTCTGGAATAGTTGTGCACAGATTTGAATGGTTTGTTTCCACAGGTCGAAAAGCTTGTCTTGCATTTCCTGGTTCTCTTTTTCAATGTTTTGATGGGTGTGGAGCAGCTGCTTCAGCTCATTCTTCAGCTGCATTTTCTCGGCTTGGTTCTTCATCAGTTGTTGCTGTTGGCGGATGTACTCCTTCTTATTCCGGTTGTTGATATACATGGCCAGGTAGGAGATGATGGCTACGGTGGCAAGCGAACAGATAATAATGATGGCGGAGTTCTGTTGGTGGCGGGCGTTAAGTTCCTGCTTGTGCAATTCTACGGCGTGGCTTTCCTGGATGGAACTCATTTGGCTCCGGTGGTACTGATTGAGGATGGAGTCTTCTTTGCAATAACAGGTAGCCAACTGATCACAAATGACGGTTAACAATGAGTCGTCAGCCGGCTTTGTTTTCAAAGCTTCCAGGTAGAAGTTGACAGCTTCCTCTAGGGCACCACTGTCTTGGTAGGATTGTCCAAGTTCCAGAAGAGTCCAGGCTTTTTGGCAGTTGGGCTGAGGGGGGCTAAAGTTTGGTTTACCAGCGTCGGAAGATTGGACGAGGGTACAAGAGCCCATTAGAAAGAATGTTGCAGCCAGGGTCAAAGATGTTTTTATATAATAGAGTAATCTCATGTTTCACGAATTGTTTAGCTAAACCGATGCAAGTTACGAATAAATCGATTCAGCAATAAGAGGTAATTCTTCGTTTTTTATATTTTTAGGTTTCCTTATATTATTAGAAAAAGGACCCTTAAACGAGTGTGGAAGTATCTCTTGATGCTGTGCTTAGGAAAAACAGCATACAAGAGATACGACCAACTCTGAAGACAGAATGTAAGGTTAGATTATTAGGTTTGTAAGTGAGATGGGGAACTGGCATATTCCGTGAAGTTTGAATAAACTAAAAAAGGAAAACCGATAAGTATCATTTCACTGATAAATATTAGTAAAACAGCAAAACGTTTTTTCATTGATAACGTCATTTAAATTCCACTTACAATTGATAGTTGCGAATATAGTATCTATTAGCTTACGAAAGGCTAACAGATAATAACAATCTAAAAATAGAATAAGGTTGAAAATCAGATTATTATGATTTTATGATAACAGAAATACTCAATGGGTTAACATTGTAGAGAAATGGGAAGCAAATAGAACCTCATTTGGAGGATAAAAAATAAATAAGATAAGCTGACAATAGCATACTTCTATTGTCAGCTTATCTTATTATGAGGAGGAAAAGTCGTTACAAATGAACTTTATTGTTGCTTGTAGGCATCGACAGCTTTTTTGACCGATCCGTGCAGAAGTAGCAACGACCGGGCTTGTTCGTAGTTGAGTCCTAATTCTTCCACGATCATACGAGTGCCGCGGTCTACCAGTTTTTGGTTACTCAGTTGCATGTTGACCATCTTATTGCCTTTTACCCGTCCTAATTGTATCATCACGGAGGTAGTGATCATGTTCAGAATCATTTTCTGTCCGGTACCCGATTTCATTCGTGAGCTGCCTGTAACGTATTCCGGACCGACAATCATTTCGATGGGTATATCAGCCTGGGCAGCCATCGGTGAGCCGGGGTTGCTGGTGATGCAGCCTGTCAGGATGCCGTGTTCGCGGGCGGATCGCATGGCTCCGATGACATAGGGGGTAGTGCCCGAAGCGGCAACGCCGATGACGGTATCCTTTTCATTGATATTCCGCTCCTGAAGCTCTTCCCAGCCGCGGGTCATGTTGTCCTCGGCTCCTTCTACCGGATTTCGCAAAGCTGTATCACCACCTGCTATGAGTCCGATGACCAGGGTAGGAGGCATCCCGAAGGTAGGTGGGATCTCTGAAGCATCGAGCACTCCGAGTCGTCCGCTGGTGCCGGCACCCAGGTAGAAGATACGTCCTCCCTGTTTCATGCGCGGTACGATGAGGCCGACCAGCTTCTCTATTTGTGGAATGGCTTTTTGGGTGGCAAGTGCCACTTTCTGGTCTTCCCGGTTGATGTCCTCGAGTATCTCGTGGATGGATTTGTTCTCTAAGTCGTTGTAGAGCGATGGTTGCTCGGTGATTTTAATGAATGCCATACCTGTTAGTTATCTGTTGCATGAAACTGGATCAATCCTTCCATGGGGCTTTGGAGGATATTGCCTATCTGTACGCCCGTTTCCCGGGCAGCTTCGCGGAGAATTTCCTGGTAATGGAATGCCACCGAGCCGATGAAATGGGCCGGATATTGTGCATAGTCATACTGCATCACATTGCGTTTCAGGAACGTCCGGAAGCTGTCGAGCACCAAGGTGTGTACAGCCGGTTCCTCGATATGCTGGGCCAGGAAAGGAGAGAGGCTGGCCAGGAAACGATTCGGGAACGGTTTCCGGTACACCCGGTCTATGATTTCCGCAGGTGTCAACTGGAACTGGTCGAGGAACTTCTCCTTTAATGTTGCGGGAAGTTGATTCTTGAGGATATCGCCTACCAGCAACTTGCCCAGTACGGCACCGCTTCCTTCATCGCCCAGAATGAATCCGAGGGGTGACACGTTATTAACGATGCGGTGCCCGTCATAGAAACAGGAGTTGGAACCGGTGCCCATGATGCAGGCAATGCCCGGCTCATGCCCGCATAAACCGCGGGCGGCAGCCAGCATATCGGTGTTCACCTCTATTCCTTCTTCTACGGCGAGATGTTGGGAAATGGCCCGGTGCACGGTGGCTATCTTGTCGGGGAACACGCAACCGGCACCGTAAAAGTAAACAGCCTGTAGCATTCGGGTACCTAACTGTGGCAGTAGTACCTCGGCAATTTCCTGTCCGATCTCTTCTTCCGACTGAAAGAAGGGATTCGTACCTTTGGTAAAGAGTTGGCGCACCAACCGGCCGTGTTCCACCAGGCACCAATCGGTTTTGGTGGAACCACTGTCTGCTATCAATATCATATCTTGATGTATATTTTCTTCTTATAGAGTACGTAGCCTATCATCCAGTTGATGGTTACGAAGATCAACGCAAAAGCCAGTGACGCGGGATAGTCGCCCAGAAGTGGTTGCAACACTACATCGTAGGCGTACCCGTGCAGGCTGATCATGCCGTCGCCGTACGGGAAGCGGATGCTGCCGAACAGTACAGAGAGTACCCCGGCCATCACGTAGATGAATAGCGGGTTGACACCGAACGACTCGAAGAACCGGCTCCATTTCTGATACCCTTTCACGTCGATGATCCAGATGAGCAAAGCCTGGAAACTGGAAGCCAGTCCGCAGGTGACAATGGCAAAGGAGGGAGACCATATCTTCTTATTGATCGGGCAGCCGTAGCTGAGCAGGAATCCCAGGAAGGTAAGGATGGTACCTACGAGGAAGAGGCGCTTCAGTTTCTCGTCGATGTCTTTTACTTCCATCATCAGCTGCCCTACGCAGAAGCCTATCAGTACATGGGCGATGGCCGGAATGGTGCTGAGTAGTCCTTCGGGGTCGATGCCGTTATCCCGGTACATGTGTGCTTCGCCCAGAACGGCGCGGTCTACCACGGAGAGGATATTCGTCTGATTATATTCGAATCCGTTGCCCGTCACCAGGATGATAAAGTAGCCTACCAACAAAGCGACAATCAGGTACGGAATATGCTTGTGCTTCATCGTGAGGGCGATGAGAGCCGTGGCACCGTAGCACAAGGCCAGCCGTTGCATCACACCCAGGATACGGATGCGGTCGAACGTCCAGACAGATTCCCACAAGCGGGTGAAGAACGAAGACTCTCCACCGGACCAGGAGGCCCATGAGTAGCAGAAGGTGGAAAACCAGGCGAGTCCCAATCCGATGGCAAAGATAACCACCGTTCGTTTCAGGATTTTCCATCCTGCCTCTTTGCTGAACTCAAAATTATACTTCCTCAGGGAGATGTAGGTAGAGATTCCCATGATAAACATGAAGAACGGGAATACAAGGTCTGTGGGGGTGAGACCGTTCCACTGGGCATGTGCCAGCGGTGCATAGATGTGGCTCCAGGTTCCGGGGTTGTTGACCAGAATCATACCTGCGATGGTAATGCCACGCAGTACATCGAGCGCGAGAAGACGTTTACTGACTGTTTGTTTCATACTGTTCTGATTTTAAGTGTTAAGTTATCTCTTTTTTTCCGTAATCAGGGTCAATCTTAATGAATGCACATACGCCAATGGTGGTAGCGCAACAGATCATCACCCAGATAAAGAAGTTTTCGTAACCAATATGTTCCTGCAGCCAACCGGCAGCCATGCCCGGCAGCATCATGCCCAGTGCCATGAAGGCTGTACAGATGGCATAATGAGCTGTCTTGTGTTCGCCATCGGAGTAATATATAAGGTATAACATGTAGGCGGTGAAGCCGAAGCCGTAACCAAATTGCTCGATGAAAACGCAGATATTTATCACAATCAGGCTTTCGGGCTGGGCATATCCCAGGTAGACAAAGGTGAGGCAAGTCAGGGAAATGCTCCAGGCCATCGGCCAGAGCCATTTCTGCAAACCACCCTTGGCTGCACAGATACCACCGATGATACCGCCCAGCGTCAAACCAATGATGCCGATGGTTCCATATACCAGGCCTACTTCCGAGGTGGTGAGTCCTAACCCACCTTTCTCTGTCGGGTCGAGCAAGAACGGAGTGATTAACTTCACCAGTTGCGCTTCCGGGAAACGATAGAACAACATGAAGAGGATGGCTATTCCGGCTTGTTTCTTTTGGAAGAAAGTAGCGAAAGTTGCAAAGAACTCTCTGAAAATGTTAGATGCTGTCATTTCTCCCTTAACCACTGATATATCTGCTTTTGGTTTGGGAAGGATGTATTTATGGTAAAGGGTGAACGCCAGGAATAGTCCTGCTAATATAAAGAAGGTGATGGACCAGGCGAATGATATATTGCCCGATGTTCCTTTGAATGTAGTCGTTGCTTCCTCCTTCAATTGGGTATCCAGTTGAACAGCCAGGTAAGCCGGTTTATTCCAGTTGGCTTCTGTGAACTCAATACGATCTCCATTCACTAATGAAATATTTTTGTTCCCATTATCATACGATGAGTTCAAGACTATCTTTTCACCAGAGACAGGGGCTTTAGACAAGTGAACGGCAATCAATCCGATATTACCGACTTCATTACCGATATCTTTCTTCTTGCTTTTGTTGCCAAAATATTTTCTAAGCGTGTTCCCTAATGGTTGTGATACGTGTGTCTTCCACCACAGAGTGAATTTGCTATCCTTTTTTGCTTCGCTTTCAGGCAGTACAAATCCATTCTTTACATTCTGTTCCTGCGCATACTTCTTGATTTGTTTGGCAGAATCAGCCGGAACTAACTGTGTACTCAGTGGTAAGTCCGTTGCCGATACAACAAAAGTGAGTTCTCCTTCTAACAGCTGTGGACTGGTGGCAGCAGGTCTTGCCATTATCTGATAATTCGCCGGACTGGCCGAAATACTGAATTTGACCGGCTCTAGTCCGGTAGATGATTCAATGAATCCTGCCAATACTATCAGAAGGCCTTGCCCTACAATCGTGGCTACCCTGTAAAATGTACTGCGGATACCAACATACATCGCCTGATCACGTACGTTCAGAGCCAGCATGTAAAATCCATCAGCCGCAATATCGTGCGTGGCTGAATTGAAACCAACCAACCAGAATACCGCCAAGGTTAGCTGAAAGAAATTCGGCATGGGAATCGTGAATGCAACACCGGCTAGTCCGGCACCTATCAGAAGTTGCATGGTAATTACCCACCACCGTTTTGTCTTGAATAAATCGATAAAGGGACTCCATAATGGTTTGATTACCCAAGGCAGGTATAGCCAACTCGTATAGAGTGTTATATCGGTGTTGGACAAGCCTAACCGCTTGTACATGATCACCGAAATAGTCATCACAGCTACATAAGGCAATGCTTGTGCTAAATAGAGGCTGGGTATCCACGCCCAAGGGGATGTTTTACCGTTCTTCATGGTATGCGTTTCTTAATAATATTTCTCAATGGCTGCACCAATATAATAATGTAGCAGGATGTCCCGGTACGAATAACCTTGCTCAGCCATCACGGCAGCACCGATCTGGCAAAGCCCTACACCGTGTCCCCATCCGGCTCCGGTCAGGGTGAAGGTTCCGGGAATATCGTCTTGCATGTCCGGCTTATCCACTACGAAAGCCGAACTGTACAGATGCGAGGTAGATAACGTACGGCGAATTTCCAATTCTTTGCCGATGATCATTGTCTTCTTCGTGCCTACAATCTTCAACCGGATGAGGCGTCCGGAAGTTCCGCGTTCCACCGGAATCAGATCGACGATGGCTCCGTAGTCGATGCCCGAACGTTGGAAGATCAGCCGTGACAACTCTTCCTGTGTGTATGTCACTTCCCAACGGTAGAAATGGGTGGTTTCCTGATCGTAATTATTCAGCACCTGTCCCAGTATCTTTTTGTCTGTGGTATGGCAAAATGCTTCGGGAGAAGTGCGTATCCATTCCTCGGCAGCCGGTTCCAAACGCAGGTCGGGCAAGAAAGTGGTCGATTTGCTGTCGCGCTGCTTCTGTAAGTACGGAAACTCCTTCTCCTCCCAGCAACTGGAAAACACTTCGAACGCTCCTCCGCAACATTTCGAGAACCGGGCATCACAAATCACTCCGTCCGATGTCAGTACCTGTCCGCGGGTTTGTTCGATGGCTGCCTTTACTGCAGGAGTCGAAGCCCGGGTGATACCTTGGTACCGTTGGCAGTGGTCGTCGGCACATACATCGAAAAGCGTATGGTCTTCCCGGTCATACCACCGGATAAGCTCGGTGTCCGTCTGCCGGAAGGTGGAGTACTGCTGCTGACCGGCAACAATCTCCTTGTTCTTTTTTATCTGGGCCAGCAACCAACTTCTGGAAATAACCGCATGGGCTTTCAGTAATTCCGATGAGGCGGTGGCACTCATCTCCGAGGAAATGACACTGGTCAGGTAATCTTCTATGCCAACCAGATTGATGGCTGTAATCTTTTCATCGGCTACTATGAGCTTGAGGGTACCCGGAAACTGTTGGTTTTCTTTCCGCTCCCAGTGGAAATTGATACCGATGACGACATCTTTCAACTCGAACGCACCCGCCCGATGGCCGGACGGTTCGAACAGCAATTCGTCATAAAGTTGCCCTTTCCATCGAATTTTCTTCTCGGCATACGTCACCATCTGCTCTCCGTTGCACTCCTCGTCACCCAGGAGGAAGGGAGTGTGGAAAGCAAAAGCAATCTGTGATGCCGATAAGATTCCTACCTGTACTCTCGGTTCTTCCATCGTTTGTCAGTTTACTGTTTAATACGTTGTATCAGTTGCCCGAATGCTTCAGGGCTCAGGCATACCTCTTTCAATATACCGGCCATGTCGGCCGATGTCAGTTTGGCGAAGTCTTCTTCCCGGGGGGTGATGAACACGCCACCCATGTCCACCGAGCCCGGACTGATCAGAATATTGGCTTCTCCTTCGGCAAAATAGCAGGAAGGACGATGCTTGGCACGCGGGAAGATGCAAACCACCCAATTGCCTTCTACATTGACCCAGGTAAGCAGGTTCATCATGGGCTCCTCTTCGCTGGGTTGGATTTCCATGCACTCATAAATGAAGTCGAACAGCTCGGCGGCATCCCACCGGTCAGGAGACTCGATGACCAGCGTCGGACTGTAAGCATCGTCCAGTCGCCAGAGCGTGGCCGACCGGAAGTCCATGACCCGTCCGGCATTATCGCGCCAGTCCAGCTCTATCGGCAGGAAACCTTTGCTACCTGCCTGGAAGTGAGCGTGGTCGGGTGCCGAGGCACCGCACTTCGGACCGTTGTAGAAGATCACATATTCATTCGCATAGGCAGCCAGATCGAGCATGTCGGCCATGCGCACCCGGATACGTTGGGGCGTGTGCTCCGTGTCCGGTATGGTGAGGTGTTTCGGAAAGATGGGGAACGGGTTGACCAGGATGGTGTAATGATCCTTGAACGAGATTCCCCGTTGTTCAGCAGGCAAATTCCCGGCACAAAGGAAGCACTTCCGCTCCTGTAAAGACTGGCTGTCTACTTTGGCCGATGAAGAGGCCATGCGGGTGGGGTTAAACTGCACCTTGTAACGCGTGCTTTCCACCTCCAGTTCCTTCACCCTGACTTGCTTCAAAGCTTGGTAATTGTTTCGCGCCAGTTCCCAAGTGGCGAGTTGCTCATCAAATAGCTGCTGTATCTGTTTCATTTTTTTGTTCGTTTATTCATCGCTATGCGGGCTTGCAGTTCCCAGGTGCGAATGCGGTCCTTATACAGGTTGTGTCCGTTCATCTTGACGATATCCAGTGCGGCATCCGAGTTCTCGTCCCAACGGCGGCAGAGGTAAACCACCTGGTATACCCGCCCGATCTGGAAGCGACGGGAGATGGCCAGTCCCAGTGCGTAATCCTCGCCATAACTGGTGTTGGGCACTTTTACTTCGCGCAGCACCGGCGTGTAAAAAGCCCTTGGAGCACCCAGCCCGTTGATACGCAGCGCATTGTTGCGCCCATTCTCCGGCGTCCATTCTTTGTGGTCGATGATGCCCGGCGCAATCATGTTCATCTGGAAATCGGTCATCATGTAGGTTCCTACCACCATGGCACAATTCTGCTCGTAGAAGGCGTCGACCATGGTTTGCAGTGTGGTTATGCCGGAGTAAACGTCGTCGCTATCCAGCTGCACGCTGAATTTACCACACTTGGGATGATGTACACCGTAGTTCCAGCAACCGCCGATGCCGAGGTCGGTACGTTCAGGGATGAGGTGTATGAGGCGTTCGTCATCGGCGAATTCCCGGATGGCTTCCGTAGTGCCGTCGGTAGAATGGTTGTCGATGACGATGAGGTTGAACTTGAAGTCGGTCTGCTGGTTCAGTACCGAACGAATGGCGTCTCGAACGGTACGAATCCGGTTGCGAACGGGGATAATGACCGATGCCTCGAACTCGAAGTTGCCTGCGCTGAACTCGATGGGTTCGAACGTAGGTGCCAGATACCCGCCTGTCTCTTTCAGGTGTTCGGTACAGGCCTGCTCCATTTCTATCTGTACGCCCCGGTTTCGTGGATCGACATAATCGAATATCTTTTCACCGCTTTTGCGGTTATCATTTTCTATCTCCGAGTAGAGGTACTCATTGATATGTACCAGCGATTCTTTCTGCGAGAGCTTTAAGCGAAGGTCGTACAGCCCGGCAAACTGGTAGTCGGCTTTCATACGGGCAGCGGCCTCTTTCAGAGCATCGGCTTTGTAGAACAGCACCGAGCCGAAATTGAAATCATCGCGCAGGCTGCCGAACTGGTAGTCGATGACCGGTGCGGCCTTTTGTTCTCCGGATATCACCTGATAGTGGTCGGCATAGAGCATACCGGCTTCGCTATCCTCGGCTATGCGTATCATGCGCTCCAGGGCGAAATAACCCAGAGACAAGGTAGTGTACTTGGTATATAATAAGGTGTATTCCGCATCCGAGTGGGCAGCGATGGTCTGTATGGCAGCACTGCTGTTCAGGGCGGGAACTGTCAGCACCTCGCATCCCGGCAGTCCGGCAACTTCCGGCTGGGTAGCCAGCAGGTAAACCTTGTTCACCAACGTGGAGGCTTGCAACCCTTCCACGGTCTGCTGTGCTTGTTGCGCTTCGGCCAACGGAATAAAGCAATTGATTCTGTGTCTCATATTATTTCTTGTATTTTCTTTTTTGAATAAGCATACATCCCAGGAAGGTGAACAGGGCATTGAATATCAGCAACTCGTAGCTGAAATGATACCCGTTGAACCAAACTACCGAGTTCTTTTGCAGAACGAAGCAGAGAATAGGAGAGAGGATGGCCACAAGTGGAACGTACCGGTCGCGCACCTGCCCCCGGGTGAAGATGCCGAAAGCAAAAAGCCCCAGGATAGGCCCGTACGTATAGCTCGCCAGGATATAGACTGCGTCGATGACGCTTGTATTGTTCAGCAGGTCGATGACGAAGATTACCACGCCCATCACCACGGCCATGCCCACATGAACCCGTTTGCGTATGCGGACCAGATCGGATTCGGCCCGGTATTTAGCTCCAAGTATATCGACGGTGAACGATGTGGTGAGTGCCGTCAGTGCCGATCCCGCTGCGGCATAAGCCGACGAGATCAGTCCGATGATGAACAACACGCCTACGATGGCAGGGAAATATCCGCCGGTGGCGATCATGGGAAACAGCTCGTCACTCTTTGCCGGATTGGCGATGCCTTTCTGGGCGGTGTACATATATAGCAGTACCCCCAGCAGGAGGAACAGTCCGATGATGAAGAACTGCGAAATGCCACTGGTGACCATGTTCTTCTGCGAGTCCTTGAAGTTCTTGCAACTCAGGTTCCGCTGCATCATGTCCTGGTCCAGTCCGGTTGTGGCAATCATGGTGAACACACCCGCCAGGAATTGCTTGAAGAAATACCGTTTGTCGTTCACGTCGTCAAAGAAGAACATCCGCGAGTAATCATTTTCGGAGATGGCGGTGAACATGCCGCCGAAACCTAATTCCAGGTCGGAAGCAATGAAGTAGATACACAAACCCACTGACACCACGAGGCAGAACGTTTTGAGCGAGTCGGTCCAGATGAGCGATTTCACCCCACCCCGGTAGGTGTAGAGCCATACCAGTGCTACGGTGATTAGTACGTTTAAGAGGAAAGGCAGGTGTAACGGGTCGAACACCAACAGTTGCAACGTTAGGCAGACTAAGAAGAGCCGTACTGCCGCTCCAAGCATCTTCGAGATGAAGAAAAACCAGGCACCTGTTTGGTAGGATGAGATGCCGAACCGGTTTTCCAGATATTCGTAGATGGATACCAACTGCATCTTATAAAACAGCGGAACCAGTACGAAGGCTATGATAAACTGTCCCGCCACGAACCCGAGCACCATCTGCAGGTAAGCGAAGCTATTGGCTGCCACCATACCCGGTACCGAAACGAACGTCACTCCCGAGATACTGGAACCTATCATGGCAAAGGCCACCACGTACCAGGATGATTTCCGGTTGCCCACGAAGAACCCTTCGCTGTCGGCCTTGCGACCGGCGATGTAAGATACCGTGAACAGCAGTACGAAGTACACCACAATGGTGACGATTATCGAGAGAGGAGTCATGCGTATGAGTTTATGTTTATTCCTGATAAAGTAAATAGGGTCTGCGCTGAACCTTGAAATGTTCCACATCGTCCGTCCAGCGGGCTTTTATCTCGTCGGCCTCCTTACCGTTCTCAATCATCCGTCGCACATAATCTACTCCAATTAGCCGCTCGAAGAACGAACGGAAGAACTTGTCGCCCATCTTCAGGTTACGGTAAGCGTCGATCACGTAACTCAGGTCGATTCCTTTCAGCCAGATCTCCTCATCGCTCAGCCCGCTCAGGTCCACTCCGTAACACACTTTGTTGAGCAGAGGAGGATTCTTGGCTCCGGGTATGCTCTTCGGCGTAAAACTGAAAGAGTATCCTTTCATGCCGGGGTGACCGTACACCTGAAACGGAAGACGGGTACCTCTGCCCAGGCTCACAGGAGTGCCTTCGAAATAGCAGGTAGACGGATAGAGATATACCGCTTTCATATCCGGCAGGTTGGGTGATGGTGCGATGGGTAGGCGGTACATCGTCTGGTGCGTGTAGTTCCGGCAGGGTATCACCGTAAGGTCGCACACCCGGGACGACGGCAGCCATCGCTCGCCGTTGATCATTCGTGCCAGTTCGCCCAGCGTCATGCCGTGTACCACCGGAATGGGTAGCCAGCCCACGCCCGACTTGTATTTCATATCCAGTATCGGCCCGTCCACGTAGTGACCGTTCGGGTTGGGGCGGTCCATGACCACCATCTTGCGGCGGTGTTCCGCGCAGGCATCCATGAGCCGCGCCATCGTTATATAATAAGTATAGAAGCGAAGCCCTACATCCTGAATGTCGAATACCAGCAGGTCGAACTTCTGCATCGACGCCTTACTGGGTTTTCCGGTATCACCGTCGTACAAAGAAAGGATAGGTATCCCTGTTTTCTGATCCACCGTACTCGATACATGTTCGCCCGCATCGGCATTCCCACGAAATCCATGTTCCGGCGAGAAGATGGCTACCACCTGAATGCCGTTTTCTACCAATACATCCACCAGATGCTTGTCGCCCACCATACCTGTATGGTTGGAACATACCGCCACGCGTTTGTTTTTCAGAAGAGGGAGGTATTCTTGAGGCTGTTCGGCTCCGACGATGACAGCTTGTTGCTGTGCCCGGCAGGGGAGGAGAATCCAGATAAGTATAAGGAACAGAGGAGCTCTTTTCATGAATAGAGTTTTTAAGGAAAATTCATGCAAACAAAGATAATGGTTCTTTTGGTATTCGGAATGCTTGTTTCTAAATATTTGGGAGAATGGCTGTTATTTTTATTGATTTTCTATCTTATAGACCAAGGCTACGTACCTTTAAAACATAGCTTATGTACCTTTAAAACATAACTGATCTATCTTTAAAACCAACGATGTACGAGATGTACATGTGGTACTGTATGAGATGCACATCTCGTACTGTCTAAGATGTACATCTCGTACAGCCTGAGATGTGCATCTCGTACATGCTACCTTTTAAACCAAAGCAAGCTACCTTTAAAAGGTAAGCTACGTTGGTTTCTAACCAACGGCTACTCCTTCTTTGATATGCTTGTGGATGGGGTAGATAGGTGATCGGAAAGTTGGGCAATAAAAAAACCGCCCCTGAGCAGGAGCGGCTTCTCTATAGCGTCCGTGTATACTTACACGTTCTTTTCTTTGATCAGGTATTCAGCAATCTGAACAGCATTCAAGGCTGCACCCTTCTTGATCTGGTCGCCTACAGCCCAGAAGCTCAGTCCGTTCTCGTTGGTCAGGTCCTTGCGGATACGTCCCACGTATACAGGGTCCTTGCCGGCGATGAACAACGGCATGGGATATTCTTTCTCAGCGGGGTTATCCATCAGGATCAGGCCTTCACCGTTGGCAAAAGCATCGCGGGCCTCTTCGATAGAGATAGGACGTTCGGTCTCCACCCAGATCACTTCCGAGTGGGCACGGAGTGCCGGAACACGCACACAAGTGGCACTGACCTTGATATCAGAGTGCATGATCTTTCGCGTTTCGTGGTACATCTTCATCTCTTCCTTGGTATAGCCGTTATCCGTGAACACGTCGATCTGCGGAATAAGGTTGAATGCCAACTGGTAAGCGAACTTATCTACCGTTACCGGTTCGCCGGCCAATACCTGACGGTACTGTTCGTAGAGTTCGTCCATCGCAGCTGCACCTGCACCGCTTGCTGCCTGATAGGTAGAAACGTGCACGGTTTTTATATGAGAGAGCTTTTCGATGGCTTTCAGTGCCACAACCATCTGGATGGTGGTACAGTTAGGATTGGCAATCACGCCGCGCGGACGGTCTTTGGCATCCGCTGCATTTACCTCGGGTACTACCAAAGGCACATCGGCATCCATGCGGAAAGCACTGGAGTTGTCTATCATCACCGCACCATGTTTGGTGATGGTTTGCTCGAACTCCTTCGAAGTTCCGGCACCGGCCGAGGTGAAAGCAATGTCAATCCCTTTAAAGTCATCGTTGTGCTGCAAGAGTTTTACCTCGATCTGTTTACCGCGAAACGTGTAGATAGTTCCGGCACTACGTTTAGAACCGAACAAAACTAACTCGTCCAACGGGAAACTTCTTTCATCGAGCACGCGCAGGAATTCCTGTCCCACTGCGCCGCTTACGCCAACAATAGCTACTTTCATCTTTTTTCTTTTGTTTTTGGATAAATAAAAATACGTCTTTTACTCTGCTAATCTGTCGAATAGCCAATAATCGGCTGCAAAATTATAACAAATCGCCATATTATTGATAATTATTTCTTTAATTTTGCGCAGGAAACCCAAAACATTGTTTAATATGAACTGGCTCGACCTTAGTTTTCAACTCCCTATAACGAATCCCGCGTGGGTATTCTTCCTGGTACTTACCATTATCCTGTTTGCGCCTATCTTGCTGGGACGGCTCCGCATACCCCATATCATCGGTATGATATTGGCAGGGGTGGTCATCGGCGAGCACGGTTTTCATATCCTGGAACGGGATGCCAGTTTTGAACTCTTCGGCAAAGTAGGTCTGTACTACATCATGTTCCTGGCGGGGCTGGAGATGGATATGGAGGGCTTCAAGAAGAACCGCATGAAAGGGCTGATGTTCGGGATGCTTACCTTCCTGATCCCGATGGGGCTGGGTATATGGAGCAGTATGGAATTGCTGGGCTACGGGCTGGTGACGTCTGTCCTGCTGGCCAGTATGTACGCCTCGCACACCTTGATAGCTTATCCCATTGTGAGCCGGTATGGCTTGTCGCGTCTGCGCAGTGTGAGCATCTCTATCGCCGGAACAGCCATCACGGTGGCATTGGCGTTGTTGGTGCTGGCCGTCATTGCCGGTATGTACCGGGGCGAACTGGATGAGATGTTCTGGATTCTGCTCACGGTGAAAGTTCTGCTCGTTTGCTTCCTTATTATATTCTTCTTCCCCCGCATCGCCCGCTGGTTCTTCCGCAAGTACGATGACGGCATCATGCAGTTCACGTTCGTGTTGGCGATGATGTTCCTCGGGGGCGGTATGTTGGAAATAGCCGGGCTCGAGGGTATTCTGGGAGCATTCATGGTAGGCTTGGTGTTCAACCGCCTCATTCCGCACCTCTCCCCACTGATGAACCGCCTCGAATTCGTGGGCAACGCCCTCTTCATTCCTTATTTCCTCATCGGTGTCGGTATGATTATCGACGTGCGGTCGCTTTTTGCAGGCGGTGAAGCACTTCTGGTGGCGGTGGTCATGACCGTGGTGGCTACGTCGAGCAAATGGCTGGCGGCCTTCTTCACCCAGAAGATATTCCGGATGCACAGCTACGAACGTTCCATGATGTTCGGGCTTAGCAACGCACAGGCGGCAGCTACGCTGGCGGCGGTGCTTATCGGTAACAAGATCGAAGTGTCGCCCGGCGTACCGTTGCTCAATGATGATGTGCTGAACGGTACGGTGGTGATGATTCTGTTCACGTGCATCATCAGTTCCATTATCACCGAACATGCGTCGCGCAAGTTGGTGGTACACGAAGAGTTGAACGATGGCGACAAGAAGCAACAAGAAGAAGAGAATATCCTGATCCCGGTAGCCAATCCTGAGACCATCGACTACCTGATGGGCATGGCTTTGATTATGCGTGACGAGAAACGAAAGGACGGACTCACCGCCCTGAGTGTGATGAACGACAGCAGTGCTTCCGAGGCGCAACTCATGCAAGGCAAGCGGGCACTGAAACGTACTGCCATGGTGGGAGCGGCTGTTGATGTGACGGTGAACACGCTCACCCGGTTCGACCTGAACATTGCGTCGGGCATCATCCATACCTTGAAGGAGTACAATGCTTCGGAAGTGGTCATCGGTCTGCACCGCAAGATCACGCTGGTCGACTCCTTTTTCGGTAACCTGACGGAGAACCTGCTCAAAGGCATGCACAAACAGGTGATGATCGTGAAGTGCCTGATGCCGGTCAATACGTTGCGTCGCATCATGGTGGCCGTACCGCCGAAAGCGGAGTACGAGATAGGGTTCTTCAAGTGGTTGGAACGTATTTGCCGCATGGGTGACCAGTTAGGTTGCCGGGTAGAGTTCCACGCCCACCCCGAAACATTGAAGCACATCGAAGCCTATATAGTAAAGAAGCACAAAGGCGTACGCGCCGGCTATGTACCCATGGACTCATGGGACGATCTGTTGATGCTGAGCAATCAGATCAACTTCGACCATTTGTTTGTTATTGTCAGTGCCCGCCGTGGATTCATGTCGTACGACCCGTCATTCGAGCGACTGCCGATGGAGATATCCAAGTACTTCAACAATTGTAGCCTGATAGTGCTGTACCCCGACCAGTACGGCGATCCGCAAGGAGCAATTACCTTCTCCGACCCGCGTCACCAGAGCGATACGACGCGTTACGAAAGCGTAGGCCGCTGGTTCTATAAATGGTTTAAGAAGAATTAATGGACGCAGAAAAGATACAACCGACTGCCTTGCCGGAATGGAAACAGCGCACGGCGTTGCTCCTGGGCGAAGAGAAAATGAACCGCCTGGCTGCTGCACATGTGCTGGTCGTAGGACTGGGTGGGGTGGGAGCGTATGCCGCCGAAATGATTTGCCGGGCCGGCGTAGGACGGATGACGATTGTCGACGCCGATACGGTGCAGCCCACCAACATCAACCGGCAACTGCCGGCACTCCACGACACCATCGGACGGGAGAAAGCCGAGGTGCTGGCCGAACGCTTCCGGCTCATCAACCCGGAGCTGCAACTCACCGTACTGCCGGTCTTCCTGAAAGACGAAAACATCCCCGAGCTGCTCGATGCGGCGCAGTATGATTTCATCGTCGATGCCATCGACACGCTCAGCCCCAAATGTTTCCTGATATATCATGCCCTGAAGCGTCGCATACGTATCGTGTCGAGCATGGGTGCCGGAGCTAAGAGTGACATCACCCAGGTGCGCTTTGCCGATATCTCGGATACGTACCACTGCGGACTGAGCAAAGCCGTACGCAAGCGGTTGCAGAAGATGGGCGTGAAACGGAAACTCCCGGTGGTGTTCAGCACTGAACAGGCCGACCCGAAAGCGGTCGTACTCACTGACGATGAGATGAATAAGAAGTCCACCTGTGGTACGGTGAGCTACATGCCTGCCGTCTTTGGCTGCTTCCTGGCCGAGTACGTCATCAAACGATTGTAAAACAGTAAAAGGTAAATTGCATGATAAAGATAGAGAAGGTAACCAAGAGCTTCGGCTCACTGCAAGTGCTGAAAGGCATCGACCTGGAGATAGCCAAAGGAGAAGTAGTCAGCATCGTAGGCCCCAGCGGAGCCGGAAAGACTACCTTGTTGCAAATCATGGGTACACTGGACGAACCCGATGCGGGCGCCATCACCATCGATGGCACCGATGTCAGCCGGTTGAAAGAGAAAGAACTTTCCGCTTTCCGCAACAAGCGTATCGGCTTCGTGTTCCAGTTTCACCAACTGTTGCCCGAGTTTACGGCGTTGGAGAATGTCATGATTCCTGCTTTTATAGCCGGAGTATCTACGAAAGAAGCCACGACCCGTGCACTGGAAATACTACAATTCATGGGGCTGTCCGACCGTGCCTCGCACAAGCCGAACGAACTTTCGGGGGGAGAGAAGCAACGGGTAGCTGTGGCTCGTGCCTTGATCAATAATCCGGCAGTGATCCTGGCCGACGAACCTTCGGGCAGTCTGGATACACACAATAAGGAAGAGCTTCATCAACTGTTCTTCGACCTGCGCAACCGTTTCGGGCAGACCTTCGTCATCGTGACGCATGACGAGAATCTGGCACGTATCACCGATCGTACCATCCACATGGTCGATGGTGTCATTACCGATTAATCAGAAGCAGACGTATGGGGCTATCCGTTCCAGGTCCAGTGTTGTAAATTCCTCGTACAACTTGAGCTGTTGCAGGCTTTTCAGTCCGCCGTTCTTGCTGCGGTACTCCACGATAACCTTGGCCTGGTAGAAGTTGATGTAAGGATGTGCATGGATCCGTTCGATGCTGGCTTTGTTCAGGTTGATGCGTTCCGTCTCGTCCGGCTCTACGGTGAGCCAGGGTTGCAGCATCTCAACCGACAGTTGGATGTCGGCCAACTGATCTACCCGGAAGAACCCACCCAGCAACTTGCGGTAACCCACAATCCGGCGGGCAATGCCACTTCCTATACCCGGAATCTTCTTCAGTTCCGTTGTGTCAGCCCGGTTGAGCGGAATCACCGTTCCTTTGGGATACTTGATGGATTTCACTGTGTCCGCCGGTAATCGTTCCGTCCAAACCCGGACAGTGTCCACCCGGTACACATCATCGGCTATTACTATATAAGGTAAGAGGGTATTGTATTGCTTTTCGGTCAGGCCATATACCTTCCGGAAATCTGTTGCCCGGCGGAACTTTCCACCTTTCTCGCGGTAGCGCAGGATGTTGTGCGCCATCCAGGGAGGCAATCCCAGCCGGGTGAAACCCGCCGAGTCGGTCACGTTCGGATCGAAGGGAGATAAGACCACCTTCCGTTCTGTATAGTGATGCGGATACTTCTTCGGCCACATCGCTCTGACGGATTTCTCCTCTTGCAGCGAAGCCATGAACGAATCGTACTCCTTCCGGTAATTCTTATCCTCTTCCAGTGGAGCCCACTGGCGGTGAGGAAGGAAGATGGCCGGGGAGTAAATCAGGAACACCAGGAGGAGTAGCCCCATAAGTCCCCGTCGTTCACTGCGCGTACAATAGAGTATGTCTTTCCACTTCATCAGTTAAGTAATCCGAGTTCGTTAATAAATACCACGGCGATGGCCACCGGTGCGATGAACTTCAGGGTGAATATGAAGAACTTGTAGACAGGCATCTTCAGCGTGCCGCCGTTGGTCACTTCTTCCCAAAGAATCTTCTTGTCTAAGAACCATCCGGCAAAGATGGATATGAGCATTCCTCCCAACGGGAGCATAATCTTAGCAGTTACATAGTCGAACAGGTCGAACGTGCCCATGCCGAAGAACGTCCATTCCTTGGTGACTCCCAATGAGAGCGAACAGAATATGCCCAGGATGGTACAGGTGAGTGTGACCAACATGGCCGCCCGTTTGCGGGTGAACTTGAACTCTTCGTGCAGATAAGCTGTAGCCACCTCGTGCAAGGAGATGGTAGAGGTGAGTGCTGCCATGGCCAGGAGCACATAGAAGGCGATGGAAAGCACATACGCCAGTGCTGGCACTCCGCTAAAGGCTTGTTGGAACACGTTGGGCAGGGTGATGAAGATGAGGCTCGGCCCCGAGTCGGGCTGGATACCTACCGAGAAAGCGGCCGGGAAGATAAGGAATCCGGCCAGTACGGCGATGGAAGTATCAATCAGGCCTACGCTGAGAGCCGTCTTGCCCAGGTTGGTGTCTTTGCTGAAGTAAGACGAATATGTACACAAACATCCCATACCGAGGCTGAGCGAGAAGAACGCCTGCCCCATGGCACTGAGAAATACACTGCTGGTCACCTTGCTGAAGTCGGGCTTTAACAGGAATTCTATACCTTTCTCTGCATTGGGCAGTGATACGGCGCAGATCACCAGGATAACCAGGAGGACAAACAGGACCGGCATCATGATTTTGGAGGCTTTCTCTATTCCTTTCTCTACCCCTCGGACAATGATGAAGTGTGTGATAAGCATGAATACCACCAACCAGAGAAGCGGTCGCCAAGGATTGGCCGAGAAAGAGGCAAAAGCAACTTTGAAGTCATCGGGAGTCTTCCCGGCGAAGCGGTTGGCGGCGGCATCGTAGATATATTCCAGTGTCCAGCCGGCCACTACCGTATAATAACTCAGAATCAGGAATCCGGCCAGTACGCCCATTCGTCCCACCCATTTCCATGGAGTACCGGGAGCCAATATCCGGTAAGCAGCGGCCGTGTTGGCGCGTGAGCGTCGGCCGATGGTGAATTCAGCAATCATGATGGGAAGTCCCATCAGGAATACACATCCCAGGTAGAGCAGGATGAAGGCAGCACCACCGTTGTTTCCCGTCTCATAAGGGAACCGCCAAATGTTGCCCAGCCCTACAGCCGAGCCGGCTGCTGCCAGGATAACACCGATTTTACTGCCGAAGTTGGCTCTTTCTTTCTTCTCCATACGACTGCTGGTGTACTTGTATCTCAAATTATACGGTTACTTAACGCACAAAGGTAGAAAAAGTTCCGTATATTTGCGGCTCAAACCTCACAAAAATGGGAATAGTATATTATATAAAGAAGTACCCTTTCTCTTTGGCTATCATTTTGGTAGTGATCTACTTGTCGTTCTTTAAACCGCCCAGTACGGATCTGAACAAAGTACCCGGTATAGATAAGATTGTACATGTGTGTATGTACCTCGGCATGTCGGGCATGTTGTGGTTGGAGTTCTTCCGGGCGCACCGGAAAATGAATACTCCGCTGTGGCATGGTTGGTTGGGAGCTTTTGTCTGCCCGGTGGTGTTTAGCGGCTGCGTGGAGCTGTTGCAGGAGTATGCTACCTCGTACCGCGGTGGCGATTGGCTGGATCTTACTGCCAATGCTTCCGGTGCTTTGCTGGCCAGCCTGTTTGCTACGTATGTGTTGGCTTCCCGGTTTCGGAAGAAAGACTCCTAAAGAAAATCCACTACGGTGCTTAATTTGATGCCATTCGATCCTTTAATCAGAATGGTATAGCCTGCGGGCTGCTCGCTTTCCAGTTCTTTGATCAACTCGCTTACGTCGGCATATCGCCGGAACGGATGCGTGGCGGCGGAGAAGTATTCGCCTACCAAGCGTACTTCCTCAAACTTGTTTTCCGCGATGAAATCGACTATTTTTTGATGTTCGGCAGCACTGTCGGTGCCGAGTTCGCGCATGTCGCCCAGGATAAGCATTTTGCGATTAGCGGTCATGCGCCCGAAGTTCTGTAGGGCAGCCATCATGCTGGTGGGGTTGGCGTTGTAGGCGTCGATGATCAGGGTGTTGCGTCCTGTTTCTTTCAGTTGCGAACGGTTGTTCTGCGGAGTGTACCGGGTTAGCCCTTCGTCAATCTTTGTAGGAGGTACATCGAAGAAGCACCCGATGGCTACGGCAACCAGGGCGTTGGGAAGGTTGTACTCGCCGATGAGTTGGGTGTGTACTTCGCGGTATTCGTTGCTCCCCCCTGGTTTCCATTCGAAAGAAAGGAAGGGGGTATTTCCTGTGGCATGCCCGCTGACGAAGAGCGAGTCGGCTTCCCCGTAGGTGATGGGTGTCAGACCGTCGGTCATCTGGCTCAGGTACGGGTTGTCCTGATGGAGGAAGATGATGGGCTGATCTTTGCCGCGCATGTAGTCGTACAGTTCGCCTTTGGTGCGTATCACCCCTTCGAACGAGCCGAAGCCTTCCAGGTGTGCCTTGCCTACGTTGGTGATGATGCCATAGTCGGGCTCAGCTATCTCGGACAGGAACTTGATTTCCCCTGGGTGGTTGGCACCCATCTCGATGACGGCCAGTTCATGCTCGGGTGTGAGGCCGAGCAGGGTGAGAGGAACGCCGATGTGATTGTTCAGGTTGCCTTGTGTATAGAGGATGCGGTATGTTTGCGACAGGACGGCAGCTATCAACTCCTTTGTGGTGGTTTTGCCGTTGGTGCCGGTGATGCCGATGATGCGCGTGCCGAGTTGGCGACGGTGGTAATTGGCCAGCTGTTGCAGAGTTTGCAGGCAGTTGTCCACCAGGACATAGCGGCAGTCGCCCTTCACGGCATACTCCGGCTCGTCCACGAAAGCGTAGGCGCATCCGCTGTTCAATGCCTTTTCGGCAAAAGCGTTTCCATTGAACGAGTCCCCTTTCAGGGCGATGAACAGAGAGTCCTTCGGACAGACGCGGCTGTCGGTGGTTACGCCCGAGCAGTCCTGGAAGATGTGGTATAAGGTGGAGAGTTTCATAAGGGTTCGATGCTTGTAATACAATACCGCAAAGATAATGTATTACGGCGAATAATAACTATGCCGGGCCGGGTGAATTCGTGCTCCCGGGCGAGAATGCCCATTAGGCCCCTACATTCTCCTCTCTATACGAAAAAAGATTTTATCCGTCACGCTGTCACTTTCTTTGATTTACTCGCTTGATTCATAGGTTTTTATCTGGTGACAGATACCTTTTTATCCGTCACTTATCCGTCACTTTTTGGGGTATCCGTCACGCTTGCTTCCTGCAATTGCCCCGGCGACCTCCTACTGTTGCCCTGGTGGCTTCCTGCAATTGCCCCGGCGGCCTCCTGCTACCAGCCAGTTTCATCGGACGAAACAATGAGTTTCATCGGACGAAACAATGAGTTTCACCGGACGAAACAACGAGTTTCACCGGACGAAACACCGAGTTTCACTTGACGAAACTTTTCGGATGCCCATATGTACTCTTCTTTTCCGGTATATTTCCCCTAAAAAAACACCGCTCCTCCAAATTTTTAGTTACATTTGCAGGAATCAAACCGGAATTAGTATGATGATATCTCCTTCTACCCGCTACCTGAATGTCAACGGACAGTTGCTCGACTTGTCGGTTCCGCAGGTGATGGGCATACTAAACGTCACTCCCGACTCCTTCTTTGCCGGAGCCCGCTCGCAGACCGAGGCGGAGATTGCCGACCGTGCCCGCCGGATTCTGTCCGAGGGTGCCTCCATCATCGACATTGGGGCTTACTCCTCGCGTCCGGACGCCGAACACATCTCGGTTCAGGAAGAGATGCACCGCCTACGCACCGGGCTGAACATCATTACCCGCCAGCATCCCGATGCCATCTTGTCCGTCGATACCTTCCGTGCCGATGTGGCCCGGATGTGTGTAGAGGAGTATGGGGCGGCCATCATCAACGACATTGCCGCCGGGGAGATGGACGACCGGATGTTTGCCACCGTAGCCGAGCTGGGCGTGCCGTACGTGATGATGCACATGAAGGGTACTCCGCAGGACATGCAGCGCGAACCGCAGTATGACAACCTGCTGCGCGAGGTGTTCTACTACTTCTCCCGGAAGATACAGCAGTTGCGTGACCTTGGTGCGAAGGACCTGATCATCGACCCCGGCTTCGGCTTCGGGAAGACGCTGGCGCACAACTATGAGCTGATGGCCGGCTTGCACGAGTTCCATGTGTTCGAGCTGCCCGTGTTGGTGGGCGTATCGCGCAAGTCGATGGTGTACCGGCTGCTCGGCGGAACCCCGCAGGATGCCTTGAACGGCACCACAGTACTACACACTGTAGCCTTGATGAAGGGTGCTTCCTTCCTCCGCGTGCACGATGTCCGCGAAGCCGTGGAAGCTGTCCGCATCATCGGCCAGCTGAAAGAAAACGTATAGAGAGACATTACAGAAATTTGTAAATCGCTAAATAGTAAATACACAGTGCCTTTCATTGAATTTGGAATAAAAGACTTTATCGACATCCTGTCCGTAGCCCTCCTGCTGTACTACACGTACAAGCTGATGAAGGACTCGGGGTCGATCAATATATTTACCGGAATCCTGGTGTTCATCCTGATCTGGTTGGTCGTGTCGCAGGTGCTCGAGATGAAGCTGCTCGGCTCCATTTTCGATAAGTTGGTCAGCGTGGGTGTGTTGGCACTCATCGTCCTCTTTCAGGACGAGATCCGTCGCTTCCTGCTTACCCTGGGTACGCACCGGCATTTCAGTGCGCTCATCCGCTTCCTCTCGGGCAGTAAAGAGGAAAAGGTGGAGCACGAAGACATCCTGCCGGTGGTGATGGCTTGCATCAGCATGGCCAAGCAGAAGGTAGGTGCCCTTATCGTGGTGGAGCATCTGGTGCCGCTGGACGAGGTGGTACGCACGGGCGAGGTGATCAATGCCAACGTGAACCAACGGCTCATAGAGAATATCTTCTTCAAGAACAGCCCCTTGCACGATGGGGCGATGGTGATTAGCCGGAAACGAATCAAGGCGGCCGGGTGCATCCTGCCGGTGTCGCACAGCCTGGACATCCCGAAGGAGCTCGGGCTTCGTCACCGGGCGGCGATGGGCATCTCGCAGGAATCCGATGCGCATGCCATTATTGTGTCCGAGGAAACCGGGGCCATCTCGGTGGCTTACCGCGGCCAGTTCTACCTGCGACTCAGTGGAGAAGAGCTGGAAAGCATGCTGACTAAGAACGCGTAAAGGTTTAATTCACCACAGAGTCATACAGAGTTCCACAGAGTTTTAATTTATTTATGGTCTTCTGTCGTGAAATAATAAAAACTCTGTGGAACTCTGTGTGACTCTGTGGTGAACTAAAACACATAACTTATTAACTTACATAGAAATATGGATAGACGTAACTTTTTAAGAACGGGAGGAATGGCGTTGCTGGGTTCCGTGGCAGCGGGTTCGGCTCTGGGCATGCCCGCCGCTATAGGCGGTGCCCTGGGAGGTTCCGACCGGAAAGCCGCCGTGGCTTCGGCCATGAATCACTTCGGAGTGAGTGAGGCGGATATGAAGAAGGTCATGGCAGCTGCCCTGGAAAAAGGAGGAGACTATGCCGACCTATTCTTTGAGCACACGTTCGTGAACTCCATCAGTTTGCAGGACGGTGCCGTGAACCGGTGCAACTCGTACATTGACTTCGGTGTGGGGGTGCGTGTGCTGAAGGGCGACCAGACCGGATATGCTTACGTGGAGAACGTCACGCTGGACGAGATGCTGAAAGCTGCCCGCACGGCGGCCCGCATTGCTTCGTCGGGCAAGGGTAAGGTATCGGCCAAGTTGGTAGAGAAAGCCCTGAGCAAGAATTACTACCCGGTGAGCTCTTCGTGGGAAGAGGTGAGCCTGAAGGACAAGATGCCTTACCTGCAACGGCTCAATGACAAGATATTTGCACTCGATAGTCGCGTGCAGAAGGTGATGGCTTCCCAAAGTGACAGCACCTCACATATTCTGTTCTGCAACTCGGAAGGAGTGATGTACTACGATTACCGCCCCATGGTGACGCTGGGAGCTACTTGCATCATGTCCGAGAACGGCAAGACGGAGAACGGATACTCTGCCCGTGCTTACCGCAAGGGGTTCGACTTCCTGACCGATGAGGTGGTGGATGTCATCGCCCGCGAAGCCGTGGACGGCACATCGATCCTCTTCAAAGCCATCAAGCCGAAAGGCGGCGAAATGCCGGTAGTGATGGGAGCGGGTGGATCGGGCATCTTGCTGCACGAAGCCATCGGACATGCATTCGAGGCGGACTTCAACCGGAAGAATGTATCGATCTTTTCGGATCAGCTGAATAAGAAGATTTGCAACGAGCATATCTCGGTCATCGACGACGGTACCATTCCGTTCAACCGGGGATCGGTGAACTTCGACGACGAAGGTGCGGAAGGGCAAAAAACCTACTTAGTAAAGGACGGTGTACTGACCAGTTACTTGCATGACCGCATCAGTGCCAGCCACTACGGCATCCCTTCTACAGGCAACGGACGCCGCGAGTCGTTCCGCAACTTCCCCATCCCGCGTATGCGCGCCACCTACATGGAGCCGGGCAATATGAAGGAAGAAGACATCATTTCCACGGTGAAAAGGGGAGTTTTTGTCGATAAGTTCACCAATGGGCAGGTGCAGATCGGTGCCGGCGACTTCACTTTCTTCGTGAAATCGGGCTACCTCATCGAGGACGGCAAGCTGACGCAACCCATTAAGGACATTAACATCATCGGCAACGGCCCGAAAGCCCTGGCCGATATCACCATGGTGGCCAGCAACGATCAGATAGACAACGGTACGTGGACATGCGGCAAGGACGGACAGTCGTGCCCGGTGACGTGCGGTATGCCGTCGGCCTTGGTAAGCAAACTCACAGTAGGTGGGGAAAGTTAATCAGTAAAAGCAGAACACTATGATATCAGATAGTAACAAAAAACTGGCACAATGGGCCATGGAATATGCCCGGACGTGCGGATGCCAGTCGGCCAGAGTCGGCATAGGTACGGGTTCGAACACCTCCTTTGAGCTGCGCGACGGGCGTATGGACAAGCTGCAACAGGCATCGGAGAACCAGATGAACATTCAGCTTTACGTGGACGGACGGTACGGGTCGTTTAGCACCAACCGCCTGGACAAGAAGGAACTGGAAACATTCATCAAGAACGGAGTGGAGTCTACCCGCTACTTAGCCACAGACGAAGCGCGGGCATTGCCCGAGGCCGACCGTTACTACAAAGGCGGAAAGCCCGACCTGCAACTGCTCGATCCGAAGTTGGCTTCCATCCAACCGGACGACAAGGTAGCACTGGCGCGGGCTACTGCCGAAGAAGCATTGGGCAAGGACGAACGGATCATCTCCGTCAGCACGTCGTACAGCGATGGCGAGAACTTCGGGTACACGGTGAACAGCAATGGTTTCGAAGGCGAAACCCAACGTTCGTGGTACTCGCTCTCGGCCGATGTGACCATCAAAGGCGAAGGCGAAGCACGTCCCTCGGGCTGGTGGTACCAGAGCGAGCTATTCTATGACAAGCTGATCAAGGAAGGTATCGGGAAGAAAGCATTGGAACGGGTGCTCCGCAAGTTGGGACAGAAGAAGATACAGTCGGGCAAATACACGATGGTGCTCGATCCGATGGTGTCCTCGTCGCTCTTGGGCCCCATGATGAGTGCGCTGTACGGATCGGCCTTGCAACAGAAAAACTCATTCCTGCTCGATAAGCTCGGTACAAAAGTGGGTAGTGACAAGTTCACGCTGACCGATGCGCCGCACCTGATCGGTGCTTCGGGTGCCCGCTATTTCGATGGCGAAGGGGTAGCTACGGAACGCCGGACCATCTTTGAGAACGGTACACTGAATACATACTTCATCGATACATACAGTGCCCGGAAGATGAAGGTGGAACCCACCATCAGCGGGGCTTCCATCCTGATTATGCAAACGGGAGCAAAAGATTTGAACGGTTTGGTGGCCGACGTGCCGCACGGAATCCTGGTAACAGGCTTCAACGGTGGCAACTGCAACAGTACCACGGGCGATTTCTCCTACGGCGTGGAAGGCTTCCTCATCGAGAACGGTCAGCTGACGCAACCTATCTCGGAGATGAACGTCACGGGAAACATGATTACGTTGTGGAGTTCGCTGGTAGAAACTGGGAACGATCCGCGCCTCACTTCGTCGTGGCGTCTGCCGTCACTGGTCTTCGAAGGAGTGGACTTCAGTGGATTATAAATAGTCGGTTATCTGCTTTCTGAGGCCAACGGCCTCCAAGCAATAGCGTGGGGCATCGCCCCACGAACTAGTAATCCCTCACACTAAGCCCTGTAAGGGCGTAAGCCATATTCCTCTCGCACCCCTTCAGGGTGTTATGGTATGGACTAAGGTTCATAGGGCGATGCCCAGTCATGTTCGGAAGATTTTTGGCGTTCAAAAACGTTCTTTTTATAGCTGATAGCTGTCTCAAAAATGAATTGGCAAAAAACGTCCGTTTTATCAACATAAAAATGTGCTTCCTGTTAATAAGTATCT
>JAVBUC010000078.1:0-9248 GCA_031555765.1 Bacteroides sp. | reverse complement strand
CTGATAATCAAATAGATACAACTCCTCGATCAGCAAAATCTTAGCACGCATTGGCTTTCTCTATAGCACTTACCTTAGTCCGACTTTTGACAATAACATGATGTAGATGACTATGCGTTATATTCAATACGTAAAAAACTTCTGAAATGACGATGAATAAAGGGTTTGAAGCAAATCGATTGCCCCTAAAGTGACGAAGAACCTAAAAAAAGGTGCCCGGTTCTCAGTTACCCTTCCGGAACACTACAATACAGGTGTCCTGATTGTTGAAGGCGGCGCAAAGGTCAACCAGGAAACCAATGTTGCAACCGACCATTTTGTTTTATTCGAGAACAAGGGGACTGACATTACGTTGGAAGCACTGGAGGATAGTATCTTCCTTATTTTAAGCGGAAAACCGATAGACGAACCCATCTTTGCTTACGGCCCTTTCCTGATGAATACCCAGCAAGAAGTAAGGCAGGCTTATGAAGATTTCGGGCAAGGGAAATTCGGCTATCTGGAAGACTAAGCCAATCATTCCGAAACATTGGGCGGTTCATTGCAGCCATAAAACAAGTGAATTGTTTGGATGGTTTTTTTTTTATCCACATTAATCTCTATTTTTGCAAAAGTATATCAACAAGAGTTACGAGGCTATGCATACCTGCAAAGTCTGAAACAAATCACATCAAAAAAATGGATACCGACAGAGTGTACAAAATGCCGTTTGCGAGCGTCTACCCGCTGTATGTTCAGAAATCGGAGAAGAAGGGACGTACGAAAGCCGAAGTAGATTGCATCATCTTCTGGCTGACAGGATACGACGAACAATCGCTTCAACAGCAGATTGATAGCAAAAGTGATTTTGAGACCTTTTTTGTCCATGCACCACAAATCAACCCCAACGTATCAAAGATAACAGGCGTTGTATGCGGCTGTCGCGTGGAAGAAATTGAAGAAAAACTGATGCAGCAGATTCGTTATCTGGACAAGCTGATTGATGAATTGGCCAAAGGCAAGGCGATGGAGATGATTCTGAGAAAATAGACAACTGAATTTGAACGGTTCCAGCAAATTTATGATGAACAAGTTATTTGAATTTGATGCAGAAATTAAGAAAGTACCGGATATCGACGGGGCTTATGTAGAAATACCGTTTGATGTAAAAGCTACGTTCGGTAAAGGGCGCGTTCCAGTCAATGCTACTTTCGATTGTGTTCCCTATCAAGGTAGTCTGGTAAAAATGAGAACGCCCTGTCACATTATCGGCATACGGAAAGACATCCGCCGACAAATAGGTAAACAACCCGGCGATAGGGTGCATGTAACCATCGAAGAAAGAATATAGAAAACTTACCTTTGTTCATAAAATCTACACATGTCATCCAATCCTAAAAAGATAAGTTATAACCAAGGCATAGTCTATGCTTTGGTATGTTACATTACCTGGGGGCTTTTCCCTATTTTCTGGAAAGCTATTACAGGGGTACCTGCTATCAATGTCTTGGCACATCGTATCGTATGGTCGTTTGTGCTTCTTTTTGTCTGGGTGCTTTTCACGAACAGGCAGACATTTATCAGTTATGTAAAGCAACCCAAACTTCTGCTCAGGCTGGGTTTGGCAGGGTTTATTGTCAGCATCAACTGGGGTATATACATCTATGCCGTAGCGAGCAATCATATTGTGGAGGCTGGTTTGGGTTACTACATCAACCCGTTGATTAATGTGTTTCTGGGCTATGTCTTTCTGAAAGAGCGTCTGGCTGTTATGCAGAAAGTAGCTGTGGTACTGGCTTTGGTGGGTGTTGCTTATTTTACAATCAGTTACGGTAAGTTCCCCTGGCTGTCGTTACTACTTGCTGTTACTTTTGGTCTGTACGGGCTGTTGAAAAAGAAAGCGAACCTTGAATCCATGCCTGCACTTACGGTAGAAACGATGGCGGTTTTCCCATTCGCATTGGCCTTTCTGTTTTATACTGCGGAAACGAATGTGGCAACACCCTTTTTCCCTTCGTCGCTCCTGACATGTTCATTATTGATCCTCAGTGGACTTGTTACGGCACTTCCGCTTTTCTGGTTTGGAAAGTCTGCTCAGGTTATTCCTTTGTCTACCATGGGTTTTATCCAGTATCTAACCCCCACGCTCCAACTGCTCCTTGGAATATTTGTTTATGGCGAAAGCTTTGGTATAGAGTATTTTGTGTGTTTTGCTTTTGTCTGGGCCGGATTAGTCTTTTATACGATCAGCATTCTTAGAGGTAAAAAAGTGACAATAGCCAGGTAGTTTCCAAAGTGGACTATCACTCTAACTATTGTCCTTTTACTCAACGAAAGTTAGTAAAAGATTTAAATAATAATCTTTTTGATGACAAGTTGTTGTTTCCTGTATCACTATTTTCTTATCTTTGCACATCCTGTGCAACTCATTACGGTAAACAGCAAGAACTGTGTGGGGTATGCGGAGGTAAAAAGATGAATCACTAATCGAAAAGAGAGTTTGCGCGGCACTATGAAGAGCGAAAATCAACTTTGGAAACGAATAGCTGTCTGTATGGCAGCTTTTTTGCTTTGTGGTATTTCCTTCGCCAGGATGCCGGAGGGGGACGACCCGGATTCTCTGTCTGTTTACGTGAAATCTTTGCTCGGTTCGGAAGGTGTCATTCACCGGCTCGCGGCCGAGACTCATCCCTCGTACGTAGTTCCTACCCACGGCTTTCTGAAAGGAGAGAATCCTTACCGTAAGCTGATCCGTGGCGGGCATTCCGGACACCTGAAGTATTCATTCCAGTTTCATCCCAATACGATTGTCGACCGTATTTACGCTGGAGCTTATCAAGGTATTGGCCTGGGATTCTTTTCCTTTGGCGAAAAAGAATACTTGGGCGATCCATGGGCTCTCTATATCTTCCAGGGAGCACGCATGGCCCGGTTTAGTCCCCGGCTTTCGCTCAATTATGAATGGAATCTCGGACTCTCATTCGGTTGGAAGCCGTTCGACTACAACACGAATTATGACAACCGGGTCATTGGCTCGAAGGTGAATGCGTACATGAATACCAACTTCTATTTTAACTGGGTGGTCTCACGCAATATCGACCTGAATGCAGGTGTCTCGCTGAGCCACTTCTCCAACGGGAATACCAAGTTCCCGAATGCTGGGCTGAACACCGTAGGCTTCAAGGTAGGGGTGGTGTACAATATCAACCGGCAGGAAGATGATTTGAGGGCTTCCTTGTTCCAGCCTGCTTTACCGAAGTTCTCCAAACACATCAGTTATGACGTAGTATTGTTCGGATCGTGGCGTCGGAAAGGAATCGTGTACGCCAGTGGAGAAGGAGCAGTGGCTTCACCGGAAGCTTATACGGTTTTTGGCTTCAATTTTACCCCGATGTACAATCTGGGTTACCGCTTCCGCGTAGGTGTATCGGCCGATGGGGTGTATGACGGCAGTGCCAATATTGTAATGGAAGATAATGGAGAGTACTCCTCCTACCAGGACTTCCGGATACCTCCTGTTGGTAAGCAGATGGCGTTGGGCTTCTCCGGTCGTGCAGAATACGTGATGCCTTATTTCACTGTCGGTGTGGGTATCGGTGCCAATGTGCTTCATGCCGGGGGCGACCTGAAAGGGTTTTACCAGGTGCTGACGCTGAAAGCGGAAATCACCCGGAACACCTTCATCCACATCGGGTATAACCTGCAAAACTTCGAAGATCCGAACTACCTGATGCTGGGCTTCGGCATCCGCCTGCATAATAAATATCCTAATTTCCGCCGTCGCTAACCGGCTTTTGCTCTTCTTCTGTTAGCTTCTCCATCCGGTATATAACCATATATTCGGTATCTTCGTCTACGCAGAAACGGTTGTCTATCCGTTCGCCTACCAGCCAGACTATCTTGTCGTCACAGCACAGTACCCACTGGTTCTCTTTCTGGATGATGGAGAACTTGCGATCGGTCATGTAATCGCTGAGCAACTTCTTACCTTTCATCCCGAAGGGAACGAACATGTCCCCCACCTGGCATTTGCGCAGGGTGATCTCGCCATCCAGTAGTTTGGCAACATCTAAGCAAGCCGTGTCTTTATCACGGATGATGGGGTAATCACCTTTATAATAGGGTACATCTTCTTTTATTAGCCGGAAGTTCGGATGCAGGTTCTTTTCGTCCACCTTCTTTAGAAGTAGCCAGCCCCGATCTATGACGATGCGCCATTGCTTGCTGAAAAACTGTTTACCTGTTCCACCGTGACACATTAAATAGGCAATGTCTTTTACCTGACTTGAATTGAATCCCAGCGGGTACAGGAGCTCGAATAAGACAGCATCAGGCGAGGGTTCACCCAGCAAAGAACTTATATTAATACCTTTTTCGGGCGAGAACGCTCTTTCGCAAGCCTCCTCCACAGCTTCGTTGTATATTTCCGAGGCTCCGTACAGGTGATAAGCGGTTTCGGCCAGGCTGTCTTTGATGGAAGGATTGATTTCCTGCATTAACGGCAACAGGTTCAGGCGGATTTTGTTTCGGGTGAATTCGTCCAGCAAGTTGGTGCTGTCCGTCATATATTCCTGTCCGATGTGATTCAGGTAAGCGATTACTTCATCGCGCTTTACGCAAAGCAGCGGACGGACTATATAATCTTTGTTGGGACGGATGCCGGTTAGTCCATTGATGCCGGTGCCCCGGATCAGATTAAGCAGCATGGTTTCTATGCTGTCGTCCTGATGGTGTGCTACGGCGATACGGTGGGCACCACAGGATTTTCTTACCTCTTCAAACCACTCGTAACGTAGCTCGCGGGCGGCCATCTCGATAGAGATGTGCCGTTGGGCTGCATACTCTTTCGTGTCGAAGTGGGTGACGTGCAGCGGAACCGATAGTTCCCGGCACAGTTCCCGTACAAAGGCTTCGTCGCGGTCGGATTCCTCGCCCCGCAGGCGAAAGTTACAGTGTGCCGCCTCGCATGTATAGCCCAGCGAGAGCAAGATGCGCAACAAAGCCACCGAGTCGGCTCCTCCGCTCAGGGCTACAAGCAACTTGAATTTCAGTGTGAACAGCTGCTCTTTTTCAATAAATTGTGATATGCAATGTTGAATCATACCGCAAAAGTAGTAAAGGTTTTTGAGTTCTAAAGAGAATTTGTATTATTTAAAAACATTCTAAATAACTTGTGGTTATCAATGTGTTTCTGTAATTTTGCCGCAAAATAAGAAGTAGTATGCGTTTGTCCGAACTTAATACGGGTGAAAAGGGCGTTATCGTGAAGGTGCTGGGGCACGGAGGTTTCCGAAAACGTATCGTGGAGATGGGCTTCATCAAAGGGAAAACTGTAGAGGTGTTGCTCAATGCTCCACTGAAAGATCCTATTAAATATAAAGTGATGGGGTACGAGGTATCCCTGCGCCGTCAGGAAGCTGAGATGATCGAGATCATCAGCGAGCAGGAGGCTTTGCTGCAAACCGATACGTCTGAGGTACTCGAAGGGCTGTCCGAAAATATCCGTTACGATGAAGAAGACCTGAAACGGGTGGCACTCGGCAAGCGACGCACCATCAACGTGGCGTTGGTGGGCAATCCCAATTGCGGCAAGACGTCGCTGTTTAACCTGGCTTCGGGTGCACACGAGCATGTGGGCAACTACAGCGGGGTGACGGTGGATGCCAAAGAGGGCTATTTCGACTTCGAGGGCTATCACTTCAAGATTGTCGACCTCCCCGGAACTTACTCGCTCTCGGCCTATACGCCCGAAGAACTCTATGTACGTCGGCATATCATCGACGAAACTCCCGATATTATTATTAATGTGGTCGATGCGTCGAACCTGGAGCGCAACCTCTACCTCACCACGCAACTCATCGACATGAACGTGCGCATGGTGGTGGCTCTGAATATGTATGACGAGCTGGAGGCCAGCGGTAATACGCTCAACTACCGTTTGCTGGGCAAGCTGTTCGGTGTGCCCATGGTACCCACGGTGTGCAAACGCCGCATCGGTATCGACCATCTGTTTCACATCGTGATTCACCTGTACGAGGGAGCCGACTTTCTGGATAAGCATGGAAACATCAACCCCGAAGTAGTAAAGGAATTGCAGGACTGGCACCGTCAGTACGTGGACGAGGATCATAGCAAGCGGGGGGATGATGAGGTGTTCCCTTCCGAGTCCGACGAGAAGATGTACCGTCACATCCACATCAACCACGGGCTGGATTTGGAAAAAGCCATCGAATCGGTCAAGGAAGAGATTTCGAAGAACGAGGCCATCCGTCATAAATATTCCACCCGCTTCCTGGCTATCAAGTTGCTGGAGAACGACCGTGAGGTGGAGAATGTAATCCGCACCCTGCCCAACGGGGAGAAGGTCCTGCAAGTGCGTGACAAAGTGGCCCGGCGTGTGACAACCACGCTGAACAGCGAGTGCGAGTCGGCCCTGATCGATGCCAAATACGGATTTATCAGCGGTGCGTTGAAAGAAACTTACGTGGACAATCACCTGGGCCAGGAGCATATTACCAAGGTGCTCGACTCCATTATCATACACCGCTTCTGGGGTTTCCCCATCTTTTTCCTGTTCATGTACCTCATGTTCGAAAGTACCTTCGTGCTGGGTGGATATCCCATGGCCGGTATCGAGTGGCTGGTCGAGTCACTGGGAGATCTGATACGCAACAACATGAGTGCCGGTCCGCTGAAAGATTTGCTGGTCGATGGTGTCATCGGTGGTGTAGGAGGCGTAATCGTTTTCCTGCCGAACATCCTTATATTATATTTCTGTATCTCCCTGATGGAAGACTCCGGCTACATGGCGCGTGCAGCCTTCATCATGGATAAGATTATGCACAAGATGGGGCTGCACGGCAAATCGTTCATCCCACTCATCATGGGTTTCGGGTGTAATGTGCCCGCCGTCATGGCTTCGCGCACCATCGAAAGCCGGAAAAGCCGGTTGGTCACCATGCTCATCACCCCGATGATGTCATGCAGTGCCCGCCTGCCGGTTTACCTCCTGCTGGCTACCGCCTTCTTCCCGAAGAATGGTAGCTTGGTGCTGTTCAGTCTATACACCATCGGTATCTTGCTGGCAGTATTGCTGGCCCGCCTGTTCAGTCGTTTTCTAGTGAAGGGCGAAGATACTCCTTTCGTGATGGAACTTCCGCCTTACCGCATGCCGACGGCGAAAGCCATCATGCGACATACCTGGGAACGCGGATCGCAATACCTGAAGAAGATGGGAGGTATCATCATGATTGCCTCCATCATCGTGTGGTTCCTCGGTTATTTCCCGAACCACCATGCGTACGACTCGGTAGCCGATCAGCAGGAACATTCTTACATCGGGCAGATTGGAAAAGCCGTGGAGCCGGTATTGAAACCGCTTGGGTTCGACTGGAAGCTTGGTATCGGACTTATTACCGGAGCAGGGGCGAAGGAGTTGGTGGTCAGCACCATGGGCGTGCTGTACACGAACGATGCCGATGCCGATACGGTGAGCCTGGGCGAACGCATCCCGATAACGCCGCTGGTGGCATTTTGTTACATGCTTTTTGTGTTGATCTATTTCCCGTGCATAGCCACGCTGGTAGCTATCAAGCAGGAGTCGGGTAGTTGGAAGTGGGCATTGTTCACGGCCATGTACACCACCAGCCTGGCGTGGGTGGTAACGTTTATTGTTTATCAGGTAGGAGGACTGTTTGTATGATAAATTGGGGATGGCAAGAATGGGCAGTTGCCCTGTTGGTAGTGGTTTGTGTGGTTCGGATCGGTATGTGGGTACGCGATTTCTTCCGGCAGGTGAAGAGCGGGAAGAACCCTTGCGAAACCTGCTCCTGCGACTGCGAACTGCGGAATCTGTCGTCCGAAGCGCGGGCGAATTGTAAGGAAAAAAGGCGTTCTTCGAATAAAAAATGTTGTGGATAGTTGGTGGTATAGAAAAAGTTGCTACCTTTGCAACCGCAAACGAGAAACAAGGTTCCTTGGCCGAGTGGCTAGGCGCCGGTCTGCAAAACCGTTTACGGCGGTTCGAATCCGCCAGGAACCTCCAAAAAGGCTTGAAACTATGGTTTCGAGCCTTTTTTTATTTTACCGGTAAAGTGCTTTTGAACCTTATTAAACAAGTTGAATGAAACGAATTTATATCCTCACCACAGTCCTGTTTGCTGCCATCCAGTTATGCCTGGCGCAAACCAATGGCAGAGGCTACCGTTTTGAAACGGTGCGTGGCAATACGAGTGTGTCGACAGCGAGTTCCTCCACGGGAAAAACAACAACTTCTGTCAGTAGCAGCAGTTCTCGGGGCTTCTCTTCGGGAAGGATCGTGCTCGGCGGATCGCTGGGCATGAGTTTCGGGGATTATACCAACATCAATGTGTCTCCCCAGATAGGCTACATGGTAAGCAACTATCTAACCCTTGGCGGCGGTGTGAGTTATAATTATTACGGACAGAAGAATGCTGACTATACCCGCAATTATCTCGGTGCCAACCTCTATGCCCGGGCTTATCCTATTCAATATATTACCTTGTTTGCGCAGCCGGAAGTACAGCGAAGCTGGGGGAAATCGGGCGGCGTGAATGATGCGGAGGATGTGTTCGCTTGTCTGCTGTTGGGCGCAGGACTCGTCATCCCGACCGGGAACAATGCAGTGACCATCAGCTTTTATTACGACGTGCTTCAACATCGCTCCAGCCCCTACGGAAACAAGATTGGCTATTCGGTGGGATATACCTTCAGGCTATAAAGAACCTCTGAGGCAACTTCGTCAAGAACTGCTTATCAGCATGTTTTATCTTCAAAGGATAATTTTTTATCCTTTGAAGATAATTAATTATCCCTTGATGAAAAAAGATTATCGTCAAGTGTTGCGCAGAACGACTGTTGACCAAACCGAAAGAACTCTTGAGCAGCCGCCAATAACTCTTCAGTAAATAAACAGCATTTACTCGGTGTCAAAATCAAATTGCAAGCAATGTAAGGCTACATCCCACGGTGTGAAAACGAGTCATGCGCGGGTGATAGATGATAGATGCGGGTGATAGATGAAAATGCATCTATCACCATGTCATTTATCTGTGAGTCAGCAAGTTGAACGTTGTTAGTGACAGATGATGGTTGCATTCGTGTTTTTTGGTTCTTCGTCACTTTAGGGGCAATCGATTTGCTTCAACCCCTTTATTCATCGTCATTTCAGAAGTTTTTTACGTATTGAATATAACGCATAGTCATCTACGTCATGTTATTGTCAAAAGTCGGACTAAGGTAAGTGCTAT
>JAVBUC010000082.1:0-24617 GCA_031555765.1 Bacteroides sp. | reverse complement strand
ACTTAAGATGCAAAAAACTCAAAAATACTTGTTTAGGTATTTGGAATGTTATACATTTGCAGCCTCTATTTGTAAATTCAATTTTAATAGATTAAAAATGAGGAAATTAGTTAGTTCATTATTAGTGACGTTTTGTCTGTTCTCTTGCGTAAATGACAGGGATTTGTATGAGAATCATGGCGATCCGATGTATGCTAAGTCGTTCAGTAATGTTACGACAGTTAATGTAAACATTAGTTCTCCGTATAATACGGCGTACTATTCGGTTTTTTTCGAATACCCCTACGAAGAGGGTGATTTGGTGAAAACTCCCGCCCTTACCGGTGTGACACCAATCAATACAACGTTGGATATACCCAATGACGTAACAAAACTTTATGTGCTGGGTGATGGAACACTTCGCACATTCAATGTGGGTGATGTAGAAATTGCTACTACCCGTAGTACTGTTTCTACCAATGCTATTGATGCCAAAGTGATGGAGTACATCAATGGTAGTATTTTCCCGGAATCTTCTTATAATGTACGGAAGGACGATTTGTTTAAATGCACCGACCTGGTAGTGAAAAGTACTACCGAAACAGGTGAATTCGATAAAGCTGAAGTGTGGCTCACGTATCTCAACGATGGTGGATTCTACATAGGTGGAGGTTCCGGATTTTTGTGGTTCTATACCTACCCGTCGGACAAGCTGAGACCAGAAATGACCACCGACGATCTGACTTTCTACGGAATGAACCAGACTACTCAGGAGATAGTTAAGGTTACGTATGCTGAAATTACGAAAAAGAAAAACTTTTTGTTCTTTTCGAAATATGAACAAGTAGATGGAAGTTCCAGTTTTAAGAAAATAAAAATTGGAGAGTTTGAGAAAGGTTTAAATATAGGCTTTGTCTATTTGGGATCTAATCTGGTCCGTTTCTCTACCCCTTACCTGAATGCGGCAATTGGTGACAAAATACTCAACTATGGTACTCCGGATGGGAAGTACACTGTCAATGGAAAAGTGTCCAGTGGCTTTATACGTCATATTAAAGTCCAGGATTCCAAAGGCAACCTATTCGAAGGAAATGTCCTCGGAATGGAGAATCGCGCCCCGAATGAGTCTGCTTATGATGGCGACTACAACGATATGCTTTTGCTGATCGAATCGAATCCGTTGGCCCTCAAACCTAAGGAAGAGATCGACGATGCGCCTAAGGTGGAAAGCAAAAGATACCAAGGTGTGTACCTTTTCGAGGACAACTATCCGGATCGTGGTGATTATGATTTCAATGATGCCGTGGTGGAATATGATATCGTAGACTTCTATAAGAGCTCCAACAAAGCCAAGCAGGTAGCCGCCCGTTTGCTGGCCAGAGGTTGCGGATATAACAACACCTTTGGATTTAAACAAGGTACTGCCTACATTCCATACATCACTGATATTGTGGGATACAATAATGTAAGCGGCGCAAATCTGGAACCGTTCGGCGAATGGGTATCTCAAGTACTGTATGGTGATATTTTACCTTATCTGGAAAATGGTAAAAATAAGATCGTCGATCCGACTACTTACAACACAGGTGAATACCCCTATGTGCTGGATATTCCGTATGCTACTTCCAGTTTCATGTTTAGATGGTGTCAGGAGAAACAGCCCATCGACGAAGCTTATCAATTTGTTGACAGAGCTACAGATTGGTATCTCACTCCAGCCGATGAAAGTAAAGTGGTCAGATAATCACTGTATTCGATCAAACCAAAACAGTCGGGCACTCATAAGCCCGACTGTTTTTGTTTTCATTTTCCCAGGAAGGTGTATAGAAAAACAGTTTATACACCTTTGTTGTATATATATCCCAATTCTTCCCCCTGCCTCTTGCTGAATCGCCCTATCTTTGGGAAATAATCGTAATCTTTTCAGTATCATGAAACGTATAAAAAGTTATTTTCTTTCCCTGTGTCTCGGCGTGGTGTTCTCGCCGGTGTATGCACAAAGTCAGAAGGCCCAGGAGGCATGGAACGTGGGGTATCCGGCCGTGGAGGCGAGCATCCAGGCCCCTACCTTCCCGGACAAAGAGTATCTGATTACTCAGTTCGGGGCGAAACCCAACAAACCGGGGTTTCTCAATACGAAAGCCATCCATAAAGCCATCGAAGCGTGTAGCAAGAAGGGCGGGGGCAAGGTCGTGGTTCCTGCCGGAACATGGCACACCGGCCCGTTGACGCTGAAAAGCAACGTCAACCTGCATGTCAGCGAAGGAGCTACCTTGCTCTTTACCACCGACCTCAAGCAATACCCGCTGGTACTTACCCGGTGGGAAGGGATGGATTGTTACAACTACCAACCCCTGATTTATGCGTACAATCAGACGAATGTAGCCATCACCGGCAAAGGCACCATTGATGGTGGTGCCGGCAAGGACGATTGGTGGGCCATGGTGGGTACCGAGCATTATGGTTGGAAAGAGGGAATCGTGTCGCAACGCATCGGTCGTCCGCAACTGCAACAATGGAACGAGGACGGCGTACCCGTGGAACAACGCCGCATGGGCGATGGGTACGGCATGCGTGCGCAGCTTGTCAACCTGTACAAGTGCCGGAATGTGTTGATAGAGGATGTAACGTTGCTCCGTTCGCCCTTCTGGGTGATCCATCCGCTGATGTGCCAGAATCTGACGGTGCGGGGAGTACACATCGAGAACGACGGTCCGAACGGCGATGGTTGCGACCCGGAATCGTGTAAGGATGTATTGATTGAGAATTGTTATTTCCAGACGGGCGACGACTGCATCGCCATTAAGTCGGGTCGCAATGCCGATGGTCGGCTGTGGAACTTGCCCAGCGAGAACATCATCGTGCGGGGCTGCCGGATGAAGGACGGTCACGGTGGTGTGGTGGTAGGCAGCGAGATATCCGGCGGCTACCGCAACCTGTTCGTGGAGAACTGCCAGATGGATAGTCCCAACCTGGACCGCGTGATCCGTATTAAGACCAATACCTGCCGCGGCGGTATCATCGAGAATATCTACGTGCGGAATGTAGAGTGTGGCCAGTGCCGGGAAGCGGTGCTGAAGATCAACCTGGTTTATGAACCTCGTGAAGTGTGTTGCCGTGATTTTCCACCTGTGGTACGTCATGTGTACTTGGACAACGTTACCTGCCAGAAGAGCAAGTACGGTGTAATGATCACTGCTCTGGAAGATGCGACGAATGTGTATGATATTGAAGTGTCCAACTGCACCTTTGAAGGTGTGGCGACAAGCTCAAACTACCTGAGCGGAAAGACGGACGATATCCGGCTTCATAACCTGTCCATCAATGCGAATACTCCCCCAGCGAAGAAATAGACTTCTCCTTATTTTCAGTAGGTTTCTGTGGCCTCCCACTCTTGTCGGTAAGCGGCGGGGTGGGAGATGCTTTAGGGGGGGCTACGAAAAAACGAAATCATCTCCACCTTCTCTCCATGCAAAATAAATGATATTATCCGTCACGCTGTCACTTTTTTTGATTTATGTGCTTGATTCAGTGGCTATTGTTTTGTGACAGATACCTGTTTTATCCGTCACTTATCTGTCACTTTTTTGGGTATCCGTCACACTTGCTTCCTGATGTTGCCCCGGTAGCTTCCTGCTACTGCCCCCGAAGCTTCTTGCAATGTCTCAGTTTCACCCTTTGAAACTCAGTGTTTCACTTGACGAAACTCAGTGTTTCACTTGGCGAAACTCCAAGTTTCACTTGATGAAACTCCAAGTTTCCAGGAGTGAAACTACCCAACAGCAGGAAGATAATCTAGTCAACGGTAGAAGCAATTGAAACTTAAAGCGTGACGGAAACTTGCAAAGCGTGACAGATAAGTGACGGATAAAACAGGTATCTGCCACGCTTTATTCATCTGATTATCAATTGAAAACATCGAAATTCGTGACGGCGTGACGGTAAAAAATCTTTTTTTTGCATAGAGTAGGGAGCGAAAGGTTATTGAGCGGACGCTCTGTTGTTTAAGCTTTTCTTGACACAGTGAACATGCAAATATATGGGGAAAAAGAAAGGTGCCCGGGAATCCGGACACCTTTACCTTGTAGAATTATGGAGTATTATTTAATCCATCTCGGGTCACCAATCTTCTTGTCTTTCATATCATCGTTACCTACTGTAAAGTCACCTTTTGAGGCATCTTTGAACTTCGGATCGAGCTGCGTACCAGAAGCATCGAAGAAGAGGCCGGTTGTTCCGGAAAGATATCCAGGGGCAGTGAAATAATTATTGCCGTTGAATGTTGGAGTTGCAGTAGCAGCCTGATTGGTAAAGATACCTGCAGAATTGGCTATCACGTTCTTGCTTAAGTTGATGGTGTGATTAGCGAAACGTACATACAGCAGTCTGTTGCTGGCTCCTGCCGAAACACCTACCAACGTACAGTTGCTTACGTTAATTACCGATGAAACGTCGGGGAACGATGAGGCAGAATTGTCATAACGGATGAAATCACGCGCTGCACAACTGTTGTATACAGTACTGTTCGACAGAGTCAGAGTCTTGAACGCTCCTTTGCGGCTGTCCAGGAAGTCTCCACCATTACATACAATGTCGTGAATAAGACAGTTGTTGATTGTGATAGTCTCTACCAGCGAAACTGAATTCAGATAATAAAGACCCTTAGTCATGTTGCTGATCTCACATCCTTCCAGGGTAAGTTTACCATAAGTCTGATTGTCTGTAGCAAAAACAAAGGCTTGGCTATCCGTACCCGTTCCATCCAGGATTACATTCTGAAGGGACAGAGATGCACCATCTTCCAGTGAAAAATAACCTTTGATATTAGGTTTTTTATTAGCATCTTCAGCAAGAATAGTTATATTCTCCTTGATTGTAAACTTAACACCAGTACCGTAGGTTCCGGCCTCAACGGAGAACTTATTGCCTTCCTCGGCGTTAGCTAAGATTTCTTCCAGATTATCTCCAGCCTTAACTGGTATGGTTAAACCTTTGGTCGAAAAAGTTACTGTTCCACGAGTCTTGGCTCCATTCTTCATCTTTGCTTCGTATTTTGTTCCGAGGGCAAGTCCGGTAATATTTGCAGCACCCGCAGCAATATCGTCGGCTGTAATAGTGTATACAACTACATCCGGCATCACTGCTAGTTCCGATTCGGAAGGAGTCAAGGTAATATTGGTGGCAACTTCTCCGGCCGGCCAACGAAGGATAGCTGATTCCCTAGTAATATCCTTGGAATTAACTGCATAGAAAATCTGCTCCGGATTGGTTTTAAAAGTAGTTTCTGTCCATTTAGAATCAGATATACCTGTACCAATAGCTTGTATGCGCAACGAGTAGGTCGTTTCGCCATCAAATCCGGTGAAAGTACATGGCAACTCGTCATAAGTAACATTGGCAGTCCGTATAGGTGTTCCGCTAAAGTTCATATCGCCATTGTCATAAACCTCTACGTTATAGTTGGTGGCTTTGTTAACAGCTTTCCATTTGATTTTCACTCCGGTTTGATTGCTGATTGTAGCTTCTACAGCAGTCGGAGAGAAGAGTCGGCTCACATCTACAGACGTGATTTCGTCGGCAATGTCGTCTGAGCAACCCGCAGCAAGCATAACTGCTGCGAGGCTCAAAATGTATGTGAAATGTTTAAATAACTTATTCATTGTTTTAGTCTTTTAAAGTGAATTAAGGCATCTTGTAGCTATCGTTGTTCAACTGTCCATTGCTGTTGTCAATGAAGTATTGCCAGATAGGCCAGTATTGCTGATCGTCCGGGTTGCGGAGAGCCAAAGCATCCCAGTAGAGAACCGCGTCGCCTGTTGAATTCAATTTCCAGTCTTTGCTTCCTTCGTACCCCAAAGCTGCACCTTGAGCATCTGTATCACCATAGTTCAGACCATAGATAACTACTGTTTCGCCGTTGGTGGCAGTCTTGTAATAAATCTTCTTGGGCAGGTTAGCATATTTGCCTTCTCTGTTTTCCAACTGTTCGAGCTTCGTTTTAGCCTCTGCAATCTTGCTTGCCAGTTTGTTCCAACGGATCAAGTCGCCCTTGCGGAGCATTTCGCCGGTGAATTCCAGTGCACGTTCGTCAACGATGGCATTGAAGAATGCGTCTTTGCTCTTGCTAACTTCGGCCATATAAGCATCTACCTTAGCCGGTTGGCTGGGGAACGCACGGTTGCGGATCATCTTCAGGTAAGGAGCAGCAGCAGCCGGACCGTCGATTTCGTTGATTGCTTCGGCAGCCATCAGAACTACGTCAGCATAGCGCATGTACAGCCAGTTCAAACCGTCGTCATTGGTCGATGTTACGACACGGTTCAGCCACTCGTAACGATATTTACCGAAGTACCACTTGTTCAGGTTGGTGGGTACTTGTACGCCGTTGGTCCATTCGTAAGGAACGCAAGTTACGTCGCGACGAACGTCGTTCACATCGTATTCATAGAACATGATGGGGTTCGGGCCATCCGCACCACCTTTGTTTTGACCGGTATATTTGTCGGTAGTTGTGTGCTTTACTCCCAAGTCGAAGATCACACGACCACGTCCTTCGCTAAACGGAATTTCCCACAAGTTCTCCAAACCAGCTACGCAATCTTCATCGCAGAGTGTTTGGAACACTTCTTCGAATCCTTGCAGTTTACAAGTACCACTGTTGATAACATCCAGACATACCCGTTTAACCAAAGCATACATCTTGTCGGATGCCAGTTCCGGATCAGTGCTCTTGCGGATGGTTCCGTCCATGCGCAGTCCATATCCACCGGCCGCCAAAGCCAGACGAGCTTGCAAACCTTTTACAAAAGCCTTGTTAATACGTTCGGTTGATTTGGTGGCGGCTGTTTCATTAGGCCACGCTACCAGTTCGGCAGCTTCTTCCAGGTCGGCCAGTAACTGCTTGTAGATGACATCACGGTCGCTCTTCGGCATATATACTGTTTCACCGTTTACCGGTTCGAAACGAGCCGGAACGTCGCCCCATGCTTTGAGCAAGTCACTGTAAACAACAGCTCTCAGAGTCAACATCTCACCCAGGATCTGAGCCATTTCCGGGCTGCTCTCCACATTACCGTAGGTACGGATACCGCGGATGGCCATGTTGGCACGTTCGATACCTTCGTAGAATTTAGCCCAGGCATTGTTGTCCGTATTCATCTGTCCGTTTCCGGGCAGCGTAGTATAGTTGGTCAAGCGAACCTGATCGCCGGTCGTTGTTTTGATGCTATTGTTTACCTCGCAGTCAGTATTAAGACCATAATTTACAAGGAAACGGCCACGGTATGAGTTCTGTTCGCAGAACGATTGGATAACACCGGCAATAGCACCTTCGGCCAAGCTTGGGGTAGAGAAGACGATGGACTCGTCCAGCGTAGATTTGGTCGGCGCATCCAGTGTGTCGTCACAAGAGCTCATGACTCCGGCAAGTGACAACGCTAATAATGAGCTATATAGTATTTTTTTCATTGCGATATATTTTATTGTATTAGAAATTCAAGTTCAGACCTACTACAAAAGAGCGGCTCTTCGGATAAGCTGAATAGTCAACACCCGGAGTCAGACCGGTCTTACGGCGAGTAGATACTTCCGGATCGAATCCGCTGTAGTTGGTCAGGCAGAACACATTGTAGCCTGTAACATAGAAGCGGCAGTTCTGAATCTTAGCCTTTTGAGTAAGACTCTTAGGAAGCGTGTAGCCCAGTGTCAGTGTGTTCAGACGGAGGAAAGAACCATCTTCTACAGCCCAATCGGTGAACATGAAACGAGCCATATAGGGCGACCATAGAGTGGTGTTTGCGTTCATTTCAGCCAGCTTGGCAGGGTCGTTACAGATAGTACCGTCTTCGAGGAGGTTGGTCCAACGTTTGCCGGTTTCCATTTCTGTAATCATATTACGTGAGTTGTACTTACTGGTCGAAGTGTATTCTATCTTGTTAGCATTGTATACATCGTTTCCATAGCTCCAGTTGAAACCGGCTGTCATGTCGAAACCATACAGACGAGCATTCAGGGTGAAACCACCTGTGTGGAGCGGATTGGCGTCGCCGATAACCACTCGGTCTTCAAGAGTCACTTTGTCATCATTGGTAGTGTCTTGCAGTTTCATAGTACCCGGGCGTATCTTTGATACGTCCATGTTCAATGCGCCTGATGAGTTTACAACTCCTTCTTTCAGTGTCCATTTGTTGGTGGCAGCATCATATCCGGTGAAGTCGGATACTTCATAGCGTCCTGCACTCTTGTATCCATACATTTTACCAATTGAACCACCTACTGCAATCCAATAATCAGTACCGATTTCGGTAGAGGCCCATCCTGATTCACCTGATACATAGTTCATGTCGCCGAGAGATTTCACTTCGTTCTTGTTGAAACCAATGTTGGCACTCAGGCTCAATCCTACATTTTTCTTATCAATGGCTACCCAGTTGATAGAAGCCTCAAGACCTTTGTTTTCTGTCTTACCCATGTTACGATATTGGTAATCATAACCTGTACCGGCAGTGGGGTATTGGATGAGCAGGTCTTTGGTGTCGTTCAAATATACTTCGACTGATCCGCTTAAGCGTCCATTCATGATGGTATAATCCAAACCGATGTTACGAGTTACAGTAGTTTCCCATTTCAGATCGGGGTTAGCCATGATCTTAGAAGGAGCCCAGTAGCTGTTGTACCCATTTACATAAGAAGTTGTTGTGGCTGTATAACCTTGAGTCTGAACGCCCGAGGGAATACCGTTGTTACCGGCAGTACCGTAGCTTACGCGGAGTTTCAAGTCGTCTAACCAAGCTTTGGTACCTTCCATGAATGATTCAGAAGAAACACGCCATGCCAGAGCTGCCGATGGGAAGTATCCCCACTTGTTGCCTTCGCCGAACTTAGAAGAACCGTCGGCACGGAACGTAGCACTAAAGATATACTTGCTCAGGTAGTCGTAGTTCAAACGACCGAAGAATGACAGAAGCATATCATCCGGATACAGGAAGTTGTCAGTAGAGTAAGATTTACCCATAGCCGACAGATTGTTGGCCTGTGCTAAAGTGAATGATTTCTCGAATCCGTGTACCACTGAAGTGAATACCTGATCCTCTGTTTTGATGTACTCTTGTCCCAATAACAGGTTGAGCTTATGTGATTGAGGCAACAACTTCTTGAAATCATAGTTGATGGTGTTCGTGTTGCGGAAAGTACGGCGGGTAGTCTTTTCGAAGCTAATAGCCGGCAAACCTTTGTTCTCAGTAGCGGGAACGTTCTTTACATAATAAGTAGTGGTTCCGTAGAAACGGGTGTTGTCGTTGCGGAAATCGTCTAAACTGACTTCTGACCTCAGACGAAGATTTTCAATGACTTCCCAGGTAGCACCACCACCCATGTTAAAGGTAGTACGGCTTTGTCTTTGGTCATTGTCATTGATATATTCTAAGGGCTGGTACAGGTTGAAGCCATCGTCGGTCTCATCGCTGTCGGTCAAACCTTTTACAGGGAACGATGGATAAAGCATCACGTTCTTCAAACGAGAGTCGGCCGATGATACTTCCCTCTGTTCGTTGGCACCACTACCGTTAATGTCTGTTTTTGAATAACGTACATTGAAGTCGATGGTTACAGCCTTGTTGGGCTTGCTGTTCAGCTTCAAACTCAAGTTATCGCGCTTGTAGCCGGACTGCACCATGATAGCCTTGTCGTTCATATGGTTATAGCTGAATGCGTATTTGATCTTTTCGCTACCGCCGTTGATGCTCAGGTTCTGGTTGAAAGTGAAACCTGTGCGTCCGAATACCAGGTCTTGCCAGTCGTTAGGAGTTACTTCCTTGTACAGGTCCATATCTTGGAAGTTACCAAAGTACTTGGTGTAGTTTTCGGGTTTGTCTTGAAGCATAGCAGCTTCGTATTGCCAGCTTGCATAGTCGTACGGAGAAAGCACGTCCAATTTCTTGGCTTGCTTCTTCCATCCCACATAAGCATTATAAGCTACATTTACTTTTCCTTCTTTTCCACCCTTGGTAGTAACGATGATTACACCGTTCGCACCACGAGAACCGTAGATAGCGGTGGAAGAAGCATCCTTCAATACGTCGATCGATTCGATGTCCGTCGGAGCAATATCAGAGATAGAATTTACAGGGAATCCGTCTACGATGTAAAGCGGTTCGTTGCTCTGTGTGATAGAACCACCACCACGTACGCGAATCTTCATTTCGGCATCGGGCGAACCTTCAGTAGTAGTAACCTGTACACCCGCAAGTTTACCGGTGATGGCTTCTACAGCCGAGGCTACCGGAACAGCAGCGATAGCGTCCGAGTTCACCGAACCTACCGAACCTGTCAGGTCCTTACGTTTAGCAGTACCGTAACCGATAACAACTACTTCCTCCAACGCCTTGGCGTCGTCGATTAATGTAACATTGATTTTGCTTTGGCCGTTGAGGGCTACTTCCTGTGACTTCATACCGATGTATGAAACAATCACGGTGCTTTTAGAAGAAACTTTTAAGGAGAAGTTACCATCTAAGTCGGTAATCGTACCATTGGAGGTATTTCCCTTTTCTACGATGGAAGCTCCGATTACGGGTTCTCCCGTCGTGTCTTGCACATTACCGCTTAAGGTAATTGTCTGCGCTGATACGCTGAGCGATAAAGCTGCGAATAGCATAAACAGCACGGTGCGCATGTTTTTCACTTTGTTAGACATTCTTTGCATGTTTGTAAATTTGGTAATTATTAAAATGTTTGTTTGTTCTTGCCAATGATGTTAATTTATGGTGGCAAAAATAGAGGAAGTTTAAATTCGTGATGTGCAATAATTGTTTTTCCCTTGGTATTTTTTGTTTTATAGTTACATTTTGATTGTTTCCTTGTTTTTATAAGTAGTTGAAATACAGCGCGTAAAATGTCTGTATGTGGCTATTGAAGGGAGATAGAACAACATTTTATCATGTATTTGTGAATTGATTCTTATTTTTGCAGATAGTATGTAAATAGAGGTGATCATGAAGAATAAAAGATTTCTGTTGGGATGGGTGGCGATGAGTTTGTGGCTGACTGCACGAGCTAAGCAGATAAGCTGTTCAATTATCCCTGTGATGCTGCCGAAAGTATGGCTTCCGGAGTATCTACAATGAATGCGGGAAGGAACGACTCCAGTTCCGCCCGCTGGCGGAAACCCCAGGTTACGCCACAAGCCGTCACCCCGGCATTGAGGGCGGTTTGCATATCTACACCGGAATCGCCTACATAGAGCACATCTTCTTTCTTTATGCCGGTGGCAGCCAGTATATCCTGTACGATGGTGGGGTCGGGCTTCACCGGAACACCTTCGCGCTGGCCGAAGGCAGCGGCAAACCGGATGTCGGGGAAATAACTACTGATCAGCTTCCGGGTGGCGGCATCGTGCTTGTTGGATGCTACGGCGAGCAGGCAACCTTGCCCTTGCAACGTGTGGAGCAGTTCCGGGATGCCGGGGTAGGGTTGGGTGAAGTCAGCATTGTGCACGTCGTAGTAGGGGAGGAACAGAGTGCGCACGCGCAGTACGTTCTCTTCTGTTTTACTTCCTTCGGGCAGGGCACGTTCAAAGAGCTTCAGGATTCCGTTGCCCACCATCTGGGGGTATGCTTCGACAGGATGGGTGGGGAAGCCCAACTGCTGCAGGGCGTAGTTGGTACAGTGAGCCAGGTCGGCAATGGTGTTCAGCAGGGTGCCGTCGAGGTCGAATATGATAAGCTTCTTGGATGTACGCATGATTCAATGGTTGGTATGGTTAATGCGGCAAAGGTAGCATAAATTTCCCGGTTTTACTTCTTGGTGATACGGAACCAGTCTACATCGACCCACCCGCCGTCGTTGGTCTTGATGGCCGGACGGGTGCAGAACGTACCTACCTTGGCACCGATCCACTTGCCCTCTTTGGCTTGGAAGGTTTTGCCGTGCGACATGTATTTCTTGCCGTCAAGGCTGTAGCTGAAATCGCACTTCACCACCAGGTCGCTGCCGTCTTCACTGGCTTTGATCTTCTCGCCCTGGGTGCTGAACTTCACGCGCAGGTAGACGGTGTTGCTTTTCAGTGTGGTCGAAGCTTGCACTTGTTCCGTTCCGCCGCGGTCGGCTTTGAGGCATTCCACTTGCGAGAGTACCAGACCCTGGTCGGTGTTCTCCAGGATAAGGCCGGCATAGTCCAATCCCATCACTGCCAGCCCGGTACGTTCGCCTTTGTATTTGCCGATGGGTTTAAAAGTCAGCTTCATGGTGGCGGTGAAGTTGTCCGCCGGAGTCTTCTGAAGCAGCAGGTTGGCTACGTCCCAGAGATTCTTGTATCCGGGTACCACCGGATAGGAATAGAGGCGGGCGAAACCTTGGTCGCCGGCATAGTACGCCCACTTTTCGTTGATGTTGGCATGCCATTGCCATTGCGGGGAGAGGGTGTAGCCGTCGAACTCATCGCTTTCCTGCGGGTTGGCAATGGGATACATCCGGCCTACATTCGGTTTCTTGTACGTCATTACCGGTTCGCCGCATCCGTCGCCATCCTTGTCTACGCCGATCACTGGCCAGTCGTTAATCCACTTCATGGGTTGCAAATGTACCAGGCGGCCGTATGCACCTACATCCTGGAAGTGCAGGAACCAGTCCTCGCCGGTCGGTGTGTCCACCCAGGCACCCTGGTGCGGACCGTTGACCGGGCTTTTACCCTGTGCCAGTACCGTTTTCCACTCGTACGGACCGTACACGTTCCTGGAACGGAGTACCACCTGCCAGCCTGTAGGCACGCCGCCTGCCGGATGGAAGATGTAGTAATAATCGTTTTTCTTGTAGAACTTCGGCCCTTCGCAGGTTTCGTGCGCCTCATGCCCGTCGAAGACAATGCGCGACGGCGTGATGGCTTTGGTGGCTTCGGCATTCAGTTCGCAGATGGCGATGACACTTTTCAGCTCGGCACGGCTTCCTGCGTACGCGTGTACCATATATATACGGTCGTCCTCGTCCCACAGCGGGCAGGTGTCGATGATACCTTTTCCGGCTTTCACCAGTACGGGTGCCGTCCACGGGCCTCTCGGGTCGCGGGCTTTCACCATGAAGGCACCTTGGTCAGGGTCTCCCCAGAAGATGTAGAATTCACCGTTGTGGTGGCGGATGGCTGGTGCCCATACGCGGTTGCCGTGCTCGGGACGTTCGGGTGTTTCGATGGGAGACAGGGCGTAGGGTACGGCTGCGCCGATGATGGCCCAGTTCACTAAGTCCTTGGAATGCAGGATTTGCAAACCGGGCAAGCAGTTGAAGCTGGACGACGTGAGGTAGAAGTCGTCGCCCACACGGCAAGCGTCCGGGTCGGAGTAGTCGGCATAAAGTACCGGGTTCTTATAAGTACCGTTTCCCAGGTCGGGACACCATACTTCGGAAACGTAGTTCGTTTGTGCCGTTGATGTGAATGTCAGCAGGCAGAAACTAAAGAATAATGTGAGTTTTTTCATGATTGAAATGCTATTTGCTAATCTTTATTTTCACTTCGGCCGGGTGTTCGAGTGCTTCTTTCCACTCCCTCATATAAGCAAACCAGGCTTCGGGTGTTTGGTAACCGAAGGTTTCCTTCCTGGAGGTGAACATGGTGTGGTAACTCAAATATTTCTGCCCTTTGGCACCGATGGTGTAGAGGTAATTCGGCTTATCCTTCACCTCTTGCTTCACATACTTCTGCGGGATGCAAGTAGCCAGACCAACCGTCTCCTTGGCATACTTCACCGTATCGTTGACCGGCCAATGGGTACCCCAACAACCGATCAGCCCCTGATGGTCGGACGAGGAAACCGAGCCTTTGATATCCTGTACGCCGGTGCAGAACACCTCGTCGCCCAGCGGCTCCTCGAACATGGCTTCGATGAGCAGGTCGCGGTGTCCGCCGTAGAGGGTGTAGCGGGTGGTCATGTTCTGCTCCTTGCCCTGGTACTGCCAGTCGGTCACGGCAATTTCCGAGATAGTACGCACCGGACCGTAGGCAATAATGCGCTCGGTCAGCGTGCCCACCGGAGTGATGTGTGTAGCTTTCTGCCCGTCCCAACCCTTGAAAGCACCTACACCGCAACTGCCGCTCACCAGGAGCACATCGTCGCCGAAGCCACGAGCCAGTTGTTCGTCGGTGGGATAGAATTGTGATTCCTGGATCTCAAATCCTTTGTTGAACTTACCATAAATATCGACCGTTTGTTTCTGGTCGAAATAAAGGCGGTAAGCCACCAACTCCGACTCGAAGGCCGGTCCGTGATGGTGCATCTGGTTGTATATATTGCTCGTGCCCGGAATGGTCAGCGAGGTAACCGGCACATGCTTGCCATTCTTGTCACTTACCAGCATCTCTGCATAGACGCGGGGAGCATACTTCTTATCGCTCTTCTCAGGAGAGAGGGTGATGGTAAAGACTTTTGTGCTGTTGGGCGGAAGGTTGGTGAGGAAAGCCAGCTCATCGGCCCGGCGGTCGCCGTTCAGGTCGTCCAGCTGCGAGGCTATTTCGGCAGTTCCTTCCATGACAACGGCCGAGCGTACCTGGAAGCCGGTTTTCAGTGCATGCAGGTCGATAACTACCGGCTCATCGGCTTTTGCCTGATTCCAGTGATTGCTTACTTTTACCGTGATGGTTTGCTGTGCCCGGAGTGCTGTGTAGCATCCGCCGAGCAGGAGCAGGGCTATAAGTAGATTTCTTTTCATGGATATATGGATTTATGCGTGGGACAAATATACGAGAAAAAACAGACAGTCTTACTCCTATGGTGGAAAGACTGTCTGCTTTGTGTGTCCTATTTGAATGCTTGTTTTGTGTTTCTTAGAAGTTCATGCTCATTCCGTCGGCGTCGACTTCCTGATAATGCTTGCCATCTATCTGGATGTTCCTGGCATAACGCATCTGGAGATCCTCGCCCTGGTCGGTGGTCATGTCGATGCGGATGTTTTCCAGCGTCACGCCATCCACCTGGCTGATGACGATTCCTTCCTTAGCATCGCTGATGACAATGTTCTTCACCGTGACGTTCTGTACCGGCATTTCGGGCAATCCGTTGAAGAACATGGCACGCCCGGAACCTTTACATACTACGTTGGAGATGTGAATATCGCGGAATGCAGGAGTTTCTTCGGTCACCGGAGGCATGTCGGTCTTGGTGTTGGCGGCACGCTCTTCCTCAGTCTCTTCGCCCGGACCTTTACCACCGTAGAATAGGTCGAACAGCAACGGCTCGTTCGGTATATTGATCATGTGTATGTTGTTGATGTAAATGCTTTCCACCACACCGCCACGCCCGCGGGTACTCTTGAAGCGCAGGCCTACGTCGGTTCCCATAAAGGTACAGTCGGCTACGTAGATGTTCTTCACACCGCCCGACATTTCGCTGCCTACCACGAATCCTCCGTGTCCGTGCAGTACGGTGTTATTTTTCACAATCACGTTCTGGCAGGGTTCTCCGCGACGGCGACCGTCTTCGTCCTTGCCCGACTTGAGACAGATGGCGTCGTCACCGGCATCAAACGAAGAATTGATGATCAGCGCGTTCTTGCACGACTCCATGTCGATGGCATCGCCGTTCTGCGAATACCACGGGTTGATGACCGTTACGCGGTTCACCGTAATATGCTCGCACGACAGTGGGTGCAGACACCAGCTCGGAGAATTCTTGAAAGTAGCCCCTTCGAGCAGTACCTTCTTGCACTTCACGAAGTTGAGCAGTACCGGACGAAGCCACGGACGGATCTCGTCCCATTCTTCATCGGTCTCGATGCCTTCGGGTACATTGAAGTTCTTGGTAGCTAGCGCACCTTTCAGCGCACCGGCGGTGGGGTACCACACCTTGCCCGATTGATCGGTCACGCCACCCGATTTTACCAGAGTGCTCCACTGAGCGGAAGTCAGCTTCTCCTTCTTAACCGGACGCCAGGCATCACCCGATCCATCGAACGTTCCGTGGCCCGTAATAGCAATGTTCTCAGCTCCGCGGGCAGAGATGGGCGACTGGCAACGACGGGTTTCCAGTCCCTCGAACGAAGTTTCTATAATGGGGTATGCCGTGAAATCGTCGGTGAAGAGAATCAGCGAATTCAGCTCCGTGTGCAGGTTTACATTGCTCAGAAGGACGATGGGACCGGTGAGCCACAACCCTGCTGGTATAACCACCTTGCCTCCACCCTTGGCATTTACTGCCTGGATAGCGTCGTTGATAGCCTTCGTGTTCAGGGTGATACCATCTCCTTTGGCTCCAAACTGGACGATACTGACTTCGTACTTCGGGAAAGAGGGTTGTTCTACTTTCGGCATGCTGAATGGAAGGTCCTTATAGATGCTGGCATCTATGCCTTCTCCGTTTTGAGCGTACATCTTGTTGCTTCCTGACAGCCCGAGCAGGCATGCGGCCGAGAACAAAAGAAGTTTCTTGGTAAATGTGTTCATTCTGATATTTCCGTATGGTGTTTAACGTATTGTTACCTATTATATAATTAAGCGTCTTTTTTCTTATTATCCCTGACAAGCGACTCTCCCGAGCGGCTTGTCAGTGGAGTAATAAGGATTCATGTTAACCTAATTCTAACCTTAAATAAATATTATGAAAAAACCTCTTAATTATCGATTGCAAATATAGAGCGGTTCCCGAACCTTCATGTGTATAATTTGTTGGTTTAGGTGTATTTTTTGTTGAAAAGACCTTTTCATTGCTCACTTTTAGAGATTATGTGCAGAAACTTCCTATCTTTGCACCGAAATTTAAACAATACATAGGTATGAGTTACAATTTATTAAAAGGAAAAAGAGGAATTATCTTCGGAGCCCTAAACGAACAGTCCATCGCTTGGAAGGTGGCTGAAAGAGCTGTTGCTGAAGGAGCAACCATTACATTATCAAATACCCCGATTGCGGTTCGCATGGGTGAAGTCGATGCTTTAGCTCAGAAATTGAATTGTCAGGTGATTCCTGCCGATGCCACCAGCGTGGAAGATTTGGAGACTGTTTTCAAGAGCTCCATGGAAATATTGGGTGGACAAATTGATTTTGTCCTGCATTCTATCGGCATGTCGCCCAACGTGCGCAAGAAACGTACGTACGATGATCTGGATTATGAGATGCTGGACAAGACGCTGGATATTTCCGCCGTTTCGTTCCATAAGATGATTCAGGTAGCCAAGAAGATGAATGCCGTTTCTGAATACGGCTCCATCCTGGCGTTGAGCTATGTGGCTGCACAGCGTACTTTTTACGGATACAATGATATGGCCGATGCCAAGGCATTGCTCGAATCCATTGCCCGCAGTTTCGGATACATCTACGGACGTGAGTCGAATGTACGTGTGAATACCATCTCGCAGTCGCCTACCATGACTACTGCCGGATCGGGCGTGAAAGGTATGGACAAGTTGTTCGACTTTGCCAACCGCATGTCACCGCTGGGTAATGCTTCGGCCGATGAGTGTGCGGATTATTGCATCGTGATGTTCTCTGACCTGACCCGCAAGGTGACCATGCAGAACCTCTACCATGACGGTGGTTTCTCCAGCGTAGGTATGAGTCTTCGCGCCATGGCTACGTATGAACGTGGTTTGGACGACTACATGGACGAGAACGGAAAGATCATTTATGGTTAGTGATTAGTGTTTAGTGATAAGTGATTAGTTTCTGTGCAGCGTCAAGAACTAACCACTTATCACTATCCGCTTGTCACTAATCACTTACCACTAATCACTAATCACTAATCACTAATCATTAAACAAATGCCTGCTCTTTATCTCCTGCCCGTTACGCTGGGCGACACCACCATCGAATCGGTTTTACCTCCTTATAATAAGGACATCATCCTCGGCATCCGCCACTTTATCGTGGAAGATGTGCGTTCGGCGCGTCGTTTCCTGAAGAAGGTGGAGAGAGAAATAGATATCGATGCGTTGACGTTCTACCCGCTGAACAAACATACGTCGCCCGAAGAGATTGCCGGCTACCTGAAACCGCTGGTTGGGGGAGAGTCGATGGGAGTAATTTCCGAAGCCGGTTGTCCGGCGGTGGCCGATCCGGGAGCGGACGTAGTCGCCATTGCACAACAGAAGAACCTGAAAGTGGTTCCGTTGGTGGGGCCGTCGTCCATTATCCTTTCGGTGATGGCTTCCGGGTTCAATGGACAGAGCTTTGCTTTCCACGGCTACCTGCCCATCGAGCCGGGCGAGCGGGGAAAGAAAATCAAGATGCTGGAACAACGCGTTTATGTCGAGAAGCAGACGCAACTCTTCATCGAGACGCCGTACCGCAACAACAAGATGGTGGATGACATCCTGCAGAACTGCCGTCCGCAAACCAAACTCTGCATCGCAGCCAATATTACCTGCGAAGGCGAGTTTATCCAAACAAAAACCGTGAAAGAATGGAAAGGGCGAGTGCCCGACTTGTCTAAGATACCTTGTATTTTTCTTTTGTATCAATAACTACCTTCAGATGCTCAAACTCTTCTTCCAGGCAGGAGCCGAAGAAGTCTTTTCCCAGATTGGTGTCTACCTGACCCACTGTCCACAACTTGCCACCCTCGAAACGCGGGTCGCATAGAATAACATCATCTTTTACGTCGAGAATGAACAGGTAAGTCAACCGGTTGGTGATGTCGTTTTCGAAATGATAAACCACGCTGAACGTCGGTTTCAGATGCTCTTTGGCGTTGGGGAAAGTGCTTTGTACCAGGTCGACAGCACACTCTTCCAGCGTTTCGCCGAATCGGAGGTATCGTTCCATCGGAACATCGATCTTGCCCCGGTCCAGGATACGGGTCTGTGCGCGCCGGCAGAGGAAAAGCATGCCGTTGGTCATAATGGCCACACGTACCACCGGATTGATGTGCTTGTTTTTGTGCGTCAACGTTTCGGAAGCCAGGCTACGTCCTATGACATCCCCCCGTTTGTTGACCACCGGCAGGATGATGGCTTTGCGGGCTACCCGGTTGAAATAGTGAATCCCCATCTGGTTGAACACGATGCCCACTGCGAATACCGCCCAGGGCATGACGTGGTAGATGGCATAGAAAGCATGCGGACGCATGGGGTTACGGCCGAACAAGAGCCCCATCACAATCACAAACAAGTGTATCACTCCCAGTGCCATGATAACCTGCATGGCTACCACACAGGATTCTACACTCTGACAGAGTAGACGTTCCTGCCGGTTGCGGAAGTGATCGGCTATCTTTTTTCGTTGCAGGTAAAGCAAGGCGAAAATGATAATCATACTCGTCTCCAAAGTAATAGGGAATGACTCGTTGGTTAGCTTGTTTCCGGGGATGAGGGAAAGCAGGGCGAATACTGCCAAGGTACCGGTCGATATGTACAGGAGAAGGTTGGGGGCGCGCTTCACCTGTGCATGGGCTATGTAGATGGAATACAGTATCCCGAATCCGGTGCCGATATACACTGCCGTGCTGTACGGTAGTATACCGCATAACACGATAGCAATAATGGCAGGTATGAATCCCAGTGACATATTGAACGCGTAGGACAACGTTAGCTTGTGCCTCATCATTTTAGTGCAATTGTTTTACTATAAAACAAAAATGGGGTGCCTTTGTTTCAGCGTTTCACATGTTTCTCTGCATGATAGGAAGAACGAACCAGCGGAGCACTCTCAACTTGCTCGAACCCTTTCTCCAAACCGGTTGTCTTATAGGCGGCAAACTGCTCGGGGGTGATGTAAGCAGCCACCGGATAATGCTTGTGCGAGGGTTGCAGGTATTGCCCGATGGTAAGTATCCGGCAACAGGCCGTGCGGAGGTCGTCCATCAACTCTTCTACCTCGCTGGCGGTCTCGCCCAAGCCCACCATGATGCCGCTTTTACTGGTTACCCCGCTATCGGAGATTTGCCGGATTACCTGTAGGCTGGTGTCGTACTGAGCGGCACTGCGTACTTGTGGGGTGAGCCGCTTCACTGTCTCCATGTTGTGCGAGATGATTTCCGGTCGGGTGTCGATGACTTGCTGTACCAACTCCGGTCGCCCCTGGAAGTCGGGTATCAGCACTTCGATGGTGGTGTCCGGGCAGAGGGTACGAATGGCTTTGATGGTACGCGCCCAGTGGGCGGCACCCAGGTCGGGCAGGTCGTCACGATCCACAGAGGTAACCACGGCGTGCGACAGTTTCATCAAGGCGATGGAGCGGGCTACGCGTTCCGGCTCTTCGGCGTCCAGCGGCAGCGGCCGACCGGTGCGGGTGTTGCAGAACTTACAACTGCGGGTGCAGATATCGCCCGCAATCATGAAGGTGGCGGTACCTTTTCCCCAGCACTCGCCCATATTGGGGCAACGCCCACTGCTGCAGATGGTATGCAGGCAGTGGGAGTCGACAATCCGTTTGGTATCGGTATAGCGTTCGTTGGCTCCGATGCTGATTTTCAGCCAGTCGGGCTTGCGTACTCGTTCGCTCATTACAGGTTGGTTTTGAAGAAGTTGGTCAGGCGGGTGTACAGGTGCAGACGGGTGTTGCCGCCGTAAATGCCGTGGTTACGGTTGGTGTACACCTGCATATCAAACTGCTTGCCCACCTGTACCAGGTGTTCGGCATATTCTACGCAGTTCTGGTAGTGTACGTTGTCATCGGCCATGCCGTGTACCAGCAACAGGTTACCGTGCAACTTCTCCGCCCGGGTGAAGGCTGAGGCAGCTTTGTAACCTTCCGCATTCTCCTTCGGGGTACGCATGAAGCGTTCCGTATAAATGGTATCGTAGAAGCGGAAGTCGGTCGGAGCGGCTACGGCCACACCGGCCTTGAATACCGGCGTACCTTCGCTCATACTCATGATGGTCATGTATCCGCCGTAGCTCCATCCCCAGATACCGATGCGGTTCTTGTCCACGAACGACTGGGTACCGAGATACTTGGCCGTCTCCACCTGGTCTTTGGCTTCTTTCACGCCGAGGTTCAGGTAGGTACACTTCTGGAACTCTGCTCCGCGACCGCCGGTTCCCCGTCCGTCCACGCATACCACGACGAATCCTTGCGAAGCCATGTAGTTCTCCCACGTGAAGCTCCACGAGTCGAGTACCTGCTGACTGGCCGGACCGCTGTACTGGTACATCAGCACCGGGTATTTCTTCGAAGCCGAGAAGTCGGCCGGTTTCAGCATCCATCCGTTGAGCGACACACCTTCTGATGTCTTGAAGTTGAAGAACTCCTTCACCGGCAGAGCCATGCCGGCCAAAGTTTGTTTCAGCTTGGCATTGTCTACGAGAGTTTTCAGTTCCTTGCCGTTGTTGTCGTTCAGCGTCACCACCGGCGGCGTGTTCAGGTCAGACCACGTGTTGATGTAGTATTTCATCGTCGGGCCGAAGATGGCATTGTTCGTTCCCGTCTTGGCCGACAGTTTGATCTTCTTGCCTTTGCGGTCTACCTTATAAATAGCCTGGCGCAGCGGACTTTCCTCATTGGAACTAAAGTAGAAAGCACCTTCGGCAGGTTCGTAGCCCAGGAACTCTTTCACTTCGTACTGTCCGGCAGTGACCTGTTTCACCAGGTTACCGCCCATGCTGTACCAGTACAGGTGGGTGAATCCGCTCTTATCGCTCAGGAAACTGAAGTTTTCGGGGAAGAACTGAATATTGTCGAACACCCCTTCGCTCATGTACTGGGGACTTTCGTCGCGCAGGGCCAGCTTGCACACGGTGGAACGCGGGTCGGCAAAGTACATGTCGAAACGGTTCTGGTGACGGTTCAGCGTCATGATAGCCAGCTTATTGGCATCTTTCGTAAAGCGGATGCGGGGGATATAGCCGTCGGCATCGAGCGGAACCTGCACGGTGCGGGTTACTTTCGACTTGATGTCGAACGTGCGAACTTCCACCTTCGAGTTGGGGTATCCGGCTTTTGGGTACTTATAGTTGTACGATCCCGGATAGTCGGCCAACGGGTCCAGACGGGGAGCTTCCCCGGCAAAGAGTTGGATGGAGTAGGTGGGTACAGCCGATTCGTCGAAACGGATGAAGGCCAGTACGGTATTGTCGGCATTGAATTCCAGGGCCCGGTCGAAGGCGAACTCCTCTTCGTACACCCAGTCGGGGATACCGTTGATGATGGCGTTCTCCTTACCGTCCTCGGTAACCTGGCTTTCGCTGTTTCCGTAGAGCAGCTTCACCAGGAAGATATTGTTCTCACGTACAAAGGCGATCAGGTTGCCGTCGGGAGAGAAGACGGGGGCCTGTTGAGGCCCGCCGTCTGAAAGCCGTTCTATTACGTTGTTTGTCGTCACCCCTTTGTCGTTGCGCTTCAAGGGGTATATATAATGTACGGCTGTATAGGAATGTCGGTAGATGGGTGTAGTCTCGGTGGCGATGAGCAGCCGGCTGCCGTCGGGCGAGAACTGGTAACTGTCGAACGTTTTGAATGTACACTCGCGGGCAGTGGCTACATCGAACAGCACTTCGGTCTGCTCGCCGGTCTTGAAGGAGTACTTCACGATTTGCGTATGTTCCGGATTGACTTTTGTGTAGAACTCGCCGTCGGGCATAGCAACAATACCCGAAACGCTTTCGGACCGGTAGGCAGCCGAGGTGATTTCTTTCAGGCCGATGGATGATTGGCCCTGTGCCGTTGCTGCGAGGCAGGCGAGGCAGAAAAGTAACGATACTGACAGTTTTCTTACCATAGTATATATACGTGTTGAGATTTGTAATGACGGCAAAGGTAACAATAAACTGAAAGACCTCAAAGAGGTGGCCGTTAATTCATAAATTCCCGTACTGCTTAATTTGTGTTAATTGTTGGCTTTATTCGAAGCAACCTCTTGCTTTATTCAAATAATTGTTGATATATTTGTGATATCAAAATGATATCACTTAATTGTAGTAGTATGGAAGCAAAAGAATTTCAATTTAAAGGTTTTTGGACGAATGGCTTTGTTATGCTGTTCTTGTTCTTCGCATTGTTGGCTGGCAGTATTGGCGCGTTCTTTCTGGTAGACAGAATCGGCGGTTGGGCCATTGGGCTGGGTATTGTTGGCATCATTGTCTCTTTGTTTTTGTTGCCGGGCTTTAATCAGTTGGAACCGAACGAGGCTCGCGCCATGGTGTTCTTCGGCAAGTACAAGGGAACGTTCCGGGAAACAGGATTCTTCTGGGTCAACCCGTTCCTGGACGCCAAGAAGTTATCGCTCAGGGCACGCAACCTGAATGTCGATCCTATCAAGGTGAACGACAAGATAGGTAATCCCATCCTGATCGGGCTGGTGCTGGTATGGAAACTGAAGGATACGTACAAGGCGATGTTCGAGATCGATTCGCAAACCATGGCTACCGATGGTAAGAACCAGGTGAGTGTAGGCAATGCCGTGGCCAACCGTATGAATGCCTTTGAGAACTTCGTGAAGATACAAAGCGATGCTGCCCTGCGCCAGGTGGCCGGACAGTATGCGTATGACGATAACGAGTCTACTGTCAATGAGCTGACGCTCCGCTCAGGTGGCGATGAGATCAATGAACAGTTGGAACAGAAGTTGAACGAGCGTCTGGCCATGGCCGGACTGGAGGTAGTGGAAGCCCGCATCAACTACCTGGCGTACGCACCGGAGATTGCTGCCGTGATGCTTCGCCGCCAACAGGCATCGGCCATCATTGCTGCCCGCGAGAAGATCGTGGAAGGAGCCGTTTCGATGGTGAGGTTGGCCTTGCACAAACTGGCCGAAGAAGAAATAGTAGACCTGGACGAAGAAAAGAAGGCAGCTATGGTAAGTAACCTGCTCGTGGTACTGTGCGCCGATGAAGCAGCGCAACCCATCGTCAATGCCGGTACGCTGAACCATTAATAGAATTAAAGTAGAAAGACGTGGCTAAGAAAGAATCATCAAAAAGTTTTGTGTTGCGTGTGGATGCCGAGACCATGGAAGCCATCGAGAAATGGGCAGCCGACGAGTTTCGCAGCACCAACGGGCAGCTTCAGTGGATTATCGCCGAGGCGTTGAAGAAGAGCGGCCGGATGAAGAAGCCCCGTAAGCAGGATACTAATAAAGAGGAGAATACAAGAAATGATTAACCTGGGGTTTTATTCAGGAAAGAAACTTCCGAATGTCCGTGTGCAGTCTACGCTGCTGGACCGGGCGATGGAAGGAGTAGCATTGCTCCTGTGGATACTGTTGGGCGTATTGGCACTGTACTGCCTGTTGCGTATGTCCGACTCAGACTTGCCGAAAAAAGCGTTGGCTTCCTGGGGAGCTTATACGCTGATGATGATACTGGTGGCTTATGCATCGTACGCGCCGGTTCGCCAGTTCAACTTCCCGTTCCGGGTCACCGAACGTACCGTCGTGGTGCAATACCGGTTGGCTACCCGCTTGTGCCGGGTGCTAAATATTACGATGGGGTTGATGTTCTTGGCAATCTCTTTCGCAGGTGTTGGTCCTATGCTGGATCTGAACAAGGCACTTACCTTTGTAATGTTGCCTGTCGTCATGCTGGTATTGACAGTCTACTGGGTGCTGGCTTATAAATACAAGTAACTCCTCTCCCAGCACAAAAACGGTTCTTCGTCACTTTAGGGGCAATCGATTTGCTTCAACCCCTTTATTCATCGTCATTTCAGAAGTTTTTTACGTATTGAATATAACGCATAGTCATCTACGTCATGTTATTGTCAAAAGTCGGACTAAGGTAAGTGCTAT
>JAVBUC010000034.1:0-42593 GCA_031555765.1 Bacteroides sp. | reverse complement strand
AGCAGGTGAGAAAACTGAATATGAGTCAAACCTGTCAAGGAGCGGAAACTCTTGGGGTTATCTTTATGCTCTGTATAATTCATTCGACAAAGGTACACGCATACGCGATATATAACAAATCTAATTTACATTAACTCTATTGACTATGCTTGAGTCTATTATTAGTTTCTATCCTTACAGTCGTTCTTTTGCCCGGATAGCGGAGGGGCTTCGACGCGGACAGTCCTTCTCCGAGAATATGGAGAAGTTTCAGGAACTCTATGGCAATAAGCTTCTCACCCTTATCCGTGTGGGAGAAGAGACCAATTGTTTGGACAAGATGCTTCTGGCTCAAGCCAATGATATCACTGCGGAGTTGGAACATGAGCTCAAACAATTGGGTAATGTACTGGAACCGGTTTTGATACTTGGGGTTGGAGTGATGGTGGCTTTTGTATTAATCGCCATGTACATGCCGATGTTTCAGCTGGGGCAAACGATTAATTAGGGTCTGCTGAAAAGGCTAAACAAAAAGAAAGGCGATCCATACGGACCGCCTTCTCTTTTTCATTTGATTTCGATTTCCTCTTTCATGTCAATCTCTTCGCCATGGGAATCATAAAAAACATATTCCAGAAAGGCGAGTTTCTGACTGGGGATAATCTTGATACCGAATCCATACTTCATCTGCCATTTGCGTTTCAGAGAGATAAATCCCTGATTGACGAAGGCTGCGATGTACGGATGGATGTGCAGTGAAAAATTCTTCACCTTCAATTTGTTGACCAGGTAGTCTATCTTGCTCTCCAACGTGTCGGTGAAGAGGATAGACGACTTGATGGTACCCTTGCCAAAACAAGTGGGGCATGTCTCCGCCGTATTCACGTCCATAGCCGGACGTACACGTTGGCGGGTAATCTGCATCAGACCGAATTTGCTGAGCGGCAGAATGTTATGCCGGGCCCTGTCTTTTTGCATGTTGGAACACATGCGTTCGTAAAGTTTCTGACGGTTTTCGGCTTCACCCATATCAATGAAGTCAATCACGATGATACCTCCCATGTCTCTGAGCCGTAACTGGCGGGCCAGCTCATCGGCGGCTCCCAGGTTGACTTCAAGTGCGTTAGCCTCCTGCCCATTGGTGTTTTTCACCCGGTTGCCGCTGTTCACGTCGACAACGTGCAAGGCTTCCGTGTGTTCAATGATGAGGTAGGCACCACTCTTGTACGAAACAGTCTTGCCCAGTGAGGATTTGATCTGCTTGGTGATACCGAAATTGTCATAAATGGGAAGTTGGCCTTTGTACAGTTTAACGATACCTGCCCGTTCAGGGGCGATGATGGTTACATAATCTTTGATTTCGTTGAATACCGACTCATTGTTCACATAAATGTTCTCGAACGAAGGGTTGAACAGGTCGCGTAGCAATCCTACCGCGCGGCTGGTTTCTTCGAAGATCATCGTGGGGAGCTTGGTAGACTTCTGTACCTTGGTAATGGCTTCTTCCCAGTGCTTTAACAGTACTTTAAGTTCTCCGTCGAGTTCGGCTACGCGTTTTCCTTCGGCTACGGTACGTACGATGACACCAAAGTTTTTCGGTTTGATGCTCATCAGCAGTTGCTTCAGACGGGCGCGCTCTTCGCTCGATTTAATTTTTTGCGAAACAGAAACCTTATCGTTGAAGGGAATCAACACCAGAAATCTTCCTGCGAAGGATATTTCCGATGTCAGTCGCGGCCCTTTGGTCGAAATCGGTTCCTTGACTACTTGCACCACTACTTCTTGTCCTACCTTTAGTTCGTTGGCTATGGCACCTTCTTTTTCAAGGTCGGGAAGTACGGTTGCTTTAGAAATGGAGTTTAATTTTTTCTTGTCACTTAAAGTTTGTTTTACGAACTTTTGGAGAGAATGGAATTGGGGTCCCAGGTCCAAATAATGAAGGAAAGCATCTTTTTCATAGCCCACATCCACAAAACAGGCATTCAGTCCCGGCATCAACTTCTTGACGCGGCCTAAATACATGTTGCCCACAGAAAAGGAGATATTTCTCCCTTCGCTTTGGAGTTCCACCAGGCACTTGTCTTCAAGCAAGGCGATGGATACCTCTTTGGGCTGTACGTCAACTACTAATTCGCTTGTCACGGTTTTTCCTTAATTATTAAAGTTTGTAGAATGAACGCATCCTCCAGGGGATTGTTCATGAGGAACGGGTTCTTACAATAAAGAACAAACCCGTAAGACATAGCTTCCCAAGTTTGTTCTTTATTTCTGTGTCTAAGTTCAGACTAAAAAATTATTTTTTGCTCTTATGTCTGTTCTTTCTCAGTCTTTTTTTACGCTTGTGCGTAGACATTTTATGTCTTTTTTTCTTTTTACCGCTTGGCATAGCTTCAAAAATTTTATGGGTTAATACTATTGTTTATTATTTCTTTACTGAAAGGGTGAACGTCTTAGCCGGCTTGAACGATGGTATGTTGTGTTCCGGAATGATGATAGTCGTATTTCTTGAAATGTTACGAGCTGTCTTCTGCGCTCTTTTCTTCACAACGAAGCTACCGAATCCACGGAGGTACACATTCTCTTCTTTCGATAAAGAATTCTTAACAGCGTCCATGAACGCTTCAATCGTTGCAAGAACGGTTACTTTGTCGATACCTGTGTTCTTGGTAATTTCATTTACAATGTCAGCTTTAGTCATTTTTTCTAAAAAAAATATTGTTATTACTTATTTGTTCTACCTAATTTTTTGGACTGCAAATATATAGCTTTTTAATCTCTCAAAAAAATATATTCTGAACATTTTTCTAAAAAACTCTTTTGGCTGGTGGCGCGTTCCCTGAAAAGAGTTACTTTTGCGCGATTTACTTTGTAAAGACAGGCATGAACAGTTTTAGTAATATATTGATAGAGTGGTATCAGATCCATAAGCGCGAGCTCCCCTGGAGAGAGTCTACCGATCCTTACCTGATCTGGATTTCGGAGATTATTCTTCAACAAACCCGGGTGGCTCAGGGATACGATTACTTCGTCCGCTTCATTGGGCGTTTTCCGGATGTGGCTACATTGGCTGCTGCCGATGAGGACGAAGTGATGAAATTCTGGCAAGGTCTGGGTTACTATTCCCGTGCCCGCAATTTGCATGCTGCGGCTCGTAGCATGAACGGAGTGTTCCCGCGTACGTATCCCGAGGTAAGGGCGTTGAAGGGGGTGGGCGACTATACGGCTGCTGCCATCTGCTCGTTTGCGTACCACCTGCCTTATGCCGTGGTCGATGGTAATGTGTACCGCCTGCTCTCCCGTTATTTCGGTATCGATACGCCCATCGACTCCACGCAGGGCAAAATGCTATTTGCTTCCTTGGCCGATGAACTGCTCGACCGTCGCCATCCGGACACGTACAACCAGGCTGTTATGGAGTTCGGCGCCATTCAGTGTACCCCGCAAAATCCGGATTGCATGGGATGCCCATTGTCCGGCGGTTGCCTGGCACTGTCCGGCGGAAAGGTATCGCAACTTCCGGTGAAGCAGCACAAGACGAAGAGCACCGACCGCTATTTCAACTATCTGTACGTACGCGCAGGTGCCTATACATACATTCATAAACGTACGGGCAACGATATCTGGAAGAATCTTTTCGAACTCCCGTTGGTAGAAACCGAGCTCCCCGTCCCGGAGGAAGAATTCCCAGTATTGCCCGCTTTCCGATCGTTCATAGCCGATGGAGAGATGCCGGTCATCCGTTCCGTATGCCGGGACGTGAAACATGTACTTTCGCACCGGGTTATTCATGCTAATTTTTACGAGGTGATTTTACCTGCCGATACGCTTTCATTTGCCAATTATCAGCGCATTCCGACAGCAGAAATAGACCGGTATGCTGTGCCTCGCCTGATACATGCCTATCTGGAGAAATACACATAAATTCAATCAGATATTTGCGTCGTTCCGTAATTCTCATTATTTTTGGCACAGAATCATTTAAAATTCAAAGATTATGTCAATAAACAAAGTGATATTGCTTGGCAATGTAGGTCGTGATCCCGAAGTACGTTACTTAGACACAGGTGTAGCTGTGGCTACTTTCCCGCTGGCTACTACTGAACGTGGCTATACCCTGGCCAATGGAACCCAGGTGCCCGAACGTACCGAATGGCACAACCTCGTGCTGTGGCGCGGACTGGCCGAAACGGCTGAGAAGTATATTCATAAAGGAGACAAACTCTATATCGAAGGGAAAATCAAGACTCGTTCTTATGACGATCAGGCAGGCGTGAAACGCTATGTCACCGAGATATTTGTAGATGTGATGGAGATGCTTACACCCAAATCGACAGCTCCGGGAACTGCTCCTGCAGCTGCATCCCAGCAGCAATCGCCTACTCAGACCATGCAGCAGCCTGCGCAACAAGCGGGTCCTGCGCAAGATAATCCGGCAGATGATTTGCCGTTCTAAGTGTAACTAAAATACAAACCCTTTGGACCCTGACGCTTATTTATGCCAGTTGGCAGACCTTTTTAACGGTATTACCGTACACACTCCCTCTTTATCGGCCATCGTAGCCATTGCGATGGCTGCCTTACTCCTGCTTGCATCGGGCTTTGCTTCGGCTTCGGAGATAGCCTTCTTTTCCCTGTCGCCTTCGGATCTCAATAGTATTGAGAGCAACAATCATCCTGCAGATGCAAGAATCAGTCGCCTGTTGGAAGATTCCGAACGGCTTTTGGCCACCATTCTGATAACGAATAATTTTGTGAACGTGACCATCATCATGCTTTGCAATTACTTCTTTATGGATGTGTTTGAGTTCTTTTCGCCTGTGGCCGAGTTCCTGGTGCTTACCGTCATCCTTACTTTCCTGTTGCTGCTTTTCGGTGAGATTATACCGAAGATATACTCAGCCCAGAAGATACTCTCTTTCTGCCGTTTTGCTGCTCCGGGAATCTATACCCTGCGTAAACTGCTTTGGCCGTTCGCATCCATGCTGGTGCGTTCCACCACGTTCATCAATCGCCATGTAGCCCGCAAGGGGCGAAACATTTCGGTCGACGAACTCTCGCAGGCTCTGGAGCTGACCGATAAGTCGGAATTCAGGGAGGAGAGCAATATCCTCGAAGGCATCATCCGCTTTGGCGGGGAAACGGCGAAGGAGGTCATGACTTCCCGCCTCGATGTGGTCGACCTGGATATCCATACGCCGTTCAGTGAGGTGATGAAGTGCATCATCGACAATGCCTACTCACGTATTCCCGTCTATTCCGGTTCGCGCGATAACATCAAAGGTATCCTGTACATCAAAGACTTGCTTCCGCATGTGGACAAAGGTGATAACTTCCGTTGGCAATCGCTCATCCGTCCGGCTTACTTCGTGCCCGAAACAAAGATGATCGACGACCTCTTGCACGATTTCCAGACGAACAAGATACACATCGCCATCGTGGTTGATGAGTTTGGCGGTACGTCGGGCATCGTTACCATGGAGGATATCATCGAAGAGATTGTGGGCGAGATTCATGACGAGTACGATGACGAGGAACGTACCTACGTGGTGCTCAACGACCACACCTGGATATTCGAAGCCAAGACGCAGCTTACCGATTTCTACAAGATCACCAAGACCGATGAAGAAGAATTTGAGAAAGCAGCAGGCGATGCCGATACATTGGCAGGGTTGCTACTCGAAATTAAAGGCGAATTCCCTGCGTTGCACGAAAAACTCATTTACGGAAACTATGAGTTCGAGGTGTTGGCCATGGACAACCGTCGCATCCTGAAAGTGAAATTCACCTTGCTGCCTGTCGGTGCGATGACTGAAAAGAAATCCTGACATGGCAGTATTTCTTCAACATACGGACGAGCAAGTGCGATGGGGAGTATGGAAGACTGACGAATCTGTGGATCAGCTTTTGGCTTTACTACCTTCTCCACAACGATATGAGTCGTACATCACGCAGCATTTCAAGACTCTCCATCGGCAGATGGAATGGTTGGCTGTGCGTGTGTTGTTGTACCGGTTGGCAGGCGAAGAAAAGGAGGTGCTCTATGCTCCCAGCGGTAAACCTTACCTGGCAGATGGCTCTTTTCACATCAGCATTTCTCACACCAAAGGGTATGTGGCCGTTATCCTGAGTGATACCGGTGAGGTGGGTATCGACATCGAACAATACGGTAATCGCATTCATAAAGTGGCGCACAAATTCATGCGCGACGATGAAGGACGTCCTTCCTGGAACGGTGACGATGCCTGGGGATTGTTGCTGCATTGGTCGGCCAAAGAAGTGATGTTTAAGTGCATGGATGCTGAGGGAGTTGACTTTCGGGATCATCTATACATCGAACCGTTTACGTTGGATGCCACCGAAGGTACTTTCCAGGCATTTGAATACAAAACAGATCGGAGAGAATGCTTCGATATACACTACTTATTGCATTCTGATTTCGTCCTTACCTGGTTTTCCGGGTTGGTCGACAATGGTTGATACAACCGCATCGCCGGTGACATTCACCGAGGTACGTAGCATATCCAAAGGCCTGTCGATGCCAAGGATTAAAGCAAGACCTTCGGGGGGAATGCCTACCGAAGTCAGAACCATGGTCAGGACCACATAGCTGCCGCCGGGAATGGCAGGAGTACCGATGGAGGAGAGAATGGTCATTACGAGAACCACCAATAGCTGATGAAGTGTCAGCTCTATTCCCAATACTTGAGCAATAAACAAGATGGCGATTGCCTGATAGCACGACGTGCCATCCATGTTGATAGTCGTACCGATGGGAAGGACAAACGAAGTAACTTCACGCGAAACACCCAGTTTATGCTCTACGGTCTCCATGGTGACCGGTAAGGTTGCCGCACTGCTGCTGGTGGTGAAGGCAAACAGCTGTACGGGCAGCATGGCACGAAGGAAATCCTTCACCCGGGTGCGTGTAAAGAAATGGATCAAGGCTGGATAAAAGATCAGCATGAGTGCCAACAAACTGACTATCACCGTCAGGGCATACACTGCCAGGGCACTGAATATACCGAGATCTCCTTTAAAATCGGTAACCAGTCCGGCCATTAACGCGGCTACTCCGTAGGGGGCTGTCCGTATAATGTAATCCACCATTTTCAGGATGATATCGCTTATGCCATCTATGACTTTTACTACCGGCATTACTTTTTCAGCTGGTAAAGCCAAGGCAGCTACCCCGAAAAAGAGGGCGAAGAAGATTACCTGTAACATCTTCGAATTATCACCGGAAGCACTTACGATGTTGGCCGGGACCATATCGTTGAGGAAAGCCAATGGCCCTTGGTCGTGGGTTTGCTCAGCTACAGCTCTCTTCTCACTGACCACCGTTTGATAGCTTTCCTGCATAGGAGCTATCTGTTCACTGTCCACCAAAGCACCCGGCTTGACCAATAATCCCATTGAAAGTCCTAAGATTACGGCCACCACCGTTGTAGCAAGATAAAGCACTATGGTCTTGCCTCCTATACGGGAGAAGCGGCTGATATCTTTCAGACCTGTCACCCCTTTGATCAGCGAAGTAAAGACCAACGGTATGGCAATTAACTGAAGCAGACGAATAAACAGTTGTCCCCATGGGCGTACCCAATGTTGGACAAATGTTATTTCGTCTGCCTGCAGGGCGATGATTCCGATGATAATACCGGCTATCATTCCCAGCAATATCTGTAGGTAAAGCGGAAAGGTGAATCTTTTTCTCTTGCCCATTAGGATGTCGTTTGGGGGCAAATATAAGAAAAAATCGTTTATTTGAAGTTTGTGAAGAACTTTTTATCCTTACGGCTTCCTGTCTGATTGCTTACAGTCTTTCCAGTTGCACAGTGAAGTGCCGCATCAGCGGAGCCTCCCAAGCGATACGTACCCCCCGTGTGATATTCTCTCGACGATCATACACATTCTTCAAGGCGGCAGCTATCACGTTCATGTGGTTGTCCGTGTACACCCGTCGGGGGATAGCCAGACGGAGCAAGTCTAGCCCGCTGAAACGGTTCTCGCGGGTCACCGGGTCACGGTCGGCCAGCAGGTAACCTATTTCACAGGCACGTATGCCCGCTTCCAGGTATAGTTCCACCGTGAGTGTTTGTGCCGGGAATTCTTCTTTAGGTACACAGGTAAGTACCTTCGGTGCATCCACGAAGATGGCGTGTCCACCGGCAGGACGTTGGTATGGAATGCCATACTCATCCAGTTTCTGAGCCAGGTAAGCCACCTGTTTGATGCGTGTTTCCAGGTTCTCGAACTCCGTGTTTTCGTCCAGTCCGATGGCCAGTGCATTCATGTCGCGTCCGTTCATGCCACCGTAAGTGAGGTAACCTTCGTACTGCACACAGAACCCTTTAGAGCCTTCAAACCAGTCTTGAAGGCGGGTGGCAATGAAACCTCCCATATTCACGATACCGTCCTTTTTGGCACTCATGGTCATGCCGTCGGCCAGGTCGAACATTTCGCGGACGATTTCTTTGATGCTCTTATCGGCATATCCTTCTTCGCGGGTCTTGATAAAGTAGGCATTCTCCGCGAAGCGGGCCGAGTCGAAGAGTACCGGCTTGCCGTACTTGTCGGCAATAGTGCGTACCTCACGCAGGTTCTGCATGGACACGGGCTGTCCGCCGGCTGTATTGTTGGTGATGGTTACGATGATGAACGGGATGCGCTCGGCATGTTCCTGCAAAGCTTTCTCCAGTTTGGCCGGGTCTACATTGCCTTTGAACGGTATTTCCAGTTGGGTATCTTTCGCAGCATCCACGGTGCAGTCCAGGGCGATGGCTTTGCGTCCTTCGATATGCCCTTTGGTAGTGTCGAAGTGTGAATTGCCTGGGATGATTTCCCCTTCGTGTACCAGGTAGGAGAAAAGTACATTTTCGGCAGCACGTCCCTGGTGGGTGGGAATTACATATTCAAACCCAGTTAGGTAAGTGATCATATTTTTCAACTTGAAGAAGGAAGAGGCACCTGCATAGCTTTCGTCGCCCAACATGATGCCGGCCCATTGGCGGTCGCTCATGGCTCCTGTGCCCGAGTCTGTGATAAGGTCGATATATACTTGTTCCGAACGGAGTTGGAATACGTTGTAGTGGGCTTCCCGGATCCATTGTTCGCGTTCTTCGCGGGTGCTTTTACGGATGGGTTCTACCATCTTTATCTTCCATGATTCTGCAAAAGGTAATTCCATGTTTTGAATATTAGAGTTTTGTGCAGCGAATGTAGTTGTTTTCTCGCGGATATGCAATATTTGTTTGACTTTTTGTTATTAATTGCTCTGGTGATGAACTAAAATACCCGTCATGCAGCACGAAGCCGAAGCTCTTGCTGCATGACGGGTATTGTTTGTATCTCTGTAGAGGATTATAACTCTGTTAGAGTGAGTCCATCCAGGCAGAAATATGCAGGAGTATTCATACCATATACGGGGTCATTGTCGGTAGACTCCAATGCGAAGGTTATATACTTGGCCGAGGCAAGTGCTTTCAAGTCGACAAGCTTCCAGGTGTTTACGATATCTGTTTTTCCGTTACGGAAATCCGCTAAATAGAACTCTACAGCGTCAATCTTCTTGTCAGTAGCGGAATAGCCTGTGATGGTTAGTTTGAAGTAATCGTCTGCAGCGAACTTTCTTACACCGCCAAAAGGGCCGACGTTACCGTCTTTGATAGCCAGATAAGCATAGGTTGTGTTGGTGATATACACTTCCTGAAATCGGTAGTTTGCAGGAGTGACGATAGTGGTGCGAGCCGTCTTTTCGCTGTTAGTATTCACTGTCAGGTAAGTGCTACCCGATTGACCTTTACCGGTAATGGCACTGATGTTGGTATATCCGGGAGTGGTGACATCGGTCTTGTTGGTGTAGGTGAATCCACCGCCGAATCCCCAGCTTGCATAATAGTGGTTGAACTCAGCAAGACCTCCATTGTCTTTAAAGGAAGTAACTGTGTAGTTCTCGTCTACCTTCGTTCCTTCAGTAGTAGTAAACTCGCTCTCAGGATTTAGCAGCTTATCGTTGAAATGTACCATCGTGGAAATGGTCCATTCAGTCTTCTCATTGTCATCACTTGAACATCCGTAGAAAAGCACTACGGCAAACAGGAATAATGCTAATTTTTTCATTTTCTTTTTTTTATTGGTTGATAATTTAATTAGTTATCGATTGAAATGTAAATCTTCTACTGTCATGACTTCGGTGGATATTTCGCCTGTACCACTGGTGCCCTGGTTCACGGCACAGTATATCTTCACGAAGTCGATACTGTCCAGTGTCACCGGTTGCCCGGATTCGTCTACCGCCCATTCCAGTTTGAACTGACACAAGTCGGTGGAGTTGGGATGATTGTCGGCATAGCCCCAGGCGTAGGAGTAGCCCACCCATTGTCCATTTTCCAATACGGCATTGTCGGCCAGGCGGGTACCGCGGAAGGTCACCTGGTCGTCCATCCAGAGGGGATAGTATGATGCTTGTGCGTGGAAACTGTTGCGTTTTACTACTCCTTCATGGCCCTGATTGTCCGTCCAGCGTACATCGCCGTCGGCAGGGGTAGGGCGGTGGTAGGTGATTTCGTATCCGCGTGTTTCGGTGTTCTTGCCGTATTCGCTTCCAGCCAGTTCATACCACGGATCATCGGGTAGTCCGTTGCCGTTTACATCCTTCGAAACCAGTACGATGCCCGGCTCAGCACTTCCTCCGGGTTGCCCGGTGGCTGTGCCGTACATCCTGTACGAGGCATTGCCGTACACCTTGAAGTCGTACTCGCCGGCTACGTTGCTGATGGTCTGCGAGAATCCGAGTACGATGTATCCACCGAATCCGCCCAGCGAGAGGAGGGACTTTCCTTTGATGATTTCTGTGGCATAATCGGTCACTTGCTGTGCCGAGTACCCATCCTTATAAGCCGAAGTGGCTGTATTGATGAACTGTCCCGGAGCGGGTACATACTCCCATACCTTATTGGCAAAGGCTGTAGGTGTATTATCGTCCACCGGGGTGTCGTCGATGTTGCTTTTCGACCGTTTGTTCGAGAAAGCCAAGGCGTTGGGGTTCATCCCAACGCCGTTGAGCCGGTATTGCAACTGCCCCTGCGGACTGAAGCAGAGCACGTCGCCCTTGACTACATAACTGTAAGCATCGGTGATGTACACGTTGCCGTTGAACGGATTCACCTGGATGCAGTAGGGTGTATTGATTTTCGTGCCGTCGGTGATGAAGTTGTTGCTCACCACCTCCCGGGTATTCAGGTTGAGCACCTTGAACGAAGCCGTTTGCGTGGCGTAGTTGTAATTGTACAGATAGGCCAGTTCGTCGTTGATGGCGAAGTTCAGTACCTTCTCGTCATAGATCCATTCCACCTCGTCCGTATGACTGTCTATCTGCACCAGGTTGTAGTCGCCTTCGGTGATTTCCAGGCCTCGCGTCACCACGAGTACCCTTCCGTCAGGTCCCGGCAGGATCTTACCGGGATTGGGACCTACCTTGATGTCTTTAATCTTGGTGAATGAAGCGATGTCGAAAACCGAAACTGCATGATCCACCCCGATGGTTCCGGCATCCAGTCCACCCGAGTTGGACACATAGATCTTGCCGTTTTGTACACAGATTCCGTCCGGGTTTCTCCGGGCTTCTGTCAGTCCGTCTACAGCCAGTGAAGCGGTGTCGATCCGTGCCACCGTCCCGTCGAACGAGCAGACGTAGGCTTTGTCTTCATAGAAAGCAATAGAACGTGGCTGGCGCGAACTGCCGTTGTCTGTCCGCAAAGGAATCTGCTTCAGCGAGAGGCCGCTGTTCAGGTCGATCACTTCGATGAGGCTCGACACATTGGCCACCACGTACAACTTGCTGCCGTAGATTCCCATGTCGTTGGCTGTATCGCCCAGTCCACGTTGGTTAAGGGTTAGGAAATAATCGGTTACCGTCCGGTTGTCGGCGAACGTATGGCGCGTCAGGGAACTGTTGTTCAGATTGAACAATCCCTCATTCAATATGTATAGCTCAGCGGTTTCCGCTTCGGGAGGAACGTCGCCTCCTGGAACTTCGTCCTTGTCCATCAGGTCTTCACAACTGTGCAGACCGACGGCGAGGAACAGGGCGAGCAGTATGTAATAAATCCTTTTCATCTGTTTCTTTAAGGGTTAGTAAACAACTTTCAATGTACCCCGCACCGAGCGTCCCGGCATGGGGAAGTTTTTCACGACTTCATAATTCTTATCCGCCAGGTTCAGCACCTCTACGTTGAGCGACAACCGTACTGCCTTGACCCGGAAGTCCCGGCTGGCCGACAGGCTGTGGTCGCTGTATCCGTCCAGTGCATTCTCGTGGATGTTTTGTCCCAGTACATACCGTTTCCCGACGTAGAGGAACGAGTAGGAGAGGTTGACCCACGGGGTTTCGATACCCGCTTGTCCCGAGCCCGACCGGCGTGGGGTGTAAGCTATCTGGTGTTCATAAGTCTTACTGTCCGGATCGGTCATGTCCAACGCCTGTTGGTAAGTATAGTTACCCGAGAGGCTGATTCCCAGCTTCTCCATTGGTTGCAAGGTAAGACTACCCGTCACATCGATTCCTTTGATCTCTACTTTCCCGAGATTCATCATGCTCCAGATGAAGAGATTTTTGGTGGGTACAGCAATGATCTTGTCCGTCACCCGGTTGTAGTATGCATCTACCGTGGCTGATAGGTAGGGTACAAAGCGGTTGATACGCTTGCCGTATGTCACTCCTACGTTGTATTGCCGGGTGTTTTCCGGGCGCAGGTTGGTATTGCCTACCTCCCCGTAGTACAAGTCGTTGAAGCTGGGCAGACGGAATGATTCCTTGTAGAAGAAACGTAGGCGAAAGTCCTCATCGACCAGCGGTTTGATGGCAATGCTGGCATACGGAGAGAGGTGACGGTAGTTGCCATACGCTTTACCTTGCTTCACCTCTTCATTAATCATAGTCCCTAACACCGACCCCGATAACGTAAACCAATCGCCTACATACTTTCCTGCCACTGCTGTCAGTCCCGAATAACGGGTGGGACGGGCGAAACTAGCTTTGTGCGTATCCAGTGTGTTGATGCTTCCGTCGGCAGCCAACGAGAACGAGAGACGGTGTGCAACCCGGTAAAGAAGTGCGCCCGACAGGTAGTATTCCTGTTGGTAGTAACTATCGTCCTGTACGCCGCTGGTGCTCTTGTAGTCTGGGTCGAGGTAGCGTTGGTAGCTCCAGTTCCATTTGGCTGCAGTCTGAAACACCCACTTGGGCGAGAGCTCTTTCTTGTACTGGCTTTGAACGAAGAAGTTCTTGTCCCACAAGTGCTGCGATGCATAGTCGTAATAGAAGGTCGTGGCATTGGGCAACCCGCGCGACGATTGGTAGTAGTAGGCTTTCAGCCGCCATTGCTCCGTATCGGAGAAGTTACCGAATAGACCCACTTCAGCCCGTAGCTTCTCCACTTCCGTATTTTTTCGTTTTTCCTCAGAAGTCTGGTCGTCCTGCCCACCATAATATAAGGTATAAGGATAGTGCCCGTCGGCCGACATCCATTCGCCGTTGGCAGAGAGTGCCCACTTGTTGTTCAACTTCTGTTCTACCGACAAGGTAGGGTTAATCAGCCCCCAAGAGCCCGTTTTGAACGAAGCACTGAGGTTGGTCGGCTTGTCGTCGGCAAAGTGTGGAGTCAATGTCTGGATGTTGAGTATGCCGGCCGAAGCGAAGAGCCGGGCCGATTGGAAAATATCGTCCGATTGTCCGTTGTTGAGCGACAGTCGGTCCACGTTGTCTAACGAGAAACGGCCGATGTCGATTTGTCCTGTTTGGCAGTCGGTCAGGGCGATACCATCGTATCCCACAGTCGTATGTTCCGCCCCGAGGCTGCGGAGAGAGACTGTTTTCAGTCCGCCGATGCCGCCGTAATCCTTCACCGTCACCCCGGCAAAGTGCTTCACTGCATCCGATACCTGCAGCACGTTGAGACTCTGCAGCTGGGCACGGGTGAATACCTGGGTAGGAGCGGTGGTACGTACCTCCCAGGTGCGGTAGGCGTCGGATACCACTATTTCGGGTATGCTGTACGTGTGTGCCGTGTCCAACCTCGCAGCCTGTTGCGCCCGGAGCGGCAACGGCAGAAGCAGACATCCCACGAGTATTCCGCCCGGAACGCTCCATGTCGGTATGTGGCGAACTATATTTATTTTCATTGTCATACGTTCAAGATGTCCGGGCGAATCACTTCGGCCGGACATGAGAATAAACCTGGCAGGGTTTACCTTAGAAACAACAATTACTTTCTTTGACCGAGTGATGAATGAAATGATGGATGGAAGTATCCTGCTCATTAGACTCAACGCTTTTTCCTCGAAAGCAATGAAACTTAACGCATGGCAGGTCTTCTGACTTGTTTCTGTTCTGAGCGCCTTCCCGGATTTCTCCAGTGGCAAAAAGTAAATGCTCACAACACGTAATGAAACTTACAGCAGCGGGACTGTTCAGGATTTACACCTGATTCCCTTTTAATTGCACCCCTCGGACGAGGAGTTTGCAAACCTATGCGGGGACAAAAGTAGGAAGAATATTTATAGGATGCAAGAGGTTGGGTTGTATTTTCGAAAAAAGAGTGACAGGTTCGGTTTTCCGGCTTATTTGCTTACCTTTAAAACATGACCGGCTTACCTTTAAAACATAGGTGGCTTACCTTTAAAACCAACGATGTATGAGATGCACATCTGGTACAGCACAAGATGTACATGTCATACAGTCTAAGATGTACATCTCGTACTGCCTGAGATGTACATCTCATACATGTTACCTTTTAAACCAAGATAGGCTATGTTTTAAACCAAGATAAGCTATGTAGGTGAGTAAAGATACTTATCATTTATCTCATCTTAATCGTATTGATGGAATGAGGCTGTATCTCCAGAGATAAAACATTATCACCCAGTTTGATATCAGCAGCTTTCGTTTGGTCTTCCGTGTTATTTAACACAAGGACTATGCTTCCATCCTGATTCTTGAAGGCCAGCATATCTGTAAACTCACCCGATACAGGTAAACGTTGTGCGCCGGGAAGTACATAATGGCTGAAATGTTTCATCAGGTAGTATTCATAATTATACTTGTATGTCTTTGTTTCGGGGTTGACCGTGATTAAGGAGTTCTGCCTCCATCCCCAACGACTGACGCCACCTTCTTCGAGGGAGGTGTTCCAGTAGGTATAAACATTGGTACCATTAGACAGATAGTGTTTCATCAATCCCCAGTAGTCCATACAGGTCTGCCAGTCGTTGTTACCATTTCCACATTCCTGCTCGGTTTGGTAGATCTTCAGGGAAGGATAGTCCTGATGAACCTTACCGATGGCTCCTTTACCTGCCCACTGAAAACCGACTCCTTGAATATATTGACTACTTTTAGGATCTTGCAACAGAGTGTCTGTCAATAACGTATTGGCTCTTTCCATCGTTCCGAACATAAGATCTACTCCTATCTCTTTCATTTTAGGGCCGAGATATTCGCCAACGAATGTGTTAAGACCGGCTGCTGTCCAGGTACAGCTTGGGAATACCTGACAGGAATTGAATTCATTCTGCGGCATCACCATGAAGATATCAATGTCTTTTGCTTTGTAAGCTTCTATGAACTTAGCAAAATAGAGCGCATAAGCATTGAAATAACGTTCTTCCTGTATGAACATATTAGAACCTTCGCTTCCTTGTTGCTCCGGCAACAATCCGTTGCGGAATCTTTCTTCTATCTGGTCAGGACTTAATCCGCAAGCATAGTGCTTGTTGTACTTCATCCAGGTGGGAGGAGACCAGGGAGAAGCCCATATCTTCAATTCCGGATTCTTCTTTTGTGCCTCTTTTATAAAAGGAATCAGTGTTTCCTCATCATTGGCAATGGAGAAGTTCTTCATTTCAAAATCACCCTCTGTTTCATTGTAAGAATACCAGTTGCGAGAGAAATCATTAGCGGCAACGGGCATACGGCAGATTTTGAAATTGGCACCATAACCGGGCTCGAACAGTTCTTTAAAGATGGTTTCCCTTTCAGACTCTGTTAACAGGCTCAGGGATGTCCAGCCCAATTCATTAAAGCAAGTACCGAAACCTTCCATGGTTTGAAGCGGGTTGTTGAGATCAACTTCGGTTTGGAAGCTTCCTTGCCCCTTTAATAGGATTGTTGCACCATCCTGCGTTTGCCAGGATGAATCGGCTGTGGTTGTTACCCACTCAATGGTTTTGCTGCTCTGGCAGGAGAGTACCAGGACAGATAAACATAAAATGAAAAGAGTTTTCTTCATAAATGGAGTGTTTTTAAATATGTTACAAAGCTATCGAAAAATCATTGTAAAAGATTAATCAACAACAAAATATTTACTCAAACTTACCTATGATTTATCGGATTAGCTGCCCATTGCAGCATATTGCAATATATCTTTTTAGGCACATGGGAAGCTTTGACTTCCTTCATCAGGTTGGGGTCCAGATCCAAGGAGGAGAACACTATCTTCCCTTTTCCGTGCGGAACGATCCCTATCGATGTGCTTATCAGATGTGATGGGCCTCCCACCAGTGACACGACGGCTTCCTCGCCTTCCATATCATATAGTCCGAAATGAAGTGGCCCATCATACACCACCAGGCTTTGATATTCCCAGTTCATGCCGCCATTGACAGGCAGATCATCAAAGAACGGATGCTGGCGCACAAAGAAATTGTGTCCTACCCAGGTCTTGGCCGGATGGAATATCTTACAATCAGGCCAGACGTTCATCTCCCGGAATTGTTTAATCCATGTTTGGGCATCGCCCAGTAGCAGGAGTGTTGTTCCGTCCTGTGACACCCTGTTCAGAAGTGCTTCTATATCATATTTCTTCTGGATGACCGGCAATCGCCATTGAAATGACAAAAGCCAACCTTCCTCATTCTGGAAAGCCTCGATTTTGATGGAGTATTTCTTCCCTGCTTTCAGGTCGGTCTCAAATGTATGGGTCGTGTTAGGGGATACTTTCCAGTGATCCACTACCAGTTTGTTGTCAAACCAAATTCTTACACCATCGTCGGCGGCGACCGAGAACTGGGTAAGTCCCGTAACTTCGGCTTCAATAAACCCTTCCCACCGGAGTGAGAAGTTGCTTCTCCCCAGTATATCCCATCCTGGAATAGGTTTGCTATCCAGGTTAAAGTCAATTCCTGCAGTAGACAGACGGGTATCAAGCAACTGCTCGAAATTGGTTCCACGGTAATATTCCATACTCAATCCGGTGGCCTTGCCATCCTTAGTACGGGTGGCGGCAGGCGACAGGGTTTTAAACTTATTTCCATTGTCGGCTTCACCGGCTACTATATAATCCAGTTTACCAAGTGAATCCTCATAGGGAATTACCTGGGACTTTATCGCCTCCCGGCTGAAACGCAGGAAGTTATTGCCACCCAGAATGGCACCTTTTCCATTGATGTCTGTACTTTGCCAGTCTACAGCCAGGATCTCGTCATGACCGGTAGCCAGTTCCTTATTGGTTTTATCCAGCAGTTGGGCAGCGATGTGATAATAGCCTTTTCCGGCATCGAGGTTTACGGGTATCTGGTCGGTAACAAAATCGCTGAATGTATCACCACCCGCTATCTTTACAAGGTCTGAGAACAGTTCTTCCACACTACCATCGGGTTTCTTTACCTGCGCTTTTACCTGGTATTCTCCTGCGGGGAGAACATGTTCGTTCAGTACATATAAATCCATCAGGTTTGTGTCCCCTGTATGGCCTATTTTATCGCGTACTTTAACGGCTACCATTAACGGACGCATATATTGGTTTATCAGATCGGGAGTTCCTTTGAGGTTACGGTAAACGTCCACAGCCCCCGAAAGGTTATCCTGCTTCATGTCTTCATAGCCATTTAGTGCATATACCTCCGTGCCATCGGCAATACGTACATTTTCGATCAACCGGCCATGTTCGTAGTACATGATATCTCCGAGGGAAGTAATCAGTCCGGTGATGGAAGGATAATACTTCTTCAGGCCTTTCCGGTCTATGTACTCTGTATATGCCTTGTACCAATCCTTATAATCGGCTCCGTCCCAACCGTTGTACCCGTTTTGTCGGATATGCTCCTGTATCATTTCGAGTTGGGGAGGGGAGGCAAGGGCCCCTTCTTCTCCCCAGATAAAGATCTCATCTTTACTGATATCGTTCCGCCAATAATCGGAAGGGGAGTTGTACATGACATCGGTATATACACCCGGCGAATTCCCGGCATTGTGGATGTCCACGTATCCCTTGGTACGTTGCACCGGGTCGTACGGAAGCATGTGCAGCTTGTGCGGTTCGTCCTTTTGAGGGTTCATAAATCCGGAACCATACGTCATCAGACGGGTAGGGTCTATCTTATGTGCTTCTGCCATATCCCGTTTATTCTGCTTGTCTGGATTCCATCCCGGCTCGTTTATCATATTATAGATAACGAGTGACGGATGGTTGCGGTGGGCTTTTACCATTCGCAGGAAACGTTGGCTGGTGAGCCGGGTGGCCAGCTCAAAGTTTTCGGCCTGGGCAACGGCCGGGTTATCATTCTTAGTTCGCGAACTACTGTGTCCTCCCGGTTCCTCGTACATGAGTATTCCCATTTCGTCGGCCAGATTTAGCAAGAGGGAGTTACCCATACAACGGTGAAAGTTGATCATGTTCATGCCCAATGCCTGAGCCGATTCTATGTGCTTGCGAGCCAGTTGAGGCGTCGGGAACATGCCGTTCACCGGCCAGTATCCCCAACTGATGGCAGTGAGCATGAAGGTTCTTTTGCCATTGAAATAGAACCGGGCGTCCGAGCCGTATCCTTCAACTTCTAGAAAGCGGAACCCAAATCGCCGGGTATATTGGTCGATTACTTTTCCTTTGTTGTCTTTCAGGGTAACTACCAGGTAGTAAAGGTTGGCGTCTTTTATGTTCCAAAGCCGGGCTTGCGGAACAGATGCAGAAAAATTGAACACACCAGAGGATCCGGATGATATATTAAATGTACCTATTGTTTTGTTGAAAATGGTTTGAGGAATAGTTACAGGTTTATTGTTTTTCCATGCTTCTACGATTTCGACAGAGATGTTGCCTCTCATAGCCCGGGAATCTTCATTGGATAATTCCAGTTCAACATCAATATCGGTCAGGCTTGGTTTGTTCTTTACAAAAACGTCCGAAACATGTACCGGATTCAATATTTTTACTTCTACCTTATCCAATATTCCTCCGAATCCGTGTGAGAGAGGAAAATAATACTTACCCCATAATGTACCGGTGTAATCGCCCCAGCTAAAATTGCCGTTGGCATCGGTGATGCGTACGGCAAGTTTATTGGTATGTCCAATTTTTACTGCATCTGTTATATCTATTTCGAATGGAGTTTGGTGTACCAACTCATATCCGACAAGTTTCTCGTTGACAAATACTTCGGCACGCTGGCGTATGCCGCCGCTGAAGTACAGTTTAATTCGTTTATTCGTAGCACTTTGGGGAACAGTGAACTCTTTTCCCCACCAGCTTACTCCTTCGTAGTCCCCACTGTTACCCAGTCCGCCGGCCTGACCGGACAAGGCATCCCAGCAGAACTCTTCTACCGTTCCCGGCACATTCACTTCTACACTGAGCAGTGGGTTGCTGATAATCTTTTCTACCTCGGAAAGAGGTACACTTGTTGCAAACAGGTTATTCCATCCACAGGTAGGTGGGTTTACCGGAAGTTCCTGAAGATTGAAAGGCGAAAGAAACAAAGGGTCATTTTTCCATTCGGCATTTCTGTCCAGCCATAATTTCCAACCGGATGATGCGAGAGGATTACTTTTTTCGTAAGCATAGGTCAAAGGACCTATGCTTACGAAAATAATTAATGTGCCAATAAATCGCTTGATAGCTGATTGCATCATTGCTTTTGCATTTTTATTATCAACTCGATCTGGCCGCCGATACCTTGTTGCAACGACTGTACATAGGCTATTCCTCGCAGGCTGTCGTCTTCTGATTTGAAGAGGTACGTTTTATCATCCTCTACCAGGGTAGAGGGGAACGTACCGAATTCCACCGGATTAAGATTGCGCAGGAATGCATCATTCTCCACCTTATCGAACTGGGTCTTATCAAAAGCCACATTATCGATGGCCACAATCTCACAAAAACTGCAAATTTTTGTTCCTTTGAAGGTAGTCAACACGGTTTTATTGATCAGTTCCGTAGGCGAGAGTAGCAACATCTGTTTCTTATTGGTGTCATAGCCAAAACAAAGTCCTTCTTCGTCCTTCATATTCTCGAATTCAGCTACAGAATATACTTTCTTATCTTTAAAAGAGAAGAAGAAACCGTAATTGCTACTGCTCTGGGCACCCATAGTTACCTTGTAGGTTTCAATGGGACCGGAGGTAAGGAACCGGAATGATTTGGTAACCGTGTTACCCATTCGGTCGGTCAGCCGGAAAGGAATGTCGAACGCACCGGTTTTGCCTTTCAAGTCCACTGTGTACTCGAATTGCCAGTTCGGATCATCGCCTATACTGTCTTTTCCGATAAGGATATCGGCTATCTGGAATTCTTCAAACAAACCTTGTGCGGAGATACTGCCTGTTATGGTGAACGATGAAGCGTCCGTATTGGCCTGGTTCAATACATATTCGTCCACATCATAAGTGAAGAATATATACGGTGGGAACATTTCTATCTCTTCGTTGTCGCATGCACTGAACAACAACGGGAATAGTAATAATAGATTGAATATTTTTTTCATCTTTTATTTACTTTTTAATAGTTTACTATAACTTCGTATGTTTGGGTATGGACACCATCTTCGGACACTACTTTATAAATAACGGGTGAAGTAAAGTTCTGCTTCTCGCCCGACTTCGGCGTCATTTCTGCTCCGCTGGAAATCAATATTTCGGGATATATACCTGTCCGGTCAATTCCGCTGGGTATGGTAATATTGATAAAACCATCCTCCTGATTTATCGTTCCGTCGAAATAGATGTTCTGGCTTTGGTAAATACGAAAGCGGACGATCTTGGCGTTTACACTAGGTACAGCTTCCATACCCTCTTCAGGCTTTTCGCATCCGGCAATGCCTATCAGGATAAAGAAAAGGAATATATACTTTTTCATAACTATTCTGCATTTTAATTGGTTGATAATCTAGGCCAGCCCGGGTTTTGCTGAAGTTCCGGGTTTAACAGAATCTCCTGTGTAGACAAGGGATAGAGGTAGTGTCTCTTTTCGAACTTGATGGGATCGCCCACAGTAACGATACGGTAGAAACCTGTCTTTTCTCCATTGGTCACATCATACCCTGTCAGAGAACCGTTTAGTGCTTCCTCAGCAATCCGCCAACGGCGCACATCAAAGAAGCGGTGATCTTCGAATGCCAGTTCTACACGGCGTTCGTGACGAATTTTTTCCCGCATCTGCGCTTGGTCTAATCCTGACGGAAGTGCAGGCATGCCTACACGGGCACGTATGTCATTGATAGCCTGGTATACATCGGCTGCAGGCCCACTGTATTCGTTCATTGCTTCTGCATAGTTCAGAAGAACTTCTGCATAGCGGAATAGCTGGGTGATATTCTTTCTTACTACCAGTCCGGCTGTCATTGAATTGAAATCGGGATCAAGGTATTTATTCATGCAAAATCCTGTCTTCTGACTTTCCAGATGGCTGGCAGAACCACCTATCCATGGTTTGAAGTCATACGCCGGATATTGGGCTCCCGGATATTGTATAGAAGATTTGAAACGTGGATCCCTGTCATTTCCCGGATTTGCAAGGTCATATCCGCTTCCTTGTTCGGCGGGCAGTTTGCCATTGGTCATTTCATATTCCATGGCAAGTTGATAAGTGGGGTTTATCCAGTTCCATCCACCGGCCGCACGATTTCCATAAGGAACTCTAACGCCGCTCCAATCCTGCTGCGGATGAGATATCCATACCGACTCGCGACCAACTTTAAAGAACAGAGTACTATACCTTCTGAAATAGTTATCGTAAGAGGTGGGGTCTCCTGTGTCGTATACTTCCATGTCCAGACCATAATACTGGCTATAGTTCATAATCAGTTTACAAGCATCGGCAGCTTTTTTCCATCTTTCCTTATCATAATTGCCATAATACTGTATCGTTGTATAATCAGACAATACCGGATTGTCTGTATTGAAAAGCGGACTGGCTGCAAACAGAAGTAACCTGGCTTTTACAGCATAACATGCTACATTGGTGGCCCGCCCTGTTTCGGAACTGATACGAATGGGAGCCAGATCTTTGGCAGCTTCATCCAGCTCGGCGCATACCCAGTCCACACACTCTTCGAACGTGTTCCGCGGCTGGTTGGTTAAGGATGAATAATCGTTGGCATCTACCGAGTGGTCTAATAGAATAAATCCGCCGAAACGTTTGATAAGCTCGGAATAATAGTATGCCCGCAAGAACTTGGCTTCAGCACGGAGAACAACTTTATCTTTCTCATCTCCGGTTGCTTTATGCAGATTCTCCAGGAAGAGGTTAGCCTTTCTTACTCTCTTATAGGTATTATTCCAAAAGCTACAAGTAGGCGGGGTGTTTTCGGCATTGTCAGCAGCAGTTCTGCTGTCGTCTGGTGTCCATGATCCGTTATGGAACGTATTTCCCCACAAGCTGTATCCTGCAATGGCATCATCACACCCCTGTGCATACGGAGCGTTGCGGGTGTTAATGTTGTAGGCACTACTCTTTACTTCAGCATACAAATTGTTCAGTACCTTTTTGGCGGCAATCACTGTTTCGAAAGCCATATCCGCTGTAATATCGTCGCTGGCAGGTTTATCGAGATAGTCATCACAACTAAAAAGTAATGGCAATATCAGGGTTGATAATACATATTTTAGTTTCATATTTTTTATTATTAGAAGGTTACTTTTGCTCCAAAGTTTATTACGCGCATCAGCGGATAGCGAGTACTGGTGTTTTCGGGGTCGTAAACCGGTACATTGTCCCAGGTAAACAGGTTGTTACCGTTGGCATAGATACGTGCAGAACGTGCTCCAATCAGACTAATCCACTTTTCGGGTATACGATATCCTATTTCACAGTTCTTAAACCGCAGATAGTTTGCGTTCTTGTGCCAGAAAGTGTTCGTCTCATAATTGTTCCAGTTGGGACGTGTAAACGAGATACGCGGTAGGCTGGCATCTCTGTTGTCAGGTGTCCATCTGTCCATCCATTCGGCAATCGGGGCATTGTTTTCATTCAGGAACGGAATGTTAGAGTTAGAGAAATTGTAAGTTACGTTTCCTGCTCCCTGAAACAAAAAGCTAATGTCGAACCGCTTATAATCAAAGCCAAACTTGAAGCTATAGAACATTTCGGGTACATCCGTGAATCCGATGGGAGAACGGTCGTTGGAATCTACCACACCGTCACCATTGACATCCATAAATTTAATATCTCCGGGATATAAGGTTCTGCCAAACTGTGAAGGACTTTCCAGAATCTCCTCTTCCGATTGGAACAGCCCCAAGGCAATGTATCCGAATGGCTGATTTACCCGTTGTCCGGTTTGGTACAAATAATCATAAGCCTGTGGCGTTTCGGGCTTTTTGGTGATTTCATTTCTGGAGAAAGAGTAGTTACCCCCCACAAACCAGTTAAAGTCTTTTCCTATGCTACCACGATACAGAGCTTCTACTTCCATACCTTGGTTTTTTACCGCACCTTCGTTAGCCATAATGGCCGGTCCGCCAAATGTACCGGGAATGACTTCAATGCTTGCCAGGATATTGTTACGGTCTTCGTAGAAGAAATCGGTAGAAAGTTCCAATCGGTTCCGAAGGAATTTCATATCCAAACCGACATTGATCTTCCTAGCTTTCTCCCAGGTGAGGTTGTTATTACCGATTCTCTTTTCCTGGTAACCGCCTCCGGCACCTCCTGCATTGGGATAACCATAATCGCCTTCACTTCCGCTCTCCCATAAACTGAGATACAAGAAACGGTCTCCACCAATCTGATCATTACCAACAAGTCCGTAGGAACCTCTAAGCTTCAGGTAGTTTATGAACCGGGTGTTGAAGAAACTCTCTTCGGAAGCTACCCATCCCAATGAGAATGCAGGAAATAGGCCGAACCGATGTCCCGGGGCAAAGTTTTCCGAACCGTTATAGCCGACATTTACCTCGCCCAGATACTTGTTCTTATATCCGTAGGTAACACGGCCCACTACTCCTAAGTGTCTGTAAGGCAGTCTTTCCAGGGCACTTCCACTTTTTTTGACATATTCTTGAGCATTAAACAGCAACAAGCCGGTTACATCGTGGTCGCCAAAAGTCCTTGCATAATTAATAGATGGTTCGAATACATACTGGCTGGTATATATTTCCAGTCCATCTCCAAACCCAAGGTTACTTGTAATGGAAAAGTTTTTGTACGTACCATCTTCATGGAATTCCCAGAAATCAATGTCCTTATAGTAAGATTTCCGGTACAGGTTGTTAAAGTCGAATGAGAAATCAACGTTAAAGTAAAGTCCCTTAATCCATTTATCTGCATTCGCTTTTAATCCGATGGTAGCCTGCACGGCTGTTTCTTTTTCGTCGGCATATCCCCTGTCGATAATATTTGCCAATGGGTTAAAACTTCCCTTTTCGCGGGTAGCCCATGAACCATCCGGATTGCGGATCGGTGCCCGGTCGGGGTTGGCTATTTTTAATCTTTCGAACACGGTGGTAGCATCCTGGTCAGGACGATGCTTGGTACCTATTACCCCGGCCAGGTTCAACTTGGCAGAAATAACGTCGCTCAACTGAAAGTCAAGGTTGCTACGGAAATTATATTTGGTGTATTTAATCTGTGTACTGTAATCTTTGTTATAGTCACCATATTTAAATAAACCTCCTTGATCCATCACATTGACAGCTACAAAGTATTTGGCCTTATCAGTTCCACCAACAATGGATAAGTTGTATTGCTGCATCAGTGCATAATCTTTCAAACTCTCTTCATACCAATCTACGTCAGGATACAGGAACTTGTTAGTTCCGTACCGGAAAGCATTGATCTGCTCCTGTGTATACTTAGGATTCAGTCCGTCGTTCATCAATGCTTCATTGGTCAGGACAGCCATTTGATAAGAGTTTACCATTTTAGGCAAACTGGTAGGTGCCTGGAAACCTACATCGGCACTGAATGATATATCTGTTTGCCCTACTTTTCCTCTTTTGGTAGTTACCAATATTACTCCGTTGGCACCTCTTACTCCATAAACTGCTGTTGCCGAGGCGTCTTTCAGAATACTGATCGATTCAATTTCGGATACATCCATCATGCGGATATCGCGTTCGATACCGTCGACAAGGATAAGCGGGTTTTGATTGGCCCCGAAGGTGCTTACCCCGCGAATATACATGTTGGCCATATCATTACCTGGCTCTCCGGACCTTTGAACGGTAATCAAACCAGGCAAGCGTCCTGCCAGTGCATTGGATACATTGGCTACCGGGCTCTGAGTGAGTTCTTTGGTCGATACTTGGGCAATAGCTCCTACTACGGATGCTTTCTTTTGCTGACCGTAACCTACTACTACCACCTCACTCAGCATCTGATCATCGGGTACAAGGGTAATATTGAAGAACTGCTGGTTTTTCACCAACTGCCTGTAAGATCTGTAACCTAAGTATGATACAACCAGGGTATCTTGCGGGGATGCATTCTCAATCCGGAAGTTACCTTCTATATCTGTTATACCACCACTCTTTGCCTGCGTAATGACGACAGTAGCACCGGGTAGGGGTGTGTTGGTCTCATCAAGGACCTTTCCCTGAATCGTTTTCCGTTGTGCGGAAACGGAAATAGCGGAAAGTAATACCACGCTTAACAGGGTTAAGCGCAACAGCTTACTTTTTATATGGTTTTTTGATTTCATTCGTTCTGCTATTTTTTAATGAATACAAATTTCCGATAGTTATTATTTCCGGTGGTGAAGTTTATCCGTAACTTGTGCTTCCCTTTTTCCAGGTTGATGTCCGGACCTGTAAACGGAGCATAATTACCCCAGCCGTTTTGCCCGGTGATTTCGCCCTGTGCAAGTACTGTTCCGTCGATGGCTACATCGTATTTACCAGTGTTACTGTCTGGGCGTGAGCCGTAGGCAACCACTGTATACTCACCATCTTCCAATACATTGATGTCGTATTCGCAAAAGAGGTTATCGGACAACCAGCCTATATTGCTGGTGAACCCGTTTCCTTCACCTTCTCTTTGAATTGCTTCCGATTTTGCAGTGAAGTGTGTGGCAAACACAGAGCCGGGTATATCATTATAGGCATAATAGTTACTTGTGGATACTTCGCTACCTTCGTACATAAGTTTTATCTTTATGGGCTCCAGCCACGTCGGTTTTGTTTTTGCATCATCCAACCATAGATTACGACCATCGTCCATGCTCATTGCGTACTCAGTAATTTCTTCCAGAGGACCTTTTATGTGAGTTTCTGAATCAAAATAAGAAATCACATATTCGTCGACTACCGTTATGACAGGGTCTTTGTATAACCGTATAGTTTGTGTAGTTCCATCATCATATCCGGATATCTCCACCAGATCTTTGTCGGCTACAGTTTCCACTGGATCCGAATAATTACCGGAAAGATCCACAGCGCGGACAATCACTTTATCAGTAAGATTGCCGCGAATACTGCCGAAAGACAGCGTGCTGCTGACTACGATAGAGTCTTTTCCCAGATAGACCACAATTCTGTCCAGGTCATTATCTGCCGGATTGGCCCATGCTGCCAATGCTGTGGTAGCATTCAGCTTGAAGCCTCTGAGATCGGTTACTATACCAGGCTTTACATTATCGTGCACGAAAGGTTTGGCACTGATAGTTGTTCCATAAGAAAGTAACTCCTGATTGTTTTCGGTCTTTACCTCGAAAGTGTATTTTACCAGATTGGTAAGTCCGGTGATAACAGCTTCACTGACATTTCCCTGAACAGTTTCTTCTTTGCCTGTATTCAGGTTTTTGATGTGAATAGCTTTCAGATCATTGTTAATGTTTTCACCCCATTTCAGGGTCACTTTTTGGTCGCCTCCGGTTGCTGTAAGAAGGTTTACATCATTGGGCGGAATGAATTCGAAAGTCTCTGGTAGTGGAGATACCGGAAACTCGTTCTCAGCGCATGCTTGCCATAAGAAAGGAAAGAGAATCAGCACGGCAATCCTGAATGGCTTTATACCCATAAGGATTCCATGTCTACTCTTCAGATGAATTGTGTGCATAAGATTAAATTTAATGTTTAACAAATGGTTGATAGAAATAAAGTGCGGTGGTGCTTTGGCACGATAATAAATGTGTCATGGGCTCATACGTATTAGTTTTAAATTATTGAATAAGAATTGAAATCTCCTGTAGTGAAGATTGTGCAAATAAACTCTTCCCATATAAATGGATTGATTAAAAAAACGCTTAGAGCCATATTTTTTTTGTATTAATAGTTTATTTAATCATCTTATTTATAGACTGTGGGATGGATTTCGAAGACTTAGGGAGTTATTAATAAAAAAGAGAAAGTGTAATTCCTGCTGAAATACGCAGAGTTTACACTTCCTCTTTTCTATTAAAATGAATCATTCAGGCTACTAGGGCTTGAACTTTGATATCTCATCTATGCTGAGGTCGGGTTTTTCTGAATATAGTTTTACATAATCGTCCACATACTTTTGATAACAAAGCCTGATCTCCCGGTTGCGCTTGAGCTGACGTAGTATGTAACATTTCAGTTTTACACCATATTCCTCCGTATCGTCATACAGAAGTATAGCATTCGCTAATTTTAACAATAAATTATAGTCATTCTTCAATTCGTCGGCCTTGCTTGTTTCAATCAATAATTCAATGAGATTATTTGAATAATTGGATTTGATATCGTCCAGCCATTCAGCCCCTATATAACAGAGCAATTTCCCTCTGGAAACGATGTCCAACAGTTCATTTAAAACAGTCTTATTAAATCCGTTTTTCTTTAGTGAATAGATAAGCAGGATTACCCGGGCATAATCACAATACACCTGTGGCTGAAGAGTTATTTTCCAGTACCCGTCTACTTTTACTATTTCCAGACCTTTCATGTCTTTTAGCATGTTACGGATTTTATTCATATACACATTCCTAACGTTACGCGCACTGGCGTCGTCTTTATCTTCCCAAACTTCCTTTTTTAATTCGTTGGAGGATATACCTTGCCCATCCTTTAATGTATAAAGTAGTAAGAGTAGAAATATTTGCCGGGTAGTAGGGGTAAAGGTAGCACCTATATTACTGCCCTCGTCATTAATAATGGTAAACTCACCAAGCAGATAAATGGATGATGGTATTTGCTGAACAGGTATTTCCGAAATAGGAACCTGATCAGACAGGGTGCTCTCTTCTGGAAGAATAATCTGGCTGTGTTTCTTTTTCTTGTTCCAGACAATAAAAATAGGAGGTATAACCAATAGGAATAAGAACCAAAACCAGCTAAGCTTTTTGGGGGACTCTTGCAAGACAGTGAGACTATTCATTGGCGGATAGGCAATTGAATAAACGGTAGTAGTGGTGATGCTGTCTCTTACTTCCGAGGTTAATGCATACAAGCTTTTTTTGTCACTGCTGAGGAATAAATCGGCATGAGATTGTACATCATAGAACAGGTAGGGAATAGAATCGCCAACCAAATGATATTGGGGGGTAGTTGATGAATATTCGTGCAAAAAGGCCATGGACGAACTGCGGAAATTCAAAAAAGACAGCGTATAGAACACATTTCTTCCTTTATCAATGATCATGGTGCTTGCACTGGCAAACGGCACTTCGGCTGTTTGCAGATCCCATATCTTCTGTACGGAATGATTCCGGATATCTACTTTGTATAAATCATAAAAGTTTGAGGGAAGTTCTTCCTGTCGCCCACTGAAGTTGCCAAAGCCACCAAAATACAAAAATGATTGATCGTCCAATTGTCCCATGCTACCTAAATAGCGTGGAGGGATAGAATCTGCCAAATTAAACGAACTCCAAGCGGCTTCATCTTCCGAATAGATTTGCAATGTACTGGTGTACTGGTGTAAACCATAGCCCGCAAATGCAACAATCTTCTTTTCTTTTGGCATGTAATATTTTCCATGGTGTCCAAATGTGAGGTAGGTTTTTTCTTCATTGGTATTCGACCATGTCCGGCTATCGAAATTGAATCTATCCAGATAATTGCGCACAAACTCGTAGGAAATGAGTTCGTTGCTTATTGGGTCATAGAGTAATTGGTTGGATTCCAGATTAAAAGGTATTCCATGCACAGGAATGATGGTTTCAAGTTGTTTGGAATGGATGGAATAGACTAGGATTTCCTTTGCATTAACCATGAAAACTCTTTCTCCTTTCTGATCAAAAGTATATTGGTAAAATAATCCGGGCAGATTGAAAACGCATTCCTTCTTCCATTTCGTATGGTCGTCTATCATCCAACAAGGATAGGTAACAACGGCTTTGTGATGTCCACATTCATCATATACCGTGTTATTACTATGCTTAGTAAGTTTCCAGAAGCGAATAAGTTTTTGTTCGTCGTTATAAATGCGGATGTTTTTCACGGTAATGGGTGGCACATCCGTAATGTTGGGCCGCCGTACGGTATTACTTCCAAAAAAAATCTCGTATGCGGATGCATGGGTTTCAAACTCTATCTCCCGGGTGACATCATTCAGAGATAAAAGAAGTTTTTTTGATTGGGGATGAATGGTTATCTTTACCCTGATCCAGTTATCGAACGCCTCTGCACCCAGATCGCTGATGGTTGATGTTGCCAGAACCCCCTTCGGCCCCATAAGCGAGAATGTATTATTGCTGTTGACTGCATAATAGTCGGATACTAAATCGACATTGAGTCCATCATCACCCAGGATACGGAAAATGTTTCCGAAGTTCTGTACTTCTACTCTGAATTTTACATCAAATACCAGTGTAAATCCCTTAGGAAGGTGCAGGCTTTTATCTGGAGTCAGATCCAACCCCGTACGTTTATCTTTATCAGTTTCGAAGGAATAAAAGAAAAGGCCTTCTCTTACGTGCCCGTCCGAAGCAGACAGGTTGAAGTCATCTGCATAAACAGGCTCGTTGGGAGGCATTGCAAATGTAACCGAATCCCAGGGAATACAGAAAAGAATACAGCGAAGAAGAATCGATGAAATGTGCTTACTATATAAGTCCATAATTGAGTATCTTAAATCAGTGGTGTTTTCAAAGTAGTACAAAATTAGCCCAAATAGTTGGAATATGCTCCATTTATCTATAGTTTAACACACTTCAGACTCTGCGTGTTATATAATAATGTATCATTTATGTAGCCTCTGCATACGTAGGTATTCCAACATGTATTGAGGACGGTCTGTTTGCAATATGCCTGCTCCAAGCTCATTGATCAGATACCCCCACGTTCCATTTGCATCAGTTAAAGCCTTGTCGTCACAATAACCTCCGCACAAGGATGGCCACAAGGAATTGATCCAGATAACAGATAAGGTATCTTTCAAATAGTTTCTTACTCTTAGCAATAACTCTTTGTTCTCATTTTCGAAAATAATCTCATAACAGGGATATTGCTTTTCTAAAATAGGTAGAATAGACTCGAATGTGGTTTCCTCTCTCATATTAATAACAGGCATAAAAGTCATTTTTTCGAAATGTTCGCCATATTTGGCTCTCAATTCTTCATAAGGCTTATCCGACTTGATTATAGTCTGTGATATGGTACCTGTTTTTTCTAGTATTTTATATACCTCGTTGAAGTATGCATCGGCTTTATCGAGATTGACGATTATTTTACCTTTAGCTGCCAACATGGCTTCTTCCAGTGTGGGTATTTTGAATTCCCCGGCAAGTCCTAGACTATTCCGTAGATTCATTTGGCGTATTTCCGCCAACGTAAAATCCGAGACTGCTCCTTTTTGGTCAGTTGTTCGATCTACTGTCTGGTCGTGCATCAGAATTAAATGACCATCTTTTGTTCTGGAAACATCTATTTCTACAATGTCAACTCCCATCCTGATACAACCTTCGATGGCTTCTATTGAATTTTCTGTGTAATTTCTCCAATCACCCCGATGGGAGGCAACTAATACTTTTGACTTTATGATTTCTTGTTGTGCCTGTACAAAAGGACAAACAATCCACAAAGTCAACATAAAAACAGCACATTTTAAATTTCTCATCTTTATCTCATATTATCAGTCGTTTTGCAAACATAGTTATTTTTTTCTCATTGATTCCCCTTTTAGTCTGAATTATTCATGCCTGAATCTATGGTTATTGTATCCGAGGAATGTTGTAATGAATTCATATTCAACTTGTTGAGTTTATGTTTTTTGTGTAAACAACTGTTTTATATAAGATAGAAGTGTCTGCCTCTTTTTATTGGCAGGAAGTGAACATCCAGTGATATTATTAACGTTTCTGAATAATTTCTTTGATCCGTATGTTCCGGAACTTCACGGGCGATCCGTGACCGAGGAACCCGATATGCCCTTTCTTGTTGAACAGGCCGGGATGGTCTTGCTTGTCGGCCGTTCCGTTTTTCGTGGCCTCACGGATGTTTCCATCGAGGATGACATGCCCGTTGAGCGTGATCCTGATGTGGTCGCCGTCGGCAATCACTTCCTGATAGTTCCATTCGCCCACGGGTTTCAGGTAACCGCGCTGAGCCGGGATGATACCATACACAGAGCCATGGTACTGGTAAGCCTCCAGATCCTTGTACACAGGATGCTCACTATCGAGTATCTGCAACTCCATACCTACATAAGCAGCATCGCCTTCCATTGGGGTGCGGATACCTAAGCCATTGTTGGCTGCAGGAGTGAGTTGGAACTCAAAGCGGAATACGAAGTTGCCATATTCCTTTTTTGTATAGAGGTTACCCCCTGATCCGCGACTGGGGACGAGAGAAATGGTGCCGTCGGACAGGGTGTAGTCTACTGTATTGCCGGTCCATTCGTACATGTTGGTACCGTCGAACAGTATTTGGTAACCCTCTTTCTTTTCTTCGGCAGATGGTTGGAAAGCCTCCTGGCGGGCGAGCTCCTTCACGTAGATATCGCGGTAGTATACTTTGCTGCCGTGCGCCTGCAGTTCCAGTTGTTCGATGGGGAAGATGGGGCGTTTGTCATCCCAGTAGTTTTCGAGAATGACTTCGTCCGTCACTTTTTCTCCGTTCAGGAGAACAGTTACCCGGTCGCCCACCATCCTGATGTAAAAGGTATTCCATTCACCCAGTTTATTGTCGGCTACTTTCAGGGGCTTGCTGGGGTTCAATTTGTTGTTGTACAATCCGCCGGAACCCACCTGAGCACCTACATTGGTGCGGGAAGTGTCCCAGATCTGTACTTGCGGAGTGCCGCGCAGATAGATGCCGGCATCGCCTTCGGTTCCGTTGGCATCCAGCATCCAGTCGATGTACATTTCGAAATCTCCGTACTGTTTGTCGGTACAGAGATTGTCGTATCCCTGGCCGTCGAATACCAGGCAACCGTTTTCTGCCTTCCAGTCCAACCGCATCTGGGCATCGGCCTTGCGTTGGGCAGTAGCCAGCTGGGAGGCGTTCATCTTAGCGCGGGTAAGCGGGTTACCCACCAGGCCTTTCCATCCGGCGAGATCCTTCCCATTAAAGATGGAAACGAAGCCTTCTTCCTGCGGCATCTCTTCGAGGTGTTTGCGAATGGCTTCCCGTTGGTAGCCGGCATCGGGGTTGTTCAGTACAGCCGAAGTCTTGGCGAGCAGATCGCGGACGATCTTTCCGGTATATTCCTTGTGTCCGAGGGCGATGTTCATCACCGCCTGTGCCGCTGCTTCCTGTATGGGTTTCTGATCCAGGAACCCGCCGGCATAAACCAAAGCTGTATACGTATCGCTAGGCTGGATCTGTTTCAGTATTTCGTTTTTCTGAGCATCTGTCCGGGCTATCTCCATGGCTTTACGCAAGCGGATCAGCCGGTTCTCCTTGCTCATTTCTGGAGAAGAGGAGAGGCGGATATACACTTCCAATGCCCGGTCGAAATAGGTGCTTGTCGAAGGATCCTGACAGATGATGTATAGTTCATCGGCTGCTTCGGGCTTGTTCCATTGCAAAAGTGCTTCGAATGCCTGCTCCTTGGCAGCACCACGACCTGTTTTAAATCCGTTCAGAATGGCAGTAAGTGCGTCCGGGTTACCTGTGGAAGCCAGTACGGGATAGTAAAGCGACTTTTTGGCTTCTCCTGCCTGCAGCATCCGTTTCGTAACGGTAGAGACCTGCGCAGCCGGATCCATGCTACCGAGTGAAGCGACAATGGCCTGTTGCAGAGGTTTGATATCTGCTTCTTTCGAAGTCGTTTCCAGCAGACCGCACAGGCGTACAAAATCTCTTTCTCCGACTACGTCCTTCAGTGCTGTGTAGGCGGCTTCTTTCACCGTAGGCGAAGTGGATTCCAACTGATTGTATACAGTGAGGCTATTGGCATCAGCTTTACGCAGAGCCAGCAGTTGCAAAGCGGCTACTTTGCCTGCATCGGGTGCCCGGGGTATGATTTTGGCCACTGCCTGATCTATATCGCCCGGGAAGCTACTCAGGGTTTCCTGTCCCAGGAGTACGACCTGCTTGTCCGGATTGGTCAGCAGATTAGCCAGAGTGGGGATCACTGTCTTGTCGCCAATCCGTGTCAGTGCCCAGGCAGCTGCCTGCTTCACCTCAAAGGAGGGATCCTTCAACTGATCGATCAGTACCTGGCGGGCAGGGAGTTCGAATTTGATTTCAAGATCTTTCAGGATTGTTTTCTGGGAAGCGGAGGAGGCAGCTTCGCGTCCCAACCAGTTAAGCATGTCGACTTTGGGCTCCGGCTTGGCCTTCCTCATGGCTTTCATGACATCGATGTACATCGATGCATCGGCATAGGAAGAAGCAAAGTTCAGAGCGGCATTCCGGTACTCACGGTCGGAATCTTTGAGGGCGGAGAGCAGGAGCTTGGAAGGCGATTTCTTTTCTTCGCCGAACTCTGCGCCCAATGCGGATATGCGGGCAGCAGCTTGTCCGGTTTCGCCGGCCTGTAACTGATAGGTGGCTGTTCCGCTGGTGGCCGGGGTGTACGCTTCGTTTTTACCACCGTTCATGACCCAGAGTTGGTTCAGGAAGAAGTTCTTGATCTCCGGGGTCGATGCCTGGTCGGCTCCCTGGCGGAAGGCATGGCTCACGGTAGTCCGTGCTGCTTCCTGATCCGGTGCGGAAACGTAGGCTGCCAATCCGCTGAGGGCGTATTCCACAGGAACATTGCCTTGGGGCTGGGGAGTATTGAACAGGTCGATCAGCATGGTTAATCCTTCTTCCCCGGTAGCGGCCAGGTCTTGAAAGAGCTTGTTGTAACTATCTTGATTTTGGACCGGCATCTGTGCCAGTACGTCGGCTACAATGGTTTTGACGGTTCGTACGTCGGTAGTTTGGGCCGTTGCCAGACAAACGCAGAGCAAAAGGGCCAGAGAAAATATATTTATTCGTTTCATGATGCTTGAGGGATTATGTTAGATAGTCCACGGCGCCCGCATGGGTTGATCGATCAACCGGTTGGCAGCTTCGTCGTTGATAAATTGAAGCTTTTCGGGGTCGAACCGGAGAGTCCGGTTGAGACGGAGGGCAATCGTTCCCATATTCACGATGGTGGCCGAGCGGAATCCGTTCTGTTCGTTCAATGCAAAAGGCTGCCGGCTTTTGATGCTGCTGATGAAATCTGTGATTTGTGCATCGGGTTCGGGGAAGGCTGCCAGTTTCTTCTGCCAGCCGGGGACATCGCAATAGAAATTGGGGTAAACATTCCCGTTGGGACCGGAGATATAGGGCGTATCCGGATCACCGAAGTCACCTCCCCAAAGAACGATCTGGCAACCGTCTTCATACGTATAGGTAATGGAACGCCAGGTTCCTACCGCATCGTCATGCTGCTGGGGAGCATCTACTTCTACCTTCACCGGACTGGTGTCATCCTTGCCCAGGATGTACTGTACCGGGTCGATGTAGTGTTGTCCCATGTCGCCCAATCCACCGCCATCGTAATCCCAGTATCCGCGGAAAGTTCCGTGCGTGCGGTGTTCGTTGTAAGGTTTGTAGGGAGCCGGACCGAGCCACAGGTCATAATCCAGCTGTGCCGGGACTTTCTGTTCTTGGAGGTGTTCTTTTCCCACCCAGTAGAATTTCCAGTCGAACCCGGTGTGCTTGCTGATGGTGACTTTGAGAGGCCAGCCGAGCAATCCGCTCTGTACAAGTTTCTTGAGGGGTTTTACAGGAGTACCGAGTCCATAAAACGTATCGGTGAAACGAAACCAGGTGTTGAGGCGATACATACGTCCGTACTGCTTCGCTGCTTCCATTACACGCTTTCCTTCGCCGATGGTACGGGTCATGGGCTTTTCGCACCAAACATCTTTTCCTGCTTTGAGCGCATCGACCGACATGATGCCGTGCCAATGCGGTGGGGTGGCAATGTGTACGATGTCTACATTCGGGTCGAGGATCAGGTCGCGGTAGTCGTGATACGCCTGGATGGTTCCGGTAGCAAGCTTCTTGCCCAGTTCCAGGTGATCTTTATCGACATCACATACCGCCACCAGGCGGGTGCCTCCGTAGTTGGCGTGCCCACGCCCCATGCTACCTGTACCGATAATGCCTTTGGTTAGTTGATCGCTGGGTGCGATATACCCTTTCCCCAATACGTGACGGGGGACGATGGTAAAGGCTGCAATTCCTCCGAGAGTTTTAAGGAAGTTTCTTCTATCCAATCCCATAGTATAAATAATTTAGAGGTGTGAAATTTTGGTTATCATGAATTTAGCAAATATAGCTGAATTTATTCAAACGAATGATATGTATGGGCTGAAGATTATCAAAAGAATACTGTATTTTGAAGTATTTGTAAAAGTCACCGCCCGATAGGTTGGATACGCTTCCGCACATCCCTCGAAATTTCCAGGAACATATAATTGAATTTCCCGGAACCGAAGCCGGCCTCATTGTCGATGTACTTCTTGGTGGCATATTCCTTGGACTTCTCGAAGGTGAGCAGCGACATCTGGTTTTGCGACTTGCCCACCAGGGTGGAATCTAACTTCTCGTCCGGAAAGAAATCGTCCAGGTCCACATCGCCTATCATGGTTGTTTCGAGGAACTCCTTCTTTGTATGCGCTTTGTCGGTATAATACCCCACAAACATGTGTCCGGGTGTACGCACCAGGATAGGGTCGATGTTGATGGCCCGAAGAAGGGAGGCGAAGAGTACTGTACCATCCACGCAATTGATCTGCGAGGACTGCAAAGCATCGTCGAACGTGCGTACCCGTTGCGAGAATACTACGTTGCTGGACAGGCTGGTGTTAGAAATGGAACTGTACCGGAAATTGCGTTTCTGCAACACATTCCACAGCGCATATACCTGTTTGTCTACCGACCCGTCCTTGTTATTCTGGTAGCCCAGAAAACGGTTGACGATACGCGTATTCAGGGCCTCGCGCAGCAGCTGGTCTATCATGGGGTTCTCCTCGTTCACGTAAGCGGCGAAGAAGATGCCGGTGTCGTGGTATTTCGTGCCGTTGGTGACGTAACCCAGCAGGCATTCGTTGACACTCCGTACGGAGAAAGTACGCACGCGCTGCCCCAGTTGCTTGCCGTTCATCTCCACGCTGACAGCCACACTGATGGGCGTGGCCTGTGCCTGGTTGCGCAATGCTTCGTACTTCCAGATGATATCCGGGTAGATGGTGTACTCCGTACGAGGTTTGTCGAGTACAAACTCCGAGACGGAATGGGCGAAGAAAGGTGTTTCGCTCACGTTGATGCGTACCCGGCTGTAAGGCTTGCGTGATTTCACCCGAATGCCAATGACCGATTTGGGATTGCCCACGTAGACAGAGTCCGCCGGGGTAACGATGAGCGCGTCAGTGGTGGCTACCGAAAGGATAGCCGATGGGAAGATGTTGCCTCCCAGCTCGTCGGTGATTTCGAAGTTGGGTGGGAGCGCGCTGTATCGGATGAGCCAAATGGCGACTCCCAGCAACACCAGGATGGTAGTGGTGATGGCGGCAATTCTCCCCTTGCGGGTCTTTATGGATAATTTTATCATGGATGTTCTTTCTTTCGGTTTTGGTGAACAAATATAATGGATAATTTCAAAAAAAGTGCGGTTTGACATGAAATCGTAACACTTGTTTCACCTTGGCGTAACAAATAAACCGCAACTTTGTCGCATCAAAGAAATAAAGTCTAACTTTGTATTATATAATAAAAGAATAAAAACAATGAATGAATACCGTATTTTAGTGGTCGACGATGAAGAAGATCTATGCGAAATTCTCAAGTTCAACCTGGAGAACGAAGGTTACGACGTAACTACTGCCAATTCCGCCGAAGAGGCCTTGAAGCTCGATATCAGCAGTTTTCACCTGTTGCTGCTCGATGTGATGATGGGTGAAATATCCGGATTCAAACTGGCCAACATGCTGAAAAAGGACAAGAAAACAGCCGGTGTGCCCATCATCTTCATCACCGCCAAGGATACCGAAAACGATACTGTCACAGGCTTCAATATCGGAGCCGACGATTATATATCCAAGCCTTTCTCGCTTCGCGAAGTTGTGGCCCGTGTGAAAGCCGTGCTGCGCCGTACTTCGCAAAACGATGCCGATACTCCGCCCGAACAGCTGACGTACCAGACGCTGATGATAGACATCACCAAGAAGAAAGCCAGCATCGACGGGCAGGAAGTGGGACTCACGAAGAAAGAGTTCGAAATCCTGCTCCTGCTCCTGCAAAACAAAGGACGGGTGTTCTCCCGCGAAGATATCCTGAACCGCATCTGGAGCGATGAAGTATATGTGTTGGACCGCACCATCGACGTCAACATTACCCGTCTGCGTAAGAAAATCGGAAACTATGGCAAGCGTATCGTCACCCGTTTGGGTTATGGTTATTGCTTTGAAGTAGAGTAACGATGAAAGATATGTCAAAGAAACCCCTGCTGACCTTCAGCCGGAAACTCTTCCTATCGGTCATCCTCCTGTTTTTAGTCTTTGCCGGAAGCTTCCTGGCGTATCAGTACCACCGGGAGAAGGAGTATAAGATAGAGCTGCTCGATACGAAGTTGCAGGACTACAATGCCCGCTTGTACGAGCATATGGAAGGCAATCTGCATCTCACCGACACACTGAACCAGTACCTGTCCAGAAATCTTCTGCCCGATTTGCGCGTGACTATCATCGACCTCGATGGGAAGGTGATATTCGACAGCTACCGTCGCGATGTCAACCGGCTCGACAACCACAGCAACCGCATGGAGGTGCAGCAAGCCTTACACCGTGGACACGGTTTCGATGTGCGACGTACCTCCGAAACCACAGGACTGAATTATTTCTACTCGGCTACACTCTACCCCGATTGTATTGTCCGTTCGGCTTTACCTTACAATGTCAGCCTGGTGCATAACCTTCAGGCCGATTCGCACTACATTTGGTTCACCCTCATCCTCAGCCTGGTGCTCATAGCCGTGTTCTATAAATTCACCCACAAGCTGGGTACCTCCATCAGTCAGTTGCAGGAATTTGCTCTGCGGGCAGATCGCAACGAGCCTGTCGAGATGGCTATGCAAACGGCCTTCCCGCACAACGAGCTGGGCGAGATATCGCAGCACATCATCCAGATATACAAGCGTCTGCACGAAACCAAGGAAGCTCTCTACATAGAGCGCGAGAAACTGGTAACACACTTGCAAACCGCGCGCGAAGGCTTGGGTGTATTTACCAAAGACAAGCGTGAGATCCTGGTGAATAACCTCTTCACGCAGTACAGCAATTTGATTTCCGACTCTAACCTGGAAGCCACCGAGGAGGTGTTCGATATCGTCGAGCTGCGGGACATCACCCACTTCATCAACAAGGTACAGGAGCGTCCCGTGGGGCAGAAGGAGAAGCGCATGTCCATCAGTATTAATAAGAACGGTAAGATGTTTGTCGTGGAGTGCATCATCTTCCAGGACGGTAGCTTCGAGATATCCATCAATGACATCACCCAGGAGGAAGAAAAGATACGCCTGAAACGGCAACTCACCCAGAACATCGCTCACGAACTGAAAACACCCGTGAGCAGCATACAGGGGTACCTGGAGACCATTGTCAACAGCGGAGAGAACCTTCCCCGCGAGAAAATGGACGTGTTCCTGGAACGCTGCTACGCCCAGAGCAACCGCCTGAGTCGCCTGCTGCGCGACATCTCCGTGCTGACCCGCATGGATGAGGCTGCCAACATGATCGACATGGAAAAGGTGAACATCAGCGTCCTGGTGACAAACATCATCAACGAGGTGTCGCTCGAGTTGGAAGAGAAGCAGATCACCGTGGTGGACTCGCTCCGCAAGGACATTCAACTCCGGGGCAACTACTCGCTTCTCTATTCCATCTTCCGCAACCTGATGGACAACGCCATCGCCTACGCTGGCAACAACATCCAGATTTACATCAACTGTTTCCGTGAGGACGAGAATTATTACTATTTCAGTTTTGCCGATACCGGAGTGGGAGTGGCCCAGGAACACCTTGTGCGACTGTTCGAACGTTTCTACCGGGTAGATAAGGGTCGTTCACGTAAACTAGGCGGTACCGGCCTGGGACTGGCCATCGTGAAGAATGCTGTCATTATTCATGGTGGCAATATCTCGGCTAAGAATAATCTGGGAGGCGGATTGGAATTTGTCTTTACGCTGGCTAAAGAGAAATAGTACTTTTTATAAAAACAACAAATCCTCAGCCACATGAATGCGGCTGAGGATTTGTTGTTTTTTGTATGAAGTATTTGCGGAGAATAACCCGCTTTATCTCCGCAAAAACTGCGGATAATATTGTTTTGCGGAGAAAAATCCCTATATTTGCCGCAAAGCAAGCGGAGAATATGAGATATATCTATCAACAGGAAAAGTGGTTCAACTTCCGATGGGACAATGACAAACTGGTTACATGGCTGGGTAATGTCCGGCATCTGCAAGGCAGGCTGCTTGGGCAGATGGAAAGTCTGGGCTTTCAGTTGCAGGAAGAAGCGATGCTTAGCACGCTGACACTGGACGTCTTGAAATCTTCGGAAATAGAAGGCGAAGTGTTGAACCGGGACCAGGTTCGCTCCTCCATTGCCCGTCGGTTGGGACTGGAAGTATCGGGATTGGTCGATTCGCCCCGCGATGTGGATGGGGTGGTCGAAATGATGCTCGATGCTACGCAAAGGTATTCGGAAACACTTACGAGAGAACGCCTGTGGGGATGGCATGCCGCCCTTTTTCCTACCGGATATAGCGAAATGTATAAAATAGAAGTCGGTAAATTCCGGAACGGAGACATGCAAGTTGTTTCCGGTGCGATGGGAAAGGAGAGGATACACTACGAAGCTCCGAAAGGCGAATTCGTGGAGAAAGAAATGTTACAATTCCTGCAATGGTTCAATGACAGTCTGCAGACCGATCCGGTAATAAAAGCGGCCATCGCTCATTTATGGTTTGTCACCATACACCCGTTCGACGATGGCAACGGCCGCATGGCCCGTGCTATTGCCGATATGCAACTGGCACGCAGTGATGGTAGTTCACAGAGATTTTATAGCATGTCGAGCCAAATACTGACTGAACGAAAGAAATATTACGAGATACTGGAAAAAACTCAGCACGGCGATGGCGATATCACCGGCTGGCTGGAATGGTTCTTTGCCTGCTTGGAAAGAGCGTTGCTGAATAGTGAGGAGGTCTTGAAATCGGTATTGAATAAAGCAAGGTTTTGGGAGCAATACCGTGAAACCACTCTGAACGATCGCCAGCGATTGATGCTGAATAAACTGCTGGATGGATTCGATGGTAAACTGACTTCATCTAAGTGGGGAAAGATGACAAAAACCTCGCCGGATACAGCTTTAAGGGATATACAGGACCTGATAAATAAAGGTGTTTTGCGTAAGGAAGCCGGCGGCGGACGAAGTACGAATTATGAGCTGGTAGAGTGACGGATCCCTTTATGACAAAATGTGGTCTCGTACAGCTGAAAATATGCCGGATATTTTGGGTGTATCGGGGGGAATTGCTATGTTTGCGATATTGTACCATTGCATACATCTCTTTAATACATTCAGACAACTATGAGTACTTCCAATACTAACAATTTGAACACCGCCCAGCCGAACGCTTTCGGCATGAACGATCGCATCAAACGGCTGCGTAAACAGACGTTCGAAGCTGAACCATCCCTTTCGATCGAGCGTGCGCTGATCGAGACCCGTTTCTACAAAGAAAACTACGGGAAGTATCCCATCCCCGTGCTCCGTGCATTGAACTTCCTCGAAATATGTAAGCAGAAGACGATCTATATCGGTGCTGACGAACTGATCGTGGGCGAACGTGGCCCGCGTCCCAAAGCGGTGCCTACCTTTCCGGAACTGACCTGCCACAGTGTGGAAGATCTTCATATACTCAACACCCGTGAGTTACAACGCTATACTATCCCGGAAGAAGATATCGCAACCTATGCCCGTGAAGTGATTCCTTACTGGGAAGGACGCACGCAGCGCGAACGTATCTTCAACCATGTGCCTGCCGAATGGAAGACAGCCTACGAGACAGGTATGTTCACCGAATTCATGGAACAACGTGCCCCGGGACATACTTCGCTCGACGGTAAGCTGTACAAATATGGCTTGCTCGATCTGAAGGAACAGATCGCCCGCCACCTCGCATCGCTCGACTTTATGAACGATCCCGAGGCGACCGACAAACAGGAAGAACTGACCGCTATGTCGATCTCGTGCGACGCCGCCATCCTCTTCGCCGAACGTCATGCCGACCTGGCCGACGAGATGGCAGCGAAAGAGGCCGACCCGAAGCGTGCCGCCGAACTGCGCAAGATTGCCGAGGTCTGCCGTTGGGTACCCGCCCACGCCCCACGTACGTATTGGGAAGCCATCCAGGCTTACTGGTTTGTACATCTCGGCACCATTACCGAACTCAACGGTTGGGATGCCATGAATCCCGGCCATTTCGACCAACATCTGGCACCTTTCTACGAAAAAGAGTTGGCTGCCGGTACCCTGACACGCGATGAGGCCCGCGAACTGATGTCGTGTTTCTTCATCAAAGTGAACAATCACACCGCGCCTCCCAAAGTAGGCATCACCGCCAAGGAAAGCGGCACTTATAATGACTTCACCAACCTCAATATCGGCGGTGTCAAGGCCGATGGTAGCGACGGAGTGAGCGAAGTATCCTATATCATGCTCGAAGTGATCGAAGACCTCCATATCCTTCAGCCCGGAAGCGCGATCCATATCAGCAGCCGTACGCCGGAACGCTTTCTGCGCGCCGGTTGCAAGGTGATCCGCCAGGGACACGGTTATCCGTCGGTATTCAACCCCGATGTGTATATCCAGGAATTGATGCGTCAGGGTAAGTCCATTACAGACGCCCGTGAAGGCGGTTGCAGCGGATGTATCGAAGTGGGTGCCTTCGGAAAGGAAGCCTATGTGCTGACTGGTTACCTGAACGTGCCGAAGATTTTCGAAATAACGCTCCACA
>JAVBUC010000047.1:0-53113 GCA_031555765.1 Bacteroides sp. | reverse complement strand
AGTGGCCGATCAAATATCGGACGCCGTACTTGACAAACTGTTGGCATTCGACCCCAGTTCGAAAGTAGCATGCGAAACCTTGGTAACTACCGGACAGGTGGTACTGGCGGGAGAAGTGAAAACCAGTGCATACGTTGACCTTCAACTCATTGCACGCGAAGTAATCAAGAAAATCGGTTATACCAAAGGCGAGTACATGTTCGAAAGCAACTCGTGTGGCGTGCTTTCTGCTATCCATGAGCAGAGTGCCGATATCAACCGGGGCGTAGAACGCGAGAATCCGATGGATCAGGGCGCCGGCGACCAGGGAATGATGTTCGGTTACGCAACCAACGAAACAGAAAACTACATGCCGCTGTCGCTCGACTTGTCACACCGCATCCTCCAGGTGCTGGCCGACATTCGTCGCGAGGGTAAGGAAATGACCTATCTCCGCCCCGACTCCAAGAGCCAGGTAACCATTGAATACGATGACAACGGAAAACCCGCGCGTATCGATACCATTGTAGTATCTACTCAGCACGATGATTTTGTATCTCCTGCCGACGGTTCGGAAGCTGCTCAGCTGAAAGCCGACGAAGAGATGCTGGCAGTGATCCGTTGCGACGTGATCGAGATCCTTATGCCGCGTGTCATTGCTTCTATCAACCATGCCGATGTGCTGGCATTGTTCAACGACCGTATTATTTATCACGTGAATCCTACCGGAAAGTTTGTGATCGGTGGTCCGCACGGTGATACCGGTCTTACCGGCCGTAAGATCATCGTAGATACCTATGGTGGTAAAGGCGCTCACGGTGGTGGAGCTTTCTCGGGCAAAGACCCCAGCAAGGTCGATCGTAGCGCTGCTTATGCCGCCCGTCACATCGCCAAGAATCTGGTGGCTGCCGGTGTTACCGACGAAATCCTGGTACAGGTTTCTTACGCTATCGGCGTGGCTCGTCCTGTTAGCATCTATGTCAATACGTACGGCCGCAGCCGTGTCGGCATCAACGATGGAGAAATCGCCCGTAAGATCGACGAACTCTTCGACCTGCGTCCCCGCGCCATCGAAGAACGTCTGAAACTCCGTAACCCTATCTATAGCGAGACTGCCGCTTACGGCCACATGGGTCGTGAACCGCAAGTTGTAACCAAGACCTATACGTCGCGTTATCAGGATGCCAAGACTGTGGAGGTAGAACTCTTCACTTGGGAGAAGCTCGACTATGTAGATAAGGTAAAAGCTGCTTTCGGATTGTAATCAGCGTAGCTTTACGACTTTTTATACTGGACCGCCTTCTTCATAATGCATGGGAAGGCGGTCCTAAAAAAAGAAAAGATGAACCAGATACTGTCTGTGTGCGTATATTGCGCTTCAAGCACTCAAATTGATCCTGCCTATTTTGAAGCCGCCCGCCGGTTGGGCGCCTTGCTGGCCGAACACCGCATCCGGTTGGTGAATGGTGCCGGCAACATCGGGTTGATGCGTTCGGTGGCTGATGCCGTGCTTGAGAATGGCGGGGAAGCCACAGGAGTCATCCCGAAGTTCATGGTCGAACAAGGCTGGCATCACACCGGGATGACACAAGTAATCGAGGTAGACAGCATGCACGAGCGTAAGCAGTTGATGGCTAATCTGAGTGATGCGGTCATTGCCTTGCCAGGCGGGTGCGGTACGTTGGAAGAGCTTCTCGAGATTATTACCTGGAAGCAATTGGGACTCTATCTCAATCCCATCGTTATCCTGAATACCAATCACTTCTTTGATCCTTTGCTGGAAATGCTTGCCAAAGCCATCGACCAGAACTTTATGCGTCGCCGCCACAGTGATATCTGGCATGTGGCTCAAACGCCCGAGGAGGCTATCCGGTTGATACATGAGATACCCGTATGGGATTCGTCCATCCGTAAATTTGCTGCCATATGAGTCCCTCCGATACGCTCTCTGTGATTGTTTCCGGACTTGAGGCCGATCCCCTGTCCTATTCGCCCCGGATGGATAATGGTATAGCCCTTGTGTTGCTTTGTTGTTTTATCCTTACAGCATTGGCATTGGCGCGTAGCAAGAAAATTCTTTCGGATATGATGAAAGGATTTCTGTACCACCGCGAACGGGCCAGTCTTTTTGCCGTTTCCACCAGTGGGGATGTGCGCTTTCTGTTGTTGCTTCTGGGGCAGACCTGTGTGTTGGGCGGTGTGGTCCTGTTCAATTTCTTTTGCGATACCAATCCTTTGCTGTTGAAGAAGGTTTCTCCCCATCTTCTGATTGGAATCTATGTCGGCGTTTGTCTTATTTGTTTATTTCTTAAATGGTTGGTTTATTCCTTTCTTGGGTGGATATTTTTTGACAAATCGACGGTTTCCAACTGGATAGAATCCTACTTTTCGCTTATTTATTACCTGGGATTCGCACTCTTTCCGTTTGTTTTATTCCTTGTTTATTTCGATTTAAGTTTCGTTTCGTTTATCGTTTGTGGCTTGGTTTTGGTAATTTTCACTAAAATGTTGATGTTTTACAAGTGGATAAAGCTTTTTTTTGATAATATTTTCGGGCTATTCCTATTAATTTTGTACTTTTGTGCCCTTGAAATCATGCCTTATTTCATCATATATCAAGGCTTGGTGGAGCTTAATGAATTGTTGGTAATCAAATTTTAGGACAATTGAAAATAAAAAAAGTACTTGTGTCGCAGCCTAAGCCTGCGTCAGAGAAATCTCCCTATTACGACATAGCGGAAAAATATGGAGTAAAAATAGATTTCCGTCCGTTTATTAAGGTTGAAAGTCTCTCTGCAAAAGAATTCAGGCAGCAGAAAGTTTCCGTTATGGATCATACTGCTGTTATCTTCACGTCGCGTCATGCGGTAGATCATTTCTTCAATCTTTGTACGGAACTTCGTGTGACGATTCCCGAAACAATGAAGTATTTCTGCGTGACTGAGGCTGTGGCGCTTTACATCCAGAAGTATGTGCAGTATCGCAAGCGTAAGATCTTTTTCGGTGCTACCGGAAAAGTGGAAGACTTGCTGTCGTTCATCCTCAAGCATAAGGCTGAGAAATATTTCACTCCCATGTCGGATGTACATACCGACGAGGTGAAGAATATGCTGGACAAGCATCATATTCAACACAACGAGGCAGTGATGTACCGCACGGTGAGCAATGATTTTACGCCGGAAGAGGAGTTCGATTACGATATGCTGGTATTCTTCAGCCCGGCCGGAGTGACTTCGTTGAAGAAGAACTTCCCCGACTTCGACCAGAAGGATATTAAGATCGGTACATTCGGATTGACCACCGCACAAGCGGTACGCGATGCCGGTTTGCGTCTGGATCTGGAAGCTCCTACCGTACAAGCTCCGTCTATGACGGCTGCCCTGGAATTGTTTATCAAGGAAAACAACAAAGGAAAATAAATCATATCGTTAGCGGTTAGCGATTGGCGATGGGGGCGAAGGCTTTCCGTCGGTAATGGCTAGCCGCTAAATTTTTACCGTTTAACTGATTAGGACCGTGAATACACTGTGTAAGGAGGAGAGACTCAAAAGCAAGATCTTAATTGAGAAGATGTTTGCGGGCGGTACATCCCGTTCGTTTTCCATCTTTCCTCTGCGGGTGGTCTATATGCCCGTCGATGAACAGGAAGTTCCGGCATCGATCCTTGTCAGTGTTTCCAAGAAGCGGTTCAAGCGGGCGGTAAAGCGCAACCGGGTGAAACGCCAGGTGCGTGAGGCCTACCGGAAGAACAAACACGAACTCCTGAAGCTGCTCGAAGACAAAGAGCAGCGATTGGTTATCGCTTTCATCTACCTGTCCGATGAACTGGTACCCTCTTTCCAGTTGGAAGATAAAATGAAGACATTGCTGGCACGCATTTGCGAGAAAGTGTCATGAAACGCTTTTTCTCCTACCTGTTGCTGCTGCCTATCTACTTTTACCGGGCGTGCATCTCTCCTCTCACCCCACCCTCGTGCCGGTTTACTCCTACTTGTTCGCAATATGCCATTGAAGCCATCAAGAAACATGGTCCTTTGAAGGGGCTTTACCTGGCTGTTCGGCGCATACTGCGTTGTCATCCCTGGGGAGGCTCGGGTTATGACCCTGTTCCTTAGGACGACTCCCTTGGTTTAGTGCAACTTCATACGCTTATGGAATTCTTCGATGTACATACACATGTTTTAAAGGACGATTCTTCGCAGAGGCTCGAGAATATTCGTTATCCGGAACCGTTTACTCCTGTTTCGGGAGGATGGTATTCGGTAGGTGTTCATCCGTGGGATGTGGAACGGGAGGCAGCTATCGACTGGGAAGCGTTTCGTGTATGCGTGTTGCATCCGCAGGTACTTGCCGTTGGTGAGTGCGGGCTGGATAAGTGTATGCGTGTTGGTGAAGACGAATCGGGTCAGAGTATACAAGGCGAGATGTGGAAGGCTCAGTTACGTCTCTTCCTTCGCCAGGTACAAATAGCCGAGGAATTGCGGAAACCTTTAATAATCCACAATGTACGGGCTACGGATGTACTGCTTTCACTCCGCAAGAAAGGTAGGTATACTTTACCATGGATACTACATGGGTTTCGTGGTAAGCCCGAAGCCGCATCGCAGGCTGTTGTGCACGGTTGTTATCTCTCTTTCGGTGTCAGCTATAACGAAGAAGCCCTGCGTGTCACACCTGTAGAGCGGTTGCTACTCGAAACCGACGACAGCGGTGCCGATATTCATTTCCTCTACAATCAAGCTGCCGCTCTCCGGTCGGTTTCGGCAGACGAACTGGCCGTGCAAATACGTAGTAATATCCACCGGCTATTCGGCATTTGATCTGTCATTCTTCCTCCGAAAGGCATATCTTCCCAGCTAATTGTTTGTTTCTTTGGATAATGTGTCGTACTTTTGCCCTGAAAAATTGAAAAACAATAAACAATTATAACGATGAATTTTGTAGAAGAATTAAGATGGCGTGGAATGTTGCACGACATTATGCCGGGTACCGAAGAGTTGCTGACCAAAGAGCAGGTTTCTGCTTATCTGGGCATCGACCCTACAGCCGACTCGTTGCACATCGGCCACCTGTGTGGTGTGATGATGCTTCGTCACCTGCAACGTTGCGGCCACAAACCGTTGGCGCTGATCGGTGGGGCAACCGGTATGATCGGCGATCCCTCGGGTAAATCGGCTGAGCGTAACCTGCTCGACGAGGCAACACTCCGTCACAATCAGGACAGCATCAAAAAGCAATTGGGCAAGTTCCTCGATTTCGAGTCGGATGCTCCCAATCGTGCCGAGTTGGTGAACAACTACGACTGGATGAAGGACTTCAACTTCCTCGATTTCTGCCGCGTGGTGGGCAAGCACATCACGGTTAACTATATGATGGCGAAAGACTCGGTGAAGAAACGCCTCAACGGTGAAGCCCGCGACGGCTTGTCGTTCACAGAATTTACCTATCAACTTCTGCAAGGATACGACTTCCTGCACCTGTACGAAACCAAAGGCTGCCGCCTGCAGATGGGTGGTTCGGACCAGTGGGGCAATATCACCACAGGTACGGAGCTGATTCGTCGTTCCAACGGTGGAGAAGCATTTGCCCTCACCTGCCCGCTTATCACCAAGGCCGACGGTGGTAAGTTTGGCAAGACCGAATCGGGCAACGTGTGGCTCGATGCCCGCTATACCTCGCCCTACAAGTTCTTCCAGTTCTGGCTCAATGTGAGCGATGCCGATGCCGAACGCTACATCAAAATCTTCACATCGCTGCCTAAAGAAGAGATCGACGGACTGATAGCCGAGCAACTGGCGGCTCCACACTTACGCGTGTTGCAAAAACGCCTGGCCAAGGAAGTAACGATCATGGTACATTCCGAGGACGATTACAATGCTGCCGTAGAAGCCTCCGAAATCCTGTTTGGCAATGCTACCTCCGACGCCTTGAAAAAGCTCGATGAAGATACCCTGCTGGCTGTATTCGAAGGAGTACCACAGTTCGAAGTATCGCTCGTAGCCCTGACTGAAGGCGTGAAAGCAGTTGACTTGTTTGTTGACAATGCCGCCGTATTCGCATCGAAAGGTGAAATGCGTAAGTTGGTACAAGGAGGAGGTGTGTCGCTCAACAAAGAGAAACTCGCTGCTTTCGACCAGGTAATTACCACTGCCGATTTGCTCAATGGCAAGTACATGTTGGTACAGCGCGGCAAGAAAAATTACTATTTGCTCCTTGCAAAGTAAAAATGTGATAGAAATATTTGGAGGATTCAACATATACCACTATCTTTGCACCGCTTTTTAACAGAAAGCATCAAGTTTGTCTCATGGTGTAATGGTAGCACAACAGGTTTTGGTTCTGTTTGTTAAGGTTCGAATCCTTATGAGACAACATAGATAAAGCCCTGGCTCTGGTGAGTCGGGGCTTTTCGCTTCCAAAATGTACGCTTGGAAATGCTTTAATGCGGTCTGGAGGCGTTTAGCCCAAGAAATACCAAAAATTGCACAGATTATACTCTATTAACATCAAAAAATACCCCTCTATGATCAATTAATGTCCTTAATTTGCCACTATCAATCTTATGTCGTTAAAGATAAATTATAAATAACACAGTTCTATGAGCCCATAAAACACTTCAATGTTTGAATAGTTTGTATGCTAATGAATAGGCTATATCGCTTATACAGCTTATACATCTGCACTATCGTTAATCATTAATAATAATATTTATGAAAGAAAAGCAATCCAAAACAAGAGAGCGACGATTTCTCTGGCTATTGGCATTCCTCCTAATGATTCCCATTGGAATGTCGGCCCAAAACATCACAGTAAAAGGAGTTGTTACCGATACCTACGACGAGCCCATCATTGGTGCATCCGTCGTACAAAAGGGTGCAACTAAAAACGGAGTTATTACCGATTTAGACGGAAAATTCACGTTGACTGTTCCGACTAACGCTACCCTGACCGTATCGTATATCGGTATGGAAACTCAGGATGTAAAAGCTGTCGCCGGACAGGTTTTAAACATTAAGATGCTAGACAATGCCGAAGCGCTCGGCGAAGTGGTAGTTATCGGTTACGGCGGTAGCAAAGCTCGTAAGGACCTGACAGGATCTGTTGGTTCTGTAGCGGGAATCAGGCTGGCGCAGGTTCCTGTAGCATCTGCCGGAGAAGCTTTGCAAGGTAAAATCGCCGGTGTGCAGGTAAGTACAGTCGACGGTGCTCCGGGTGCTGAACTCAATATCCGTATTCGCGGTGGTGGTTCCTCGTTCAGCGGTAATGCCAGTAAGCCCCTTTATGTGGTTGACGGTTTCATCACAAACAGCATCGACGATATCCCTCCAACGGATATTCAATCCATCGACGTATTGAAAGATGCCTCCCTCACCGCTATTTATGGTGCTAAGGGTGGTAACGGTGTAGTCATCGTAACCACTAAATCGGCAAGTGCCGGTAAAATACAAGTGGAGTTCAACACTTACCTGCAATCCAAGTATCTTGCGGGAAAAGTCGAATTGCTTGATACGTATGAGTTTGTTCGCTATCAGATGGACTACACAATAGGTAGTAACGACAAAATTAATCAATTCCGTCACGACTTTGGTAACCCGAACGACATGGACATCTACAAGAGTGCCGTTACTCATGACTGGCAAGATGAGGTTTTGGGTGGATCTCCACTTACTCAAATGTACAATGCGACGGTCAAAGGAGGTAACGAAACATTGCGTTTCAGTACATCACTGACCCACCATGACGAACAAGGTCTTATCTCAAATTCAGGCGTACGTCGTACCAGTATGAATACGAAGATCAATGTTAAGCTATCTCCGAAGCTGTCGTTACTTATCAATCCCCGCTTCACTTATCGCCGCGATTTGGGTGCTGGAGCCGATGGTCTGATCAACGTTCTTACCTATCGTCCTACCAACGGTTTACGCGAATTTATGTATCGCGCCGACAAGACCGTTAACTACGATAGCGAGAAATATTGGCTGTTAGGAGATCCACAAAAAGAAATCGATCAGTACTACCAGTTGAAGCATACCACAAACTTTATCAATCAGGTATCGCTTACCTGGCAGCCTATCGAAGGTTTAACTCTCCGCACAGACCTTGCTCAGTCCTGGAGGTTCTACGACAAGAATAACTTCGACGACTACCTCACGAAGAAAGGTATCGACAACAACAACATGGCCGTAGCTGAGATCACCAATGAGCGTACAGATAAATACATCTGGACCAATACAGCGAGCTATGACAAGAAGTTGAGAGACAAGCATAACATCTCTTTGCTTATCGGGCAGGAAATGAGTTCCGAACAAACAACAGGTACAGTGAGCGCAGCTCGTTATTTCCCACTGGGAACTAGTCCGCGAAAGGCTTTTGCCAATATGGGATTGGGCGATGCTTTTTATGCTACTTCAGCTGTTTCTACCCCGACTAACATGCTCTCTTACTTCGGACAAGCCAGCTATAACTACGATCATAAGTATTTGGTATCCGGTACATTCCGTGCCGACGGTTCCACCCGGTTTGCTCCTGGGAAACAATGGGGTTACTTCCCCTCTGTTTCAGCCGGTTGGGTTATCTCAGAAGAGGCGTTCATGAAGGATGTAAATTGGGTTTCCATGCTCAAACTTCGTGCAGCTGTCGGTCTGGCAGGTAATAACGACATCAAGCCCGACCAGTGGAGACTGGTCTATGGCATTGTTTCCAATGGTGGTCCTAGTTGGGGGGAAGGTACAAGTAATGGCGAAAAATATTATAATACCGAAGCTGCTTACCGAAATGAAATTATCATGTGGGAAACAACACTTACCCGTAACCTGGCATTGGACCTTGGTTTTTTTGACGGACGCCTTACTGTTACGCCGGAAGTGTATTATAACACAACAAAAGACCTGCTCTTCGAAAACCTGATTCCTAGCACTACTGGTTACACCAAGCAGGTACAAAATGTGGGACAAGTATCCAATAAGGGGGTTGAGTTGACAGTTAGCGGCGACATTATTCGCAAAAAAGACTTCCTTTTAAGCGCCAATCTGACCATGGGTTTCAACAAAATGAAAGTAGATAAGCTCAATGGACAAGACAAAGAGTTTTGGACGACTTCAAGTCGTTGGAAATCGAGCGACAACGACTTCTGTTTGAAAGAAGGCTCTGAGGTAGGTTTGATCTACGGCTATGTGTATGATGGCTTGTATGGATTCGATGAGTTTATTCGCAGTGGTAGCAACTACGTGGTTAAAGTGGATACAGAGACTGAAAAGGGAACACTCAATTGCAACGCAATCTATGGTACTGCTCCCGGACGTCCGAAGTTCAAAGATATGAACGGTGATAACATAATTGACGCTGATGACCGTACAGTGATTGGTAACACCAACCCGCGTCTACAAGGTGGTTTCGGATTCAGTGGACAGATTAAAAACTTCGATTTCAATGCGAACTTTGTTTATATGCTGGACTACGATTTGATCAATGCCACAGCTTATGAGCTCTCTTCGGCTGTTGATGCCAAGCAAACCTCTCCGAAGAATGTGCTTGCCAAGTTTAACTACGACAACCGTTGGGTATACCACGCTGACGTCTACAACACTAATGCCGATGGTAGCAAGTACATCTATAACTTGAACGAGCCGATATTAAGCAACAATGGACATCAGTACTTAGATATATACGAAGAGGTGAACGCTGGAAAAACACTTTGGAACCCGAATAATATTGGAAAAAAAATCACACATTCTTACTTCATTGAAGACGGTTCATTCCTTCGTTTGCAAGATATCACCATTGGTTACACACTGCCCAAGAAACTGACCAAGAGTTGGGGTATTGAGCGCTTGCGCGTGTATGTAACCGGTTCTAATGTATTCTGCTGGACAAACTACAGCGGTTATGACCCTGAAATTGACATTCAAAGCGGCTTGACACCGAGTGTGGATTACAATCGCTATCCGCGTAGCCATGGCTATTTGTTCGGTCTCAATGTATCATTCTAATTTTAATCCAAAATGACAATGAAGAAAAATATTTTATATATAGGATTAGCTCTTTGGGGATTGACCTCATGCTCCGATTTTCTGGATGTGAACTCTCCGTCAAGATTTAACGACGAAGACGTTGTTTCGAATTTGGTAGAAGCGAATCTTTTGCTGAATCATACCTACACCAAATTGGCCTCAGACAAGACGTATGGTAATGCTTATTTCACGACATTCTGTTTGAATAGCGACGTGGAATTTACTACAAGTACAGCAGAGCTTCAAAGTGCAAGCCGCAACGAGTATAAGTTGTTCGACTGCGAAGCAGATGCCAGCAGTTTGCTGAGTACCTGGAACGCAGCTTACGCTACAATTGAAAGTGCTAACAACTTTATTGGCGCTGCGAGGAAAAGCGAGTTATTTGCCGCAAGAGACTCCAGCATGTTGCAACTGGTGGGCGAAGCAAAATGTATGCGTGCCATGAACTACCTTGATCTGGTGATCATGTTTGGCGACATACCTTTCTCGTTTACCCGCTCTAATGACCTTCATCCTGACAGTTTGGTGATTCCGATGACCGATCGTGATGTGGTTCTTGCTACGATCATCGACGATTTGATTAAAGCCGCTCCGGATATGAAATTTTCCGCTGATCTGAATGGTAGTGTAGAGCGCTGTTCCAAGGAGTTCTGCTGGTCGTTGATTGCTCGTGCTGCCCTCTATCGTGGCGGTTACTCATTGCGCCCAGATGGAACGACAACGGGTGTAGGTACCATGAAGCGTTCTTCCGACTACCTCAAATATTACGAGATTGCCCGTGAGTATAGCGAAAAGGTGATCATATCGGGAACCCACAAACTGGACAAGAAATACTATGATGTGTTCATCGACGAATGTAATTATATAGTAAACAAAGGTGACGACCCTATCTTCGAAATTCCGTTCACAAAAAATGTATCGGGTAGTGTAGGTTATGTTCATGGTCCTCGTGGTCTTGATTCAAACGCAGGGGGTACGCAGGCGCCCAACCTGTGGGGTACAGCAGGTGGTAACGTTCGTCTGAACGCGTTCTACCGTTTCACTTTCGACAGTCAGGATGCTCGTCGTGCAACCATCGGGTTTTGGCACTACGACTACATTGGAACACCGGTCCTTTTGAACGACTACAACAACTATTGCAACAAGTGGTCAAAATTTTGGGACACAAAAGCCAGTATGGGCTATAAAAGCGGTGACAATACAGGTATCAACTTCCCTTACATGCGTTATGCCGATGTATTGCTGATGTTTGCTGAGGCGGACAATGAAATTAGCAACGGTCCTACGCCTGAAGCCATAAAAGCACTGAAAGAGGTACGTGAACGTGCTTTCCGCAATGCAACGAACAAAGGTGAAATGGTGGATCAGTATGTGACCAAAGCATCGACGAAAGACGCTTTCTTCCAGCTTATTGTTGATGAACGCGCCTGGGAGTTTGGCGGTGAGAACATGCGTTGGAAAGATCTCGTTCGTTGGGATCTCTATAAGCAGGTGGTTTTTAAAACCTTCTGGCAGTATTATGGATTTGCCTCCGATGATTCTTCGTACGACTTTGATGACAAGTTCGATACCTATCCCAGACAAGTTTATTACAAAGCGGTTGCTAATCCGCGTGATGGAAGTTATCCGAACGAAGCGTTGAAGGTATTCCAATTCTTCACCGATAAAGAGTACGGTGTGGACTCTCAGTGGAAAAATTTTACGGTGGATTATATCCAGAACCACGAAGACCGTATGCCTAAAACTACTGGTAGTGACGCTTGGAGCTCCAATCAATGGTTTGTCTGGGTGGACGCTAATTCTGGTGTTGTGAAAGCGGAGTGCCGTTGTTCTTTGCGTGGTTATATCTACGCTGATGCACAAGGTACAATCACCCCGGCTACCCTGCCTCAATACACCTCTACGCTTGATCTAAAGACTCTGCCTCCTGTGCGTTATATTCTGCCTATTCCGAAAGATGCCATCTCTCGTAGTAGTGGTGCTTATAAGAATTACTATGGTTATTAATTCCAATAAACAGAAATAAAATGAAGAAAATCAATACATATTTGATGGTTCTGCTCGCATGCGTGTCGGTGCTGTTTGTCGGCTGTAATGATGACGAGCTTGTCAATGAGGAGTATAACAACGAGCGATTATTTATGCCTATGTTTCGTATGCTTGAAAATACGAATAATAGCTCCGACCAATATGGGAGTACCGTTGCCAACAAAGCACCCAATTCCAGCAGCAACTTCGTTAATGATGTTCAACTCTATTGGTACGGTGTGGAAGGCGCAAGTGGCTATCGTCTTAGAGCTAAAATTCAAGGAACCGATTGGGAAAAAAACAGTGTTCTCGATGTTGTTCTTGGTCCTGAAGTACTTGAGTTTCTGCACGAGGACTTGCAATATTCCACTGGCTATGCATATGCCATTCAGGCGCTCTCTCCAAAAGGTGAAGCCTATAATTCCAAATGGTATGGATACGGTGACGGTTCGCATCCAAAGGATTATTTGACCATTACTACTGGCCTTCGCTATGATGTGCCAAGTGTATTCTGGACAGAAAATGTGACTAAGACTAGCCTGCGTGTCTACTTCAACCGCATAGCTGACAGTGGCTATGAAACAACCTATAAGGACTTTATCGAAGCAGGTGCTGAGATAAAAGATGGTAATTGGGTGTTTGACGAGATACAGCTTGTGCCTACGGCCGATAATCCCGACCTCCCCACTCTTTCGCACCCGATGACTGATGCTGATTTTGCCGCTGGGTATGTAGACTTTGATGGATTGATGTCCAATGGTTCTTATATCGTGCAAGGACAGAACAGTCATGTGGATCGTTATTTTGACCGTCAATACAACAAAACAATGTTACGTATGCTGGGCGATCCAAATGAAGCGATCATCATCCCAGCTATTTATGATCCGAACGACTCCATTCTGGCTCAGCGGTTTGTACCCGAGTTACAGGCAGCTCGCCTTGACACGGTACTTACCAACTACATGGGCGATAACACCATAGCAGAGGGTCAGGTATTCTATTTGGAGGGAGGTAAGTATTACTATATTTCTACCAACGTAGAGCTCACTAAAGGATTTACGCTTGAAACAAATCCTGAGGATCTTGCTACCAAAGGTCGCGCTACCATCTACTTGGGTGTCGGAGCAACATCGTCAACGAAAACACAAGGTAGTAATCAGAACTTCAATCTGGCGCGTAATGCCAAATCTGGTGCCGAGAATGGGGTAACACTGACTATTCAGGATATCCGGTTTAATGAAATTAATTTCCGTCCACAGATATATTATAACTTCTTTGATGTAAGTGCTACCAAGGATGGTAATTCGAAGCTTTCGCTCAGTGCAAACTATTTTATGAACATGAGTTCACAAGGTTTGTCGTTCTCATTGAGCGAATTGAGTGTAACTAACTGTTCGTTCTCGGGATGCGTACGTGGGTTTATCCGCTTCCAGGGACCTAACCGTCAGATTATTCAGAAATTGACTGTAAGTGGATGTGTCTTCCATGATGACGGTTTGTATGACAATACCGGTCGAGGCTACTCTTGGTTTGCAGGTCCGGGTAATAAGGATCAGAGGTATTCTAATTTCTATCAAGACCTGACATTCAGTAACAATACGATCGTTAACAGCCCGCGCCATGCGCTTGTCTCGGAGAATGGTCAAACGGCCTGGCCCACTTATACAAAATGGAAGATTACGATTGAGAACAATACCATTATCAACTTCAGTCCGCGCTCCAATAATGCTGCTCATGGATTGTTCCTTGAAATTCGTTACGCCCCCGGTGGTAGTAGTGTTACGGTGAGAAAGAACCTTTTTGTATCGGTTCGCAAGGGCGATTTTGACTCTGATCCACGTACTTTCTATATGAAAGGTATGCGTGTGGATACCAAGAACATCAACTATAATTTTGCCGACAACTATGCAACGACTGTTCCAACTTGGAAAGTCGGAACGACTACTTGGTCAGGCAGTAATTTGGTCGACGGTCTGTTCACTATTTATTCTTTCAGTAATAGCGCCGATGGTGCAGGTTATCTGAGTGGAGCGTTTAATACACCTGGTGGTTTGTCTGAAACAAAAATTAAGTTTGGTGACAATGCGAATGGAAACGAACCCGATGGCGTTGGCTATCAGTTGACACCGGAAGAACTGTTCAAAAACCCGACTCCGAAAGCAACCGAAGGTTATAAAGACGCAAATCGCCACGATGTGGATGGTTTCTACTACAACACGTCAGCGAAAGTAACAGGCCACCCGATTTATACAAAAGGCATTGGTGACCAGCGTTGGAAAACCGGCGGTAGATGGAAATAGTATTTCAATAGTTATTAGAAAGAATGTCTTTTAAAACTAGATTGTTTTAGAAGAGTATTACAGAAAAAGGAGGCTGTCTCACAATGATGAGATGGCCTCTTTTTGCTCAAGAAGTTTGAAATCCTCTTACGCACTCACGCACCTTCGTGAAACCCCTGTGTTTATCGGCATTAGAGGTGCGTAAGAGCGATCGGTTTCTCCTACGCGCCTCCTACGCACCCCGGTCAACTTATTCTCACGGCAATAATGTATCATAGTATACTAATTGAAAGAACATAGCATCAAATCATTGTTTCCCGGCATGAAACATCTCATATCATGCTTTATTCCAAGTCAATCATAGGCGGAAAGTCTTCTCTCCATCCGGGTGTACAACCCTCTTAGATCCGGATGTACAACCATTCTCCATCCGGGTCTGGGAGGGTCGTACATCCGGGTGGAGAAAGCACTTTCAAGCTCGAAACCAAAGCTTAGACACTGTGAAAACAAGCACATCCCGGCTTGATAACGAAAGATTGCCGGGTTCTTATGGTTGATTGCATGCAATATAAAACATTCGGGGTGCGTAAGAGGTGCGTAGAAGAAATCGATTGCTCTTACGCGCCTCTAATGCCGATGGATAAAGGGTTTCAGCAAGGTGCGTAAGTGCGCAAGAGGATTTTAAACTTCTTGGGGAAAAAGTATCGTCGGATGATATAAATTATCGCTAGTCCATATCAAGAAGATTCCAGAAATGGGACAACATTATGACGAAGTCAGGCGAATAAATCGACTAATACTAATTTTTCCCCTATACTTTAACCACGTGACGTAAATGTGACGCAAAAATGACGTAAATGTGACGCAGATGTGACGTTAGAAATTTGCTTAAGGTTTTCCGTCTCTTTATTTTTGTCATATGAGAAATGAGAGTAAATACGACATCAGCCAAAGCATATACATATGATATACTACGAAGATAAAGCGATTGCCGAAAAGCTGTAATAGAGTAGGCATAATCAAAATATTTAATGCTATGAGACGAAAAATTGTTGAAGTAAGTATGATTACTTTTTGGGGACTATTTGTTTTGTTTCTCACTTCTTGCCAGAAAGACTTGGACGATTATGCCCTACCCGATGAGTCTATTTCTGAAACTCACATTGGAATATTGAAGAAGCTGGGGTTCGATACTTCGGAACTAGTCGATTGTGGTGACTATTATTTGGTGGAGGGCGATATCGCTATCCCTAAGGAAAACATGGATGGATATAATAAGCTGCCTGCTACGCGGCAGGCACACACTAATGCAGTGCTATCAGTACGTAACGCCTCTGACATTAAGATAAAAATAGATGCATCATTAAACAGCAGTTCAAATTGGCGGACTGCGATTTTAAATGTGATGCAACATTATAATGATCTTGGTAGCGGAATTTATATGTATGAGGTATCGAGTAATCCTGATATAACCATATCGTATGCTTTAATGAATGGCTGGGGCCAAGGAGCATTTCCTACTGCTGATGGCAAGGCTGGTGCTACTATAATTATTCAGGATAGTAATATAGCTAGAGAGTTGACTCTACTTAGTAAGACTTTCTTAATCGCACATGAAATGGGGCATAATCTAGGATTTAGACACACTGATTATTTAACAGGATATGGTGGCTATGCTCCAGAGGGGACTTATTATAATAGTGCAAATTATATTCCAAATACTCCTACAGGTACTAAAAATGATAGCGATCCTACATCTGTATTTAATTCAGGTGACTTCTATAGAGATGTTATTCCTTGGGTGGGTTTTAGTAGTTATGATAAAATAGCCATTCACTATGTATATCCTTTGCAGTTATCTATTCAAGGGAATGATGTGGTAGATACGCTTTTTTCCTATACATATACTACAGATTTGAATGCTTCAGGATCTTATACGTTGGAGTGGGATTTGCCATCAGGGGTTCGATGCACATATTCCAACGATAACAAAGCAGCTATGCTTAAATTCCCTTCTATCGGAACTTATGAAATTAAATGCAGAGCTGTCTATAATTCAGTTCCCAAACCTTGGGTGACTAAGACTGTAACTTGTATAAATCAACCTACAATCATAGGACCAGATAGCTTTGAAGAAGGAAGCCGGAGAAATTTTAGGATTGATTGGGGGGATTTTACCCCTGGAGGAGATTATACATATGAATGGGCAGCTGACCTATATCTTGAAATTGAGTCATCTGGAAGGAGTGCTGTCATGCGCTGTTTTGACGGAGGAAGTGTGCACAATGTTTACGTTACTATTAGAGATAAATACAATAGGTATTTTACCCGGATACACAAAGAATTTGAAATAACTAAAAAAGAAGGTGATTTCGGACATTTTGAAGTTACTGTGTACAATGGAAGTCGCAATAACTTAAATTTCACATTACATAATGCCAATATTGAAAACAGATTGGTACCCGCTGGCGAAACCGGTGAATTTATGTCACATGTAACCCCCGGAGCATATCGATTTACGATAGATTTAACGTCTCAGCCGGACAGCCATTTTGTTTATGATAAGCTTGACTTTGATAGCTACATAACTACTCGTGGTGGATCCTTGACAATTGATGTTGAAGATATTGGCATACGAGTTATCAACTTCGGCAATGGCAGTCCTAATTATCCGAACATTTATCGCTGGTTCTTTGAAGAAGGGGAGGGGCGAGGGTATTATTAATCAAGTACAGTATGATGTGGGAATCTGAAAAACTCTCTTATGACATCGTACCTTTTTACTCACCTCACGGTTTGGCTACAGAAGCCAAACCGTGAGGTTTCCTGCTTGATTCAAGGTGAAGGAGATGCCACAAAGAACTTCAACATCCTGCAATTGAGTAGTAAGCGTCTTTTGGTTTTGTTATTATAGCGAAAGAGAAACAACCCTGATAATACCTGCTAAGGAGCTATATTGATAAAAGCTATTTAAGCTTGGAGGCTTACTAGTTCTCTGTTGACAGTCTTAAAGCTTATAAGACGTTTCTCTCTTGAGTGCAAAACTAAAAGACGCTTACTACTGATCTTGGTCATTAATAAAAAGGAGATAAATACCAAGAAATAAAACGATTATTTTGAAACCTTTGATCAAAGGTTTCAAAATAATCGTTCATCTCCTGTAATTGGCCTGATAGGCTCGGTATTCTATCTCCTTAGTTACGTTTCGGAAGCGTGCCATAGGCATTTATTTCAAAAGAACACGCCATCCCTATCACTTCCTGATTCCAGTCGTTCCACCATTTTCAAGCCACTTTCCCGGGTTTTATCCAGGAGGTGTTTCTCCTCATTTTTAATCCAGTTATTTTTCGGCTTGGGTCAAAAATTGCATAAAAAAAGGCGTAAACCCGAGTGGAATCACGCCTGTATAATTTTGCGAGGATGTTTTATACCCCTAACACAATATTAGCATCAATATTTAATTTGCGACTTATTTCACGGGCCACTTTCAAGGTCGGTTCGCACTTCCCTGAAAGATATTCGCTAACTCGTGATGGGCTAACATTTAGTATCTCTGATAATTTAGTCTGGGTAATTCCCATTTCGTACATACGAAGTTTGATAGCATCCACCAAAGAAGGAGTTTCTATTGGGTAATGTTCTTCTTCATAGTCTGCAACCAAATCAGAGATCAAATCCAATTCAAGAAAATTCTTATCATCGGTAGGAGTATCATTGCTAACCACTTTCAGCAGCTCTTCAATTCTTGAACAAGCCGCTTTGTACTGTTTCTCAGTTTTTATCTTTGCCATAATTCCTGATTTTAAAGATTTGAACAATCTGTTTTATCATATTCTTTATGAGTGCCAATCCACCGTATAAATACCTTTTTAGCAGCAAATTACGTATTCTCTTATGCGGGCAAATATAACACTCTTATTTGGAGCTAAAGATAATAATCGTTTTATTTCTTGGTATTTATCTCCTTTTTATTAATGACCAAAATCAGGACGAGACATTGAGTAACTCCCCCACCCTCTTCGTATTATAAAATGTTAAACAATAACATTTTATCCGGGAATGGACTATATTGCAAAAGAATCGGGACGAAAAAGCAAGGGAATCCCGTTTTCTTTTTCTATTTTTGCACCGTGTACGCCAACGACGTGCATTTGACCTCGATAAATAAGAACCATATAAAAACATAAAAGTATGAAAACGAATTACGAGATTCGCTATGCTGCGCATCCTGAAGATGCAAAGAGTTATGATACCGCGAGAATTCGCCGGGATTTCTTGATTGAGAAAGTGTTTACTGCCAACGAAGTGAACATGGTATATTCCATGTACGACCGTATGGTGGTGGGTGGTGCTATGCCGGTGGGCGAAACACTGACGCTCGAAGCCATTGATCCGCTGAAAGCTCCTTTCTTCCTCACCCGTCGCGAAATGGGTATCTACAATGTAGGAGGTCCGGGTGTGGTGAAAGCTGGTGATGCTGTATTTGAACTCAACTATAAAGAAGCGCTGTACTTAGGTTCGGGCGACCGTGTGGTGACGTTCGAAAGCGTTGACGCGCAGAATCCTGCAAAATTCTACTTCAACTCACTGACCGCTCACCGCAACTTCCCCGATAAGAAGGTAACCAAGGCCGATGCCGTAGTAGCCGAAATGGGTTCGCTTGAGGGTTCCAACCACCGCAACATCAACAAGATGCTGGTGAACCAGGTATTGCCTACCTGCCAGTTGCAGATGGGTATGACCGAACTGGCTCCCGGAAGCGTATGGAATACCATGCCGGCACACGTTCACAGCCGTCGTATGGAGGCTTACTTCTACTTCGAAGTACCTGCCGAACATGCTGTTTGCCACTTCATGGGCGAGGTAGACGAAACCCGTCACATCTGGATGAAAGGCGATCAGGCGGTATTGTCGCCCGAATGGTCTATCCACTCGGCTGCCGCTACGCACAACTATACCTTCATCTGGGGTATGGGAGGCGAAAACCTCGACTACGGCGACCAGGACTTCTCGCTCATCACCGACATCAAATAAAGAACAAATCAATAAACTCACAACAGTATGGTAAACTTTTCATTAGAAGGTAAAGTAGCCCTCGTTACAGGTGCTTCTTACGGGATTGGTTATGCGTTGGCTTCGGCGTATGCCCAGGCCGGTGCTAAAATTGTGTTCAACGATATCAAGCAGGAACTCGTAGACAAAGGCATCGCTGCCTATGCTGCCGACGGCATCCAGGCCAAAGGCTATGTATGCGACGTGACGAACGAAGACCAGGTGAACGCCATGGTGGCTCAGATAGAGAAGGAAGTGGGCGTGATCGATATCCTGGTGAACAACGCCGGTATCATCAAGCGCATCCCGATGCACGAAATGTCGGCTGCCGAGTTCCGCCAGGTGATCGATATCGACCTGAACGGCCCGTTCATCGTTGCCAAGGCAGTGATCCCTTCTATGATCAAGAAAGGCCACGGCAAGATCATCAACATCTGCTCCATGATGAGCGAGCTGGGACGCGAAACCGTATCGGCTTACGCAGCTGCCAAGGGCGGGCTGAAGATGCTCACCAAGAACATTGCATCGGAATACGGCGAATTCAACATCCAGTGCAACGGCCTCGGCCCGGGCTACATCGCTACCCCGCAAACCGCTCCGCTGCGCGAACCGCAGGCCGATGGCTCTCGTCATCCGTTCGACTCGTTTATCATCGCCAAAACTCCGGCTGCCCGTTGGGGAGAAGCGGAAGACCTGGCCGGACCGGCTGTGTTCCTGGCTTCGGACGCGTCTAACTTCGTGAATGGACACATCCTGTACGTAGACGGTGGTATCCTGGCATACATCGGCAAACAACCGTAATAAGCAATCCGATGAATAAGTACATTTCCATAGTAATTATTGCCCTGTTCTGTCTGGCTTGCAACGAGCCCAAGACGGTAACGGTGACCGTGACCAACCCGCTGGCGTTGGATCGTGACGGCGAAATGGTGGAAGTGCCCATGAGCGACATCTCGGCCAAGCTGCAGATGGACGACACGGCACAAATCACGGTGCTCGATGCCGACGGTCAGCAGGTTCCTTACCAGCTGACGTACGACGAAAAAGTGATCTTCCCGGCTTCTGTCAAGGCTGGTGGCGAAGCGGTTTATACCATCCAGGTGGGTACGCCCGTCGAGATGGATGTCATCGCCTGCGGTAAGTACTACCCCGAACGGGTGGACGACATCGCCTGGGAGAACGACCTGGTGGCGTTCCGTGCCTACGGACCGGCCCTGCAGGCCAACGGCGAACGGGCATTCGGCTACGACGTCTGGACGAAGTACAACACCACGGAACCGGTGGTGGAAGCACGCTACGCCAGCGAGCTGAACCCGGAAACGAAGGAGAAGATTGCCGAACTGAAGCAGACCGATCCGGCTGCTGCCGACGAGCTGTACAAGTCGGTATCGTACCACGTGGATCATGGCAACGGGCTGGACTGCTACAAGGTAGGTCCTACATTGGGTGGCGGTACCGCTGCGCTGATGGTGGGCGACACCATCGTCTATCCGTATTGCTACAAGGAATACGAGATTCTGGACAACGGTCCGCTGCGCTTCACCGTGAAGCTGGTGTACAACCCGTTCACCGTGAAAGCCGATACGAGCGTGGTGGAAACCCGCCTGGTGTCGCTCGATGCCGGTTCGCACCTCAACAAAACAGTGGTTTCGTATGCCAACCTGAGTGCTCCGCAAACGGTGATTACCGGTACGGTATTGCACGAACCGGACGGTGCGGTAGTGGCCGATGCAGCTGCCGGTTACTATACATACGTTGACCCTACCGACAATGTGAATAACAACAACGGTAAGATTTTCGTGGGTGCTGCCTTCCCTGCTCCTGTAAAGGAAGCCAAGGTTGTATTGTTCCCCGAAAAGGAAAAGAACGAACTGCGTGGTGGAGCCGATGGTCATGTAATAGCTATCAGCGACTATGCACAAGATTCGGAGTATGTATATTACTGGGGTTCTGCCTGGAGCAAAGCCGATATTCAGACTCCGGAAGCCTGGAACGAGTACATGGCTGCTTTTGCACAGAAGGTGCGTACGCCGCTGGTGGTGACGGTGAAGTAATTCTTCTTTCCGTATAATAATGACGCAGGCTGCTCCCTTACCGGGGCAGCCTGTTTTTATGGATAATGAGGCCGTTGGCCTCAATTATTGGGTGTTTGATTTCTGTTCGTCTTCGGAAGCGGTGGTACGGATGTTTCTCATGAGCCCTTCGTACTTGGCACGTTTCACGGCACTTCTTTTGAAGAGCCTGCGGTATTGCTCTTCGGTGAGCGTGTGCCAATCTTCTTTTTCCATGCGTAGGAATGCTTCCGTAGGTTGGAGTTCCGGCGTGCGGCAAGGCGCGGCAAAGCGGTTCCACGGACAAGCTTTCTGGCAATCGTCGCATCCATAGATCTTATTTTGCATTTTAAGCCCCGTGGCGGGTGGAAATGCACCGCGGTGCTCAATGGTAAGATAAGACAAACATCGCCCGGAATTGAGGGAGTATGGGGCTTCTAACGCATTTGTGGGACAAGCGTCGAGGCAGCGTGTGCAGTTTCCGCAACGATCGGGTTGCGGATGATCGTACCGGTCGGCTTCGGCGTCGAGGAAAATCTCGCCTAAGAAGAAGGTGGAACCGGCTTGCGGAATGATGAGTTGGGTGTTTTTGCCGATCCATCCCAGTCCGGCTTGCCAGGCCCAGTAGCGTTCCAACACAGGAGCGGTGTCGCAGAATACACGGCTTTGCAGCGGGAGTGGGGAGAGGGTGGCGATGTACGCCTGCAATTCGGTGAGTTTGCGCTTCATCACGTCGTGGTAGTCCTGCCCGTAAGCGTACCAGGCCAACTGATATTGGTCGTCGCGCAACAGGCGGGTGGGGTAGTAGTTCAGAGCTACGGAGACGATGCTGCGGGTACCTTCCATGAGCAGGCGCGGGTCGAGCCGTTTGGCGTCATGGTTACTCATGTACTCCATGCCGGCTTGCTTCCCTTCGCTCAGCCATTGGCGGAAGGAACGGGCAGTACTGTCTTCCACAGCGAAAGCAGGAGCGATGCCACAAGCAGAAAAGCCGAGACGCAGGGCCTCGGCTTTAATCTGTTCGCTATATAATTTCGTATAACCCATAAGGCACATCAACTAATCACTAACCACTAATCACTGTTTAAAGAAGTTTAAACTCGTATCCTTCTGCCAGCAGAAACTCGATGGAGCGGGGGAGGGCATACTGCAGATTTCCATTGTCCCAGGACTTCAGCGAGTCGTGAAAGGTAATGATGGACCCGTTGCGAACGTACTTCTTCACGTTGTTGAACACCTGCGGCCCGCGTAGCTTCTTACTGTAGTCGCGCGTCACCAGGTCCCACATGATGATGCGAAAATGCTTCTTCAGCGTGTTGTACTGCCGCGGTCCCATGTGTCCGTGCGGTGGGCGGAACAGGTCGGTCTGCATGTCGCGGTTGGCTCGTTCCGTGTTGGCTAAGTACTCGGGTGCTGTGAACTCAAACCCCCGGATATGGTTGAACGTATGGTTGCCAATGCGGTGTCCGCGCCGGACCACGTCCTGAAACACCTCCGGGTGTTTGCGGATATTCTCGCCCACCATGAAGAAAGTGGCTTTGATATCGTATTTATCCAACAACTCCAGTACCCAGGGAGTTACCTCGGGTATGGGGCCGTCGTCAAAGGTGAGATACACTGCTTTCTCGTCGGGGTTCATCCGGAAGATGGCCTGCGGGTAGAACATCCGTAAGAACCAGGAGGGTTGTTCGATCAGCATACTCCGGCTTTATTCTTTGACACGTACTTCGTAGGCATTGTACAACTCTTCCATCTTCTGGTAGTAGTGTGTGGCTTTCTCCGACTTGTATTGCTTCATGACAGCAATCTCCGTCTCGAGCAACTTGAAGTGGTAGCCTACTTCCTGAATGGATATAAAGAACTTGGAATCGCTCAGGCTGAGGTACCAGGTGAGGTATTCCACCGACTTGTTGGCCAGTTCGTCCATAATCTTATCGCCCTTCTCCATCTCTCCGATCTGGTAGTATGCTTCGCCCATCTGGAACGATTTGTGAGACCAGTCATGAGGAACGTTGAACGATGGGAGCATCTTCTCGGCATAGTCCAGTACTTCCAGTGCTTTGTCCTTCTTGCCTTCCTTGACCAGCTGGACAGCCAGTTCCGCAAAGGTACGTCGGTGGGTGGCGCACATGCGCAGTGTATTCTCGTCCAGGTAAACACCTTCCTGCTCTACGCCGCCGAACTTGAACTTGTGAAGCAGGTTGTCGTACATCTTCTCGGAGTCGATCTTGCTGCCCAGTTTCTCTGTATCGAACGGAGTGAAGCGGTTCACCAATCCTTCTTGTATAAAGTGGTTGGCCATGTTCAGCTGGTTCTCTGCTCCTACAGTCACGGCGATGTAGATAGGACGTTCCCAGTTGGCATTGGCCAGCATCTCGAGCATCATCAGTTCGCTCTTGTACAGGGCGCGTTTGCCTTTCAGGGAGATGTGCATATAGTCGGGGATGGAGTCGCCCAATGCGGCAGGAATCATCATGCCACTGCGGCGTACAGCTTCCTTGTCTATCTTGATGACGATGCTGTCGGTAGGTATCACGCGAAGCCCTTCCTTATCCGAGCGTGCCCAGTATTTCAGGATGTTCTTCAGCTCGTACGGATTCTCGCCGAACTGGTCGCGTATGTTCTGCATCTCGCCTGCATTGCCGCTGCTGTCGGCTTTGGCATACAGTTCGTCGATCTGCTTCTTGATGTCCGGGCGGATGGGGATGTATTCGTTCACCCCTTCCACATATTCCGAGCGGTCCCAGGTGATGGGCAGCGACGGAGAGTCGTAGGCCGGACGTTTCATCTGGTCAATGTACCAGTCCGTCTGCAGGTAACTCAGGTTACAGGTGCGGGCATCGGTACGGAAGCCTTCCGTTTCCTGGTTGTACCAGAGCGGGAACGTATCGTTGTCACCATTGGTATAGATGATGGGGTTGCCCGATTCCTGGAGCGACATGAGGTAGTTCTGTCCGAAATCCCGTGCCACGTAGCGTCCGCTGCGGTCGTGATCGTCCCATGTCTGCCCCGCCATTTGGATGGGCACCAGCAGACAGAGCACGGTTGCGATGCTTCCGGCCACCTCTTCCTTCATCTTGAATGTCTTTTGCAGCCAGTGGATGATGGCTGCTACGCCCATACCTATCCAGATGGCAAAGGCGTAGAACGAACCGGCATAGGCATAGTCGCGTTCGCGCGGCTGTACCGGCGTCTGGTTGAGGTAGAGCACGATGGCAATACCGGTCATGAAGAAGAGGAAGAAGACCACCCAGAACTGCTGGATGCCGTCTTGCCCTTTATAGGCTTGCCACAGGAGCCCGAAGATTCCCAGCAGCAACGGCAGGCAGTAGAACACGTTGTGTCCTTTATTCTCTTTTAGATCGCTCGGGAGCAGGGTTTGGTCGCCCACGAGGTACTTGTCGATAGCGTTGATACCAGTGATCCAGTTTCCGTGTTCTATCTCCCCGGAACCTTGGATATCGTTCTGTCGTCCGGCGAAGTTCCACATGAAGTATCGCCAGTACATGAAGTTGAGCTGGTAGGAGAAGAAGAACTTGATGTTCTCCCATTGCGTGGGCATGTTCACCATGACGATCCGTCCGGCTTCGTCATACGGCACATCATGCCCCTTGATATCCTGCCAGTCTTTGTATTGTTGGGTATGTGCACTGCTGTACATACGCGGGAAAAGCATGTTTTGAGCATACACATACTCCACGCGTCCGGGAAGTTCGATGTACGAGTCCTTTTCGTCGGGTGAAGTCTTTTCCTTGCGGATGAATTTGGTCGATGTTTCCTTCTGTTTGGGAGCCATGTAGCCGTCGCCTACCGGTTCGTATTCTACGCGTGAAGAGTAGGCCGGTCCGTAGAACAGCGGGCGTGTGCCGTACTGCTCGCGTCCCAGGTATTCGCCCAGGGTGAAGATGTCTTCCGGTGAGTTCTGGTCCATCGGCGTATTGGCGGTGGAGCGGATCACAATCAGGGCGTAGGAGGAATATCCTATCACGATCATCATGGTGCATAGCAGGGATGTGTTCAGGGTACGGGCCGAGATGCGGTATTTCTCTTTCATCTTGGCTTGCGTGACGGGGAAGAGGTAGAACAACAGTGCGGCCAGTACCAGTAGCCCGATGAGCACACTGCTGGTGCCATGTCCGTAGAACGGAATACCCAGCAGGCCTACCGTGAGTACGAAGGAGAAACACATGCGTTTGGCACTCTTTTCCTGGAAGCTCTCATAGATACCCCAGATCAGGGCGGAAGCCATTACGATGATGTAAACGATGACGCCTGAGTTGAACGACATACCCAGCTTGTTCACGAAGAAGAGTTCGAACCATCCGCCTACTTTCACAATACCGGGTACCATGCCATACAGCACTGCGGCTACCAGGATACCCGAGCCGAGCAGGGCCAGTAAGGAGCCTTTGGCATTGGCATTGGGGTTCTTCTTGAAGTAATATACCAGCACGATGGCGGGCAGACAAAGGAGGTTGAGCAAGTGCACACCGATACTCAGTCCGGTGAGGTAGGCTATCAGGATGAGCCAGCGGTCGGAGTGGGGTTCGTTGGCTACGTCTTCCCACTTCAGGATGAGCCAGAATACGATGGCGGTAAACAGGGAGGAGTAGGCGTAGACCTCGCTCTCCACAGCACTGAACCAGAAGGTGTCGCTGAAAGTATAGACCAACGCGCCTACCAGTCCGGAGCCCATGATGGTGATCAGGTTGCCGGTGGTGATGTGGTTTTCGTCCTTCACCACCAACTTACGTACCAGGTGGGTGATGCTCCAGAAGAGGAACAGGATACAGGCACCACTCATGAGCGCACTCATGTAGTTGACCATCTTGGCCACTTGCGTAGGATCGGAGGTAAACTGGGTGAACAGGTTGGCTGTCAACATGAAGAAAGGTGCACCGGGGGGGTGTCCCACTTCAAGTTTGTAGGCGGTGGTAGTAAACTCGGGACAGTCCCAGAAACTTGCTGTCGGCTCTATGGTAAGACAATAGACCGTGGCAGCGATAAGGAAAGTAAGCCAACCCACCAGGTTGTTTACGGTCTTGTACTGCTTCATTAACACTATAGTTGTTTATTGATTAACACGTTACGCGCGGACAAAGATAGTATAAAATTAAATAATACGCCGGGGTGACGTAAGGAATTAAGAAACTGTAACTACCAACCGTTCTTTTGTATGGAAATTTAGACGGTGTGAAATGGTGCATCTCACACCGTTTAATGGTACATTGCACACTATCTAATATCTGTTTACAGTTTTAAAGGCCGTTAGCCTCCATTCTTTAAGCGGAGGGATGTGTGTGCGAGTGTTCGCACAGCACGCGATGCGGGATAGCACCGTGTCCCAGTACCTCGATGGGGCAGTGGAAGTTCTTTTCCAGCCATTCGCTGGTGACTTCCGTAGCCGGGTGGTAATCGAGCGTTTCGTTGACGCAGGCAATGGACTTCACGTTCTGAAGCACCGTACCGATGTCATGGCTGACGAGGATGATGGCACACTCCCGGTTGATTTCCGTGAGCAACTCGTACAGGCGGGCTTCGAACTGCTTGTCGATGTAGGTGCTCGGCTCGTCGAGGATCACGGTCGCCGGGTCGGATACAATGGCACGTCCCAGCAGGGCCCGTTGCAACTGTCCGCCGCTAAGCTGGCCGATGGAGCGACGTTCCAGCCCCTCCAGTCCCATGCGGGCGATGATGGCTTGTACCTTCTCGCGGTGTTCGGCGGTAAACCGGCTGGTGAGCGACTTCTTCACGCTCAGTCCTGAGAGGATCATCTCCTCCACTGAAATGGGGAATTTGCGGTCTATCGAACTGTACTGCGGCAGGTAGCCCATGGTGATATGCTCTACGGGTTGCCCGTTGCGGAAGAAACGTATGGTACCGCTTTGGAGCGGCAGCAGCCCGAGGATGCACTTGATGAGGGTAGTCTTCCCGCCTCCGTTGGGGCCGATGATACCCAGAAAGTCACGATCGGCAATCTGCAAATTGACGTCGTGCAATACCTGCTGCCCGTCATAGCCGGCAGCCAGTTTCTCTATGTGGATGATGTGGTTCTGCATAAACATATCAGGGCTTGGCCAATGCCTGGGCAATCTGCAGCATCTCCTCTTCCCACTTCGGGTTCAGCGGGTCGATGGGTACAACTTTCGCACCTGTCTCCCGGGCGATGATCTCTGCATTACTCTTGTCGAACTCTGGTTGCACGAAGATGACACGTACTTTATCCGCCCTGCACTGGTCTACCAGCTCTTTCAGGTAAGCCGGTGAGGGCTCTTTGCCCGCTTCCTCTATGGGGATTTGCGTCAATCCGTAGTCCCGCGCAAAGTAGGAGAGAGCCGGGTGGTAAATCATAAAGCTACGGGATGTACCGGGCGAAGCCAGCACCTTTCGAATGGCAACGTCCGTCTGGCGGATACGTTCGCAAAGCGAGTCCCGGCGGGCAGCGTAATAAGGTTCGTTGCCAGGGTCCAGCGTGCTGAGAGCCTGGTACGTATTGTTGGTCAGGATGATGGCATTGGTAGCTGAGTTCCATATATGCGGGTCGGCACTCCCCACGTGGTGATGGTTGCCGTGGGAATGTCCTGCTTCAAAGATCAGGTTGATGCCCCGCGACGTATCGAATACATCCAGTTTCGGTGCATTCTCCACCATTCGCTTGCCCCACGTCTGCTCCACGCCGATGAAGCCTATGCGCAGGTATGCCCGGCTTTTATTCAGGTTTTCCAACTGATAAGTGGTGAGATCGTACGTCTCGGGACTGGTACCTTTCGGAACCAGGCATTCGACTGCAAATTTGTCGCCGGCAACGCCCTCGGCAAAGTAGCGTTGTGCTTCGATGGTTACCGTGATGACTGGCTTATCACTTTTCCCAGACCGGGCTACACAACCGGCCAGCAACAATAGGCATGCATAGATAGCGCATTTCTTCATATTAACTGATAACTAAAGATTTTTTTGTGCTCTTATAATTTCTCGTTTACCACCGGGAGGACCAGGGAGGCGTTCCACAACGAATCCCGACGATTGCAACATCCGGCGGACGGTACCCTTGGCACAGTAAGTGGTGAGGATACCTCCTTTATTCATTATAACATAAATTTGTGTAAATAGTTCTTGCGACCACATCTCAGGTTGTTTTTCGGGCGCAAAAGCATCGAAGTAAACCAGATCGTAACAGGGGTTAGTGAGTAGTGATAAGTGATTAGCCGGTGCGGTGATATCTTCTTCCAGCTTATTCAGGGTGAAGTAGGGGGTGATTTCCACATCTTCTCCCCAGGGTGCGGTGTGTAATGTTTTGAACAGCGGATGGTCACTGTAACCCAGTTGCTCGATGGTGTCCCACGCAAGCGGGTACAGCTCCACACCGGTGTAATGTACTTTCCGTTGGCTCTCCCCGGCAGCTTCCAGCGTAAGCAATGCATTCAAGCCTGTGCCGAAGCCTATCTCCAGGACGCGGGGTTCTGCGGCTTCCGACGCTTCCAGCCCCATGTCTATGAAGATGTGCTGCGATTCGGTACGTGCTCCTTTCACCGAGTGGTAATGCTCGTTCAGGGCAGGTACGAAGAGCGTGGCACTCCCGTCGTCTGTTCGTTCAATGATTCTTTCCATCTGTCATTCTCCTTATCGCCACACCATGTCGATGACGCCTTCTACAGCCAGCAATATCAGGATGTAACGTATCAGTTTACCGGTAAACATGGAGAGGGTGGTGAGCCATACGTTGCTCCGCATGAATCCCAGGGTGATGGCTATCACCTCGCCAAAGAAAGGCAGGAAGCTGAAGAAAGCCATCAAGGCACCTTTCCCTTGCAGGAACACTTGCATCTTGTCTACCTTTTCTTTCTTTACTTTGAGGTATTTCTCTATCCAGTCTATCTTTCCCAAGTGCCCCATGTAGTAACAAGTCATCCCGCCGACGGTGTTTCCCAAGGTAGAAAACAGCAGGCAGAGTATGGGGTCCAGTCCGAGTTCGATCAGCGTAATCACGATCACTTCCGAGGTAAAGGGCACGATGCTGCCTGCCAACAAGCAGGCAATGAATGCTCCCCAATAACCCCAGTCGATAAGCAGTTGAGTGAGTGTTTCTAAAAAAGCGTCCATATATTAAATGCGTATAAAAGAATAAGTAGGACCAGTGTGGCAATAAAGAATATGTTGGATGTACGGCTGTTGGTCAGACCGAAGAAATGGGCGGAGAGTATGCTGACCACCACCAGGAGTGAAGGAATAATCTCTTCGAAGTGTGCCGGCTGCAATGCTCCCAGCAGGAACAGCGCGAACCCTACTTGCATCAGGACGGTAAGGTACACACGGGTGCGTATTTTGTCGCGGTAACCTGCGATGAAGCAGTGCAGGGTGCTGACGATGAACAACAAGGCGATAAAGCCTAAAGTGCCCATCTCCCATAGCTGGATATAGCCTTTAAAGTCGATGGGGTGGAAGTTGGCCAACTCGATGAATGGCTGGTAGAACAGCTCCATCTTCTGATGGAAGAAAGCATATCCGAACAAGAACCAGTACGGGAAGCTCCAGCCTACCAGCGTAGCACAGAAACTGCGGAAGGTCAGCGACTGGAACCGATAGGCGGTTATCCACCAGAAAGGTATCAGGAGGGTAATCTGCGGAAAGAAGAGACTCCCTATGCCCAGAAAGGCAAAGGAATGGAACAGGTTGCCCGATGAGCGGTGTGCCTGGTAAGTCTTGAACAGGAAATGGATGGACAAGAGCAGGAAAAGGGCAGTCACACTACCGGCATGCAGTGAGTAGAGATGCGGTATGGCTGTGATGAGCATCAGGTAGAGCGATGTTTGCACGGATGCCCGGATGCCTATAATGCTGAACCGGTTGTTGAGCTCGATCAGGGAATAGCCGGTGAAGGCGAAAAGCACGAAGCTGAGCATCGGGATGCCCCAGGGCGGGAGTAGTCCGTAGATGCTTTTCCACAGCGGATACGTGATTTCTTCGGTGGGATAGGGGAAGAACAATACATTGCCCACTCCGCAAAAGAGGATGCAGATTAAGACTACTACGGGCAGGGTGAACCTGCCTGTAGTGAATCGGGTTTGTATGCTTCGTCTCCGCATATTACAAGTCGAAGCCGATGTCGCGGCGGAAGTTCTTATCGTCGAAACTGATCATATCGGTCACCTTGTAGCACTGCTCCAGGGCTTCTTGCTTGGTTTCTCCATAGGAGCAAACAGCCATGACGCGGCCTCCGTCGGTGACCACACGTCCTTCCTTTACCGTGGTACCGGCGTGGAACAGGAGGCTGTCGGTCATCTCGGCCAGATTGAAACCTGTGATGGGGTAGCCTTTCTGATAGGCTTCCGGATAACCGCCACTTACCATCATGACACAAACCGCCGTGCGGGGGTCGATAATCATGGTTTTCGTATCGAGGTTCACGTGGTACACTCCTTCGAACAGGTCGACGATATCGCTCTGGATACGGAGCATCACGCTCTCTGTTTCCGGGTCGCCCATGCGTACGTTGTATTCGATGACCATCGGTTCGCCCTGCACGTTGATCAGGCCGAGGAAGATGAAGCCTTTGTACAAGATGTTTTCTTCCTTCAATCCGTTGATGGTCGGTTCGATGATCCGTTCGCGTACCTTCTCCATGAACACATCGTTGGCAAACGGAACGGGGCTTACGCTTCCCATACCGCCGGTGTTGAGTCCTTTGTCGCCCTCGCCGATGCGTTTGTAGTCTTTGGCTACCGGCAATACCTTGTAGTGCTCACTGTCGGTCAGCACGAATACCGAGCACTCGATACCGGTGAGGAATTCTTCGATCACCACCGTGGCCGAAGCGTCGCCGAACATGCCGCCCAGCATCTCTTTCAGCTCCTTCTGCGCCTCTTCCAGCGTGTTCAGGATCAGTACACCCTTGCCGGCACACAGTCCGTCGGCTTTCAGCACGTACGGGGCATTGAGTGTTTCGAGGAAAGCCAGTCCTTCGTCGATGGTTTCGGCGGTAACGCTCTGGTAGCGTGCTGTGGGGATGTTATGACGTTCCATGAACCCTTTGGCAAACTCCTTGCTTCCTTCCAGCTGTGCACCTTTCTGCGACGGGCCGATGATGGCTATTTCCTTGGTGGTGATATCGCTTTTGAAGAAGTCGAATATACCTTGTACCAGGGGATCTTCCGGTCCTACTACAATCATATCGATTTCTCTTTCGAGTGCAAATACTTTCAGTGCCTCGAAGTCGGTAGCCTTGATGTCTACATTTTCGCCTACCGAGGCTGTTCCCGCGTTACCGGGGGCAATGTACAATTTCTCTACTTTGGGGCTTTGTGCAATCTTCCATGCCATGGCATGTTCACGTCCGCCCGATCCTAATAGTAATACTTTCATGTCGGAGATAAGTTATAATTATAAATTGTCTTCAAAATAACGGGTTATCTTCTCGTGCAGGTGCACCCGGTCGCGACCGGCTACGTTGTGCTTATGCCCCGGATAGATAAACAGGTCGGGGTACGTGCGTGCATCGACGCAGGCTTTCATGAACGAGAGGGTATGTTGCGGCACGCAGGTATCGTCATGGTCATCGTGGATGATGAGCAGACGCCCTTTCAGGTTGCCGGCGAGGTTCTTGAGGTTGCCTTGTTCGTAGCCTTCCGGGTTGCTCTGCGGGCTATCCATGTAGCGTTCGCCGTACATAATTTCGTAGTAGCTCCAGTCGATGACCGGACCTCCGGCTACACCCACCTTATAGATATCCGGGTAGCGAAGCATCAGCGCGGTAGTCATGTGTCCGCCGAAACTCCATCCGTGTACACCGATGCGACTGCCGTCCACGTAGGGGAGGCTTTGCAGGTATTCGGCTCCCTTCACCTGATCCTTGCCTTCTTCGATGCCGAGTTGGCGGAAGATGATGTTCTCGAACTCCATACCGCGGTTGGAGCTTCCCCGGTTGTCGAGCGTGAAGAGGATATATCCTTTGTTGGCCATGTAGATGTCCCAACCGCGCATACCGTTCATGAAGCTGTTGGTGATCATCTGGGCATGCGGGCCGCCATACACATAGACGATGGCGGGGTATTTCTTGGTAGGGTCGAAATCGGCCGGTTTGGTGATGCGGTAATAGAGGTCGGCCACTCCATCAGCTGCTTTGAGCGTGCCCGTTTCTACGGTGGGCATGCGGAACCCTTGGTAGGGATTGGCAGCGGTAAGCAGGCGGATGCTCTTCCCTTTTTGCATGTCCACGAGGTCGATGTTGCGCGGAACGGCAGGGGAGGAGTAGGTATCGATGAGGTAGGTGCCCGATGCACTCAGAGAGGCGCGGTGTACACCTTCGGATGCGCCGGCAGGAGTACGTTTGCCGCTCTTCATGTTCACCCGGAACAGGTTGGTTTGCAGCGGTGAGTTCTCCGTAGAGGCGATGATAAGTTCTTTCTTCTTAGCATCGAAACCGAGGAGTTCCTGGACCAACCAGTTGCCCGAAGTCAGTTGTTTCAGCAGCTTGCCCTGGGTGTTGTACAAGTACAGGTGGTTGAACCCGTCTCGTTCACTCTGGTAGATGAACTGTGTGCTGTCCCACGGCAGGAATACGATGGGGTGTTGCGGTTCGATGTATTTGGGATGTGTCTCCTCGAAGAGGGTAGCCATCAGCTCGCCTGTTTCCGCATTGTATTGGCAGAGTTTGGCGTGGTTCTGGTCGCGGTTCAGCTCGATGAGGTAGATGGTTTTCTCGTCGGGTGCCCAACTGATATTCGTGAAATAGCGGTCGGTAGGATCGCCTGCTTGCAGGTATACCGTATTCCCATTGCCCGGATTGTAAATGCCGACGGTTACCTGGTGGCTGGTCATGCCTGCCATCGGGTAACGGATATTGTTCAGCTCAGCGATGCGGGCGGTGATGTCTACCAGCGGGTATGGCGTCACCATGCGTTCGTCCATGCGGTAGAAGGCCAGGAGAGTTCCTTTCGGACTCCAGAAAGTACCTTTCGTAATGCCGAATTCGTTGCGGTGAACCGACTGTCCGCATACCACCCCTTCGGGTTCGTTGGTGACAGCCGTGTCGTTGACGTAGAGGTTGTTGCCGATGGTATAAGCCACCTGCCCGGACGGAATGCAATAGTCCTTGTTGGCTACTTTTGCTTTCGTAGTCTGGGTGGAGAGGACTATATTCTTTTCCCAATCGTACACGATGTAGCCGGCAGGGAGTGTGATAAGCATCTGTTTCCGGTCTGCCCACGGGAATTCCACGCTGTAGAAGTGCGGGAGTATGCCTGCTTTCAGGACTTCCAGCTCCCGGTTCACTGCCTCGCGGGTGGTGACAACCGTTGTCTTACCATTGGCGGGTTGTACGGCGTACAGGGTGTCGATGGTTGGTTTCATGCACACATCGCCCCACCACTGCAGGTTATAGAGATCCTCCGTGAAGCGATAGGTCGCTCCTCCCGGGATAACATCTTCCAGCGTGGGCATTTTCAGGTCCTGTGCCATAGCATTCGGTATATACAGGGTACATGCAGCCAGTAGCAGGGTGCAAATCTTAATCTTCGTTCTCATTATTGTGCTCTTTTTGTTCGCCTTTGGACTCCCAGTCCTTGCTGATACGGGGCTTGTCAAAGAAGATGCGTTCGTTGCGCTGTCCTCTGTCGAAAGGTTTGCGGTCGCCGGAGAAGTTGCGCTCTCTGTCGCCAGAAAAACGACGCTCCCGGTCACCAGAGAAGTTACGGTCCCTATCACCTGAGAAGCGAGACTCTCCGCCTTCACGGCGAGGATTGAAATCCCCTCTCGGTGTCCACTCTTTCCGTTCGAACGGTTTCCGGTCACCATAAGGTCTGCGCTCGCGATTCTCGTACGAGCGTTCTCCTTCCGGAGTACTACCTTCCTCATCGGATTCTGCACCCTTGAAGTCCTTGTACTTCCCGTCGAATATCTGGTATTTACGGAATTCGCACTCCAATGCTCCGTTGAAGAGTGGAGTCTTCTTGCTCGGTTTCAGCCCGATCTGCTCGAAGCACTCTTCGCGGTAAGCGAGTATCCAGGCGTCGTTGCCTATGAAAGCATGTTTCAACCGTTCGCCGATCATCTGGTACAAGCCCAGCAGGTCGTTGGTAGAGATGCGCTCGCCGTAGGGCGGGTTGGTCACCATGATGGCCTTCTCAGCCGGTTGCTCGAACTGCTGGAAAGGAGCTATTTTCAGTACGATATCCTTTGATACGCCTGCTGCTTTTACGTTGCGGGTGGCTATCTGGTTGGCTTGCGGACTGTTGTCGTACGCATAGATCTTATGTTCGAACGGGCGTTCCTGCGTATCGTCGTTGTAGATCCTGTCGAACATATCCTGATCGAAATCCACCCACTTCTCAAACGCATATTCCTTGCGGAATACCCCCGGATAGATGTTCCGGGCGATGAGTGCCGCTTCGATGGGGATGGTACCCGAACCGCTCATCGGGTCGATGAGGTCGGTCTCTCCGCGCCAGCCTGTCATCAGGATCATACCGGCAGCCAGCACCTCATTGAGAGGGGCTTCTACAGCTTCCTGACGGTATCCTCTGCGGTGAAGCGATTCACCCGACGAGTCGAGTGAGAGCGTGCAGGTGGTATGAGCGATGTGTATATTGAGCGATACATCCGGATTATTGAGCCGAACCGACGGGCGTTTGCCGTTTTTCTCGCGGAAGTAGTCCACAATGGCATCCTTTACCTTGTACGAAACGAACTTGGAGTGACGGAATTCGTCGCTGAACACCACAGCGTCCACAGCAAATGTCTTGTCGGCATCCAGAATATCTTCCCATTCGATGGCCTTGATCTGTTCGTAAACAGAATCGGCATCTTTGGCGGTAAAGTGCTTGATGGGTTTCAGGATGCGGATAGCCGTGCGCAGGCAGAAGTTGGCCTTGTACATCATTTCCTTATCTCCGGAGAAGGAAACCATGCGGCGTCCTATCTGTACTTCGTTGGCACCCAGTGCGGTAAGTTCCTCTGCCAGAATCTCTTCCAGTCCTTGGAAAGTCTTGGCAATCATTTCAAATTGTTCGCTCATAAAATAGTTATGTGGTATACTTATTATTTCTAATGCAGCATTGTCTGCGTTTATTTTTTTGCTTTTGTCTGTACGATCCGGGCACCGGCAGGCACATTTTCGGTGACCCAGATGTTACCTCCTACGGTAGCTCCCTGGCCGATGGTGATGCGTCCCAGGATGGTAGCGTTGGAGTAGATGATCACGTCGTCTTCCAGAACCGGATGGCGCAGGATTCCCTTGATGGGCTTCCCTTCTTCATCGAGCGGGAAGCTGCGGGCACCAAGTGTCACGCCCTGGTAGAGCTTCACGTGGTGGCCGATGACGCTGGTAGCCCCTATCACCACACCCGTTCCGTGGTCGATGGTGAAGTAGCTGCCTATCTTGGCTCCCGGATGTATATCGATACCTGTTTCGCTGTGCGCCAACTCCGTGATGATACGCGGAATGAGAGGCACGCCGAGCTGAAGCAGTTCGTGGGCAATGCGGTAGTTGCTGATGGCCTTGATGGCCGGGTAACAGAAGATGACCTCCCCGAAGCTCTGTGCGGCAGGATCACCGTTGTAAGCAGCCTCGACATCGGTAGCCAGCATGCGGCGCATCTCCGGCAGGCGGCTGATGAACTCGGCTGCCAGGTGGAGGGCTTGTTCCCGGCGCGAATCGTTGCACGTGGAACATTCGTCGTCTATCTGGAAGCAGAGACCCGAAAGGATCTGTTCCGAAAGCAGTTCGAACAGCTTCTCGATGTTTACTCCGATGTGGTAATTGATAGTCCGGCTGTTGATGGTGGAATTTCCATAATATCCGGGGAAGAGGATCGCACGCGTCAGTTCGATGATCTCGCTCAATACGCGGGAAGAGGGCAAGGGTTCGCCGTCCCTGTGCTGGTGAAACAGTCCTTTGTATGATTTGCTGTCCGATAGCTCATCGACTGTCTGTGTCAGGATGTGAGTGAAATTGAGTGGACTCATTAGTGATTCCTATTCTAATATTGTTTCAGGGGACAAAGGTACGAATAATATCAGATTATTAGGGAAATAGAAAATAATTTATTGCCTAAATGAGATTGGAAGCACATTTTAATGCGCTTCCAACCAATTATTTCCCCATCCGCAGTCGGCTTTCAGGGGTACATGCATCCGGTAGGCTTTCTCCATTTCGTCAATAACGATGTACTCCACCCGTTCTTTCTCGGCTGCCGGAACGCTGAAGTTCAATTCATCGTGTACCTGCAGGATCATCTTGGATTGCAGTCCCTCGCGCTGGAAACGTTCGTAGATACGGGCCATGGCCACCTTGATGATGTCGGCGGCACTGCCTTGTATCGGCGCGTTGATGGCATTTCGCTCGGCATATCCCCGCACCACGGCGTTGCGCGAGTTGATGTCCGGCAGGAAGCGTTTGCGGTGGAAGATGGTTTCCACATATCCTTTTTCTTGCGCTGCCCGGATGCTTTGGTCCATGTAGAGCTTTACCTGCGGGTAGGTTTCGAAATATCCGTCGATCAGTTCCTTGGCTTCTTTGCGCTCCACATTCATTCGCTCGGCCAGTCCGAAGACGGAGATTCCGTAAATAATTCCGAAGTTGGCCGTCTTGGCTTTCCGTCGCATATCGGGGGTGACTTCCTGTATATCTATCTTGTAAATCTTGGCGGCCGTGGCGGCATGAATGTCGTATCCGCTGAGGAAGGCATCGATCATGTTCTTGTCCTCACTGAGGTGTGCCATGATGCGAAGCTCTATTTGCGAATAGTCGGCCGAGAAGAACTCACAACCAGGGTCTGGTATGAATGCCTTGCGTATCTCTTTCCCATTCTCATCGCGGATGGGGATGTTTTGCAGGTTCGGATTGCTGGAGCTCAGTCGACCGGTGGCTGTTACTGTCTGGTTGAAGGAAGTGTGTATCCTTCCTGTATGTGGGTTGATGAGTTGCGGCAACGCATCTATATAGGTGCCGAGCAACTTTTTCAGCCCACGATGTTCTAATATCTTACCAATAACCGGGTGGCGGTTTCGCAGACTTTCGAGCAATTCTTCCGAAGTAACGTACTGTCCGGTCTTTGTCTTCTTGGCTTTGTCTATGACCCGTAGTTTGTCGAAGAGCACTTCTCCTACTTGTTTGGGCGAGGCAATGTTGAACTCCAACCCTGCCAACTCATAGATTTCTTGTTCGATTTCCTGCATTTGCCGGGTGAAGTGTTCGGACGACTGCTTCAGGGCTTCAGTGTCCAGAAGCACTCCGTTGCTTTCGATGTTCACCAACACCGGCACAAGCGGCATCTCTATTTCATGGAACAATTGCTCGGCATTGTTGGCTTTCAGTTCCTTAGCTAGGATGTTGCGCAACTTCAACGTGACGTCGGCATCTTCGCAGGCGTAAAGGTACACTTCCTCGGGACGGAGGTCGCGCATATTCTTTTGTCCCTTTCCTTTGGGACCGATGAGTTCTTCGATGTGGATGGTTTGATACCCGAGATAAATTTCGGCCAGGTAATCCATGTTGTGCCGGAGTTCCGGTTGAAGCACATAGTGCGCCACCATCGTATCGAAAAGTTTGCCTTTCACCCGGACTCCGTAATTTTGGAGAACGAGCATGTCATACTTTATATTTTGTCCCACCTTCTCTGATTCTTCATTTTCGAAGACGGGGCGGAACTCGTTGACAATTTTTTGCGCTTCGGTTGGGTCGGCGGGAACCGGAACATAGAACGCCTCGTTTTCGGCAGTCGAAAAACTCATCCCCACCAGCTCGGCCTCCATGGCGTCCGTTCCGGTGGTTTCCGTGTCTAACGAGAGAATTTTCGCTGTAAGCAATTTTTGAACTAATTCCGTCCTTTTCGCTTCATTGTCAATGAGTTGATAATTTGCGTTAACAGAACTTAACTTTGTGAGGCTCGATTCAATTGCTTCTTCTGCGGGGAGGGCGGGATTTTCGGCAGGAAAAGGGCCTTCGAAGAGGTCACCTTGCCCGTCGAAGAGCGGACCGGCGGAAGCGGAGGGAAGTTGACTCCTTCCGGAAGTCGGTGCGGTTGCCGGCGAAGTCGACGGACTATTCTCTTTCTTGAAGATGCGATCCATCAAGGTACGGAATTCCAACTCCTCGAAAATTTTCCGGAGCGCGGCTTCGTCCGGTTGTTCGCGAACGAGCGATTCCATGTCGAACTCGATGGGCACATCAATTTTAATGGTTGCCAGGAATTTCGAGAAGAGAATCATTTCGCGGTTTTCCTCCACTTTGGTTTTGAGTGCTCCTTTTAGTTGGTCGGTATGTTCCAACAGGTTTTCGATGCTGCCGAATTCGGCTACCAACTTTTGCGCCGTTTTTTCACCTACACCCGGACAGCCGGGAATATTGTCCGAAGAGTCGCCCATCAGTCCCAACATGTCGATCACCTGGGCAGGCGACTGGATGTCAAATTTCGCTTTTACCTCTTCCACGCCCAGTCTTTCGAACTCCTTATCCCCATACTTGGGTCGGTACATGAACACATGTTCGCTTACCAATTGTCCGTAATCTTTATCGGGCGTCATCATGTAGGTGAGGATGCCTTGCCTTCCCGCTTCGGTGGCCAGGGTGCCTATCACGTCGTCGGCCTCAAAGCCTGCCACTTCCAGGATAGGGATGTGATAAGCCCGTATGATATCCTTGATGATGGGTACGGACAGACGTATAGCCTCAGGAGTCTCCTCCCGTTGCGCTTTGTACTGCTCGTACGCTTCGTGCCGGAAGGTCGGCCCGTGTGGGTCGAACGCCACACCGATGTGTGTAGGATTTTCTTTCTTCAGTACATCTTCCAGCGTATTGACAAAGCCCAGGATGGCCGATGTATTGAAACCTTTGGAGTTAATTCGCGGATTTTTAATGAATGCGTAGTAGGCCCGATATATCAGCGCATAGGCATCCAGCAGGAAAAGTTTATTGTTTGGATTCATAAATTATCTAATTTTCATGGTAAAAGTACAAAAAAATACTGTATTCAAACTTTAATTATTACTTTTGTGCTCAAATTGTGAACGCATGGACCATTTGTCAGTGATTACACAACCCATAATGAAGGAGCTGGAAGAGTTCAAACAGGTGTTTGAAGCCTCTCTATCAGGTTCTAATCCGTTGCTCGACAGTGCATTATCGCATATCCGGCATCGGAATGGGAAGATGATGCGTCCTGTGCTCGTCTTTCTGGTTTCCCGTTTGCTGGGGCATCCCAAGGATGAGACACTTTATTCGGCTGTTTCCCTGGAACTCCTTCATACCGCCAGTTTGATACATGACGATGTGGTGGACGAGAGCACTGAACGTCGCGGACAACTTTCCGTCAATGCTGTATTCAACAATAATGTAGCCGTTTTGGTTGGCGACTACCTGCTCGCTACCAGCTTACTTCATGCCGAAAAGACGAAAAACTATGCCATTATCGCGGCTATTTCGCGGTTGGGGCAGGAGCTTTCCGAAGGCGAACTGCTACAACTTTCCAATATCAGTAATCCCGAATTTTCCGAAGAAGTCTATTATGAGGTTATCCGTAAGAAGACAGCTGCCCTTTTTGCTGCCTGTACCACGACGGCTGCTTTCTCGGTAGGGGCAACGCCCGACGAAGTGAAGTTTGCCCGTCAGTTCGGGTTGCACATCGGTACCTGTTTCCAGATTAAAGATGATATTTTCGATTATTACGATAACTCTGTGATAGGTAAGCCCACCGGTAACGATATGATGGAAGGAAAACTGACGCTTCCGGTGATCTTTGCCCTTCGTACGGGTGATGAGCAGGCGCGGGCGATTGCTAAAAGCGTGAAAAAGCGTACGGCTACGGCCGAGGAAATTGCCTGGCTGATTGATTTTGCCAAACAACGGGGCGGCATTGAATATGCTGTAGAGGCTATGCTGGAGCACCGCCGCCAGGCATCGGAACTGCTGCGTGTATTTCCTGATTCCGAGATACATGAATCGTTGGAATTGTACCTGGATTACTTGGTGGAACGCAACAAATAATCTTTCCTGATTATACAAAAAACTCCCCTGCTACTTGTCCCAATGGATAGCGTAGCAGGGGAGTTTCTTTTTATGCCCTGTTATCAGAACAGGGCATCCGCTCAATAGCTTTTACAAATCCTGTCAGTTCATTGCCCCAGAGGGGCATTGTGTTCGTAGCCGTGGGCGACAGCCCACGGGATAGTGTCCCTCCATTTACGCGCCACGTAGTGGTGCCGTCTGGTTGCTTATCCAATAAAATGATGATTAGCAGGTATATGCGAAACACAGCACCACTACGTGGCGCATAGCTGGGAACGTATCGTCCCGTGGGCTGTCGCCCACGGCTACGAACACAATGCCCCTCTGGGGCAATGAACTGACAGGATTTGTAAAAGCTATTGAATGGATGCCCTTTTTATCAGAAGAACTTCACTTCTTTCTCCAGGATATCCGAGAGCAATAAGTTGGCCAGTCGGCTTGTTCCCAGGCGGAACAGCTTGTTGTTGAGCCATTTGTCTCCCAATAATTCTTTCACAATGGTGTAGTACACCAAAGCATCGTGTACGGTATTGATACCACCGGCGGGTTTGAAACCGATCAGGTTCCCTGTTTCCTGGTAGTATTCCTTGATCGCTTCGCACATCACGTAAGCCGCTTCCGGCGTGGCAGCCGGTTGCTGCTTCCCGGTCGAAGTCTTGATGAAATCGGCTCCGGCGTAGATGGAGAGGAGAGAGGCCTTCTTGATGTTCTCAGCACTCTGCAAAGCCCCCGTTTCGAGGATTACTTTGAGGTGCTTCTCCCCGCAAACATCCTTGAGCTCCTGTATCTCGTCGCACAGAGTCTCGTAGTCACCGCTCAGGAACTTGCCTACGGAGATTACGATGTCTATCTCGTCGGCACCTTCCATGATGGCCATGGCTGTCTCGGCTACCTTTACTTCGATGAAAGTCTGCGACGATGGGAATCCGGCCGATACGCAGGCTATATTGACATTCTCCACTTCCAGTGTATCCTTCACCACTTCGGCGTAATTGGGATACACGCAGATGGCTGCTACGTTCTTCAGGTCGGGGTAGGTTTCTTCGAACTTGTTCACTTTTTCGGTGAAGCGCATCACGCTTTCGTCACTGTCCGTGGTGTTCAGCGTGGTCAGGTCGATGCAGTTGAAGAGCAATTTCTTGATTGCTACCGTGTTGTTCTCTGCCACTTTTTTCTCTATCAGTGTGGCTACTTTGGCCTGTATGTCGGCGTCGTTCAACTGGGTATTGTACTTGGCCAACATGGCTTCGTACTTGTCTGGGCGGGGGTCATTCATTTCCATGCTCACTCAATTTCGGGTTATTGATATGTCTTTTATTGTCTCGTTGGGTTTTCTTTTCCAGTGTCTGGGCGAAGGCTTCGGTGAGGTCCGTCCCGGTCTGGTTGGCTATGCACACCAGCACCCACAGGATGTCTGCCAGCTCTTCGCTGATGTTCTCTTTCTCTCCGGCTTTGAACGACTGGTCGCCGTATTTCCGGGCCATGACGCGTGCCAGTTCGCCCACCTCTTCGGTCAGAATGGCCATGTTGGTCAGCTCGCTGAAATAGCGTACGCCGTACGTCCGGATCCATTGATCCACCTGTTGTTGGGCTTCTTCTATCGTCATTATTCCCTGTTTTTGCTATCCATGCAGATGGTTACCGGACCATCGTTCAGGAGTTCCACTTTCATGTCGGCACCGAACTCACCTGTACCGATCTCTTTCCCCAGTGCGAGGCTTAGTTCCCGGCAGAACAGCTCGTAGAGTGGGATAGCGGTGTCGGGTTTGGCAGCCTTGATATATGAGGGCCGGTTGCCTTTCCTGGTCGATGCGTGCAGTGTGAACTGGCTGATAACCAGTATGTCACCTCCATCCTCCAGTATCGACCGGTTCATCACGCCCTGTTCGTCGTCGAAGATGCGCAAGTTGACTATTTTCTTGCAAATCCAGTCTATATCTTCCTGACTATCAGCATCTTCGAAGCCCGCAAGGATCAACATTCCCTTGCCGATGCGCGATTTGCATTGTCCGTTGATGGTCACTGAGGCATGTGCCGTCCGTTGTATCACTACTCTCATCTCTTTTTCTGTTGTTCAGAAGGGCAAATGTACGAAATAACTGATAGTTTGCCTCGAACTTTCAGGTTTTTTATTTCACCACAGAGTCACACAGAGTTCCACAGAGTTTTGTTCTTTTATCCATTAAGAGGACAGGTTGTTCGTCAATTTTGTTCTTATGTTCATTTGTCTAAAAAACTCTGTGGAACTCTGTGCGACTCTGTGGTGAATATCTCTTTTTATTCGCTGAGCGATTCCTTGATGATTTTGGCTTTGGCCTCACCAACGACGGCCGTAAGCTGCTCTATGGAGGCTTCCTTGATGCGTTTTACGCTCTTGAACTCCTTGAGCAACAATGATTTAGTCTTCTCTCCAACACCTTTGATGCTGTCCAATGCCGACGCTACCTGCCGTTTGCTGCGTTTATCGCGGTGGAAAGTGATGGCGAACCGGTGTACCTCGTCCTGTATCTGCTCCAGTAAGCGGAATAGCGGGCTGCGCTGGTTCAGGCCGATGGTCTGTGCAGGAAAACCGAACAGAAGTTCCGATGTACGGTGCTTCCGGTCCTTAGCCAATCCGGCAATGGGCAGGTCGAGGTTCAGTTCTGCCAAGGCTTGCCGCACGGCCTCCATCTGTCCTTTTCCACCATCCGTAATGATGAGGTCGGGTAGGGGTGTTTGCTCCTCGATGGCACGTCCGTAGCGTCGTTTCACTACCTCCCGCATGGAGGCGTAATCGTCCGCTCCCTCCACCGTTTTGATGTTGTATTTCCGGTAATCCTGCTTCGATGGTTTGGCCATTTTGAATACCACGCAAGCCGCCACCGCATCGCTTCCCTGTATGTTGGAGTTGTCGAAACATTCGATCTGCATGGGCGGTTTCGCGAGGTGAAGTTCCTGCTGTATCTCCTTCATCAGGCGCATGCTACGCTGCTCCGGGTTGAGCTTTTCCGATTGCTTCATCCGGTCTACCTTGTACTGCTTTACATTGAGTTGAGAGAGCTCCAGCAACTTCTTTTTATCGCCCCGTTGCGGGATGGTGAAAGTCACGTTGTTTAGTTCGATATCCAGTTCGAACGGCACGATGATTTCGCGCGATTCGCTCTTGTACCGTTCCCGCATCTCCACAATACCCAGCATGAGCAGCTCCTCTTTGGTCTCGTTCAACTTCTTCTTGTACTCGAAGGTGAATGCCTGGTTCACAGCCCCGTTGGTGATGTGCAGGTAGTTGATGAAAGCCGAATTCGTGTCGTCTTCCTCGATGGAGAATACGTCGATGTTGTGCAGCACCGAGCTGACTACTTCCGACTTGGCCCGGTAGTTTTCCACCAAAAGGTATTTCTCCTTGACCTTTTGCGCTTCCTCGAACTTCATTCCGGCCGATAATTCCTGCATTTGTTCCAGCAGTTTCCGGCTGATATCCTGTGTATTCCCTTTCAGGATCTCCTTGATCTCGGCAATGTTCTTCATGTAGTCCTCGTGCGACTGCAATCCCACGCACGGCCCTGCGCAGTTCTTGATGTGATATTCCAGGCATACCTGGAACTTCCCCGCCCTGATATTCTCCGGGGTGAGGTTAAGGTTGCACGTACGCCGCTGGTACAACTGCTTGATGAGGTCCAGTACCGCCATCATGGAAGGCATGTGGCTGTAAGGCCCGTAGTACGATGAACCGTTGCGAATGATTTTCCGGGTTTTGAATACCCGCGGGAAGTATTCGTTCTGCACACAGATGGATGGATAGGTCTTGTCGTCCTTCAGGAGAACATTGTAGCGGGGCTTGTACTTCTTAATCAGGTTGTTTTCCAGCAACAAAGCGTCCTCTTCCGAATTCACCACGATGTAGCGGATATCAGCAATCTTGCTCACAAGCACACGCGTCTTGCCCGGCTCGTGTTCCTTGCTGAAATAGGAGTACACGCGCCGCTTCAGGCTCTTAGCCTTCCCCACATAGATGATAGTCCCCTCGGCATTCAGGTATTGGTAGATGCCGGGAGTCTCGGGAAGATTGGCCACTATCCCTTTCAGGTATTCGCTGAGATCAGACATAATATAGTGTTTAGTGATTAGTGGTTAGTGGCGCACAGAAGCTTATCACTAATCACTAACCGTTAATCACTATTTAAAGTTTCAATATGGAATCTATCTGAATGTCGTCTCCGAAAGCAGCCCGTCCGTTCAGTTCTTTCAACTCAATGATGAAGTTGACGAATATCTTTTTCGGGTGCATCCTCTTTACCAGTTTGGCCGATGCCACCATGGTCCCGCCGGTAGCCAGCAGGTCGTCATGGAGCAGGACCACGTCGTCCTCGTTGAGTGCATCCTTGTGTATCTGTACGGTGTCCGTTCCATATTCTTTGTCATAGCTTTCTTCCAGCGTTTCTGCCGGCAGTTTGCCGGGCTTGCGGATGGTGATAAAGCCTGCATTCAGCCGGGTAGCCAGAATGGGACCCATGATGAACCCGCGCGATTCGATGCCTACTACCTTGGTTATTCCTTTATCTTTGTACATCTCGTACATCACGTCCGAGAGCTCTTGCAAGCAAGCCGGGTCCTTGAATAAGGTAGTGACATCGTAGAACAATATACCAGGGATAGGGAAATCGGGAATCTCCCGAATGTTTTGTTTGAGTGTTTCTTTGCTCATAACCAGTGTTTTAATATAACTTTTTAAAGATTTTGTTTCACGTGAAACATTGCTATTTACTACTCGCCTGCGAAAGCACTAACAACACGTTGATGTCGCTGGGCGACACGCCCGGAATGCGGCTGGCCTGGGCAAGGGTTTCGGGATCGATCTTGTTCAGCTTCTGCCGCGCCTCCGTAGAGAGCGACTGGATGGAGTCGTAATCGAACTTCCCTTTGATCTTGATGTTCTCCAAACGGGCCAATTTATCGGCTATCATCCGCTCGCGATCAATGTATCCTTGGTACTTGATCTGTATTTCCGCTGCTTCGATGATCTCTTCCTTTCGCTCGGTCACCTTGTTTAATTCCCGTTGAAGCGCAGGAATGTATTGAGCGATATTCTCCAATGTCACCTGCGGGCGATTGATCAGGTCGATCAATTTGCATCCCTGGCGCAGGGGCGTAGTTCCCAATGCCTCCAGCGCATCGTTGATTAATGCCGGTTTTACGGAGTAGTTTTGGCAAAATTCCACGATTCCACCGATACTTTCGCGCTTGCTCTTCCAAAGAGCGTACCGGTCTTCCTTCACCAATCCCAACTTCCTGCCCCGTTCAGTAAGGCGCATATCAGCATCGTCCATGCGAAGCAAGATGCGGTATTCCGCGCGCGAGGTAAACATCCGATACGGTTCGTCGACACCTTTAGTGACCAAATCATCGATCAATACGCCGATATATGCTTCATCGCGTGCCAAGGTGAACGGTTCCCCGCCGTGACAATTGATATGCGCATTGATACCTGCGATGAGACCTTGTCCGCCGGCTTCCTCGTATCCGGTGGTTCCATTCACCTGCCCGGCGAAGAACAAATTGCGAATAATCTTCGATTCCAACGAGTGTTTCAGTTGCGTAGGGTCGAAGAAATCATACTCGATGGCGTAGCCCGGACGGTAGATCACCAAGTCCTTGAAAGCAGGTATCTTCCTCAGGGCAGCAATCTGTATATTCAAAGGAAGCGACGAAGAGAAACCATTCAGGTACAATTCCTGCGAAGTTTCCCCCTCCGGTTCCAGGAACAGTTGGTGTTGTTCTTTGTCCGGGAAGGTCACGATCTTCGTCTCTATACTGGGGCAGTAGCGCGGACCGATACTCACGATTTGCCCGTTGAAAAGGGGAGAATCAGGCAATCCGTCGCGCAGAATGCTGTGTGCTTCCTCGTTGGTATAGCAAGTCCAGCATTGGAGTTGCTTCAAGTGGCGCACGCTGGTGTCCATGAACGAGAACTTATGAAAATCGTTCTCACCATCCTGCGTATCCATCAGGTCATAGTGCACACTTCGTCCGTCGATGCGTACGGGAGTTCCCGTCTTCATCCGGTCGAAGGTAATGCCGTGCCGGGCGATGGATTCGGTCAATTCATACGAAGCAGGCTCCGCCATACGTCCGCCGGGAAGCATCGTTTTGCCTACGTGCATCAATCCGTTGAGGAACGTACCGGCGGTGAGCACCACACATTTCGCCCGGAAAGTCACTCCCCAGAACGTAGTTACCCCCACAATCTCCCCGTTTTCAACGAGGATATGCCGTACCGTATCCTGCCATATATGGAGGTTAGGCGTTTGGTCCATCACTTCCCGCCAGGCCCAGATAAACTTTTCCCGGTCGCACTGTGCGCGTGGACTCCACATGGCCGGTCCTTTCGACCGGTTCAGTATGCGGAACTGTATAGCAGTCCGGTCCGTGATCAGTCCCATCTGTCCGCCGAGCGCGTCGATTTCCCGCACGATCTGTCCTTTGGCAATCCCGCCCACGGCCGGGTTGCAGCTCATCTGTCCCACCTTGTTCATATCCATGGTGATGAGACACGTGCGCGATCCCAGGTTGGCAGCAGCCGTTGCGGCTTCGCATCCTGCGTGCCCGCCACCTATTACAAGTACGTCGTATGAAAACTCCATTGTTTCTTGTTGTTGATCAAAACGTTGCAAAGTTACGAAAAAGTTGAGACTATCTCTCGTTGGTAAACTTTCGTTGGTGTAATTTTAAATATCTTGCGCCTGCTTGTTGAATTGCATATTGTTGGCGATTACCCCGTTGTACTAACAAAAAGTATGGATTCTAAGCTTCGTGCTAACTCGTTATTCTACAAAAATCATGTAAATAGAAGATTGCGCGCATAAATATCCGCAATAAAATACAGAAAAACCTTGTTTTGATTGGCTTAATTGTATAAATATACGTTTTTGGGAGCAAAGAATAACTTCGGAACAAGGAATGATAAGCCTCGAATGTTTAAAACATCGGGGTCGGATGTTTTAAACATTCGACCCCGATGTTTTAAACATTCGAAGGCTGTGTTGAGATTTTTTGATTTTTGTGCTATTTGCAGTGGAAAACAGTGAAGAAACATGGTGTTAAATAGAACTGTTGCAGTCCGTATTTATGTTAAATATATCGCTATTCGGGAATAAAACAGATTAATATGATTGAAAAAAGACAATATGGATGTCTAAATGAAAACTCATGTCGTGTTTTCCTTGCGATTTTTTGGCCCTAACGGTATCTTCGCCGCAAACAACGCAAGCAGAAGGCCTCTGAATTGACAGAGTGTCAAGAATGACAAAGTGAAACTCTCGCCCATGCCGGTGTAGCATATATCTCTTACTCCCATCCCCTCAGCCGGTCTTCTTCCTCCTTTTCCTTCAAGCGGTAATAAAATCTTTTGAGAGCCTCTTCCGTAACGCCTACCAGATTATACTCCTTTATGAATTGGTATATTGTCTTTTCAACGGCTATCCCTTCTTTGTATCTCTTTCTGTCGACCTCCCGAACGAAGACCCTCAGCATTTCGTTTTTGATTTCTTTCTCCAGTATACGGATGCTTTTGTCACTGAGGTAATTGTGGGTCTTGGGTGATTTTCCTATGTCGGGACAGGGAAGTGCCAGGGTTAGGTTTCCTACCTGGCGACCGGAAGCATTCTTAGGCATTTTCTCCGTTAATTCCAGCAACACCTGGTAGAGCTGCGATCTGGGGGACAAGCGAATGACCCCGTCCTCCATGCAGTTCTTGTATCTGACCTTCATAAAGTTAGCCAGGTGTGTTTTTATAGGAATAGTTACGGTTACCATGCGTTAGTCTTGGTTTTTTACACTCCTCCTTATTGGCTTAGGTGGAGGGAGTGAAGGCTAACGTCGTTTTCGTGTAAATAATCCCTACAAACCTTAAGTGGGCAATGTCTCAGCTGCCCCAAAGTCCATGAATGTTCCCTCTAAAGATATAAAATCCGCCTAATATGCAAATATTTTTCCGGTTTAATAGATCATTTTGTCACGGTTTTGCCCCTAAAATCCCCGTTTTCCCCAGCCACAGTAGCCTGTACCCTTGTCACGCCACCTTCGGAAAAGCTTCCTGATATTTGCATCGTTAACGTTAGCAAGACAAATCAATTAGTATTAATCATCAACAAAAAAAAATGTATGGCAATCGTGTACAAAAAAGTGGTCCGACTGAGTGACCCAACAAAGAAAGACTCAGTAAAGAAGGCATACCCATCGGTGACATACCGCTACAACCATCCTGCCACTCTTGAAGAGTTTGCAAGAGACTTAAGTGAAAGTTCCGGTTTGAGTGAGGGGGATATATTCAGTGTATTGAAAAACTTTCGCAAGCTACTGAAGAAGACACTGACTGGTGGTCGGCTGGTCAACATCAAAGGCTTAGGTGTTTTCTTCATTTCCTTGCAGAGTCAGGGAGTGGAGAATCCTGAGGAGTTCACCTCGGCACATATAGAGGGTTTGCGCATCTGTTTCCGGGCCCATAAGGATATCCGCCTGAATGCCGGTGCCACTACCCGTACCGAAGGGTTGGTCTTCAGAGATGCATCCCGTATCGATAAAGACGACGAAACACCGGTGCCCGACAAGGACGACGAAACCCCCAAGCCGGACGATGAAACTCCTACTCCGGATGACAAAACGCCCGATCCCGATGAGGACGAAGATCCCATCGTAGACCCTAGTATTTAAGCCCCTCTCTCTCTTTCCATTCACTAAATGAAGAAAAACCATGAAACAGTTTTTTGAGAAGGCATTGGAATGCCTGGTAGTCATCCTGCCCTTTCTGCGCAGGAAAGACACCCGGGAGATGACGGAGTTCACCGAACTGATCATCGCTCAGTATGGCTTCCTTGCCGAGCAATTGGAGAAAGCGTTGAAGGACTACTTCGAGCTGAGTATCAAGGTGAAAGAGATGCACGCAGAGCTATTTGCGCTCAAGGAAGAACTGGGCAAAGCATTGGCCAAGAAGTGCGAAGTGGAGAAATGCAATCAACGCATGTAACTCCGGGTAACTAACCTATTTAATGTACCGAAAGGAGGTGTACGAGTCATGAAGAAATCCGTTTGGGACACGATCCTGAAAGTGATTATCGCAGTCGCTTCGGCTGTATTGGGTGCCATTGGTGGCAGTTCCCTGAATTTATAATCCAAAATGAGTAAGGTATTCCTCTCCCTTGGTACCGGGGAGGGGATACCGACTCTCTTCCACAAAAGAATCATTTATACATTATCCATTAAAAATTCAAGATATGAAAACATATTTATGCTTCATCTTATCTCTTGGGCTTTTCCTCCATGCGAAAGCTCAAAACAAATATGATTTGGCTATTCGCTCGCCCCAGGCAGCGGATATAATCCGGTATGATCATGTGCCGGTGGCCAAGAATTCGGGTCGGCTCGATCTGAATATCCCCTTGTTGGACCTCAACGAAACGCCCTTTGATATGCCCATTGGCATCCAATACAATTCGAGCGGCTTTATGCCTGCCAAAGCAGAAAGTAGCGTAGGACTTAACTGGTCGCTGGCAGCCGGAGGAGCTATCTACCGGGAAGTTAAAGGAATGCCCGACGATCAGGACAAGGATAATCTCTTAGGCAAGAAAGGGTTTCTTCACATCATCAGAGATAATCTGCGTTATGATCAGACTGTATTTTTTAATAATCCCTCTCAATACGCCTCAGAACTGGGTGGAGGCTATTATTTCAAAGACAGCGGAGTGGAAATATCCTCCGATATCTATCATTTCAGCTTCGGTAAACACTCCGGTAAGTTTATGATTGGCATGGACGGACAAGCCATAGTCATGTCGAATAGTGGGGGAAAATACAAGGTAGACCTCTCCGGGTATCAATATTATGAGAGTGGCCCATCCAAGCCTACCATCCTGAAAATTACTACGGACGACGGTTATGTGTATTGGTTCGGTGGTTCCAGGGACAATATGGAATATACGTTGAGTTATAAAACCAGCGGCTCTGCTACGACTATTATTACGGCATTTCATCTGTATAAGGCTGTGGCTCCCAATGGAGAAGTAATGGATATAAAATATCATGCCATACCTTCTGAATACAATGCGAATCCGTCATTTATAATCGATAAGATGAATACGGCGGCAGTGTATAGCTGTAGTAAGAATTTTGTTTTTTCAACCTTGTACGCGTTAGATGTAACAGTGAACGAATTAAAGTGGGATGGAACAGCATTCCATCACAACAACAATTCAAGAGGAGGAGCGTACACCTATAATCTGACAAAGATAGCGTTGATCGATGAAATCACTACCCGGAATCAAAAGCTGAAGTTTCATTATTCGCCAAGACAAGCGGGAAAAGAACCCCATGATGCTGCTATGGTAGGCCGGTTACCGGCTACAAGTGGGGCTATGCTCGACTCTATTGTCGCATCTTTCGACAATAAGTCCACCAAAAAGGTCTCTTTACGCTATCAATATGGCGGGTACAAAGCTTCCCGTTTTTTCTTGAACAAAGTAACTTTGGCGCAAGGCGAAACATACACCTTCAGCAACAACCTCGCGTATAATTTCCCTGATCCGCGGACTTCCGACATCGACCATTGGAACTTCTGGCGTAACAGAAACCCAAATAACTGGCCCATTCCGGAAATAACCATATACTCCAATGGTGATTTTGCGTATGGCTCGTCGGAAAGAGATCCGGGAACTACCGGGGTTGATGCGGGACTAATCACTCAAATTACATATCCGACAGGTGGTACGGCAACCATTGAATACGAGAATCACACCTACTCGAAGAAGCTTGTCAGGGTGGCTGCCAACCAGTTCAAACCCAGGTTAGTCGATGTTGCAGCGAATACGCCGGCAGGCGGGGCGCGGGTAAAGACCATAACCTATTACGACGGTAAGAGCAGTAAAAAAACAGCTTTCGGGTATTCGGTATCTAAAACGAGTGAGTTGAGCAGTGGTGTACTGACTGATTATCCTCTCTACATGTATGTACACTATTATGTGATTCTAAATAATGCTGTGCGTACACTGGCCACTCCTACCATAAACTATTCAAGCACAGCTATGAATATTCCTTCTTATGAGAAAGACCATGTAGTGTATAGTAATGTCATCGAAACGATGGTTGAAAACGAAACCGGCGGACTTAAGGTCTTTACATCACCGGTGCCTCAAACAACGACAGGGGAAACCTATCTGGGCAGTGTATACCTCCTCAAAGGAACCGAAAAATGGACCATTCGCGGAATGATGACCAGTGGTAGTGCTACCTTGTATATAAAGCAGAACGGACAAGTGAAAAAGACTGTCTCTATTTCGGGGGATAAGCCCCAGTACCCTGTGCTGGGATTGCCGCCAGGTGAATACGAGCTATACTATGTGAAGGTGAACCCATACGGCTTCTATATACATGTGGAAACTCCCAAGGGATTTACCGGGCCGTATACCGTGACCCAATTCACTGATTATGCCACGAATCCCGACCGCTTTGAAGATGATAAATTTATCAACCGGTTCTCCAACTTCACACCCAATAATCATGGGAAATATTTCTATAGATTAGCCCAGGACTGCTCCAAAGAGCGGGGGTTAATCCAGAGGCAGGAGCATTATACGTCCAACCATAAGGTGGTAGAAAGGCTTGAATATAGATATCGGAGCGGTACGGATCGATTCAGCAAATATGCAGTTTCTTATCATAGTGTAGGAGGTTTGTTCGACCAGATCAATAAGACATACTTCTACTCATTTTATCCTGTAGCTGAAATCAGAACTGTGTATGACAATAATGGACTAAACTCGGTTTTCACGTCCAAGAGTTTCGTTTATGATGCCGACGGCTATCTGAAAGAAACCAAGCTAACAACCTCCAAAGGAGAGATATTCAATACCAAGCTGTACTACCCTTTCGACCTGACCGATGCTGTATCGCAGACCATGAAAAGCAAGAACATGCTTTCGCCTGTAGTGAAAGAGGAGAAATACCTCGGAGATAAGAAACTGGAAGATACCCGCACAATGTACATCCAACCTGCCGGAGTGCCCATGCCGGTGGTAGGAAGTATACAAATAAACAAACGTACGTCTCTTCTGGATACCCGGGTGAAGTATGCCGATCATAATTCCTACGGGAATCCGCAAAGCATTACCTACGATGATACCCGTAAAGAGGTCTACTTATGGGGATACAAGTACCAGTACGTCATTGCCAAAATAGAAGGAGAGACATATGCGAAAGTGAAAGAGAAACTCACACAGACGTATATCAACACGCTGGCAGCAGGTACTTCGTTCTCTGTAGCTCAGGATGCGGACTTACGCACCAAACTGAATGCACTGAATGTCCATATCACAACATACGAGTACAAGCCGCTTATCGGCATCACCCGGACGACCGACTCTCAAGGAGTAAGCACGTATTATACGTATGATGCTTACGGACGATTGAAAGATACTTCCATCGAACAGAAGAAAGCCGGCGGCACCAGTTCGAAATGGATTCTTGACAGTTATAAGTATCAATTCAGAAACTAATACGCAGAAGAATATGAAAAGAATATATTTATTATTTGTTCTCGCTGCCATGGCACAGAACAGAATCTCCGCCCAGAGCGACCTTGTACTATCTGGCAATCAGAATTATATTTACCGGGGTAGTCCTACGGTGGAAACAACCAATCCGAATGGACTTACCATGGATAACAGTATACGGACAGTGGCCTATTATGAT
>JAVBUC010000014.1:0-22982 GCA_031555765.1 Bacteroides sp. | reverse complement strand
CAAAGACTCTTCCGGATCTGAGTTTACACCTTTGACCGCACCAGTGTAACTGTGTAAGTAAGCGTGCAAGTAAGATGTAAATATATATTTATCTTGCACGGTCTATCGAGCTGTTTATAAGACCATTAAGTAAAAAAGAGTGTAACCGTGTAAGTAAAAACAGAAAAACAAAATCTGTGTCAACCCGACACAGCTATCAGGGCATCCGCTCAATAAACTTTACAGCATTTTCCTCATTTAAAGGCCAACGGCCTTAGAGCACTAGCGTAGGGCATCGCCCTACGAACCTTGGACACACCATAATGCACCCTGAAGGGGTGCAAGAGGAATATGGCTTACACCCTTTGACTACGTCGACCGTTGGTTCAGGGCTTAGTGTGAGAGATTATTAGTTCGTGGGGCGATGCCCCACGCTATTGCTTGGAGGCCGTCGGCCTCTTTAAGTGCAGGTTTACACCTACAATTATGACTCTCAGGGCAATAAACTATGTAGAGATTATTGAGCGGACGCCCTGGAAAGCTATTAACTAAACTCTAACCCGAAAGCTTCCTTTAACTGCAACAATGCATCGTTTTTCTGAGCCATCAGCTGGAACTTCTCCACCCGGCCGTAAGCGCGAACCACTTCCTTGGCCTCACTGACCCGTACCGTCATCTGCACCTTGCTATTCTTCAGGCGCGAACGCAGGAACTCCTGAATCTCAGGAACCAGGGCCGTAAAGTCCTTTGCGGCAATCTCGTTATCTATCAGAATCTCGAACACCGTATCGCTGAGCAACTTAGGCTTCATGGTCTGCAAGCGGGCGGCCATTGCTTTCTGCTCCACAGGAAGCTGGGCGGCATATTCATGCCAGTAGTATGTCAGGTCGCGCTCGTTGAAGATAAAATCTTCCTCCACGGGTGTGGCAGCGGTGTGCGTCCGATGAGCAGCCTCCGGCTGTTCGTTTCCCTTTTGCGGATTCCTGATAGACACGCCGATACTCGACCGGTTCATGACGGGAGCCTTCTTCTCCGGAGCACCCTGACCGATCAAGGCAGCCACGGCAGGGGGAGGAGTCTGCACAGTCGCCCCCGCCGACTGTTGCGCGGGTTGCATGGGCGGCTGCTGCGCTGAAGCAACAGGTTGAGACGATGCCGATGCAGCAGGCTGCTGTACCGACGGAGAAGGTTGCGCACCGGGCGTTACCGGTTGCTGAGAGGCCGGAGCCCCGGGAGCCTGCTGTGCCGTTGCGGCCGCGGGCGAAGAAAAGACGGGTTTTAAAGATTGTTGAGGGCTACGCCCATGACTCACGTCATCCTCCCCACTGGTGATCTGAGCCGTTTGTATCAAAGTGAGTTCCACCAGCAAACGCTTGTTCTTGCTGGTACGATAGGCCATATCGCAGTCGTTGCACAACTTCATGGCGCGGTACAAGAAAGGAAGCGGACATTTCTGCGCCTGTTGCTGGTACCGTTGGCGGATGCTGGCACCTACTTCGAGCAATGCCAACGTGGCAGCATCCTTGCTCACCAGCAGGTCGCGGAAGTGCGAAGCCATTCCGGTGATGAAGTGACTGCCATCGAACCCCTTGCCCAACACCTCGTTGAACAGCAGCAGAGCATCGCTCACTTTATTCTCCAGGAAGAAATCCGTCAGTCGGAAGTAATATTCGTAGTCCAGCACGTTGAGGTTCTCGATGGCACTCTGGTAGGTGATGTTCCCTCCGGTGAAGCTCACCACCTGGTCGAAGATGGACAGCGCATCGCGCATACCACCGTCCGCTTTCAGGGCAATGACGTTCAGTGCTTCGGGTTCCGACTTGATACCCTCTTTGGAAGCCACGTACGCCAGGTGCGCCACGGTGTCGTCCACAGTAATGCGGTTGAAGTCGTAAATCTGGCAACGGGAAAGGATAGTCGGCAGAATCTTATGCTTCTCCGTGGTGGCCAAGATAAAGATGGCATGGCGGGGCGGTTCTTCCAGCGTTTTCAGGAACGCGTTGAACGCCGAAGCCGAGAGCATGTGTACCTCGTCGATGATGTACACCTTGTATTTGCCAATCTGTGGCGGGATGCGTACCTGTTCCACCAGCTGGCGGATGTCGTCCACCGAGTTGTTCGAAGCCGCATCGAGCTCATGGATATTGTACGACCGTTGCTCGTTGAACGCCACGCACGACTCGCAGGCATTGCACGCCTCGCCCTCCGCCGTCAGGTTCATACAGTTGATAGTCTTGGCGAAGATACGCGCGCAGGTGGTCTTCCCCACCCCACGGGGTCCGCAAAAAAGGTAAGCATGTGCCAGCTTCTGCGTGGCGATGGCATTCTTCAGTGTGGTGGTCAGTGCCCGTTGCCCCACCACCGATTCGAAGGTAGATGGGCGGTACTTACGGGCCGATACAATATAGTTTTCCATATCCGGATCCTCTTAGTGTTTTGAGATTGTGCAAATATAGACAAAAAAGCGATAGGGCGTGTGTGTTTGGTCCCAAGTTTTACTATCTTTGTATCCAGATTAACGAGGAAATTTTATGGTCAAGTTATTAACAATCTGGGCATTTATCCGCCGGCACAAGTATTGGATTACCGTGCTGGTGTTCGCAGTCATCATTGGCTTTCTGGACGAGAACAGCCTGGTGCGCCGCATCGGTTATGAACGCGAAATCAGTCAGTTGAACGAGGAGATCGACAAATACAAAGCTGAATACGACGAGAGTACCGAACGTCTCAACGAACTGACCACCAATCCGGAGGCCATCGAGCAGATAGCGCGCGAGAAGTACCTGATGAAGAAGCCGAACGAAGATATTTACGTTATAGACAGATAAAAGAATGAAGCAACTGATGACCACGTTCTTTGTGATAGGTGCTGTGATGGTATTGGCCGGAGCTGTTACTTTTTTTGAGCATTGGGCGTACTCACCTTATATATATACAGTAGGTGCCTGCCTGGTGGCCTTGGTACAAATCAACACCCCGGTCCGCGGGAAAAGCAAAATCCTGAAACGGCTGCGCACGCAGCAGATATTTGGTGCCATCGCACTGGTGCTGACGGGTGCTTTCATGATATTTACGCGTGGAAACGAGTGGATTGCTTGTCTTACTATTGCTACCGTCCTGATACTCTATACGGCTTTCCGTATTCCACAGGAAGAAGCCAGAGAAGCTAATAAATAGTTTTTTAGTTCACTACAGAAGACGAAAGAAAAGTGCGGATAAACCAGGCATCGCCTGTTTTATCCGCACTACTTATTTCTTAAAACTCCTATTTACTTCGTCGTCACAGCCGGAGCCGTATATCTGGCATTCAGCCCTTCAATAATTTCCGAAGTGATATTCAGTGATTTGTCAGCATACAGCAAGTTATCGAAACCGGTGTTGCTGATGATCAGGCTGAAACCTTTTGTTTTGTTGTACTCAGCCAGGAAAGCATTAATCGAGTCGCGCAGTTGCAAATTGTTCTTTTGGTTCTCAGCTACCAGTTCGTTCGACAGTCTGGTTTGCAAAGCCTGCAAGTCTTGTTCCTGCTTCATCAGCAAGTTGTACTCCTGCTGCGCTCTTTCCGGAGAAGCATAAGCGTTGTTTTCGTATTTTGTCTGGAATTCTTGTCTGCGTTTGCCCAAGTCGTTTGCCTTTTGGTTCAGCGTCAGACGGATGTTTTCTTCTTTCTTCATCATAACCTCATTCAGGTCAATGCAGAAATTATATTTGGAAAGCAGTGTGTCGACTTCCACGTATGCAATCTTCATTTCTGACAAAGTGCCGTTTGCCTCACCGGTAGCTGTCGCAGTGTTTGTTTCACCTTTACCCGCACATTGAGCAAATAAAACGATCATAGCAAAAGCTGCAAAACCGTTCATGAGGTAATTTAATTTCTTCATAACGTACAAAATATAGTTTTTAATTAATTAGAATTCGTATTATCTATTCAAGGTCTCTTACATGCTCGCTCACAGAAATGCGTGGCTTTTGCCGGGCCTCACGGTCTTGTGACTGCACACAGTCGATACCTCTATCACGCATCGCCTTACTTCCGCTAACATGGCTGTTGGGAAATTTTCCGCCCTTTACCAAAAGCATCCGTATTCCGAGCAATGCCAGGCAAATAGCAACAATTAACAGAGTTATAAGCAAGGTGTAAAGCATTTCTATTAACTTTGTGGGTGCAAATATAGAGTTTTGTATGGACTAACGTACCATTTTATTGATAAAAAAAGAGAAACTAACTTAGAATAGGTTGAGTGTTTAACCATATTTAGCAAAAGTGGTTAAAAACTCGACCTCGTTCTTTAAATAATAAAAGTAATTATGGAAAAGAATCAATTGAAACCGGCGGGCGTATTCCGTTATTTCGAGGAAATATGCCAGGTGCCGCGCCCTTCGAAGAAAGAAGAGAAGATCATTGCGTACCTGAAAGCATTCGGTGAAAACCACCACATAGAGACACTGGTCGATGAAGCAGGCAATGTGCTGATGCGCAAACCGGCCACTCCGGGCAAAGAGAACCTGAAAACCGTAGCCCTGCAATCGCACGTGGATATGGTGTGTGAGAAGAATGGCGACGTGCAGCACGACTTCCTGACCGACCCCATCGTGACGTGGATTGACGGCGAATGGCTGAAAGCGAAAGGTACTACGCTGGGGGCCGACAACGGCATCGGAGTGGCTACGCAACTGGCTATTCTGGCCGACGACTCCATCGAGCACGGCCCGCTGGAATGCCTGTTTACAGTAGACGAGGAAACGGGGCTGAGTGGTGCTTTCGCCCTGAAAGACGGATTCCTGAAGGCGGACATCCTGCTGAACCTCGACTCGGAGGACGAAGGCGAAATGTTCATCGGCTGTGCCGGAGGTATCGACTCGGTAGGCGAATTCAGTTACCAGGAGGTAGATGTTCCGGCGGATTACTTCGCCTTCCGCGTGGCGGTGAAGGGACTGAAAGGCGGTCACTCGGGTGGCGACATCCACCTGGGACGTGGCAATGCCAACAAGATACTGAACCGTTTCCTGAGTCAGTCGGCCGCCAAGTACGACCTGTACTTGTGCGAGATCAACGGGGGCAACCTGCGCAACGCCATCCCACGCGAGGCATACGCCGTCTGTGCCCTTCCCGAAGCACATAAGCATGACATCCGGACGGATCTGAACATCTTCGCTGCCGAAGTGGAGAACGAACTCTCCGTGGTAGAACCCGATATGAAATTTATCCTCGAGTCGGAGCATCCGCAGGCCAAAGCCATCGACAAAGACACCATGACCCGCTTGCTGCGTACACTCTACGCCGCTCCGCACGGCATACTGGCCATGAGCCAGGACATTCCCGGACTGGTGGAAACATCGACCAACCTGGCTTCGGTGAAGATGAAACCCGGAAACATCATCCGCATCGAAACCAGCCAGCGCAGCTCCATCCTCTCGGCCCGCAACGACATGGCGAACACCGTCCGGGCGGCTTTCCTGCTGGGAGGTGCCCGGGTATCGTCGGGCGACGGTTATCCGGGATGGAAGCCGAACCCAGCTTCGCCGGTACTGGAAGTAGCCAAGGAATCGTACAAACGTCTGTTTGGTGTGGATGCCGAGGTGAAAGCCATTCATGCCGGACTGGAATGTGGTTTGTTCCTCGACAAGTACCCGCACCTGGACATGATTTCGTTCGGTCCCACGCTGCGCGACGTACACTCGCCGGACGAGCGTCTGCTCATTCCGACAGTCGATAAGTTCTGGCGTCACCTGCTGGATATCCTGGCCAACATCCCTACAAAGAATTAACAGCATGAAGAAGATACGCGCACTCGGTGCAGTGATCGGTATCATTCTTCTTTACATACACCCGGGGAGTCTCCTTGCACAGGAGACTTTCCGGGTGATGTCGTGGAATGTGGAGAACTTGTTCGACGTACGGCACGATTCGCTGAAGAACGACCAGGAGTTTCTGCCCGAGTCGATCCGTCGCTGGCACTACGGGCGGTACAAAAAGAAGTTGGCCGACATCTCACGGGTCATCACCGCCGTGGGCGAATGGAGGCCTCCTGCCCTGGTAGCACTCTGCGAGGTAGAGAACGACAGAGTGCTGCGCGACCTCACCCGCTACTCCCCGCTCCGGGAACACGGCTACCGCTACGTGATGACCGACTCCCCTGACGAACGGGGCATCGACGTGGCTCTCCTGTACCAGCGCGACCGCTTCCGGCTACTCTCCCACCGCTCCATCCGCATTGAAAAACAAGGACAATTCCGTCCCACCCGCGACATCCTGCACGTCAGCGGCCTGCTCATCACCGGCGATACGCTGGATGTATTGGTATGCCACCTTCCCAGTCGCTCGGGCGGGGCCAAGGCATCGGAACCTTACCGCCTGCTGGTAGCCGAAAAGATACGGCACGAAGCTGACAGCCTGATGCAGGCACGCCGCCGCCCACAACTTATCCTCACCGGCGACTTCAACGATTATCCGCAGAACCGTTCCATCCGGCATGTATTGGGTGCCTCCGCCCCTCCCGCTTCTCCTGCCCCCCGCAACCTTTATCATCTATTGGCCCGGAAAGCACAGAACAAAGAGTACGGCACCTACAAATACCAGGGCGAATGGGGACTGCTCGATCATCTCATCGTCTCGGGCAGCCTGCTCAATGCGTCCGCACCTTTCTATACGAACGAAGGGGAAGCGGACATGGCCCGCCTCCCCTTCCTGTTGACAAAAGATGAGAAATACGGCGGTGATCAGCCGTTTCGCACCTATTATGGGATGAAATACCAGGGTGGTTACAGCGACCACCTTCCGGTATATGTCGACTTTATCCTATCAGCACTTTATCTGTCGGACTGATCAAGGCCGGTCTTCCTTCGCCACACCGAACGTAGCCGAAGGCTTCTCGTCCAGGAAGAACTCCAACGTCCCGCCCGCTGCGATATCCGGATAAGTGATGTACGATTTCGTGTACTCCTTGCCGTTGAGCTTCACCTGCTGGATATACACATTCTTCTTGCTCTGGTTGTGAGCCACGATACGGAACGTCTTGCCGCCGCCCAACTGCAACGTAGCTTCGTCGAACAACGGGCTGCCGAACACATACACCCCACCCGCAGGAGCCACCTGATAGAAGCCCAGCGAAGAGAGCAGGTACCAGGCCGACATCTGACCTACGTCCTCGTTGCCACAAAGTCCGTCGGGAGCATCCCAGTAAAGCGAGTCGAGGATGTAGCGGGCTTTCTCCGCCGTCTTCCACTGTTGGCCGACGAACGGATACATATAGATAATGTGGTGGCTCGGCTCGTTGCCGTGTGCATACTGACCTATCAAGCCGGAGATGTCCGGCGAAGCATTCTCACCCAGGTCGCCTTCCACCGTAAAGAGCGAGTCGAGCTTGCCGATAAAGGCTTCCTCGCTGCCGAAGAGACCGACCAGTCCGGGCACATCGTGCGGAACCAGCCAGGTATATTGCCAGGCATTGCCTTCGGTATAGTCGTTCACCCGGTGAGCGGCGTGGAACGGGTTGAATGGTTCGCGGAACTTACCCTCGGACGAGAGGGCACGCATGAAGCGGCTCTCTTTGTCGAAGTAATTCGAATAAGACTGGCTGCGTTTCAGGAAGTAGTTGTAATCGTCCGTCCGTCCCAGTTCCTTGGCTACCTGCGCTACACACCAGTCGGCCAGCGCATACTCCAATGCTTTGGCAACGGTTTCATTCGTCGGTTCCTTGTCGTAAGGAATGTAGCCGTACTCCTTCAGCAGTCCCAACGAACGTTCTTCGAGCAGTGCCGAAGTCTTCATGGCCTGGAAAGCCGCTTCCTTGTCTATATCATATCCTTTCAGCACCAGGTCGGCCAGCACGGGAATGCCCGGATTGCCCACCATGCAGTCGGTTTCATTGCCCATCAGGTGCCACACGGGCAGCTTGCCTTGTTCATTGAAGATAGCCAGCATGGTCTGCCCGTAGTCTTTGCTTTCCTCCGGGTGGATGAGGGTTGCCAGCGGATGGGCAGCCCGATACGTATCCCACAACGAGAACGTAGTAAAGTTGCGGAAACCGGCGTGGTGATGCACCTCGCCGTCGGAACCCCGGTAATCACCGTTCACATCGCCAAACAGAGAGGGCGCAAACAAGCTATGGTACAGTGCCGTATAGAATATCCGTTTGTCTTTTTCGTCGTTTGTCTTAATCCGGATCTTATTCAACTCCACATTCCAGGCCGTGTCGGCATTGGCAACGGTCTGTTCGAAATCCCATCCCGGAATCTCAGCATCCATATTCAGCCGGGCGTTCCCGATGCTGACAGCGGACAAGCCCACCTTCACATACAGCTCTCCCGCCTCTGCCAAGTCGAACGACAACTCGCCGAAAAACGAAGCATCGTCGGTCACCTTGAACTCCTGGATAGGTTTAGAGAATATAGCCGTGAAGTACACCTGCTGGTGCTTGGCCCAACCTTTAGAGATGCGGTAACCGGATACTACCGTATCGTTTTCCTGTTGCAGGAAACCTTTCTGAGCCTCATCCCAACCGATACCCCGCAGCAGGTCGATGACAATCTTCGCCTGTTCCGATGCCGGGAACTGATACCGGTGGAATCCGGTACGTTCCGTAGCCGTCAGTTCCACAGTCACATCGGCTTCAGGAAGCACTACCGAATAGTAGCCCGGCTTCACCGTTTCCATTTCGTGACTGAGGCGGTATTCCCGCTGACCGTTCGTCACCGGCAGGAAGGTGATATCGCCCAGATCGCCGATTCCCGTACCGCTGAGGTGCAGGTGGCTGAAGCCCACCAGGATAGAGTCGCTATAATGGTAACCCGAACACCAGTCCCACCCTTGTGTGGGTTGCGTGGGACCCAGCTGCACAAATCCGAAGGGTACATTCGCCCCCAGGAATACATGCCCGTGCCCACCGGTGCCGATGTACGGATCTACATACTGAGTAAGATTTTCGAGAGAAGGTTCCGAAGCTTTCGGCGCGGAACAAGCCAACACTCCCACCAGACAAGCGGAAGCCAACAGTGTGTCAAGTACTTTCATGGATGTTATCTTAAAAAAATGAATACCTAATTCTTGCAAATATAGACAATAAAAAGACTGCGCCGTCTATGGATCCATGTATAATTCATACAACTGAATGTATTTTATTACACATGGATCCCGGCGCAGTCCTTCACGTGTCAGTCTTTTTACCTAACTAATCTATTATTCGGGGCAGCGGACTCCTTCCACCCAACTGATATCCCCGCCACTGGCTGTGATATCATAACCGTGTCCGGTCCAGTCCTTTATGTCGTTACCTTTTCCTTCGTTGAAACGCCAGTAAGCCAGCAATCCTTCCGAGGTGGGATCTACATAACACATATTATTGACAACATCCGCTTCCGTAAGTGCTTTGGTCCACACACGGGCTTCGCTGATAACCCCATTCAACTTACGTCCGCCGGCCGAGAAGCCGATGTGGAATCCACCCGAGAAGGTATCCGTCAAGTCGATATTACCACGTGGTGCATCGGTCGTACCGTTCAGCACCCCATCGATGTAGAGTTTCAGTTTACTTCCATCGTACACGATGGCCACGTGATACCACTTCTTGGCAGAGAAGTCGATGGTGCTGGTCAACGGATAACCGCCACCAGCCAACTGCAACTGTTCTTTATGAATATTCACATCGCCGAAACGAAGCAGGAAGTTCTCTTCGATACCCATGACCGAAGTAATAAACGGACTTCTCGCCTGGAACTCGTTGACATAAATGCGGGTTTCCATAGAGAGATTGGGAACAGCATTCAGCTCCGGATGCTCAGAAAACGGAACATTAAAGTAAGCATTTCCCAAGGTGGCAGCGTAAGTAATGATGGTACGGTCGAACACCATATACATGGTACGCGACGATTCGAGCACCTTCATGTTGCCGTCCGTACCGACAATGCTGACAGGCAGGCAGTAAGTCACCCCTTCCTCCAACGCATCGATGGAGTTGATAGACACACGCACCTGATCGGACACGCTTTGCCCGTTCTCAATAACCACCGCCTCTTTGGACAGGTCATAACTTCCGGCAGGTAACACTTTGTATTTCTTGTTGTTCTGCTGGTTGTATGCCTCAAGAAGCTCGGGCGATGCTTTCAGTTGGATATTCATATCCTTCTGAACCTTGTCCGAAGCACTGACGCTGATGCCCATGCTGGTAGGTCCGTCAATGGCAAACCGGGTAGTAGCCGACTTTTCCGTACCGGTGAAGTAAATGGCATCCTGGAAAGGTTCGGCATTCTTGCAACTCCCCAACAGGCTCAGCAGCAGACAGGATAAAATAATATATTTTGCTTTCATGACTGTTATACGATTTTAAATTAGAGTTTATTTGATAGCATCTACTTCAGCAAAACCACCGAAAGTAGCAGGAGCCCACGCATAAATCTTTACATAGCGTGCCTCAGCAGGAGCATAAAGCTTCACATATTTATAGTCAGGACTATCGACACTACTATCCGACGAGGTAGGGCTCAGTTCCAATTCGCCTTGCTCCATCCATTCTTCTCCATCCTTGCTAAATGACAAATGAACAGTACCCACATAACAACTGAGATTGAAAACCGTATAATTAGGAGTCAGCCTCAAGCCTTTGAGGGTGTTCACTTTCTGCATGTCGACAGTCAATGTAGAAGAAGAGATGAAGAACCAGGAGGTGGCATTGTTATTATCCAGCGCAAAGGCAGCTCCAAAAGGTCCATACACAGAGGACGAAGTGGCTGTCCAGTCGGCTTTGTCCACCAGGGTTCCTTCTACACCGGTAGCCGTATCGTCAATGTATTTGTAAGACGATCCAATGATCACGTACACCGTATTCATGTTGGAACTGGCTTTCAATCCCTTGTCACGACTCGTCACCTGACTCATACGAAGCGGAAGAATGTATCCGTCTGCATGTGTCAACTTGCTCAGGTCTTTCAGTTCTATCTGAACGGGAGCATCTGAAACCGCCTTTCCCGCTGCGATTTTGACCTGAGAATGCGAGAACGTGTACAAGTCGCCCGGAATAAGCTGTAGATTAGACTTGTGTTCCTGGTTGTATGCTTCCACTATGGACTCGTCGACTTCGAAAGTAATCTCTGCATCGGCCGGCAGTTCCCTGGTCGAGCATACCGGAAATCCTATTTTCGATTCACCTGTGCTTCCCACCGGTGTATGAATAATCTGGTTGTTGATCGTATTCTGTGCACCTGCATTGGTATAAACCAGCAGCTCCTTGGAATTCAACTCATCATCGTTGCAAGAAGAGAAGAGGCAGGCTACTGCCATCAGACTCCCCCAACCAACAGACTTTAATATTAAGTGTTTCATATTTTTCGTATTAGCTAATTATTTAATGGACGGATTCATAATCTGGATGGCCTGGCGCAGGAATTTATAGTCCATGTCCGTATGGTTGTACTCATACTCCATGTGGTACGTGCCACATCCTCCTTTGACTCCCTGAGTCGGTTGGAAGCGAGCCATACCGATGAGCGAAGGCATCCGCTCTCCCTTGGAATTGACATATCTGGTCACTCCACCCGTTTGCCAATAAGACTCAAAGTTCTCGGTAAAGATGTATTGTTCCGGCTTCCAACCGACCGCATACGCCTTGTCGAAACGATATTGTAAGTCAATGTCGCCAGGCGATTCATACGACTGTACAATACCGTAATCAAAGAGTTCCGCCAATCCCATGTTCAGGAAATAAGGCTCTCCATCGATGGCCAGTATCTTCCCGCTATCCGATTTCGGTCCCAGGTACTGGCTCAGTGCCCGTACGAAAATCTCCATGGTATCTTTCTTTACCAACGGACCTTTTCCCCCGTAGTTGGGTTCATAGTCCAGATCCAGACCATCGTAGTTGTACTTGTTTACCGAATCGGCCAATGCTTTGGCATACTTACCGATTTCATCCGCCGTCTTTCCGAACGGTGCAGGTATCTCATGGGCAAAAATGGTAAACAGCACTTTGGTACCTTTCACCTGTTGTACATGAGCCATGTCTTCTTTTTGTGAATCGCTCAGGTCGTACCATTTACCCCAGATGGAAACGATGTCCACACTGTCGGGCACAGAAGTCAGGTACTTGGCCTTGGAGGCACCCATGGCCGTCCACCCGCCAAACCATCCGAACGACAGTTGGTGCGGGCTTTGCTTGAATGCTCTCAGATTGGCGTAATATTCGCCCGTATGCGGAATTGGTTTTTGAATCTCGATGTTCTCGATGGTATCCTCACAGGCCGACAACACTAACAGCAGCGAGAAGAGTACACCTATATACTTGGGTAACTGTTTCATAATCTTTCGTTTTTTAGAATTGTTCATTATCTGGCTTTCTTGTCCCACCACAGCTTGGTACCGCCGGTATCGGCTCCACCCAGCAGCGTCACGGCATTGCGTACCTCGGCCTCATTGTTGTTGTACTCCGTCTTGGGGAAGGTGATGCGACGTATCTGCAGATCGGTATCGATGGTATTCCCGCTGTTGTTCACAGCTACGGGGAATACTTTCGGATAACCCGTACGGCGGTATTCCGTCCATGCTTCCTGTCCGTCGGGGAACATGGCTATCCACTTCTGGGTGAGGATTCTTTCCAGTTGCAGCTCAAACGCATCCTTGTCGTTCCAGGCGATGGTGATGGTCGACAGTCTTTTGTCGCCCGCCAGAATGCTGGCAGAAGCCACCTTGTCGATGAAAGCCGCCGGCATCGATTCTTTGTCATTCAGATATTCCCCTGGGTTGGCGTTCCATTGTTCGAATGAAGTGCGTACACCCTGTTCGTACAGTTCCTGAGCAGTTGCTCCCATGTTCCAGCCACGTATGGCTCCTTCGGCACGCAGGAAACAGACTTCGGCAGCACACATCCATTGTATCGGTGTCGTAGTCTCTATGTTGGGCGTGGAAAGAGGCAGGTAACTGTCTTTACTGAAAATGTAGACACCGTTCCGTACTCCGTGGAAACCACCATCCGCCAGGCTCGACTCGCGGAAGAATTTCGAAAGACGTTCGTCTTTGTAACCGGTAAGGAATGACTCCATGTTGGCACCCATGCGGCAATCCGAATAGTCGTCCCAACATTTCTTCAACGGGTTGAAGATGGAGATACCGTTGCCCGATTTCAACAGCGCATTGTCCGAATTGGCCAATATAACGCCCGATGCCACCGCCTCTTCGGCATACTTCTTAGCCAGGTCCGGTGCTACATAAGCCATGCGAACAGCCAGACGAAGTTTCAGGGAGTTGGCAAACTTCAGCCATTTGCTGAAATCGCCGCCGTAAACCAGGTCGAACTTCTTCAGCGGACGGGCGGTAGGGCTCTTCTGTACGAAGTCGCCCATGATAGCGATCGCTTCGTCCAGATCGGTGAAGAAGGACTGGTAGATCACCTCTTGCGAGTCATACGGGGTGGTGATACCTCCGTGGCCGAATTTCAGGTAAGGCAGCGGACCGTAGTTGTCCGTCACCCGGTGCATGGCAGCCACTTTCAACACCTGCGCCAGGGCATAGGTGATGGAGTTCTCTTCGTCTTTTACGAGTGTCGTGATTTGCTTCCAGGCGGGCATCACCTTCGTGAAAGCCACGTTGAATGCCACATCGTTCCAGTCGCCGAACGCCAGGTTGTACGTGGTATTGTTAGAACCGGAATTCCATACGCCGATGGCACCCATGTAGCCGGAGTAGATATCGCCCGCCAGGTTCTGGGCACGTTGGTAGTCATTGGCCAGCTCGTCGCCTGCCGGAACGATGTCCCGTTGCATCTGCGGGAAGAAACCGCCGATTTTCAGGTTGTCCCAGGACAACATCTCTTCGGTGGCCTCGTGTTGGTTGGTATTGTACTCCTGGAAATTGTCGGTACAAGAAGCCAACATCGACAGAGCACCAGCCAGCAAGGGCAGGTATTTCATACGTATATGTTTTGTTTTCATGTTCAATGGATATTAAAAGGTTAATACTGGAACTTGACGCTGAACCCTACGCTACGGAGACTGGGCTGCATAAAGTAATCGAAGCCCTGGTAGTAGGTAGATGTAGAGGCCGTGATCTCCGGGTCGAACGGTGCCTTGTGGTAAATCATGAACAGGTTCTTGCCGATGAGCGATACGGTGAGGTTGTCAATCTTGTTGTCGAACCACGACTTCGGCAACGTATAGCCAAGGCTTAGTTCGCGCAAACGGATGTTGGTCATGCTGTACACATACTCGGACAGTACGCCGGTAGAACCTCCACCCACTACTGAATAATAGTTCTCGGCATTCACACGTCCGCCATTGACCAGCGCACCACCGTTGTCACGTGCCTGTGCCGAAGCTTTGGAAGCACCGTAGCGATCCATCAAAGCCTGCGTAGCCGATACACCCACACCACCGATACGGGCATCCAGCAGGAAACCGAGGCTCACCCCTTTGTACAGGAATGTATTGTTCCATCCCCAGTTGAAACGCGGAGCGGTACTTCCGGCCTTGGTCCACTTGTTGGGATCGGGCTTCACGGCACCGGTCTGCGGGTCTACCTTGATGTATCCGTGTTCGTCGGTTTCCAGTCCCGATACATAGATATCGTTCATCGTTCCACCTTTCTTCAGGATCATCTTATAGGTGCCTTGCGGGTTGAACGGTTCAATCTCTTCCGCCTTCATCGGTTCGCCGGTCAATGGGTTCCTGGCATCTGCCGGAAGCAGCTCCTTGATCTCGTTGCGGTTCATGGTGAAAGTCAGGTTGGAACGCCAGTTCACCGGACCGAAGTCCTTGCGGATGCCGAGGCTGGCCTCGATACCCCAGTTGTTGACCTTACCGCCGTTGATGTAGAACTCCTTGTATCCGGAGCTGGGCGGCATGGTGAACGTAAAGAATTGATTGTATGTATTGGTGTTATAATAGGTTACGTCAAGGTTGATCAGGTCATGGAATAAACGGATATTGGCACCCAACTCAAAGGCTTTGGTGCGTTCGGGTTTCAGGAAAGTAGCCGGAACGTTGGGCAGTGTTTCGAGCACGCCGCCATTGATGGCATAGGTGGTGTTGGTACGGAAGCGAAGCGGGGCATTACCTACTTCACTGTACGAACCGCGTACCTTGAGGAAAGAGATGCCGGCTTTGGACAGGTCGGTCATTTCGGTGACAACGGCCGACAGACCTACCGACGGGTAGAAGAATCCGCTCTTCTCATGATCGGTGAAGGCGAGTGACGAGTACCAGTCGTTACGTCCGGTGATGTCGAGGAACAGCATGCTGCCGTAGCTGAGCTGTGCCGTAGCGAATGCAGCCTGGTTGTTGTCATGGTAGCCATTCTGTATCGGGTTGGTGTCGGGACTGTTCCGGTCGATGTTGGCAAAGGTGAACAGGTTCGGAACGGTCAGCAGGTGACCTTCGTATCCGGTAACATCTTGCTGCACATCGGTGAAGCTACCGCCCAGATTGGCGTTTACACCCCAGGCACCGAACCGCTTGTCGAAGTTCAGGATCACATCACCGTACATATTCTTGAACTGGGTGGTGTGGTTGTGGTAGTTACCGTTCTCCGAGGCAAACAGAGTGCTCGATGATGCAGAAATCTTACGGGTGTACGTATCTTCGCTGTTGTCCACACGCAGACGTCCGGTGATGTTCAGCCAGCTGTTCATCTTGTACCGCAGGTTCGATGTGAACATGTAGCGTTCCTTCTCGTTGCCCATGTTCTCGCGGTTGATGATCCAGTACGGATTCTCCATGGCAAGGTCCTGTGCACCGTAGGGCCAGAACTGGGTTTTGAAGTTGCGTTCAGAGTTGTAACGCTCGTAGATCTTGTACTTCGCCATATCGTCGCCACGCGGGAAGAGGTAGACGGGTACCAGCGGGTTGTGGTACTGCCCCTGTCCCAACATGTTGTTATTGTCCGAGAGGATGTATGAGGCACTCATATCCAGGGTCAGTTTATCCTTGATCAGCTCGGTGGTGTTACGCAAGGTGAAGTTGTACCGGTTGTACGTATTGTTCGGGATGATGCCGCGGGCATTGGTCGTAGCTGCCGAGAAGTACGTCTGGTTCCGTTCTGTTCCGGATGAGAGGCTGATGCTGTTCGATTCGGTGAAACCGGTCTGGAAGAAGTCCTTCGGGTCGTAGTTGGAGGGTTTGTCCAACTTCTTACCCCAGCTGTAATACGACCCTTCGTTGGAGCCGTACGTATTCTGGAACTCCGGCATGATGAACGGGCTCATGAACTGCGTATCGTTGGAGTAGCTCACGCGCATCTTCCCTTCGCTACCTTTCTTCGTGGTGATCAGGATTACACCGTTGGCACCCTGCGTACCGTACAGTGCGGCAGCGGCAGCACCGGTCAGTACCGACATGCTTTCGATGTCGTCCGGGTTCAGGCTGGAGATGCCGTCGCTATCGCCCCCGTCGGGGTTTTCGTAGAACGAAGTGGTCTGGTCGGTCTTCATCTGCGACAAAGGAATACCGTCTACCACATACAGGGCGTTGTTATCGCCGAAGAGCGACTTGGTACCACGCATGATGACACGTGCCGAGCCTCCGATACCGGTAGCACTCTGGTTGATGGTCACACCGGCAATCTTACCGGCCAGGCTGTTCACGAAGTTGGCATCCTTCACGGCACTGATGTCCGCTGCTTTCAGCTCCTGCACGTTGTATGTCAGCGATTTGGTTTCGCGTTTGATACCGAGGGCCGTCACCACTACTTCGCCCAGCTCCACCTGGTTCTCCTTCAGGCTGATGTTCAGCGGACGGTTGTCCGTCACAGTCACTTCCTGCTTGTCATACCCGGTGTAAGAGAAAGTCAGTACATCGCCTTTCTGCACCTTGAGTGTAAAGTTTCCATCGAGGTCGGTGATGACACCGTTGGTCGATCCTTTGACGAGAACATTCACACCGATCAGTGTTTCGCCCAGGACGTCCTTCACGGTACCTGTGACAGTGATGGGCTGGTCCTGTTGCTGTACAGCCTGTTCGCTGACAGACAGGATGATTTGCTTGCCCATGATGGAGTAAGCAACATTGGTACCGGCAAATACATCGTCCAGGATTTGCCGGATATCCCCTTTGGAGTTGTTCACAGAAACCATGCGGTTGGTACGGATGGTCTTGTCATTGTATAGGAAAGTGTAATCGGAGGTTTCTTCTATTTTATTGAGAACCTGCTCCACAGTGACATTCCTCAGGATAATAGATTCTTTGGTCTTTTGTGCAAATCCGACTGCAGCATGCAACTGGAATGCGACGCACAATAGCACTAAACTAATTTTCATGGTAAGAGGAAATTTTAGATTTAGGGCACTTTTTATGCACAGTGCGATAAATGAATGTTTTTTTTTCATAACTTTACGGCTAACTAATGTTTGTTGTTAGTAATAAACTGTTGGTTATGACTGCCGGACGAATTTGCGAGACTCTGCCGGCAGTCTTTTTTTGTGAAAAGCCGATCGTCTGACGATCCCTTCTCGTTTGTTTCTCAGGGTGGTGTTATCTCATAGGCATTTTATGCTTTAATGCAGTTCTACAATAATCTTATCTCTTGTCAGCGTACCGTCGGCTTTCAGCTCTTGCGGCTCGATGCTCCACTCTATGTGGGCCGACTTGCTCAGGTAGTCCAGGATCTGTTCCAGCGATTCATTCCTGAACGTAGCCCGGTATTTATACTCTTTCTTCGACAGGTTGTGGAACTCGATGTAGGCATTGTAATGCCGGGCGAGCTTCCGTAGTACCTCGTCGAGCGGTGCGTTCCGGAAGATCAGTTTACCTTCCTTCCACGCCACCTTCTCATAAGGGTCGATGGCCTTTTTGACCGATCGTTTCGTTTGTTTGTCGTAGGTCAGCATCTCGCCGGGATTCAGCGGAAGTTCCGCTTTGTTATCGGGGGTGATGATGTTCACTTTTCCCTTTTCCAGTACCGCTTCTATACGGGCGTCTTCGGCGTATGCGCTGACATTGAACCGGGTTCCGTACACATAGACGGTGAGTCCGTCGGGGGTATCTACATAAAACGGATGCTTAGGGTCGGCCGTCACTTCGAAGTAAGCCTCCCCTTCCAGCTTCACCTGGCGATGACGGGAGTCGAACGTAGCCGGATAGCGCAGGGTCGTTCCGCCGTTGAGCCACACGATGGACCGGTCGGGCATCTCGTAGCGGGTGATGGTTCCCGGTTGCGTCTTTATTTCCGTATAGCGCAGGTCCGCTTCCGGCTTCTCGAAGTGAAGATAGCCCAGTACCAGCGTGGCGATGAACAGCGGCAACGCCAGGAAAGCAGCATAGCGCATCAGGCGCATCTGCCAGGTCTTTCTCCGTTCCGTCCGGAGTTTCCGGCGGGTACGTTCGTAGGCTGCCGGGGTGTCGATGCGCTCCATCTCCCGGATATCCTCCACCAATGTCATGGAGAGACGCAGCTGCCGGATATCGTTGCGCAAGGCTTCCGACTGCCGGGCTTGCTCCTCCACCTCCCGTTTCTCTTCGGGAGTACAAAGGCCTTTGCAGTAACGGATAAGTAATTCGGGGTTCATCATGGTACGTACTAAATAGTTGTTCTATAGATAATACAACTGTGCCTGCCGATTCGGACAAGATCTGCTCTTTTTTTTTCGCCCACATGGTATGATTATACTTTTTTCTCTTACTTTTGCACCCGTAACATATACAATAACCAAGTGTTCTATCTATGACCGAAAGTCAATTCAAAGAATTATTTGAACAGTACTACGCTCCTTTTTGCCTGTATTCCAAACGATTCATCAATGACAGTAAGGCATGCGAAGACATCGTCTCGGATGTGTTTGCAGCCTTGTGGCGCAGGCGGGATGAGTTCGAGCTCGAATCATCCACCGCATTGGCATACCTCAAGATGAGTGTTCGCAACCATTGCCTCAATTACCTCAAACACCAGAATTATATTTACGATTACGAAGAGGTTTGCCAGGCAGCCCCTCCCTTGTATGAGATGTCACCCGACAGTGTGTACACCGTGACGGAATTGTATGAGATGCTTCATGCTTCGCTGAACAAACTTCCGGAGAACTACCGGAAGGTGTTTACCCTGTATTTCTTCGAGGGGAAGACGCATGCGGAGATTGCCCAAGAGATGGCACTGAGTGTCAAGTCCATCGACCGGTACAAGCAGAAGGTGATGGAGATGCTGCGGGCAGACCTGAAAGAGTATCTGCCCTGCCTCCTCTTGTTGTACCTGTTATGTGATTGACGGGCTGCCTACTCCGATACCCGGAAAGTCACTTCCCCGGCATTGACCAGTTCCTCATGGGATATGCGGAAGCGATGAAACTTCTTCCCTCCTGCTTCTATACCTTTTATATAAATAGGATTTTCCTGCCGGGGGCCGACTGCCGTAGTGCGTATCACCAGCTCCCGCTGTTTATACCACGGTGCTTGCAGACGGATGGTAACGCAGTCGAACACGGGTGTGGTCAGCGTGTATTCCGCTACACCGGGACAGTCGGGATAGAAGCCCAGCATACTGAACAGTGCCCAGCAGGACATGGTTCCCGTATCGTCATTGCCCGGTATGCCGTCCGGACAGGTGGTAAAATGCTTCTTCAGCAACTCCCGGGTCAGTTGCTGTGTACGCCATTCTTCGCCACGGATGTAGCTGAACAGGTATGGGTAGGCAATGTCCGGTTCGTTGGCCGGGTCGTAGAGTCCTTCCTCAAACACTTTCCATAACTTCTGGGTGAAAATCTTCTCCCCTCCCATCAGTTGGATAAGCCCTTTCACATCGTGCGGCACATAGAACGTGTAGTTCCAGGCACTCCCTTCATGGAATCCCGGACAAGGTTCGAAGTTCTCGCCCTGACGGGGATCGAACGGTGCATAGAAACCACCGCCAGACAATAAGGGACGCAGCGTGCCCGACTGTTGGGAGTAATAGTGCCGGTACTTCATGGACTGCTCGCCGAACCGCCGGGCATCTTCTTTCTTCCCCAGCGCATCGGCCAGGCGTGCCAAGGCATAATCGGCTATGTAATATTCCAGGGCGTGCGACACGGAGTTGTCAAACGGTTCGCGGAGCGGTACGTAGCCCAGCGACAGGTAGTCGTCATTGTCCGGCCGCATCAGGTTCTGCGCACCGGGTAGCGTGGCCGATTTGTACATCGCCTCGTAAGCCAGCTCCACATCGAAATCGCGCAGGCCTTTCATCCAGCTGTCCACGATGACAGGGATGGACGGGTCGCCCTCCATCGTCAGCGTTTCCCGCCCGTAGAGTTCCCACTTCGGCAGCCAACCGTGTTCCCGGTACATATCCAACATGGTGCGTATCATGTCCAGCTGCCGTTCGGGGTAAACGAGTGTCAGGAACTGGTGTACGTTGCGGTAGGTGTCCCACAGGGAGAAGACCGTGTAGCGGTTGCCCGCAGTGGTACGTATCTCGTTGCTCTCCATGGCCGGGTACTGCCCGTTCACATCCTGCAGGAGGTTGGGATGGATAAGCAGGTGGTACAGGGCGGTATAGAAGATGGTTTTCTGTTCGTCCGTGCCTCCTTCCACCCGGATGCGGGAGAGGTCGTCGTTCCAGCGGGCAGCAGCTTCGGTACGTATGCGGTCGAAACTCTTCCCTTTCTGTTCGGTATCCAGGTTGAGCCGGGCGTTTTCGATGCTGACGAACGACACGCCGATGCGTACTTCCACCTGCTCGCCTGCCTCGGTGGGGAAACTGAAATAGCTGCCTATGTCGTCTCCGGCCATCTCCCGGGTGTACCGGGTGTATAACTTGTACTGCCCGTTGTCGGGAGTCCATTCGGCTTCTACCCCTTGCATGGGGCGTTGCCTCTTCCAATACCCCACGGCGGTGGGGGCTTTGCTTATCCGCATCACAAAATAGATAGGAAAGACCGCCTGCGGGTTGTAGCAGAAAGTCCCCAGCAACTTCATTCCTTCTATTTCCCGGTCGCCGACGTGCCGTACGAAAGCACCGCTTTCGTTGGTCAGTCCTTCGCCGAGGTTCAGCAGCAAGTTGCTTTCACCCTGGGGGAAGGTGAAGCGGGCAATGCTGGTACGCGGGGTGGCAGATACTTCGCACTGTATGCCGTATTTGGTCAGGTGGTTGGTGTAATAGCCGGGGGTAGCTATCTCACCGGAATAGGCACTGCCGTATTCCAGGTAGTCCACACAGAGCGGTCCGGTGGTGGGCATCAGCAACAGGGAACCGAGTTCCGGGCAGCCCACGCCACTCAGGTTGACGTGCGAGAAGCCGGTCAGGTAGCTGTTGATGTACTCGTAGGGGGTGGACCACCAGCGGGCATCCTTGTCGTACTTGTTGTCTGCCGTCCCCATCACATTGAAGGGCGTCACGGACATCATTCCGTTGGGGCATACCGCTCCGGGGTTGGTGGTCCCGAAGTTGGTGGTCCCGATAAACGGATTCACCCAGCGGACAGGTTGAAAGGCAGTTTCCTGCTCCCCGCCGAAGCAAGGAAGCAGTTGAACCGCCAGTGTGCAAGTGAATAGGAATCGATTCATGGCCGGGGGTTATCACATTATAAGCAACTGGTTCGCTTGGTAAATTCAATAATCTCCGGGATGTAGCCGAACGCCAATCCCGTCACTGTATCGGCACAGCCGTAATAGATGGCGATGCGTCCGGTATCCGGGTCGTGCAGCGAGGCACAGGGGAAGCAGACATTCGGCACGTCGCCCACGCACTCATACGTTTCCCGGGGGGCCAGCAGGTAAGGGCCGGAACGGTATTTCACTTTCCACGGCTCGTCCAGGTCCAGCAGTGCCGACCCGAAGCTGTACACGAAGCCGTTGCACGAAGCCAGCACGCCGTGGTAGATCAGCAACCAGCCTTCCGATGTCTCTATCGGAATGGGGCCTGCTCCGATCTTGGTGCATTGCCACGCACTCAGCTCGAATTTGGCAGGCGACATCACATGCCGGTGCCGTCCCCAGAACGACAGGTCGGGCGATTCACTGTAGAAGATGTCGCCGAACGGGGTATGCCCGTTATCGCTCGGACGGCTCAGCATGGCAAAGCGTCCGTCGATCTTCCGCGGGAACATCACCCCGTTGCGGTTGAACGGCAGGAACGCGTTTTCCTGCTGGTGGAAGGTCACGAAGTCGAACGTATAAGCTACTCCGATGGTGGGGCCGTGGTAGCCGTTGCACCAGGTCACATAGTAACGGTCTTCGATGAAGCAGACACGCGGGTCGTATCCGTACACCCACTCGCCTATCTCTTTGTCCTCGCACTGGAAGCGTAGCGGCTCTTCGTTGATTTCCCAGTGCAGGGCATCCTTACTGAACCCCACGTGCAGTCGCATCCGGCGGTTGGTATCGTCGCAACGGAACACACCGGCATATCCGCCGTTGAAAGTCACCACAGCACTGTTGAAGATGCTGTTGGAGGTAGGAAGCAGGTCGCGCCGTATCACCGGATTGCCGGTGAAACGCCATACCACCTCTTTCGAACCCGCCGGACGTTCTTCCCACGGCATTCCGGGCAGAGGTTCGCCCATGATTTTTAATTCATTCATATTCGTATGTAGATTAATATTAGTAGCAATTCATATTAGTATGCAGATTAGACATCTTTATTTATGCAAATCAATAGTCTAATAACCCATGAAATGGGTTAGATATGGATAACCCCGTGCAAGCGAAGCGCAGCTCGGGGTAAGAGCACACTACCCAATAAGAACTCCGTAGGAGTTCTACTACCATCTTAACTTGTCTATCTAAACCACGTTGAACTCCTATCTACGGAGTTCGAGAGAGGTGGCTATGTATTTACCCCGAGCTGCGCTTCGCTTGCAGGGGGTTATCCACATTTAGGTTCTTCGTCAATTTAGGTGCAGCCTTGCCCCGGAGGGGCATTGTGTCCGTAGCCGTGGGCTTCAGCCCACGGTATATGCATTCCATACGGATGCGCCACGTAGTGGTGCTGTGTTTTGTATATACCTGTGTCATACGGACGGCACCACTACGTGGCGCGTGAATGGGAGGTGCACAGTCCCGTGGGCTGAAGCCCACGGCTACGGACACAATGCCCCTCCGGGGCAAGGCTGCACCTAAAG
>JAVBUC010000027.1:0-13514 GCA_031555765.1 Bacteroides sp. | reverse complement strand
CTTTAGGTGCAGCCTTGCCCCGGAGGGGCATTGTGTCCGTAGCCGTGGGCTTCAGCCCACGGGACTGTGCACCTCCCATTCACGCGCCACGTAGTGGTGCCGTCCGTATGACACAGGTATATACAAAACACAGCACCACTATGTGGCGCATCCGTGTGGAATGCATTATACCGTGGGCTGAAGCCCACGGCTACGAGCACAATGCCCCTCCGGGGCAAGGCTGCACCTAAATTAACGAAGAACCACTTAATCTTCCGATCATACAAAAGTAGGAAGTTCTTTTCAATTCCTTGTGTACTTTTCGGTTCAATAGGTGGATTATTTAATTTTCGTGTACGTTAACGCGGTGCTTCTCGCAATTACAACCCAATTTTTCTTCTTTTTTGCCCAAAATCACCAAAAGTGTCAATTTCTACACGATTTTAGACAATTATTCTTATTGATTCCACCAAATATTACGTATTTTTGACGCCAGTTAAAAAGCAACTAATATTAAATCAATTATCATGAGTACATTTCAGAATGCAACGAACAAAATGACAAACTACAGATGGACCATCTGTGCGATGTTGTTTTTCGCTACAACAGTAAACTATCTCGACCGCCAGGTTCTCTCGCTGACGTGGGACGAATTCATCAAACCCGAGTTCCATTGGACCGAATGGCACTATGGTGTCATTACTTCTGTATTTTCTATTGTATACGCAATCTGCATGTTATTTGCCGGCCGGTTTGTCGATTGGTTGGGAAGTAAAAAAGGTTTCCTTTGGGCTATCGGTATCTGGTCAATCGGTGCCTGTCTCCATGCCGTATGTGGTGTTATTACAGAATCGCAAGTAGGATTGCACTCCGCAGCAGAATTGGCAGCCGCCACAGGTACTACTGCTGTTGTCATCGCTACGATCAGTATGTATTGTTTCCTTTTCGCCCGCTGCATACTTGCCTTAGGAGAAGCGGGCAACTTTCCTGCCGCTATTAAAGTTACGGCAGAATATTTCCCGAAGAAAGACCGGGCTTTTGCCACATCGATATTTAACGCCGGTGCTTCGGTAGGCGCTTTGTTTGCTCCGTTGAGCATTCCATTGCTGGCTAAAGCTTGGGGATGGGAAATGGCGTTCATCGTAATCGGTGCGCTGGGTTTCCTCTGGATGGGATTCTGGGTATTCATGTATGATGCTCCTTCCGGAAGTAAGCATGTAAATAAGGCTGAACTTGAATATATCGAACAAGACAAGCACGAAGAAGTTGCGTCGAAAGAAGTAAAAGAAGAAAAGAAGATGCCGTTCTGGCAATGCTTCTCATACAAACAAACGTGGGCGTTCGCTTTTGGAAAGTTTATGACCGACGGTGTATGGTGGTTCTTCTTGTTCTGGACTCCGTCTTATCTGAACACACAATTCGACATCAAGACTACCGAAGGTATAGGTATCGCGCTACTTTTTACGCTATACGCTATCACCATGTTGTCTATCTATGGCGGTAAACTTCCGACTATCATCATGCGCAAAACCGGCATGAACCCGTATGCTGCCCGCATGAAATCGATGCTGATTTTCGCCTTCTTCCCTCTGGTGGTCTTATTGGCACAGCCTTTGGGTACTATCTCTCCGTGGTTACCTATTATATTAATAGGTATCGGAGGTGCTGCCCACCAATCATGGTCGGCCAACATCTTCTCCACCGTAGGCGATATGTTCCCTAAAACAGCCATTGCTTCCATCACCGGTATCGGTGGTATGGCAGGTGGTATCGGCTCAATGATCCTGCAGTTCTGTGCCGGTAAACTATTTGTTTTCGCGTCGGGTACTACCATGGTCGAAGGAGTAGAAGTGGAAATGACGAAAACCATGCTGGATGAAGCTGCCAAACAAGGACTTACTCTGGAATATGTGCGCATGCCGTTAGAGTACCTGGGTTTCAGCGGTAAGCCTGCCGGTTACTTCATCATATTCTGTATCTGCGCCTTTGCTTACCTCATCGGTTGGGTGGTGATGAAGTCGTTGGTACCGAAGTACAAACCCATCACACTGTAATCAGCTAATTGTGTATAGAAACCATAGCAAGAGGGCACCTTTTCGGGTGTCCTCTTCTTTTTTATCACGCAAATAAATGTACCTTTGCCGTATGGAAAACGAGACAACGAATGCGTACGAACTGTTGTTGGCGGTATGTCGCACGGAAGACACACGACTCAGCGAGGGCTACAAGCTGCTGCGCGACCTGCTGGAACGTCTCTGCCGCGGGCTGATGCAGGACGAGAGCCTGCAGATGACCGACCTGGCCGCCCGTATCAGCTTCGTCTCGGCACAGAAGGGCCTGTCGCCTGCCGAACAGAACCGCCTGCATACCTTCCGTCTCACCTCCAACGCCATACTCAACCGTCGGGAAGCCCCCACCCGCGAGCACTTGCTACGTGATGCCAAGACGATGGCTTTCTTCTTGCGCAAACTATCCGGTGAAGAGATTCCTGCCGAGCTCTACCACCTGCTTCCCCGAACCGATGCTACGTACATCGTTGCCCCGCCCGCCCGCGAACGGCGTACCCGCATCCGCGTCTGCTTCCAGTATGCCGACGAGCTGTATCTCTACGTGATGCCTGTGGACGAGATTACCGACGAGCCGTGGCGGGTACGGTACAACATACCGGATATCAACGAGGAATTTGCCGCCACCTGCGAACAACTCTGGCGGCACGCACAAGTCAACCTGCTCGATGTGGCCATCGACGAAGCAGGCATCCTCACCCCTTCGTTCATCGTACTGGAACCCGACTACCTGCTCGACATCAGTTCGCTGGCCGAGTGCTTCAAGGAGTACGGACACCACCCGGCCAACTACCTGCTGGCACGCCTCCAACCGTCGGAAAACACCCGGCAACTGCTGCTCGGTAACCTGGCTAACCTCTTCCTCGACGAATGGATCCATGCCGACGGCGAAGCGGACTACCTCACCTGCATGCAGAAGGCTTTCCGCCGCTATCCCATTGAGCTGGCTGCCTGTGCCGACCTGCAGGAACCGGATAAGGAAAGGGAGTTCTTCGCCGATTGCCGGAAACACTTCGACCACATTCACCGGATAGTGGCAGAGACCTTCCACCAACCCGGCTATGAGTTGGACAAAACCGATGCTGTGCTCGAGCCTTCGTATATATGCGAGGCATTGGGACTACAGGGACGTTTGGACTATATGCAGCGGGATATGTCGGCCTTCATTGAGATGAAGTCGGGCAAGGCTGATGAATACGCCATCCGTGGAAAAGTAGAGCCGAAAGAGAATCACAAAGTGCAGATGTTGCTCTACCAGGCTGTGCTGCAATATTCCATGGGGAAAGACCACCGCCAGGGAAAGCCGTACTTACTCTATACCTGCTATCCGTTGCTCTACCCCGCCCGTTCGTCCTGGGCCATGGTACGCCGCGCCATCGACCTGCGCAACCGCATCGTGACCAATGAATACGGCATCCAGCTACGAAACAGCGTGCACTATACCGCCGAGAAGTTACAGGAAATCAGCCCGGAAACGCTGAACGAGCGAAAGCTCACGGGCGTGCTCTGGCAGAAGTATCTCTATCCCGGCATCCTGAAGTTTGGCAGCGATCTCACCGCCCTCTCGGAACTGGAACGGGCGTACTACCATGCACTCTACAACTTCACCACCAAGGAACTGTACACCTCCAAGTCGGGCGATGCCGACTACGAAGGACGCTCCGGTGCTTCCGCCCTCTGGCTCTCTACCTACGCCGAGAAACTGGAAGCCGGAGAGATTCTGAGTCAACTCCGCATCCGGGAAAACCATGCAGCCGACGAGCACAAAGCCAGTCTGCTACTCGAAAGGACATCGCCCGAACCAGGAACCGGCGAAGCGTTGCCCAACTTCCGGCAAGGCGATGCCGTGGTGCTATACGTCTGTAACGCACCGACCGACAATGCCACCAACAAGATGATTTTCAAAGGGAACATCGAGTCCATCACGGACCGGGAAATACGCTTCCGGCTACGCGCTACCCAACAGAATCCGTCGGTACTCCCCGCAGAGAGCTTCTACGCCATCGAGCACGATACGATGGACACCACCTTCCGTCACATGTTCCAGGGGCTGACGACTTTCGCTACCGCACCGAAAGAACGGCGCGACTTGTTACTTGCCCAACGCCCACCCCGCTTCCTCCCGCTGCCGGACGATACGGAGAACAGCGACGACTTCACCCGCATTGCCCGGAAAGCCCTGGCTGCACAGGATTACTTCCTGCTGGTAGGCCCTCCGGGTACCGGAAAGACCTCCCGCGCCCTGAAACAAATGGTCGAGAGCTTCCACCAGCAAGTCGATACGCACATTCTACTCCTGTCGTACACCAACCGGGCGGTTGACGAGATTTGCAAAGCACTCACCCGCATCACCCCGGCTGTCGACTTCATCCGCATCGGTAGTGAACTCTCCTGTGACGAAGCTTACCGGGAACACCTCATCGAAAATGTCCTGGCTCCGTGCCGCCGCCGGGCAGAAGTGACCGAGCGTATCAACCGCTGCCGCATCTTCGTCGGGACGGTAGCCGCCGTATCGGGCAAGCCGGAACTGTTCCGCCTGAAACGTTTTGATGTAGCTATCATCGACGAAGCCTCGCAGATACTGGAACCGCAACTGCTCGGCATTCTCTGCGCCCGCACGCCGAAAGGTGGCAATGCCATCGGCAAGTTCATCCTCATCGGCGACCACAAACAACTCCCTGCCGTGGTGCAACAACGCGCCGAACAAACCGAAGTAACCGACGACGGACTCCGTAGCATCGGCCTGTTCAACCTGCGCGATTCCCTTTTCGAACGGCTTTACCGCCTCACCGAACGATACCCGCAAAGCGTAGACATGTTGTGCCGGCAAGGACGGATGCACCCCGAAGTGGCTCATTTTGCCAATCAGGCTTTCTATGAAGGGCGGTTGCTTCCCGTCGGCCTGCCTCATCAGTTGGAAGAAAGCGATACCTGTTGCCGGTTGTCCTTCCATCCCTCCGAACCCGAACCTACAGGAGCACCCGCCAAGAGCAACCGTTCCGAAGCACAAATAGCCGCCCGCCTGGCTGCCGAAACCTACCAACTATATGGCGGACTCTTCGATGCCCACCACACTTTAGGCATCATCACTCCCTATCGTAGCCAGATCGCCCTGATCCGGCAAGAGATAGCCGGTCTGGGCATACCCGCCCTGAACGAAATCCTCATCGATACCGTGGAACGCTTTCAGGGAAGTGAACGAGATGTCATTATTTATTCCTTCTGTGTAAATTATCCTTATCAATTAAAGTTCCTGTCGAACGTGACGGAAGAGAAGGGGGTTCTTGTAGATAGGAAGTTAAATGTGGCACTGACCCGTGCCCGAAAACAGTTGATGCTAACCGGGAGTATAGAGCTCCTACGGCTCAATCCTATTTACGAAAATTTGCTATTTTTCATCAAAAATAAGGGTGGATTGGTGTAAAGTGAACATTCATTAAAATTTATTCCCACTTTATTCACTTCATTAACATTATTATTCCAACAAATTTCTTATATTTGTCCCACGTTTTTTTCATAGAGATTTAGATTTAAGGTTAGAAAAACTGTGGAAGTCGTGAGACTTCCCTTTTTTTCCTCTTAACGTTTGCGGCTTGCATGAGTTTCTTTCAAAACAAAGAAGCAAGCAAACATTAAAAGTCCCCCTCGCGAGAAGGGGCTTTTGCTTTTATACCTTTCTGATTATTTTTCCGCTACCAGAGTTTCTTCACTTTCCTCTTCTTCCTCCCCGGCCTTCTTATCTTTAATCATCCAGATGCTCATTTCATAGAGCAGACAGAGTGGAATAGCTACCACGCTCAGCGTAAACGGGTCGCCCGTGGGAGTGATGATGGCTGCCACGATCACAATGATTACAACGGCATGCCGGCGGTAGGTGCGCAGGAAAGAGCGGTTGACAATGCCCAGCAAAGAGAGTAGCCAGGTCACCAACGGAAGTTCGAAAGCCAGTCCCATACAGAGTACCAGCATCATGAAGTTGTCGATGTACGAATTCAGGGAGATGACATTCTCGATGTCCGCACTCAGCTCATAGGTAGACAGGAAGCGGAGTGTCAGCGGATAGACCATGAAGTAGCCCAGCAAAACACCGATGTAGAACATCACCGTGCCTACACACAAAGCCTTACGCACGCCTTTGCGTTCGTTCGGATAGAGTGCCGGGCCGACAAAACGCCATATCTCGAAAAGCAGATAGGGCATGGCGACGACTACCGACATCCAGAATGCGGTGGACAAATGTACAAAGAAAGGAGCTGCCAGGTTGATATTTATCAACTTCACCTGGAACTCCTGTGTAAAGAAATCGTCTTGAAGGTTGAGCGCGTTGCCGATGGCACGCAGCAGATCGTAAAAGAGAAAATCGTTGTGGCAAGGTGCCAGTATCACTTGGTCGAACAGGTAAGGCATGGCTATAAAGAAACCTACAGCCAACACGAACCACACCCCGATTACCCGAAAGAGCAACAGACGCAGTACATCCAGATGATCCCAGAATGTCAATTCTTTCGCCGACACCTTTTTCTCTCTTCTCTTATTTAGATGGTTCGGCGGGTTTATCTATATCGTCTTTGGCTTTATTAAGCTCATCTTTGGCGTCGTTGACACCGTCTTTGAAACTCTTCACGCCTTTGCCAAGGCCGCGCATCAACTCGGGTATTTTCTTTCCACCAAAAAGCAATAAAATGACCAACGCAATGATGATCCACTCGGAACCACTTGGCAAGAAGCCTAAAAATAAGTTATTCATATCGTATTACTATAGATTATTTGCAACAAAGATAATTCTTTTACCGAAAGTAATAAATGATTAGCGATTAATCTTGAAAATAAATGCGCTTTACACGGGAGGAAACACCCGTCAGCACCTCGTAGGGGATGGTCCCGAGCGTGTCGGCTATCACAGTGATGGGCAGCTCGTCGCCGAAAATCACCACACGGTCGCCTTCCCTGCAGTCGATATCGGTCACGTCGATCATACAAACATCCATACAGATATTGCCTACGTAGGGGGCTTTCTTCCCGTTGACCATGCAGTAGGCACGTCCGCCACCCAGGTGCCGGTTCAGCCCGTCGGCATAGCCGATGGGAATAGCAGCAATGCGGGAGTCGCGCGACAGATGCCCGTTGCGGCTGTAGCCAATCGTTTCATTGGCCGGTACATCCTTGATTTGCAGGATGGTGGTACGGAGCGTACTTACATTATTGATAACACCATTCGTGGCTGGGTCTACTCCATAGAGCCCGATGCCGAGCCGGACCATGTCGAACTGGGCGTCGGGGAAGCGTTCCACTCCGGCAGTATTGCAGATGTGGCGCAAGATTTTATGCGGGAAAGCCTCTTGCAAAGCAGTCGATATCCGTTCGAATTGCGCAATCTGGTTCTGTGTGAAGTCGTCGAACTGCGAGCCGTCGCTTCCGGCCAGGTGTGAGAACACCGAACGGGGGATGACGGCCTGCTGATTACGCAGGCGACGGATGAGTTTCGGCAACTCGTCGGCGGTGAAGCCGAGGCGGTGCATGCCGGTATCGAACTTCACGTGGATAGGGAAGTTGGTGATGCCCTCTTTCTCGGCGGCTTTGATCAGGGCTTCGAGCAGATGGAAGTTGTATACCTCCGGCTCTAGTTTATAATCGAACATGGTCTTGAAGGCCGTCAGTTCGGGGTTCATAATCATCATCGAGGCGGTGATGCCTGCCCGGCGCAGCTCGGCACCTTCGTCGGCCACGGCCACAGCCAGGTAGTCCACCCGGTGCTCTTGCAGTGTGCGGGCTATCTCGTACGAACCGGCGCCGTAGGCCGAAGCCTTGACCATGCACACCACCTTGGTTTCGGGGCGAAGCATGGAGCGGTAATGGTTCAGATTGGCCACCATCGCGTTGAGGTTGACTTCCAGAATGGTTTCGTGCACCTTCTGTTCCAGCATCTCCGTGATCTGGTCGAACTGGAACGAACGGGCACCTTTGATCAGGATGGCTTCATTCTTCAGTTCCCGGAACACGCCGGAAGCCAGCAGGGAATCCGTATCGGGGAAGAAATGCTTCTCCATGTGTTCGAAGCGACCGGCGCAGGAGGAGATCTCCGGCCCTACCCCGATGACTTTGTCCACACCTCGGCTATGCACCAGCTGCCCCACCTTGCGGTAAAGCATCGACAGGCTTTGTCCGGTTTCGAGGATGTCCGAGAGGATCAGCGTACGCTTCAGCCCTTTGCTTTCCGACCGGCGGTACAGGAAGTCGAGGGCGATATCGAGCGACGCCAGGTCCGAGTTGTAACTATCGTTGATGAGCAGGCAACCGTTCTTTCCCTCTTTCACTTCCAGGCGCATCGCCACCGGTTCCAGGCGCACCATGCGTTCGGTGATCTGGTCGGCCGGCATCATCAGGTAGAGGCAGGCGGCCAGACAGTTGAGCGAGTTCTCAATCGAAGCCTCGTCGATGAAAGGAATACAGAAGGAATTGTCCATCCCCAGGTAGCGATAGGATATCACCGTATGGTCGTCCATCTTCTTGATCTTGCTGATGTAGAGCGGACGTTCGGCATCCTTGGTGCTCCACGCTATCTCACGGGCGGACAGGATGGACTTCGACATGCAGGTGACGAGCAGTTCGTTGTCGCCGTTGTAGATGATCACATCGCAATGTTTGAAGAGTTGCAGTTTCTCCATGCACTTCTCCTGCAACGAGAAGAAGTTTTCCTGGTGCGCCCCGCCGATATTGGTCAGGATGCCGATGGTGGGACGGATGATTTGCTGCAAGGCGCGCATCTCGCCCGGTTCGGAGATACCGGCTTCGAAGATGCCCAGTTCGGATTCTTCGTTGAGTTGCCACACGGACAGCGGCACGCCGATCTGCGAGTTATAGCTTCGCGGTGAGCGGGCGATGGCACGATCCGGGCTGAGGAGTTGGTGCAACCACTCCTTCACGATGGTTTTCCCGTTGCTTCCGGTGATGCCGATAACGGGAATCCGGAACTGTTCGCGGTGGTACTCGGCCAACTTCTGCAAGGCTTTCAGCGGATTGTCCACCACCAGCAGGTTGGCGTCCGGGAAGTCGGGCAGTTCGTCGGCAGAGCTGAGTACAAAATTGCGCACTCCCCGTTCGTATAGATCGTGGATGTACTGTGCTCCTTTATTGCGTTTGGTGGTGAGTGCAAAGAAGAGGGTTTCTTCGGGGAAACTCAGCGAACGGCTGTCGGTAAGCAGCCAGTCGATCACGGCGGGGCGGTTGCCCACGCGGTTGGCAGCGAGTTTCTCAGTGATAATTTCAATCGGGTATGACATAATCTGGGTTTTTTCCGATGTCTAAGTTCGGATATTTTCCTTTAAGTCGTTTTATTTTTAACACTATTTGTCCTAAAAATCTTTTATGCTCCTCGGACGCCGGGTGGAAGGGCTTATGTGCGAGGGCTTTGCGTATTTCCTCCACTTCCTGCATCACGGTGCGGGTTTCGGGCGAAAAGAAGGTTTGCACGAAGCGTTCCCAGAGATAGCACACGGCTAAGGGCGACGGGTGACAGAGGTCGTCGGCATAGAAACGGTAGTCGCGTAGCTCGTCGAGTACGATTTCGTACGAGGGGAAGTAGTGAACCCGGTAGGGGAAAGCAGCTTGCAGAGCATCGATAGCCAGCAGCAAGGTGGACTTGCTGAGTTGGTTGGCATGCAGCCCGTCGCGCACGTGGCGGATGGGACTGACGGTGAAGAGTACCTGCAGTCCGGGGTTCTGTTGCCAGAGCTCGGTGAGCAGGGCGATGTAGTCGGTTACGATCTCTTCGACAGTGAGCCGACGACGGGTGAATTGTTTTTCGGGAAGTTGGTGGCAGTTGGCTACTACCTTTCCGGTGGTTGCTTCCTTATATATATAAGAGGTGCCGAACGTCAGCAGGAGCCAGTCGGTGGCGGGCAGATTCGCGTGCACCGCCGCCATGCGGCTGTTGATGCGTTGCAGGGTTTCGTCTGCCGATTCCGAGGAGAAGCAACCGTGGTGCATGGGGCTGTGCCAGCATCCGCGGTGGAAGAACAGGTCGGACTCTGTGTAGGTGCGGCCGGCGATTATTTCGCGTAGGGCGGTGCTGACGGACAGTGGGTTGTACAGAATACCCGTCGGGTTTACATCTACCCGGAAGGCAGCATCGGTGAGGCATCGCCCGATGTTTTCGGCGAAGCAGGAACCCATCAGCAGTAACCGCTGATTGTATGACACCGGCGGAAGTCCTGCCGGTAGCTCAACAGGTGTACTTAATTGCATCATACTTTTTATTTTCATCAAACGATTCAGAGACATTATAAGGACTTGAACTCCCTGAGGCCAATGGCCTCCAAAGTATATTCACATTATACGATGGGCTTCAAGCCCATTTCTTTGGCTTTCTTCAGCATGTACGCATAAGCCGCTTCGTACTCGTTGGAAATCACCCCGTCAAGAATAGCATCCTTGATGGAACTTTTCAACGCACCGATCTCCCGGCAGGGCGACAGGCCAAATACCTCCATGATCTCCTCCCCACTAACCGGTGGCTGGAAATTGCGTACGCGATCCTTCTCTTCCAGGTCCTTCAACTTCTGACGAACCAGCTTGAAGTTATCAAGGAAGCGTTGTTTACGGTCCATATTCTTCGAAGTGATGTCCGCTTCGCAGAGCGTCATCAGGTCGTCGATGTCGTCGCCCGCTTCGAAGAGCAGACGGCGCACGGCCGAGTCGGTCACCTCATCGTCGGCTATCACGATGGGGCGCATGTGCAGCCCCACCATCTTCTGCACGTACTTCATCTTCTCGTTCATGGGCAGCTTCATCCGGCGGAATATCTCCGGAATCATCCGTTCGCCGATGAAGTTATGGTTGTGGAAGGTCCATCCGGCACGGGCTTCCCACCGCTTGGTGGCGGGTTTGGCGATGTCGTGCAGCAAGGCCGACCAGCGCAACCAGAGGTTATCGGTATGCCGGGCGATGTTGTCCAGCACTTCCAGCGTATGGTAGAAATTATCTTTGTGTGCCCGTCCGTTGCGGGTTTCTATGCCCTGAAGAGCAGCCAGTTCCGGGAAGATATGTGCCAGCAGGCCGCTGCGTTCCAGGTCGATAAACCCTTTGGAGGGCACGGGCGAGAGGATGATCTTGTTCAGTTCGTCGGCAATGCGTTCGCGGGAGATGATTTCGATGCGGTCCACATTGCGCACGAGCGACTCGAATGTCTTATCGTCGATGAAAAAGTTCAGTTGGGTGGCGAAACGGATGCAACGCATCATGCGCAGCGGGTCGTCACTGAACGTGATATCCGGGTCGAGGGGCGTGCGGATGATGCCCTCTTTCAGGTCGCTCATGCCGCCGAACGGGTCTACCAACTCACCGAAACGTTCCCGGTTCAGGCACACCGCCAGGGCGTTGATGGTAAAATCGCGCCGGTTCTGGTCGTCCTCCAGCGTACCGTCCTCCACGATGGGCTTGCGCGAATCGCGTTGGTACGACTCCCGGCGGGCACCCACGAACTCCACTTCCGTGTCGCGGTACTTCACCTGCGCCGTGCCGAAGTTCTTGAACACCGATACCCGGGCACTTTTGCCCAACCGTCGGCCCAGGGCCTGCGCCATCTCGATACCGCTTCCCACCACCACTACATCTATATCTTTGGAGGGACGTTGCAGGAAAATATCACGCACGTAGCCACCTACCACGTAACATTCCAGTCCCAGCTCATCGGCCGTCTCCGATATCCGTTCGAATATCTTCCGGCCGAAATATTGTTTCAGTTCTTCTTGACTCAGTTCAATCATCGGGTAAATTTTCCTTTACGGGAGTGCAAAGATACGAATAATATCCCTACTTTTGCTCCTATATTTAAAGAACAACGTATGAAGAGAATCTTTATCGGGGTGTGCTGCACCCTGCTGCTTGCCTCCTGCGGCGAGAATGTGGAGAAAAAAGCAAGCGAGAGGCTGGCTGTGGCCCGTACCGCCTTCGAGCAGGGCCACTTCAACGAGGCCAAGATCGAGATAGACAGCATCAAACTGCTATACCCCAAAGCTTTCGAGGCGCGCCATGCGGCCAACCGACTGTTGCTGGAGGTGGACAAGAAGGAGCAGGAGCTGAGCCTGGCATACCTGGACAGCATGCAGCAAGCCAAACAGGAGCAGGTGGACGCTATCCTCCCGAAGTATGTCCTGGAGAAAGATGCCGAGTACCAGCAGGTGGGCAACTACTTCTGGCCTACGCAGACGGTAGAAAAAACGTTGCACCGCACCTTCCTCCGCTTTCAGGTGAGCGAAACGGGGGTGATGACCATGACTTCCATCTATTGCGGCGGCAGTAATATCCACCATACGCAGGTAAAAGTGACGGCTCCGGACGGTACATTTGCCGAAACCCCGGTATCGCGCGATGTCTACGAAACGACCGACCTGGGCGAAAAGATAGAAAAGGCCGATTTCAAGATAGGACTGGACGGCGACGTAATAGGCTTCCTCTACCTGAACCGCGAAAAGCCAATCAAAGTGGAACTGACAGGCGACCGGAAGTCGAACTACACCATGTCCGCCCCCGACCGCCAGGCACTGGTCGGCATCTACGAACTGGCACAACTCCTTGCCGGTATCGACCAAATCAAGAAAGACAAAGAAGAGGCCAACCAGAAGATACAGTTTGCCGCCCGCCGTCTGGACAAGATGGAGTCGCAAGATGAACTGAAAGAGCAATAACCTGCCGCATGAGCATCACCCTCGAACCCCTTCAAGAGTCCGATTTCCCCTTCGTAAAGGAGATCTACGACTACTACACGCTGAACTCCACCGCTGTGTACTTCCTCGAACCCCTCACCATCGAGGAGCTGAAGACGTTCATCCCCATCGGCGATGAACGTTACCGCTCGTTTCTGGCGTACAATGAAGAGGGAGCCGCCTGTGGATTCTGTTACTTCTCCCGCTTCAAACCCCGTGCAGCGTATAACATCACCACGGAGGTGACGCTCTACCTGAAACCGGAATTCACCGGACGGGGATACGGGCAACAACTGCTGGACAGCGTCGAATCTCATATCCGTCAGGCCGACTTCAAAAACATCATGGCTCTCATAGGTGGCGAAAACGAAGCAAGTATCCGGCTCTTTGAGCGCAACGGATATGTGCGCAATGCCCATCTGCCCGACGTTGCCGAGAAGTTCGGCCGCCGACTGTCGCTGTTGATGTATCAGAAAGTACTGGGATAACTCCTCTATTTAATCAACGAACCTACTCAGACGATTTTATTTTCACTTGACGAAACTCTCTGTTTCACTTGACGAAACTCTCTGTTTCATCGGCTGAAACTCTGTGTTTCCTAGGACGAAACTCTGTGTTTCAAGGCTGGAAACGAGATAGGGCTTCGTGTGTCCGTAGGGCATATGGAGCCCGTGTTGTACGTTCCACTTGCTATGGGGATTCCCTTGGTATCTTCCCCTTCTGTGATATGTACCTCGTTTTTCTTTTTTATTTTTTGTTCAGTTTA
>JAVBUC010000025.1:0-63898 GCA_031555765.1 Bacteroides sp. | reverse complement strand
GAACCGGTCTTGCGAGTAACTCTGCATCTCCACGATAATGTACTCACCGGTGTCGGTGGTGCAGTACAGGTCGTAAATCACTCCCCGTCCTTGGGGGATATCGGGCAGTTGCTCGTTGTTCAGGAACGTGAGATCGTGTATCACTCGCTCGCCTGCAAGCAGGTCGTTCAGGAAGTCGATGAGCAGATCTTTGGATACTTCTTGGCCGAATATTTTTTTAAATCCGTAGTCGGTGAATGGATTAATAAATCTAGTCATACTATTAATTGGTTTATACTGCAAAGGTAGGTTTTTCTGCGAAACTGCCAAATGGTAGCCGCAGAAATTACAATTCCCCGTTACCGCCGCCACGGTGTGGCGGCGGTAACGGGGGAATTACTGTATGTATTCTGCTACCCGGGGGTATTAGTGAGCCGGGTGATCAAGGTCGTGTGGCGATAAGGTGTTGAGATCTCCACTGCTCTCGCGCTTTCCTATTAAATCAATTGATTGAGCAGATGCAGGCGTGCAGCAGTCATAGATCTTTGCAGCAGGAGCAACACCATCATTCCAGCGACCTGCTATCCATCCATTGTAACCTGTACCTATACCCGTAACTATAACACTGATGGATCCGGCAGAGTTATTGGCGCATTCGTAGATAGAACCGGCATTCATAATATTGCCACATATACCGCCGACGTACGCATAGCTGTCGCCAGTATTCGTAAAACCAACTGTCCCGGTGTTTATGCATCCGGAAATAATAGAAGTGGAGCTATTGACTTGTCCGCATATTCCACCTACCTCTGTAATCTCGGTAGAGACACCTGTAATTGCTCCCGAATTACTACATCCGGAGATGTAACCTGATGAGACACAAATACCGCTTATCCCACCTGCTTTTATTTTACTTTGAGTACCGAGGGTAAATTGTCCGGTATTAACACATCCGGTTATAGTACCATCGTTATTTCCTGCTATTCCACCTACATTAATCGTACCATTATTAGCTTTCATTATAATTGCCTTCTCATTGGTGCAGTCGGTAATAGTGCCCAGGTTCGTTCCGCACACTCCACCAAACACAACGGGAGCAGGAATATTGGCAGTTCTTATGATGGTAGCCGAAATTGTTAAGTCGGACACTGTGGCACTGCTACTCAATTGCTTGAAAAATCCCACTTGCTGGTCTTGAAGAAATGATGATATCATTTTTCCACGGATGGCTTTATTATTTCCATCAAAATGTCCTTTGAAATAACTCTTGGTGCCGGATAAAGGCCAACAGGAAGTAGCTATTTCAATATCGTTCGTTAGCTGGAAGTATTTGCCTTCACCAATTGTTGTCGAGTTATCGTCCATATAATACGTAAAGAAGTATTTCAAGTCGGCGGCATTATCAATCTTATAGGGATTATCGATATTTCCATTTCCCCTTAACCCGAACTGAGCGGCTTGCGTTCCATCGTGCAATTCAAATATTTCGGTAAAATCGGTAGCTACCAACTTTATGTCATATACTTTTCCGGGGCTAAACGTCCTGTCGGCAGCTACATCGATGACGCATCTGTATATACTGCCCATGGTGGTATAAACGGTGACGGAAAGCGCACCGGTGCCTGCCTGTATGGTGGTGGGAAGCACAGCCATGTAGGCGGTGAAGGCAGTATAGTCGGCAGGATCATCGGCTGTACCTGCTTTGAAGAGTTGCAGGGAGAGTTCGCTGTCCGGTGTTTCCGTACCGTCGGTACCATCGGTTCCTACGGTTTTAGAGATGACCAGGTCGTCGTTCAGGGGTGTGCGCAGGGTAAGCTTGCTGGGGGATTTACCTTCGGGTAAATCTTCTACAACGAACTTCAGCACGGCTACGTGGGTGGTAAAGTCCATGTCGGTACCGGTAGGATCGGTAGTGCTTACGGCCGTCATGTAATGGTACTTGTTCAGGTGGGTGGGCGTGGTGCTTATTCCGTCTCCGTATTGCTTCTGCCCGGCGGTGCTGAACACGCAGTCGGCCCAGGTGGCTTTAGCCTTCGTGGTAGGGTGGAATGCCTTGAAGCTTATAGCATCAGCGATAACGTCGCCAGTGAACTTAGCTGCTTTCTGTCCCGGGCCATCGGTGGAGACTATGTCAAATTGATTGGCTTGCTCGGCACTTCCATCGGAGCTGTACATAATAAAGGTATCCTGGGCATCCCAGAGTACGTCGATACTTTCTCCTGTTGCCGTAGGGTCTCCATCCGTGTAGGCAAGGCGTGTATCGGCCATGCCTTGTGTGGCGGTAACGGTTATCCGCTCTCCTCCCTGGGTGGGTGTGGCGGTGGACTCTATACTGATCTCGTTGCTGCATCCGGCCAGCATGGCTGCCAGGACGATGGTGGGTAATGCGCGCTTCATCATGGTTCGTAAGTGAAAATGTTAGTAATCATTTCGTCGATGTCAAAAGAGAGGTTGGTGTCATGCTGCACCTGGTTGCTACTGGCGTTTATCGGCCCATCGTAACCGAAGTCGATACTGCCTGCCATGACTCCCTCGTGCTCCACATCTATCACTTCGATGGCGGGAGCTGTGTACTTTTGTTTGTTTTTCATACTGTTTTCTTCCTTTGTTATTACTTGCATTATTTATTACAGTGCCGCAAATATAAGAGCGGATGCTCTTACTTGATATGTCAATCTAACAAAGGCATCAAAATTGACGAATTGCGATGTTTTGTACGTGTACCTCGCACACAGGGGCATCAGTATGTTTTGCCGATGGAATGGGCGGTTTTAACAGAAAAAACCCTGTATCGATACTGTGCGCGGTGCACGGTACTGATACAGGGGTACGGTTCGCCGGTGTGGCGGCTGTAACGGGGGGATGTATCACGGCTCGCCCAGCGCAGAGACGATGAGCCGCACCTGCGCGGGGGTGTATCGCTTGGAGCGTGGTGCCAGGCCGCTATCGGACAGCAGTTGCCGGAGCTGGGGGTGGAAATCGATCCACTCGTTGAACGCCCGGCGGGCGCTACCCGGGGCTATGGAGGGGAGGTACATCTGGGCCAGCTCGGCCTTGCCGTAGCTGCGGGGACGGAACGGCTCCTCGAGGGTGCCGGTGGTGGGTTCGAAGGTCTTCATCATGGGGGTAAATGGTTGGTTTATCATACCCTAAAGATACGAAAAAACGCTCAACTTTCCACTCTCTACTCTCCACAATTTTGTGCAGATGCGCGTGTTATCGTGAGTTACCGTGCCGTTGCGCGTGGATGCGGGTGGATGCGCGTACAGCGGCCTGCGGGGGTGGTATCTTTGTATCACCAACCCGGCGGAGAATGTCCTCCCCGATAAAAACAATCATAGTATGGCAATAGTAAATGTAGTGCGCACACAGCGCAGAAAAATGATGAGCGACCCGAAATCGCCTATGCTCCACACCCTGAAACAGAAACCGGGGGAGGCTAAAACGTACAACCTGAAACGCCTGGCCTCGGAGATTGAAACCGTTGGCGCGCTTTCCAGCGAAGATGTGCAACACGTACTCCAATCCTGTGTACGGTCCATGAAGACCATCCTGCGCGATGGCAACCGGGTAAAGATCGATGGATTGGGCACTTTTTACATCACCTTCCGCTGTCCGGGCGTGGCTACGGAGAAGGAGTGCACGGTGAAAAGCATCCAACGCGTAAACATCCGCTTCAAGGTGAGCGACACCATGCGTCTGGTGAACGACAGCACAGCCACCACCCGCGGAGGGGACAACAACGTGGAGTTTTCCCTCATCAAGCTCGAGGAGAAAACCACACCACCTGTGCCTCCGGTACCACCTGCGGACGATGAGGAGGATCCGATAGTACCGCCCGCAGGCGATGATGAGGAGGATCCGATCGTAGACCCGACACTGTAGGTGCCACCGTTTTAGCTTCGCTGATAGTCTGTTGATTTCGCAGACCGTCGGCGAAGCTAAACTAACAGACAATCGTTTATAATCTCTTTTTAACCCTATTAGTACAATGAAAATATTCGATAAGATCGTAGAAATCGTGCTCCTCGTCTTGCCATTCCTGAAACGTAAGAATGCCAGTGAACTGAAGGAGTTCAGCCAACTCATCCAGGAGCAATACGGCTTCCTGGTGGAACAGTTGGAGAAGGCCCTGAAGGATTACTTCACCCTGAGCGACCGTGTCAAGGTGCTGCACGAGGAGGTAGTTGCGCTGCGCCAACAACTGGCCGATGCCCTGAACGAGCGTTGCTTAGTGGCAGGATGCCACAAACGCATCCCACCCAAAGGGAGGAATCTGAGTGTTACAAAGAAAGGGAGCCATTGAGCTCCCTTTTTCTTTGTTCGCATTCGTCTTTACGGCCTGTAAAGCTCGCCAAGCACCAGCTTGTCGCCCGACAAATCGACGTGGAACAGGTGCGGAACGCGGATGTATCGTCCGTTCACGTCTTTGTGGCTATGCACCGACATCAGCCAACGACCATCGAACGCCTGGAACAGCATGCCGTGCCCGAAGTTGGGCGGGGTGATGGGATCGGGCTCCTGAATCCACGGGCCATCCAGTGTACCGCTTTCGGAGTAGACCACACCCTGGGTGTAGTCCTTGTATATCCAGCTTGTCCAGATCATGCCGAGGCGTCCGGTACCGGTATGGAACAGGTACGGGCCATCGGTAACCTTGTTGAAGATGTCCTTGCCATCCTCGTCCTTCTCCCGGCTCCAGGGCGATTCGCTGGCGCGGAACATCAGCTTGGCTTCGCCCACAGAACCACTCAGGTCGGGCTTCAGCTCTATCTTTTCAATGGTCCCGTCCCAATTTTGCAGCCATTCGTAGCAGTACACCATGTAGGGTTTGCCGTCGGTATCCACCCAGAAGGTGCCGTCCAGCGTAGGCATGCCGGCAGGGAGGTAGGTGGGATGGGCCATGGGGCGGTAAGGACCATCGGGAGTGTCGCTCACCAGTACGTGACTGGCACGACGTTCTATCTTATTGCCCCGCACGGTGTCGATGATGACATCGCGGTTGGTAAAGGTGGCGAAGTAGTAATACTTGCCCTGGTAGGCATGCAGCTCGGCTGCCCAAATCATGGGATTGGGGCCCATCCACGATTCGGGATCGGTATGTGCCACCTGGTACGGACCTTCCCAGAGTTTCAGGTCGGGACTCTTCCAGAGCAAGCCGCCGGTACCGGTCATGTAGTACATTTGCGTCGCAGCATCGGGCAGGATGCAGGGGTCGCTCAGGACGATGGAATCCAGCGGGACGTTGTGACGGATTTCACGCGGGGGCCTGTTTTGAGCGGACAGTGCGCAGAGGACCGTCAGGCAGACAAGCAAGGTGATGCAGTTTCTTTTCATGGTAATTGCTTCATTATTTAAAAGAGTCTTTGTAGATATTCAGCAGAGCCTCATCGGTGAGCTTCGCAGGGTCTACGCCAAACAATCCACCCATGTTATCGCGGGCATTCTGCACGAATTTCGGCAGGTCGGCTTCGCTGATCCCCCACCCGCTCATCTTCAAGTTGTCCACACCACAGGCTTTCTGCATAGCGGCCAACGCGCGGACAAAGTCCATCGGGTCGCTGCTCTTCTGGCCCGTCATGGCCTCGGCCATCCGCATGAAGCGTTCGGGAACCACTTGCGAGAAGGCGGTGAAGTAAGCCAGGGAGATGATGATGAGCCCCGCACCATGCGGCAATTCAGGATAATAAGCACTCATGGCATGCTCCAGCGAATGCTCCGACGTGCAGCTGGAGGTAGATTCCACCATGCCGGACAGCATACTGGCCAGTGCCACCTGGGTACGTGCTTCCATGTCGCTACCCTCGGCCACAGCCTTCGGCAGGTGACGGTACAGCAGACCGATGGACTTCAGGGCATACAGATCGCTCACGGGTGTAGCGATGCGGGCAATGTATCCTTCGGCAGCGTGGAAGAAGGCGTCGAAGCCTTGGTACGCTGTGAGGTGGGGCGGTACGGATACCATCAGGTCGGGGTCGACGATGGAGAGTACCGGGAAGGTATGTTCGTTGCCGTAGCCTATCTTCTCCTGGCGTTCTTCGTGGGTGATAACCGTCCAAGGGTCGGCTTCGGTGCCTGTACCGGCTGTGGTGGGGATGGCTATAATGGGAAGTGCTCCGTTAGTCAATGGCTGACCTTTGCCCGTACCGCCACCGATGTAGTCCCAGTAGTCGCCCGGATTGCAAGCCATCACGGCAATGGATTTAGCTGAGTCGATGGAGCTTCCTCCACCCAGGCCAACGATGAAATCGCACTTTTCTTGCTTACACAGGGCAGCTGCTTCCATGACATGGGCACGGATAGGGTTCGGCAGGATTTTGTCGTACACTACTGATTCGGCACCGTTCTGTTTTAGCAGCGCCATCACCTTGTCCAGGTATCCGAACCGGCGCATCGATGTACCCGAGGAGATAACGATGAGTGCTTTCTTACCCGGGAGCTTCTCGGTTCCCAACTTCTCTATGCTTCCCCGACCGAATACCATGTTCGTGGGGATGAATTGACTGAATGTCTTCATTTGTGTATACTTTTGTTTGATGAATGATCTATGGAGCAAAAGTATAGAAAAATCATGAGATTCACCACAGAGTCACAGGAGTTCCACAGAGTTTTAATTTTTATTTATCACAATGAAGCCCACGACTTCACTTAAAAAAACTCTGTGGAACTCCGTGTGACTCTGTGGTGAATTACAATCTACAGAGCCACTTCCGCCACCACCTGTCCGTCGAAGAGGTTGATAACCCGTCCGGCATAACCGGCATCGTGCTGTGAGTGCGTCACCATCACAATGGTAGTACCTTCCTTGTTCAGTTCATTGAGCAGTTCCATCACCTCCTTACCGTTCTTGGAGTCGAGATTACCGGTAGGCTCATCGGCGAGGATCAGCTTGGGACTGGCCACCACGGCACGGGCAATGGCTACGCGCTGTTGCTGACCGCCGGAGAGCTGCTGAGGGAAGTGTTTGCTGCGGTGCATGATGCCCATGCGTTCCATCACAGCGTTCACCTTCTTCTTGCGCTCCGAGGCTGATACGCCCATGTAGAGCAGCGGTAGCTCGATATTCTCGTACACATTCAGCTCGTCGATGAGGTTGAAGCTCTGGAACACAAAGCCTATCTCTCCTTTGCGCAGGTTGGTGCGTTGCGACTCGGTAAACCTGGACACCTCCCGTTCGTTCAGGCTGTACGTGCCCGATGTAGGGTTATCGAGCAAGCCGAGGATGTTCAGCAAGGTGGATTTACCACAGCCCGACGGGCCCATGATGGCAACGAACTCGCCTTCCTGAATGGCAATACTGACATTGTTCAATGCCCATGTTTCTACTTCTTCGGTCTTGAAGATCTTCTGTAAGTTTTCTGTTTGAATCATCATAATTTCAAGTGTTTTTTAATTATCATTTTTGATTACTTCTGCGGGATTGGTTCGCGATACTTTGTACAGGCGGTAGCCGATGGTGACCGCGATGATAGCGGCTGCAGTGAACAGGGTGACGAGCCAGTACCACGGTTGGCGGTAGTCGAAGAGCTGGTCTGTATTTTGGGATGCGAAGGTCAACAACGCCAGTGCCAGAGGGAAGCATATCAGCACCGCCACCAGGAACAACCAGCAATAGAGCCGCCCGAACAGCCAACTGATCTGCTTCATCCCTGCACCATTGATCTTACGGATGGCTACCTCTTTCTGACGTCGTTGCGTGTCCAACGTGATGGCTCCGTACATGCCCAATATGGTAATCAGGATGCATATCACCGTGGCGATAAGCCACAGAAACAGGATAAGCTTTACCGCCTCTACCCCATAAGCTTCCTGCAACCCTTGGACACGGGCAGATGCCCCTTCGGGTAAGTATTCCTGGACTTTGGTTATCAGTTCTTTCCGTGCTTTGGCTACATCCACACCCTCCCTTACCTTTATATAAATATCCGGCTGCCCGCCCGGAGTGTATGGGACAAAAGCTACTTCCGGAATATAATGCACCTCTTTATAGTCGATGGAGCCCGACACCGGATAGTTCACATCGTTCACCGTAAAGCCGTTAGACAGTGAGTCTTTCTCCAGTAAAGCTTTCAGGCTGGGGTTGACAAAGCAGAAATAATCTTCATTTTCAGCCCATTCCACCGGATAGTTCATGATCCGGAAGAATTCCGGGGTAACACCATACAGATTGACCTCGCGCGTATCATCGCCTGCCTGGTAACGGGCATAGCTCATCTCCCGGAACGCCATCGATTCTGCCCAACCGGAGTTCTGAATGTATTGGGCAATCTCATCCGTATGATCCTGCAAAGCAATCTCCCGCTGAGTGGACAACAACAAGATTCTTTCCTGCTCCTGTGTGGTCAGCTGGGGATTTGCCAACTGAAAATAATAGCGTGCCTCCATCACACCTCCTATCGTAGCCAGCAGGAACAGCACACAGATAAAAAACTGGACACCCAGCATGGTATTCCTGAAACGGTGCCTCCGCCCGGTGGCATTTCCTCCTTTTAGTCCCATCAATGCGCTCATCCGCCGGGTACGCCGTATGCTGATATAAGCGATGAACAGGCAAACGGCAAACAGTATCAGGAAATACTCCCCTTGCTGCCTGATGAGCGCACTGGTATCTACCCAGGCAGCCAACCCATCCGTAGGTATAAATGTGACCAAGTATGGCAATACTCCTTCAATAAAAGCCATGCTACACAACGAAGAGGTCAGCAACACCAGCAGCACTTCTACAGCCAGTAAGCTGAACAGATGCCGGAACGAAGCTCCCAACACGGTGCGCAAACTCAACTCACGGATACGGTTCAGGAACGCACCGATGGTGAAGCTCAGGAAGTTGATCACCCCCGTGAGCAGTATCAGGAAACCGATAAGGGACAATAACATGAGGGCGATAGTATGTGTCCGTACCGAAGAGAATAGCTGCACCTGGATAGGTTCGTTCTCCTGCTCATCCTGTCCGAAAGTATAATGCTGAAGCCGTTGATTGAAAGCCCGGATATCTGTTCCCGGTTTCAGCAGCAAGCTGGCATGAGAGATGACATCTTTATGGAGTATAACTTCTAAATTTCCACTTCGCGTGGGGCTTGTCATGTCCGGATAGTCCTCCACTACCCCGACGATGGTATAGTCGCCCGACTCATGCGTTGTTTTGTCGTATTGATTGGACAAGAAGGTGATTTTCTTGCCTACGAGCGACTCTTTGCTTCCCAACCGCCGGGCAAAGGAGCGGGTGATAACGGCTGCATCGGGGCGTGTGGCGAACTCGCTCACGTTCCCCTCCAACACTTCGGACGGGAAGACCTGGAAGAAGCCGTCGCTGGCTTGCTTCACGGTGGCCCGGTAGCAGATGGTGAGCGTATCGGAGAACTCCACGTTCACATTGGACGGTATGTGACGGCTGTACCGGGCCACAGCCTCCACCTCTTCGAACCCTATCTGCAGGAATTGGTCGACTACCTCATCAGTAGGCTGGTAATATTTATAATTACCGTCTCCCAGATTGTCCGGGATATAGGTAAACAGCCCCGCCATACGGTCGTACGTAGGGAAACAGCTGTCTCCCCTGTACATCTCCCGTCCGTAGTAAGAACAGATGGTGAAGCACACGATACCCGCCATCAGCCCTAGTATGCTGACGATGCTCTGTGTCTTGTTTTTCATGAGTTGCCTCCAGGCAACCTTTACATAATGTTGTATCATAATTTATTCGCTTTTGATTACTTCTGCCGGATTCTGACGGGCAGCTTTCCATACTCTTGCCCAGATGCTGAGCAGCACCACGCAGGCAATGCCAACGAATACCACTGCGTACACCCACCAACTGATAGCCGTTTGCTCCACATAGCTTTCCAGCCAACGCCTCATCACCACATAGCCCACCGGGAAAGCGATGGCAGAGGCTACTACGAGCATCAGCAGGTACTCCCGGAGGAAGAGCAGCAGGATGTCACCCACCCGGGCACCATTCACCTTGCGGATGGCTATTTCCTTGCGGCGACGTTCGCATGTCAGTGTCACGAAGGAGTAGATGCCGAATACGGCGATCAGCACACACACCACAGCTACGATGCAGAGCAGCGTTAACAGGATATTCTCCACCTTAAGATACTTCTCATATTCCTCTTCCATGCTTCTCAGGGAGTAGTGCATATCAGGAAGTCCTTTTGTTAGCCTGGTGTGGATGGAATCTCGCACAGCAGTCCAGGGATGGTTTCCATACTTCAGCAGGATGGTGTTGGTATGCTCATTTCTCACCTGTTCAGACAACACCATTACCGGGATTACACCACTGGTAGGCGATGTGATATGGAAGTCCCGGAGCACCCCGATCACGGTAAGTTCCTCTATCTTCTTTCCTACCGGATCGGACCATCCGAATATCTGGGCACAGGCTTCGTTGATCAGCACCTTGCCGGTATTGTCCGTGCTGTCGGAGAAGAGTTCTCCTTGTAGCAACCTGAGTTTATAGAACTTCGTAATGGTTTCGCCCCGGAGGAATTGTGATATCCATAGAGATCCTTCGGCAGGTAGTTTTCCTTCCCAATCTTCGATTCTCCTGAAGGCACCATACGTATTGGGAAAGAGTGAATAAGTGTCGTCCACCACTTCGGTTAGCAGCGGTATCTGCCGGAGTATCTCGATGGCTACCGGAATGCGTTCTTTTTCTTCGTTGGTGTTTTGGGTATAAAAGGTCGCTATATTCTTCCTTTCCATGCCAATGTCTGCCTGACGCAGGTGGTTCATCTGCTTCACGATAACGCTGATACAGAAGATGAACAGAATGCCGATGGCCAGTTGCAGCACCATACTGGTGCGATAGAAGAAGGCATATCCCCTCCTGTCGGCCGTGCCTTTCAGGGTGCGTTGCAAGGTTTGTTTATGGAAGTAATACACCACCAGCAGGAAGATGAGCATGGCCAGCAGCATCAATACCGCGAAGTAGAACAAGGATTCCCCGTAAACGCTTCCGCCGACGCCCGTGAACGCCTGGAAAGCAGGCAAAATCAACTCGATCATAGCCATCCCCAAGGTACAGGCCAACAGAAGCACCCACACGAACTCCATGGAGAGCAGCGCGAACAGCTTCCTGTGCGACGAACCACACACCTTGCGCAAAGCCATCTCACGCACCCGCATCCGTAGCCGGTTGGCATAGAGCGACAGGTAATTGAACAAGGCGCAGACTATGACCAAGGCACCCGTGATGCTGAACAATATCAGGTACCGGAACTCTACGACGAGCTTCCAGGCCTGAAGCTGGCTGCGGCATTGCTTGATGGGAACGATCTCTAAATGGGTTATCTTATCCCCTAATTGGGATAGTGGAGATTGATACGCATATAGCTTTTCGCGGAATAGTTCCACGTTGGTTCCCTTCTTCAGCTTTATCCAGACTTGTACGGACTTCCCCACCCAGTCGTTCTCACTCTGACGGTTTATTTTCCTCAAAGCTTTGAATGGAAGGATGGAGTGTTCACCCCATCCTTCCACCAGGGCTGTGACGTTATTCTTTGAGGCTACCTCCTTGGTCAATGCCACCTGGCTGGAATCGTTCAGGAAGTCTGTATTGCCACCCAGCAAACGGATACTAAACAGCTCCAGGAAGCAGGAATCTATCCCCAGTTCCAGAACCAAATCGAGCGGATCAAACTCCTGGGTATAACTGCTTTGGTTTTCCTGAGCCATGCAGGAGGACTCTATCTCCGGAAAAACCTTCTTTAACTCTGCTGCCAACGGGAAGGGGAACAGCGGGCTTAATGCGGTTATCCCTCTTTCATCTTTCTGGGAGATCCTATAGATGCGGTCGGCATCGGGATGGAAATCATCGAACGTGGTCTCCCAGCGTATCCACAGCGTAGCCAGGGCGAAGCAGGCAAAACCTACCGCCAGCCCCACAATGCTGATGATGCTCTGGGTTTTGTATCGGAGCAGGTTACGGATGGCAACTTTGATGTAGTGTCGGATCATATTCTTATATATATTGTTATTCATTCATCGGTAGCAGGTATCTACAATGGTGATAGCAGGTATCTACGGGAATCATAGCAGGTATCTACGACGATGGCAGCAGGTATCTGCGGAAACGGTAGCAGGCATGTATCATTCGCTTTTGATTACTTCTGCCGGGTTCTGATGGGCGGCTTTCCATACCCGTGTCCAGATGCTGAGCAGCACCACACAGGCAATGCCGGTAAAGACTGCCGCATATACCCACCAGCTGATAGCCGTCTGTTCCATATAACTCTCCAGCCAACGCTTCATCAAGGCATATCCCACTGAGAAAGCCACTACGGACGACATTGCCAACAGAAGCATGTACTCTTTCAGGAAGAGCAGCAGGACATCCTTCACCCGGGCACCGTTCACCTTGCGGATGGCTATTTCCTTGCGGCGGCGTTCGCACGTCAGCGTCACGAAGGAGTAGATGCCGAATACGGAGATGAGTACGCAGACCACGGCTACGAAGCCCAACAGTTTCAACAGTGCACTTTCCGACCGCAGAAACTCTTCGTACGTTTCCTCCAGATCGGAAAACATATACTGGCCCGAGGGGAATTCCCGTTGCATCAGTGTATCGATGGCATTGCGCAGAACAGACAGTTGTCCCGGTTGGTACTTCATCAAGATAGTCATTGAAGTGGGAACATCCTCTTGGAACGAACTGGATGTAATAAATATCGGAGATACGGGCAATGTAGGCGATACCTTATGGAAGTCCTTTACCACGCCCAGTACCGTAACATTCTTGTCGCCCAGCACCAAGGTTTTCCCAACAGGGTCGTCCCATCCAAAGGCTTTCACGGCGGTTTCATTGAGCATCACCTGATGGGTTTCGCTCGGAGCTCCGGCCAGCCGTTCTCCTTTCAGCAACTTAAACTGAAAGAAATCCATCATTATTTCGCCTTGATCCACCTCTTCCATCTCAACCGGTTCGTCCGCAGGTTGTTTTCCCTCCCACTCGGCCACCCGGGCAACACTAAAATAACCTCGTGGAATCAGCGCATAGCCCTGCCCTGTAACATCGGTCACTGTAGGCATCTTCTTAATGTGTTCCAGCACCGGTGCTGTTTCTCCATTCCAAAACTGCATGCTGAGTATATTTTTTCGCTCCATGCCTATATCTCCATTCCGGAGGTAATACAGTTGCTTGGCTATCATCCCGATGCAGAAGAGAAACAAGATACTGATAACGAGCTGCAGAACGATACTGCCCCGGTAGAACAGCTGTTTCTTGGATTTCATCACCCCGCCGCCTTTGAGGGCTTGCTTCAACGCATGCCGGCTGAAGTAATGATATACCAACAGAAACAAGCACATGGAGAACACCATCACCCCGGCAAAGTAAAGCAGGGAAGAGGCATAAATGCCCTCATACACTCCCGAGAGCTCTTGAAAATAGGGCAAGGAGAGTTCGATGAAAGTCATGCCCAGCAAAGCGGCCAACATCAACACCAGCAGGAAGTCGACAGCCAGCAGGCCATACATCCGCCTGCCCGACGAGCCACACACTTTCCGTAAGGCCATCTCCCGGATACGCATTTGCAGGCGGGAAGCAAACAGGGAGAGATAGTTGAGCAACGCACAGAGTATCACCAGCCCACCGGTAATACAGAACATCACCAGGTACTGCAACTGTACGGTAAGCGTTTGTTCGTCTATTTCGTAGCGACACTGCGTGATGGGCATAATCTCCAACCCCTTCATGTGGAATTCTTCCTGGAGGTTATGTTTGCGTAACTTCTCACGAAACGCCTCCTGGTCTACTCCTTTGTTCAGCTTCATCCATATCTTGCATGTACTAACCGACCAGCTTCCCCTATACTGCTTGTGGCTCATTGTCAGTGCATCGAAAGTCAGGTTCGTGTGCTTGCCCCATCCTTGCACCAACGCACCGACGATGCGTTTCTGTTGCTGTACTTCGACGGCCTTGCCTATCACCCCTTTCGAGGAGCCGAAGAGTTGGACAGCTGCTTCCGGCGTGATGGCTATCTGTTCATCGGTATGCAGGAAGTCCATCGTACCGTCCAGCAGACGAACATCGAACATGTCCACAAAAGCGGAATCGACCCCAGCCACCCGTAGCGGAACAACGAGCTGTTCTTCCGTACTGAAATCTGCCCCACGGAAATAAACCGCACAACTGCCTTCCACTTCCGGAAAGTCTTTCTGCAACGTCTCAGCCGTCAGGTGAGGATATATCGTTATTTTTCGACTGGCCAATGACACTTCGCTATTGCCATAGAGCATGTAGATGCGGTCGGCATCCTTGTGGAAACTATCATACGTCAGCTCGTAGCGCACCCACAGCGTAGCCAGGGCGAAGCAGGTGAAGCCCACTGCCAGCCCTATGATGCTGATGATGCTTTGTGTTTTATAACGAAGCAGGTTGCGACAGGCTACCTTGATATAGTGTCTTATCATAATCTTATTCTTTTTATTCACTTTTGATAACTTCTGCCGGGTTCTGATGGGCAGCTTTCCATACCCGTGTCCAGATGCTGAGCAGCACCACGCAGGCAATGCCTGCAAAGACTGCCGCATACACCCACCAGCTGATAGCTGTCTGCTCCACATAGCTTTCCAACCAACGCTTCATCAAGGCATAGCCTACCGAGAAAGCCACTACGGACGACATTGCCAACAGAAGCATGTACTCTTTCAGGAAGAGCAGCAGGACATCCTTCACCCGGGCACCGTTCACCTTGCGGATGGCAATCTCCTTGCGACGACGTTCGCACGTCAACGTTACAAACGAGTAGATGCCGAAAGCAGAAATGAGCACACAAATCACTGCCACGAAGCTCAGGAGTTTCAGCAGGGTATTCTCGGACTTCAGGTATTCCTCGTAAACAGTTTCGGCATCGAGCAGTTCGTACCTCAGTCCGGAGAAGTTCTGGGTCATCACACTGTCTATGGATGCCTGAAGCTTCTTCCAACGACCGGATTCGTACTTCATCAGGATGTTTGGCAAACTGAAGCTATGGTCGGCAGCCTGAAACATAACGGGCTGTACGGGCGTTGTGGGCGAAGTTTGATGAAAGTCCTTCACCAATCCCATGACTGTATACCGATCACCATCTTCCAGGAATATCATCTTGCCGATAGGATCTTTCCAACCGAACTTCAGGGCAGCTGTTTCGTTAATCACCACTTTTCCGGCATCGTTTCCGTCGGCAGCAGGCACCTCGCCTTTCAGTAAGTGGAGTTTATAGAAGTCGAACATCTTCCGGGCTCCGGCAACACATTCTATATCAATCGGTTCATCAGCAGGTTGCTTATCCTCCCAATCGGATAGGCGCATGCTCATACGTGCTCTCTGCGGGAATAGCGAAGTCAGTCCGGTCAGCATTTCCGAGATGCAAGGCAAGCTACCGATTTGATCGGCCACGGCATCCCCCTTGTCCATGGCGCCAATTAGCAGCGTCGCTATGTTCTTCCGTTCCAGACCTATGTCTACACTCTTCAGATAGTACGTTTGCTTCAGGATAATGCCTATGCCGAATATCAGCAGCATACTGATACTCATCTGCAATACCAGGCTGGAGCGGTGGAAGAGCTGTTGCGAACGCTTATCGGCAGCTCCCTTCAATGCCTGCCGGAAGATGCGCCGGTTGAAGTGGTTCAGCACCAACCCGAAAGCCAACATGGCCAGCAACGCCAATCCGGCAAAGTAAAGCATGGATTCGGCATATACCTCACCCTGGATTTTCGTATATTCCAGGAAAGTGGGCAGGGATAGCTCGATGAAAGTCAGCCCCAGCAGGCAAGAGAAGCACAGGATCATCACAAACTCGGTGCACAGCAGGGCATACAACCGGCCATTGGACGATCCGCACACCGCACGCAGTGCCATCTCCCGGATACGCATACGCAAGCGGCTGGCAAAGAGCGACAGGTAATTGAACAGGGCACAGAGGATGATCAGTCCTCCCGTCAGTGAGAACAGCTTCAGGTAATGAAACTGGATGGGGAGCTTCCATTTATAAAATTCGTAACGGCACTGGGTGATGGGCATTAGCTGCAGGTGCCTGATATCGAATATGCCATCGATTCCCTTCTCATATCGATACAGTTTCTCACGGAAAGCTGCCACATCGGTTCCTTTCTTCAGCCTGACACATATATCGACGGCATTATAGTTCCAGTCGCTCTTCTTGGCTGGAGGTATATTGGTCAGCATGCCGTAAGACATATTGGAGTGCTCGCTCCAACCTTGCACCACAGCACAGACAGTCAACTCCTTGCCTTCGTCTTTAAGCACTTTGCCCAACGGATCTTCCTGCCCGAACAGGCGAAGAGCCGTTTCCGGAGTCACAGCTATCTTGCCATCCTCATGCAGGAAGTCCATCGTACCACTCAGCAGGCGAATGTCGAACATCTGCAGGAAACAGGAGTCGGTGCGGATCGTGGATATGTACATACGCTGGTCGTCTATCTGGTAGCCCCATTCCTCCCAATGGTTGATGAAGCAAGAAGCTTCGATCTCGGGGTATTCGGCTTTCAACTGAGCTGCCAAGAGGGGAGGATAACTACGGTTGTAACCAAACACTTCATTGGAATTGTCGTAGAGCAGATACATGCGGTCGGAACCAGCATGAAAGCTGTCATACGTCATCTCGTAGCGCAGCCAGAGCGTGGCCAGGGCGAAGCAGGTGAAGCCCACCGCCAATCCCACAATGCTGATGATGCTTTGTGTTTTGTATCGGAGCAGGTTGCGCCAGGCAACTTTTATATAGTGTCTTATCATACTTTATCTCGCTTTCCTTAATCAATGATTAATTCTTCCGCCTCGCCAAAGGTATCATATCCTGTGATAATCACCCAATCTCCGGATGTTAAACCGTCAATAATTTCGTACTGTTGCGGATTCTGCCGGCCGATAGAAAGGGGTACACGTACAGCCCTCGACTTCGTGGCGTTGAGCTTGTATATCCATTGTCCGCCGGTTTGCGGGTAGAAGTTGCCCCGTGCCACAACCACAGCCTGTTCGGGCTGACCGAGTTCTATCTGCACGCGGAAGCTCTTCCCTACCCGCACGTTCTCGGGGAGGTCGCCGGTGAATACCAGGTCGACATCGAACGTGCGTTCCTTCACCTCGGGAACTACCTTGCTGATGCGCAGCGGGTATCGCTTGCCCTGGTAGAGTATCGTAGCCGGGAGCCCGGTAGTGATGCGGTCGATGTAGTATTCGCTGAGCGACGTATGCACCTTGTACTGGCTGAGCACCTTGATCTCGGCGATGCTCTCGCCCGAGGCGACTTGCTGACCGGGGGTGACGCGGACGAAGCTGAGTTGCCCTGTCACGGGAGCAGTAACTACCAAAGCCCCTTTGCGGTCCACCGTACGAGCGTATCGTTTTTGCTCTCGCTCACGGTCGGCACGGAGCAGTTCCCGCCGGATGCCGGTCACGATGGAGTCGTGCCGGAGGTTCTCGCGTTGCAGGGCGGCGTTCTTCACCTTGTAGTTGTACTCGTCCTCGGAGACTTCGAGTTGTGCTTTGCTACGCACACCCATGCGGAACTCTTCGCGGTCCAGCTCGAAGGTTTTGCGCAGGCGGGCCAACTCGTAATCGGTCTGCAAGGCTTGTTGCTGCAGGGTGAGACTCTTCTGCTCCATCTCTATCTCCGTTTCGCGGTAGGTGATGAGTTGCTTCTCCCAGTCGTCGCGCTGGTCGTCGATGGTGCGTTGCAGCTCCGGGTTGGACAGCACCAGGATGGTGTCGCCTTGTTGCAACAGACTCCCCTCTTCGGCCACGATACGCTCCACGCTACCCGGTTCGCGGGCGTTGACACGGATGGTGAGGATGGGCTGTATCAGTCCTTCTACGTCGATGTATTCCATGAATTTGCCGTCCTTCACTTCGGCCATCTGGATGCGGTCGGCCTCGATGCGGAGCTTACTTGGGCCGGCTGCCCATATACCTATATAGATAAGGAAGGACGCGAAGAGCACTCCCGCCCCGAGGTAGTAGCGGTAACGGATGTACCAGGGTTTCTGTTTCAGTTGAATATCCATTGTTTTTTTTATTAAAGTTCATCCGATAAATGCGTAGTTGCGAGACCAACGGCCTCCGAGCATTAGCGTAGGGCGATGCCCGATGCTATAGCTAACGCCCCTTTGGGGCAAAGGAGTTCGAGTCCTGCGAAGCAGAAATCTACTGCTACTTTTCATCTATTTGTTTCTATTTGATTAATAAGTCATAATTCTCGGCCAGTGGTGCGCGTTGCTCGAAGTCGAACAGTGTGAGGCTGCGCAGGGTATAGTACAGGCTCCAGTACTGGTACAGGCTGGATACGTAGTTGCGACGGGCGGCATCTTTCTCAGTGATCGATGCGTTGAGGTCCAGTATGGTGGACTTTCCCAGGATGTACAGCCGACGGGCCACATCATTCCGTCGGCGGGCAGTTTCATCCGTACGGGCGGCGATGCGCACGCGTTGTGATTGGAGGTTGAACTGCTTCACCACCTTGCGTACGTTGAGGTCGAAGTCCGTACGGTCCTGCTCCACTTGCGTGTACACCAAGTCGCGCTGCGAACGGGCTACCCGCACCTGACCGCGTCCTCGTCCCCAGTCCAGTATAGGAAGGGCAATGCTCAGGCTGACGTACTGCTGGTCCAGCGGATGACGGTACGCATCGCCCAACGACCCGGCGGTCTGCGTGAGTCCGAAGCGGAGGTACACGTCGGCCTTCAGTCCGGCATTGGCGCGGGCGTAGGACACGGCACTCTCGCTGGTGAGTTTTCGGCGAAGCATGTTCTGTATCTCGGGGCTGTTTTCCTGGGCATGCAGCAGGGCGTCGGTGATCTCTACCTGGAACTGGGGCACACGGTCGGCAATGGCTACGCGGATGTCGCGGTCGTCCTGCAGGCCGAGGTACGAGCGGAGTGCTTGTGTGCAGTTGTCCATCTCGATGCGGGCATTCATGCGGTTGGTTTCCTCGGTGAGCTTGTTCAGTTCCAGTTGCAGCATCTCATTCTCGGTGGTGGTGCCTATCTCGTATCGGCCTTGGGCGTAGCGGTACAGGGTATCGGCATTGGCGTAGTTGAAGTTGGCCGTTTCGTAGTTGCTCTGGGCAGTGGCCAGAGCGAAGAACTGGTCGGTGGCACGGGCCGATACCAGCTCCAGGGTTTCTATGTAAGCTTTGCGGGCTTCGACGTAGCGCACGGGTTCGATGCGACGGTCCCACTTCAGGCTGTTGTATCCGAAGAGCGACTGCCGGTAGCCGATGTTGATGGGCGATGTCTGCCACGAGGTACTGTTGTCCGTGAAGAGGTCCATCCGTTGGGCAGCCGTTTCGAGGAACAGCGTACCGCCTGTGAGGGAGATGTTTTGCGTGAGGCTCAGCGTGAGGTCGGTGCTGAGCAGGTTTTGCTCTACGAACTTCACGCTTCCATCGGCGAGTGTTACCTTGTTGATAGCCCGGTTGAGGTAAGGATCTGATGTGAGGTTCAGCGCGGGCAGGTAATTGGCACGGTAGTATTGGTAGTTCCAGTAGGCCGAACGGAAGCTGTGGCGGGCGGTTTGTGCATCGGGCGATTGGAGCTTGGCTAAGCGTATGGTCTGCTCGAGGGATAGCTCCAGGAGGTCTGTTTGGGTTTGCAGTGATGGCACCGGAAGTTCCGTTTGTGCCTGCAAGGAAACCGTCAACAGGAGGAATATCGTACAAAAGAGTGTTTTCAAATTCATGTGTTATTTATTTGTCAATATACTATCAAACGCCGTGCCAATCGCGCAAGCATCTACATATCAGCAATCTACGATTCACCACCACCTTAAAACTCTGTGCACATCCGCACAAAAATAGTGCGAATACGCACGCACAACACATGAAATAAATACATATCTTTGCCACTGTGCTATCAGAGCAGCGTACTGAGGCCAACGGCCTCCAAGCAATAGCGTAGGGCATCGCCCTACGTATTATGATTTCCTTACTATTTACACCCTGAATGGGTGTAAGCAAAGGGAATGGCTTACGCCCTTACAGGGCTTAATAGCGGAGATACAAGGTCGTAGGGCGATGCCCTACGCTATTGCTTGGAGGCCGTTGGCCTCAGCGTCATCCTACGCTATTGTTAAAAGACCATTGAATGCGTTATCCTACGCTATTGTTTAACGCCCATTGGTATCTCGCGTTGCTCCTACCTCTTCAGTACAGGCATAGCAGGTATCTACAAGCAAGGTAGCATATATCTGCAGCGACGATAGCAGGTATCTACAAGCCTCAGGAATATACTATTCATCAGACGAATCAGAAAAGAAATATGGAAAGATTAGGAAAAATATTCATTGTAGACGATAACGAAGACGTGCTCTTCGCCCTCCACCTACTACTCGAACCACTGGCCGAGAAAATCAAGGTATCGACCTCGCCCGAACGCATCGCCCACTTCATGGAAACCTTCCAGCCGGACGTCATCCTGCTCGACATGAACTTCGGACGCGATGCCATCAGCGGACAGGAAGGATTCGACTGCCTGGAACTTATCCTGCGCATCGACCCGCAAGCGGTGGTGATCTTCATGACCGCCTATTCGGATACCGAGAAGGCGGTACGCGCCATCAAAGCCGGGGCCACGGACTTCATCTCCAAACCGTGGGAGAAGGAAAAGTTGCTCGCCACACTATCCTCCGGCATGCGTCTGCGGCAATCGCGCCGGGAAGTGAGCCTGCTGAAAGACCAGGTGGAACTGCTCAACGAACAAGGCACCGCCACCGGAACCACCATCATCGGCGAATCGCCCGCCATGCAAGAGGTATTCGCCACCATACAGAAACTCGGCAATACCGATGCTAACATCCTGATACTGGGCGAGAACGGTACGGGGAAGGATCTGATAGCCCGCCTACTCTACCAACACTCGTCACGCGCTGGCAAACCGTTCGTCACCATCGACCTGGGCAGCATCCCGGAGACTCTCTTCGAGAGCGAACTCTTCGGCTACGAGAAAGGGGCGTTCACCGATGCCCGGAAGACGAAGGCCGGACGCATGGAGGTGGCTACCGGAGGCACGCTCTTCCTGGACGAAATAGGAAACCTCTCCCTGCCCATGCAAGCCAAACTGCTCACCGCCATCGAGAAACGACTGATCAGTCGGCTGGGCTCCACGCAGTTCATCGCCATCGACGTGCGGTTCGTCTGCGCCACCAATGCCGATATCCGGCAGATGGTGGACGAGGGGCACTTCCGCCAGGACTTGCTCTACCGCATCAACACCATCGAAATACACATCCCTCCCCTACGCGAACGCGGGGACGACATCCTCTTACTGGCCGAACACTTCCTGCATCGCTACGCGCGTACCTATAAGAAAGAGATACGCGGGCTGAGCCGGGAAGCGAAACAGAAGCTGCTGAAGTACACCTGGCCAGGCAATGTGCGCGAACTGCAACACACCCTGGAACGGGCGGTAATCCTAAGCGACAGCACGCTGCTGAAGCCGGAGAACTTCCCCCTGCGGGCAGCATCGAAATCGCCCGCAACGACCGATGAGGTGCTCAACCTGGAACAGCTGGAACGCCAGGCCATCGAGAAGGCGTTGCGCTTGGGACAGGGCAACCTCACCCGGGCAGCGGAGTATCTGGGCATCACCCGCTTCGCTTTGTACCGCAAAATGGAAAAGTTAGGACTATAAACAGATCGAATTATGAAACGATATTCCGCCACCCTTATCCTCCACATCGCACTATTGGCTGTCTTGTCCATAGGTTGCTACCTGCTCATCACGCATCAACTTTGGTTCAGCGCGTTGCTCACCGGATTCCTGCTGCTGGCCACCGGTATCCACCTCTACCAGATACAGATGAAGCAAGTGTGGACCATGCTCCGCTTCGCCGAAAGCATCCGGCACAACGACTTGACGCAGGCTTTCCTACCTCCCTTCAAGAGCCGGATGATGAAAGAACTGTCCGACGAAATCAGCCAGGCAGTACAGGAATTCCGAAAGCAACTGCTCGATGAGGAGGTGAAGCACCAATACTACGAGAATCTGCTGAACAAGGTGGACACCGCCGTGCTGGTGACCGACAAGGAGGGCCGGATAGAATGGCGCAATCCCGCAGCCACCCAGCTACTCAGCAACCGGAACACGCTGCCGGAAGAACTGCAGGACACCTCCATCAACGACATCCAGGTGATCCGTCTGCAGCAAGAGGGCATGGCGCAGGAGATGGCTGTATCGCGCACACGCTTCGTCACCCAAGGCCGGGAGCGTTGGCTCATCAGCCTGAAAAACATTCACTCGGTACTGGAACGCAACGAGATGGAGGCCTGGCAGAAGCTGATACGCGTCCTGACGCACGAAATCATGAACTCCATCACGCCCATCATCTCCCTGGCCGAAACGATCAGCGAGCGGGAAGTCCCGCAGGAACCCACCACCAAAGAATACCAAACTCTGTTGCAAGCCATGCAGACCATCCACCGTCGCAGCAAAGGCCTGCTCAACTTCGTAGAGAACTACCGCCGACTGACGCGCATCCCCGCCCCTGTCCTCACGCGTGTACCCATCATCGACCTCTTTGCCGACCTCCGCAAGCTATTCCCCGGCGAAGAGGTACACTTCGACACCCCCACACCGGAGGATACCCTGCACATCGACCGTACCCTCATTGAGCAAGTACTCATCAACCTGCTGAAGAATGCCTGCGAAGCATCGAACAAGCATGCTCCCGAGGTGCGTGTGGTATCGGGACGTACCCCCACCGGCAACCCCTTCATCACCGTCGCCGACAATGGCGAGGGCATCCTTCCTGAGGTTCTCGACAAGATCTTTGTCCCTTTCTTCACCACCAAACCCGCCGGTTCGGGTATCGGGCTGAGCCTGTGCAAGCAGATCATGACGCTACATAATGGTTCTATCACGGTACTTTCCACCCCTGGCGGCGGTACCTGCATCCGGTTGCTGTTTCCTCCCTCTTCCTAAAGGTATGATACTCAACCGTTTTGTAACATTATTTAAAAAAACTTCCAAGGGGGTATTGTGCATGAATAAATAATGCCTATCTTTGCACCGCTTTTAGCAATAAAGCATTCGGGGTGTAGCGCAGTCCGGTTAGCGCACCTGCTTTGGGAGCAGGGGGTCGTGGGTTCGAATCCCGCTACCCCGACGATAGTAAAAAGAAAGAGTCTAAGTAGTTGATATTTAGGCTCTTTTGTTTTTCATAACTGTCTTTTTTCTGATTTATAATTGTATGTTGATTGTAGGTAAGTTTTCGCAGGCTTTACAAACTCAAAAAACATTCAGTAAAATGGCAAGAAAAAAGTCAATTATTATCATGCCGCGTTTAAATGATGTCGGCGGAAATTTATCAAAGCCGTGGTTCGTGGAGTATTCTTGTCGGAACCCGCACACGGATGTTATGAAGCGTTTTCGTATCTATGATGGTTTTAAAGAACTTACTACCATCAAAGAGAGATACGAATATGCCGATAGTCTTATTGCAGAAATCCGATCCAAACTCGAGAAGGGTATCACCCCATTCACCGATGAGGAACGTACTGTAGTGTACGAAGATGAACTCATGTACCACAATGCAGCCCGTATCTGGGGAAGACAGAAGTCTTCAGTAGTAACGATTCGAACACACCTGAGTGAATTCCTCAAACTGAAGGAAGTGGAAGTCATTCACCACACTTATCAAACCTACATGTCCAAACTTCGCATCTTCTGCATGTATATGGAGAAGATGAAACTGGATCAGATTCATGTCAGTCTGATCAGCAATGAGCACATCTGTGATTTTGTCCGGTACCTGGTTGCGGACAATGAACTTAGCCGGCGATCGATACTGAAGTACAAGCAGATCCTGTTCAACTTCTTCCAGTACCTGCTGAAGAATAAAAAGGTAATCGACCGCAATCCGGTGGAAGATCTGCCCAATGTCGGAGTGAGAAAAGATTGTGCACCCCACCCCATCCCGGACAATATTCGGAAAATACTCAAGAACGAAATTTCGAAGTGTGATCCTCAACTGTGGCTTGTGTGTCAAATACAATTCTACTCAGCCATCCGGCCAGGAGAAGAGATCCGGCTGATGAAGATTGGAGATATCAACTTCGATTCTCAAACAATCACCATCCGGAAAGATATTGCTAAGAACCGGGAAACCGAAACAGTAGATATCCCTAAGCAGCTATATAAAGAATTTGTAGAGGTATATCAGCTGCACCTCTATCCTACCGAATATTATGTATTTGGTACTGATGGGGAGCCAGGAGCTACACATCTGGGAAAAAACTCCTTCCGATTCCGCTTTGATAAGATCCGCGACCGGTTGGGAATATCGTCGAAGTATAAGCTCTATTCATTCAAGCATACCGGCGCAAGTAAGCTGAAGGAAAAAGGGATATCTACCTGGGAGCTGCAGAGACATCTCCGACATAAGAGCATAAGTACAACTGAGAACTACATCAGGAGGACTATTGGCATCCGGAGTGAAACAATCAAGAATGAGTTCCCGGATATATAGCCCTCACTCTCAGTAAGTAACTGGCTGACTCTGATTATCTTCGTGTTTTTAATATTTTATGTTATGATATACGGGTACATTAGAGTCAGCACGGATAAGCAGACTGTTGAGAACCAACGGTTCGAAATAAAAAGATACTGCGAGATGCGCGGGTGGGTAATTGATAAATGGATATCTGAGACAATCTCCGGAACAAAGGATGTGAACAAGCGAAAGCTCGGGAAGCTGATTAAGAAGATGGAGCAGGGCGACACACTGGTATGCTCCGAGGTAAGTCGGCTTGGTCGCTCGATGTTCATGATCCTGGACCTATTCAAGATTTGCCTTGAGAAAGGTATCTTCGTGCAAACCATTAAAGATAACTACTCTCTGTCGCCTGACCCTATGTCGAAGCTGATTGCCTCCGTATATGGGTACCTGGCCGAGATGGAACGGAACCTGATCAGCCAACGAACGAAGGAAGGGCTAGCCCGTCGTGTAGCCGAAGGAGTTGTGCTCGGCCGAAAGCCCGGAGGATGCAACAAACACTACAAGCTATCCGGGAAAGAGAAAGAGATCCGAACCTTGCTCAATGCAAATGTATCCAAAGCCTCGATCTGTCGACTGTACAAAGTGCATCTGATAACTCTGAACCGATTTCTGGAACGTAACAATATTTTCCGAGAAAATGCACCTAAATAATTACCACTTCAAGAACCCGCATTTTCACGTTATTTGGCTATCCTATTCCTCTATACTTCATTCGCCCCTTAAATTTATAGTATATGGCAGAGATAAAGAAGATAGATGAATCTAAAATAATAGAACAGTTGAGTGGTACCGAACATCTGTTGGGCATATCAGCTAATGGAACCCTGTGTAAATATCCGAAGGGAAAGTTAATTGACTCCGATGATTATATAGGCAAGAAGCATTCATTCTCCTATATGTCGGGAAAGGATGGCATGTTTCATTCTGTCTTCCGGGTGATTGGTACATCTGGAGCAAACGGAGCATCTTCTGTGCTTCTGGTTGCACCAATATCCGATCTTAGTACAACCATTGAATCGTTATCTGGAATATTTGGACGGTTCTACTTGACGCGTGGTGGTGATGGTGCACTTCCATCAGTGGCAATGCCAGATGTAATCCTGTACAAAGCGTACAACAGGGCATCTGCATCATTTAGAGATTTTGGTCCAATTGCAGTTAAGCCTGGCTACTGTACATATAATGGCCAGATGTATTTGGCAATTAAGTTTCCGGCAAGTTATTCCAATTTCACAATCTCTTTTTCCGGTTTACATTCAGGCAACTGCGTTTTTACGCCTCTACCACTGAGCAGCGTAGTTTGGCATGAGGATTTTTAGGAGGGGATTCCCCTCCTAAATTGTTAAGCTATAAAGGTCGACACTGGACGCACTCGAAGCGCATTCGTCGATTTAGTGCTGATGTATGTCATTCGACCGTCATTCAGGAATAGAGTCCAGGCGTATGTGCTGCTGCCTTCGGTACTGGTCCAATACGCTGTTTCTGATATTTTGGCAGCACCTTTAATCAGGCTTAGCGCATAGTTAACCTTGGTGAGACTAGCGAAAATCATAAGCACCTCCCCCAAGGATGGCAGCCACCACCCACCGGCACCCAAGCCCCCATTACTGTACAAGTTGCAGAAACCCGGTGCGTAATTACCAGTATTGGTTGTCGCTCCCTTACTGACTTGACTGGCCGTATTGGCTTTGCCTTCCCAGTCGGTCATTGCTGTAACTCGATCTGTAGTTGTTGCGCCGCCACCATTAACAGCGGCACTACTCCAGTATAGCGTAGTGCTGGCCTCCGTTGGTGCTACTACTAACACCTTGCCGCCTTCCATGATTGCCACACCGTCGGCCACCTCACCACTTGCTTGTATAGAGGTCCATTTGTGCGGCTTTACCATTAACGGGAAATTGTCGCTTTTCCGATGGTACATAATAAACACGCCGTCCAGCATTGCATTAAGACTCACGCCGTCCAGAAATGCCGCCTTAAGATGCTCCAGTGTAATCTTCTTATTATCACCGCCTGCCAATATGAGATGCAGGTAATCGTCGGTGTTCATTGTCGTTACTACGCCTGCCTCATTTATCTTCATATATGCCATATACTATAAATTTAAGGGGCGTTTAATATATTGCATTTTTCACGCCCGGTTTAACTTCTTGTTTTTTATCTCTTTTGTAATTAATTATCTATATCCAAGTGCCATCCATTCAACCTTCGTGATCTGCCCGGATGAGTTGAAAACAGGTACTGCCAGGAATCGCAGTAAAGCACCGGCAAAAACTATAAACGTCTCATCCTTGACCGTTTCGTCTGTAACATCAGTTACCGGACGTGTACCGCGGATGTACCCATTGCCTTGAACCCTCACGTATGAGCCTACATAAGTCCTATTAGCGTAGGGTGGATAATAGGGGTTAAGAACTGACACGGTAACACCATTATAGGATAAATCAGTCGGAAGCTCAATGGTGTCGTTGACACCTACCACAATATTCACTTGCTTGTTTATACGCCAACGACCATTCGTTTGCTGTACCGCATCCGAATCATATAGCTGTACAAATGGAACTTTCACCTGCCCCCAGAACGTTCCTTTCACAGCAGTGATCTCACCTGTCTTCAGGTTGAGTTTCAAGTACGGAGTAAATGTGCCGGCGGCAAACCCGGAGTAATTCGAAGTCTCTACTCCTGAAGCATTGGTACCATACTGCGAAAACATGTAATCGTCGTAAAAAACTGCTGAACCAAGCAACCCCAACTTAGCGAACAGAAGCTCTGTATAGATGGCCTTGAAGTTCTCGAATGGTATCCAGGTAGCATTTGTAGTGTTTGTTGCATAGTCCTGTGCAGGAGTCTTACCGGTCGAAGTGCCTAACCAGGAACCAACCTTGTTCATCACATAATAGATTCCAGAGAATAAGACAAAAGGCGCGGTGTTGGCAGTTGCCTTATACGTCGTACTGGCAGAGTATTCGCCAGCCGGATAAGGTAACATACCACGATCTCCTTGCGCGCCCGGTTCAGCGGCGGTCTGCACGTAAAAGTTTCCAGATATAACACTCTTAGCCATAATTTATGATTTTGTGGCGGTTACGTGCCCGGTTAAGTTACCCCCTGCATTCTTCACATCTGCATAAGTCACCGTACAACCGGCAGCCGTGGGAGCGGTGGTCAGGCTGATAGCTTGCCCCTTGGCACCTGTGAGCACAGTGGCGAACGTATAGCCGGAGATCACTTCGCCGGTACCCATCTTCTTCACCTTATATGTGAACTTCACCGAGCTGTACGCCCCCGTAGATTCGAGCATCGTAGTACCACTGGCCTCGCACGCTATATAATACGGGTCTATCTCGTCCGATAAGGTAATGATCCGCGTATCTACCACCGCGCCATCCACGATGAACTGGCACATCAGGTCGAGCCGGCTGTCGATGTCATCACGCCCGACGGTGAGCGTACTGGCCGTCGAATGCGATGCAGTGTACGGAGGTTTCATCCACTTCACGCTGTATCCCGATGTCATCTTCGAACCGCCTTTGTACAGTGACGGAGTAATAGTAATGGTCTCACCCTCTTCGTCGATGATGCCGCCATTGGTGGCGTTCAGGAAGCCAACATACTCGGAATCGGAGTATTCGGCGATATCCAACCCGATAGAGACATCATACGCTATCGAGTGCCCGGAGGCTTCCACCGCACCGGTCATGCGGATGGTGTCCGCATCCATATTATCTGCCGAGCCCAGGTTACCGATGATCTGCAACCCCGGAACGTTGATTGTTCCATTGCTTTGCGTCACCTTCTTCGCCCTGTTCGCGATGGCTGCCGGGGCGGTCGCCACATTAGAGGCGTTGAAAGTGATTTCTACACCGTTGTAGTACCACTTGTCAGAACTGGCTACCACCGGTTTTACAGTTCCCTCGTTCTGCGAGCGCAATACCGGATAGATAACCGGTTGATTAGCCGCCACACTCCAGTCCGGGACACAGGTCCCAGTGTCTTTTTTATAGAACTGGCACAACGGGGCGGATGCCCGGAGGAAACCGGTAATACAGTCACCGTCTATCACCTGGATCACTTGAAAGCCACCTGATATATTACTCATCTTCCTGGCCCTCCATAATTTCGGATTCAGAAGGATCAGCACCCTCCTGAACAGTCCCGTCAGTTTCTTCCATAAGTTCTTCATTCTCTTCCTCCTTGTTTTCCTCGATCAGGTGCAAGGCCTCTCCCTCGTCGTACACTTCGAGGGCGAAGAACTGAACCTTCTCCTCTACTGTCATATCGAGCATGCGCAGGTCGCTCTTGCTCAGGATCACAAACCCTTCGCCGGCTGAGTTCCGCATATCGGCCAGTCCGAGGCGTTCTGCCACGGCAATGGGAGTCTTGTAGTAATTGTAATCTTCCATATTAGAATCCTATTAAAATGTTACCGTCTTTATCTGTTAAGTAGTCGCCGGACTTATCCGTCAGTACCTGGTACGCCCCGTGCTCCGTGACTACCGGGTACACCTGCATTTGCAGGCCTCCCGTAGTTCTTAGCTCACTTGCCGGCAGAGTGATGGATGCACCATGGCCAACTTGCACAGCGGTGGCACCGGCTGCCGTACTCTTCTTATACCAAAGCACCAGGAAATGCTTGTCCACGTTGGTGATCTCGTTCTGGTTGGTGAACAGCCGGCAGGTGAACGTCATGTTGCCCATGTCCGACCGGATGGTCTTCCCCATGGGCGAGGATATGTCCCCGCGAAGTGGCGCGGGCAGCTTCCACATCAGGGTAGTTTCGGCCTTGACATTCGTATCGGTTGGGGCTGATGGCTTGGCACCGGTATAGTACGCCGCCCGGCAACGATACAACGCTGAATCCACGTTGTTAGCGTCCACCCGGAGCGTAGCTGTGTTCTGTCCGGATACGTATTCGATATCCAACACGTTCGACCCGATCAGGCGTTCCGTGCCGTTCTCTATCTTGTACCACCAGAAGACACAGTTAGCCGCCGGTGCCGCCTTGGCTCCCAGATACACAGTCGCTTTAATATCAATCAGGTTGCTGTCTGTTATCGGGTTATAGGCGATGACCACATCCTTGTCGATGGCCACCGTCACCCGTTCATCCGCTTTGGCGATGGAGTTCAATACCACTCGATCCTCAAAAACGAGAGGCTTTCCGGTCCGGGTGTCGGTAAACGTAGCCTGGCAGATGAGCTGCACCGGAGTAGATACCGGCACGTTCTTCTTGACCAGGAGCGACCCGTCCGAGTTCACGGTATAGTCCGTGCCGGTGGATATTGGTGTGCCCACATTATTCTCATACCAGGTAACCGATAGGGAACTGCTCTTATCCCCATTGCCGAGGATGCCATCCGGATCGACGATGAACAACGACGGCGAGAGTTTCATCGGAGTGATGACCCGGTTAGGGATATACTGCGCACCATTCGTATAGTAGAACTGCGAGGTGCTTCCATTACCAACAACGATAATGGAGAACTGACTATCCAGCGGCGTGTATCGCGTCAGGAGAGATTGCGGTTGTATGTCTATTATTATTCCAGCCATATCTATTCCTCCGATATTTCGTCATCATGCCATAACCTCCATAGCCTTCTTGTCTTAGGCTCCCAATCTTCGCCAGCAGCGTTATTTAATGCAGATACCCAGAGATAAAGGAATCCTATGACGATACCAAGCACAATAAAAAATGCTATTAAGTTATCCATAATTCATGTCTTTATACTATTATTCTTTTCTGAATCCCGGTGACATCCTCCCCGTCACGCACGTAGGCTGTGCAGGTGAAGGTTACCTTCCGGACTGTACTCCAATTACTTCCCATATCGGCATTACTGAGTTCCAGCACCCTGCCATTCTTGATGTGGGCGATTGCCCAGGCGTTATCTTCGGTGACATCTCCGGAATCGCGCGTCCATGCCCAATCTGCCGGCAGGATGTCGTCGCTGATATCGTTATTGCCAAGGAATACCAACGGGGTGACGGTAGTCTCTACCTGTCCAGCCAGAAAGGTGTCGCCGGCAGAAGAAGCAAAGCGCATAGACAAGTTGGAATTGCCTTCCAGCATCACCCAGCCAGATGAGTTCCACTTCGGAGCCTCAGTGGTCTTGTCGCTAAGGCATTGCCACTTGCAGCCGATGTGATAGACCGTATGCGCTTCAGTATTGGTGTACCGGTATGGCTCGGATGAAGTTGCAACCTCTGCCGACCAAGGGCCGCGCGGGACTTCGCTCCGGATCGGCGTTCCTTGCCATGATACCCGTATATCATCCTGCCGGACAAGCCCCCGGCAGTACACGTATGTATGGCGGTAGTTGATGGGAAGATTGTCAAACAACGAAAGCTGCTTCAAGCGACCGATAATGATGGAGTAGTTGCCCTCTTCCAGTACTGGCTTGGTAACACCGTCAAGCATGCAGATGCACTTCTCCCGGGAGGATATGTACCAAAACCCTTGACGCTCTTCGTTAACAGGGTTGCCGCGTCGGGTGATGATCATTTGTTCTGCCGGTGGGAAGTTCTTGCCGCCCGGCACCTCGGCATCCGGATACAGTAGTACCGTGATTGTATTGGCAGGCTGGTTCTTGCTCAGTACCCGGAACCATGAGGAATAATACTCGCCACCACCTGATAAGAGATTATTCACTATGCCGTACATGATATCATGTTCACCGATCGCAGTAAAATCGAAATCCCAACGTTTTCGGAGTGTCAATCGGTAGGTGTTATTCCCCAAATCTTCCACCAGGTCGATGGTACCTGACTCGGAAAAGGAATAATCGCTCTCCATAGCCGATAGCCGGTTAAAGATGAGTTCCATGACAGTCAGCGAGCCGCGCAATTCCATCCGATCAGCTTGGATACGCCCGTTAGCATCGGCGATTATCCCCTTGCCGGCAATCATGGAGTCGATGGCCTCTCCTATCTCAAGTCCACCAAAAAGTTTCAGTAGAAAGTTAGTACTATCAGGTTTATCTTTCCGGATCCGCTTCTCAAGTTCTTCACCAATCATAGCAAGAAGTTCATCCATACCCTCAAAAGAAGAAAGGACCTCAATGAAATTGCGGGCAATCTTATCAAAGTTTCGCTCCCATTTTAGCCGAACATCCCTACCGGTATCATTCGAACCATTCCACGGTTCAATCTTTTCAAAATTATACTGCATACCACCAACTACTTTAGCTCCAACTCATAGCCATCAAACTCCAGCAACAACAATTCCCAACACCTGCAATACTCCAGTGTGTCTAAGTTCACGAAATTCAGCATATAATCCGCCCAACGGTTTTGCTCTCGGGTACTCTGCTTTCGGAGACGAGCATTCTCTACCTTTACGATTCCATCACTTTTGTGGCGATCATAACTGTAACTCATAAAAGCAAGCGAGAAGGTTTCCCCTCGCTCACTCTTTGCCTTCATCTGCCTAATTGCCTCATAAACATCCATAGCACAAAATTACCAGGAACTAACTCATCAAAAAAGGACAAAAAAGGCCCCACTATCTTCACAGATAACAGGACCTAAAACACAATCAGTAAAATGCTACTTCCGATTTCTAAAATATATCAATATGGAAAAAAGAACAACCACTAACAAATAAAGCCATGCAGGCATTGACCATGCCGGTTTCTTCTCAACTTTAAGGTCCTCGGCCAGCCGCGTCTTACCACTGACCGAGGATGTAACCGAATCTGACTCTTGCTTCCTGATGGCGGTGCCGCTCTCCCATTGCTCTTCGCTGGAAGAAGCTGCCACCCATCTCTCGGCCAGTACCGAACCGGTTATCTGCCCGGTACTGTCATGCACAGGTGCATAACGCTCCTGTACCCATTCCACACGATTATTTACCTTCAGGCAATCCCATATCATAGAATCTACCTGTATATCCTTTACTGCCACCGTATGCCGCGTGGTGTCAACTTCTAACTTGGTACTGCTCACCTTACTGGATCTGCATCCCATAAAAATGACCAACATAACCAGGCACACGGCCAACATATTCTTTTTCCTACTCATAATAGCACCTCCTTAGCTCTCTTCAAGTAGGCTTCCCGATCGGCCAGCCCATTGTATCCACCGTTGATCCGGCGCGTCACCGCCCGCACATCATCCCGATCGGCGAGAACATTCAGGTTGTTTTTCTGCCAGAACCAGCAGGATACAGCTACGGCCAGCTCCGGTTCTTCCAGTAGTTCCGGGTGCTCCACCACATTCTTGCCTTCCGGAAGCGTAGCCGCAAACAAAGTATAGTTGGTACGACCCGTTAACTGGATAAGCCCCCTACCCTTGTATTTCACACCGTCACCCGGATAGACATTGCCCAAATCTTTGCGACCTTCGTAGGCCTTGCCGGAAGCAAGTTCCCGCACATACCGGAAGCAGCCGCTCTCATGGGCCAGCTGTGCCAGAAAGTGCGCGCACCTGAGTGGTGTGTCGATATCATACTTCGGCATCATCTCGTTCAGCCAGGGCAAGTATGCCTCAATGCTCTTCGCCGTCGCGTACGGCATTATCTTTTTTAGTTGCTCCGCTGTCATTGTTTATGAATTGTTTAAACTTCAATGCGTATTTGTAATCCACCCCGAACAGAGCACCGGCAAATGTGCTGATTTCGCCAAAAGCTACCAGTACTGAACTATCGATCACCCCGGTAGGTTCTACCCAGAAACTCATAAAAACGAGTGCGACTCCGGACATAGTAAGCATTACTGCCACCCATAACTGAACATACAATCTTTTTTTCATACCTTTTCTTTTAAAAGGGGGAAGGGCGTTTCACAACGGCCACCCCCGCCCAACCTTATCTTAACAATGCAAATTTACTCCTGAATGCCACCCGAAAAAAGGACACTAAACTCACCGGCTTACATTCTTCTCCAACCGTTCAACCCTGCGGATACTGTCCCGCATCGCCCGTCCATCGATGTTCAAATCCTTCTTGCTGATCAGATCCAGCAGTCTGTTGCTCTCCACAAGTAAAGCAATTACCCGCTGAATCTGCGCTCCCCCGGATGTTCCGGAAGAATCTGCCGGCCAGCCATTGCCGGAGGATGGCTGATCATCGTCCGTAAAGCCACCGGAGTACCTCCCGCTGCGGGTCCTCACTTGTTCCAGGATCTGCGTTGTATTGAGCATCCGGATCGTACCATTCTTCTGAGCGATGTTGAACACATCCAGGAACTGACGCACGTGCGGGTTGGCCACACCGTAGTGATTGGCTACGAACTCATTTTTGTGCACAGGAATCACGCCGGCCACGTCGTCCGGATTGCCGGAAGCAGTAAAGCCCTCCACATACTCCTGAGAGTATCCACCAGTCTTCAATCCCTTCGCCTCGTCGCGCTGTTGCTTGGCTACTTGGATCTGCGCGGCTCCGCTGGCGATGGCTGCCGCCGAAGCAATGGCACCGAGCGCAGGCCCTACAACCGGAATACCGGCCATCGCCTTGTAAGCCTCCATGGCGGTCACTGCCGTCGTAGCAGTAACCTGAAGAACAGCTGCCATGAACTGCTTATCCGCATACTTCCTCCGGATGGCATTGATTTCTTCCTCCTTGGATTCTTCCAGCTTAGTGGTATCCTTGCCGGCTTTCTTGGCCGCCTTGATCTCTTTGTCGTAGCGGAGAGCGATCTTGCTGATCTCCCGGTCCATCATGGCATTCACCACGTCGCCGGTTGCCTGAGCTGCTTTGGCGAAGACTTCTAAAGATGCCTTAGTAGTATCGGTACGGGATTTCTCATATTTATCCGTAATATCCTTCTTGGCCTTCTCGTACTCCTCGTAGTTGATCAAATCCGCATCGTACATCGCCTTGAGGATATCCAGCTTATCGTCCAGTTTGACCGTCTTTTCGATGGCTTTCTCCTGGGCTTTCTTCTGCTTTTCCTTGCTATCCTTAGCTATCTCCAGTTCTTTGTCAGCCAGCTGTCCGGCGGTTTTGGTAGTATCCTCTCCATACTTCTCTTGGATCTGTATACGGCTGTGGAGATAGTCAACCTCCAGCTCCTTCATTTTGTCCTGGAACTCTTTCTCTGTCTTAATCTCGCCGTTCAGGTATTGTTGCTTCAGAGCAAGCTTATCAGCCTCATAGGTGGAGTCCAATCCCTTCAGGTCCCCATCCATGGCTTTTTTGTCAGCGTCCTTCTGAGCCTTGGCCAACCTGTCGGCTTCAGAGATCATTTTATCGTATATCTGACCTTGGATCTCGCTGGTATCCTCGCCAAACTTCTCAAACAATGCCCTTTTGGAAAGGAGGAATTTTATCTCAGACTTATACAACTCTGCATTATACTCCTCTTCGGTCTTCTTCTTATTAAAGAATGCCTCTTTCGAAGCATTCTGCTCCAAATTCATGGTTTTCTTCAACTCCTCTTCCTTCGCCTTGAGTAGTTTCTTCTTTTCTTCGTCGCCCAGGCCACCGCCGCCACCGCCACCGGTTTCTTCTACCTCAACTACCTCCTTGCTGGCAACAATAGAAGCAGCTATTTCCTTGTTTATGGTCTCAATGGCCTCATTTATACCCTGCAGTTCATCCTTGGTTTTCTTAACAGCTTCTGCAGCATTATTGTATTCTGTCTGCATAGTTTTGACTCCTTGATCCAAGTTGGCAGTCAAAGTCTTCGCGCCCGAGGTAGATGCCTGGCTGGCTCGGCTATTTGCGGCAAATCTGGCTGCATTCAGATTAGTCTTAGCCTGTTTTTCCGCACCCTCATCCTCTGTCAACTGCTTCTGAGTGGAGCGTTGACTACGATACAACTCTTCCAGCTCTTCTTCCGCAGCTTTCATTTTTATTTGCCGCTCCAGCTGTACCAGGTAATCCTTAATTGCATCCGTATTGTCATTGATCAGCTTGCCTTCTTCATCCAGCATACCATTATAACCAGGAATGATTTCTCTCAAATCGTCCAGGCACTTCTTGCGGTACTCATTCGCCATCTTCTCGTTGTGGAGAACAGCCACAAGGTTTTTCACCCGATAAGATTGATCGTCATAGTTTTTCTGAGTAGTTTCATTCACTCTATTCATTGCCCGCATGGACTCAGTAACCGAATCCTGAGAACGCTTCAGGTCGATCAACCGCCCTACAACCAGCCCAACCAAGGAAGCGACAAAAGCATAAGGGTGCGCCTTAAGCGTCGCATACATCACCTTTAATCCAGTCACAACCTTGCCGGTCCACAACACCTTCAGTTTATCAGCAAGAACAGAAGCATTGACAGCTATCGTATAGCCAACTATAGCCAAAGCAGTTGCGGCCACAGTACCCTTGTAATCCGACAAGCTTCCGATCAGTACACTCAAGCCCTTCACAGTCATGCTTCCGGTAGTCACCATATATCGCATGACAGGGAGCAGCTGCTCGCCCAACTCGATCCTGATATCCTTGAACCGTTTCCTAGCTTTGTCAAGTTCAGCCTGAACAGTTGTGTTCTGTACATTATACTCATTAATGATGCTAGTGCCATCCCGGTATGCCCCATTGGCTAACTGCTGGGCAACGCGGATATCATCGATCTTGCTGGCCATCGTGCTGATCACGCCCGATGCCCGGACTCCGTCCAGCCCCATCTCCTTGAACATGGGAGCCAACTTATCCAGTCCACCCTTGCCATTCAACGTCTGAAGGAACTGAAGGATGGCTTCATTGGCATCTACTTTAATCAGCTCGGTGAACTCCTTAACCTCTTTACCCGCCAACTTAGCAAACTTGGCCGGATCCTGATACATTTTCATCATCAAGGTTTGGAACGCTGTAGCTGCCATTTCCTGCTTCTGCATATTCTGATCGAGCACAGAAGCATAACCAAGGATATCACCCTGAGCAACCTTTGCCTGATTGGCCGCACCTGCTACACGAGCGGTAAACTCTACCAGATACGCTTCAGCTGCACTACTGTTTTGAGCCACTTCGTTGATAGCAGAACCAGTGGCAAGCATAGCACCACGCAGCCCTAAATGTTTGTCCTCACCAAACATCAGTGCCAGCTTACCGATATTCTTGACGGCATCTTCTCCCAGGTCCTCGCCCAGAGCCACGTTGATCATGTTCGCAGCATCCACGAACTCCAGCACCCCCTCTTTGGCGGTAATCCCCAACCGACCAGCATCACCGGCCAGATCATTCAGTCGATCCCGCGCCGTCCGGGTATCCATTCTCTTAAATTCCTCGTTCAGCCCATTAACCTCTTCGGTGGTCATACCTGTGTACTTGCGCACTTGGCTCTGCGCCTCCTGCATCTCAGCGAACTCATCGACACATTTACGTGAAGTCATTGCCACTCCAGTGAGAGAAGCAATCAAGCCTGCACTAATAGCTGCATACCGGTTGAATCCATCGGCAAGTTGTTTCAAAGAGAATTTGGTCTCAACGGCATTGCCTTTGAGTTCCTTCATTCTCAAATTGATGTCATCTAATTGTTGCTTATATTGCTTATAAAGGGGAGAATCCCCAGGAAGCTGATTGAGTATAGTGTTAAGTTCTTTCTGACGGTTGCGAAGTTCTTTCACGCTTAGGCTACCTATACCAATCTTGTCAAAAAGTGCATCATACTCTTTCTGCACCTTCTTCAGTTCCTCGGATTTCTTGATATAATCCTCGGTACCTTCTTTCATGCCTTTCAGTTCCTTGCGGATCTGCTTCATATCACCATCCAGTTCCATCAGCCTCTGGCGGGCACTGTCTTTCTGGATAACGATCTCTAACTGTACTCTGTCTATCTTTAAGCTCATAGTTTCACAACTAATTATTTACCACAAAAATAGACGAGGAACATCCCCTTAAAAAGGACACAAAAAAGGCCTGTACACTGTACAAGCCTAACTATCCAACCATCGACCGTTGTCTACATAGATTCCTCCGTCCCTCCATTTGCCATCCGTCAGGATCCACCGTTGTTCCGTTTCGGTATCCGATATATCTATCGGATAGAATGTACCGGTCCACGGCCCATTGCGTCCGGAAGCTGATAAACTAAACTCCATCTCTTTACAGACGTACCGTTTATTGCGAATCTCGAAGACCGAACGCGGATCGTACAAGTTAGGGTCATAGCTGCTTATCTTAATACCATTGTCTACATTGATATTATACATATTCTTATACAGCATACGATTCAGGTAGGTAATGCGAAGATTACCCGAATATTCCGCACTGTCATCACAGTTATAGGAATATGGGAACTTTATGATGGTAGCCCCAAATGGGCCGGTTTCAATATTCCCATCTTTGTTGTACACCTTCGGGTAAACAGCCAAATCCTTCATACCCTTATAAAATGCGATGTAAAGCAGAGAACTCTTCCCGGAGTTGCTTTCACTCACATTATCGACAACCCGTTCATAAATACCCCCTCCCTCATCACTCTCATCGGATTGTATTTTTGGTATGTTCGGTATCATAGTTCTCGTCCGGTCACTGTCCACTCCAAAGAAAGGAACAAGATGCGGGTCGTAAGGCTCCGGTTCCAGACCATAGTCCATCATATCTGCAGGAATGAGTTTCAGAGTCACATCGGTAGTCGTTTCATCCCGGTTCAGGTCTCCGAACATATTTACCTCTTTTACCGGAGTACTGGGGTCAATCGCATTCGGATCGGCAATATAATATCGTTCGCTTGTGGAATCAAAGAACAGGAACTTCTTACAGTTATCATAGCCGTTCTGCTTCACATGATCTACAATCTTCTGCAGGGAATCCATATCTATCCGGGTAGCAGATGCCATCAGATTCTCATCCAGGTGTTGGAATCTGTAATACTCACTGGTCGGAGCTTCGATCTTTATGTTACTATGGGATAGGTCAGCATCCTCTTGCGATTGTTCCACCTCATACTCATCAATCACCTCTCGGACATGTACTACCTGTGCCGACTTATAATACTCCGAATTGAAGATGATGGAAACCTCTTTACGTTTGTTATCGACAATGAATGAAAAGTTGAACAACCGTTCAAGTTCAGACACAAACTCATTCACCGACCAGCCAGGGAACATCTTAGCGTATTCCGTCGGATGCCCATTCTGTGGCAAGTAAGTCATTTGCCACTCCGATTCCTCCAGCTGATTATTCACAATCTTATAACCGATCGCATTCATCAACTTACTCAAGTAAGATAGCACATACGGCTGTGCATAAATATTTACGAGCCCCGGATTAAAGTATGATCTGACATCCGGTACCCACTTAAAATTAGTGGCACCATTGCTCTTATACCCCACAACGATACGCCACCCATTAATAGAATCACTCTCCGTCATCACCGGTGGCAAACAATACTCAACCTCCGGATATACTTTCTCCAGTATTTTAGGAATATTTGCCATGTTCGTCATGGCTGGGATTATTGCCTTACCCATATCAAACCTTGATATCAGCAGGTCGCCGCCGATAAAATAATTCAGTTGGGAATTTCCACTCACAATCTGAATTGTCACTTCTTCGTCTGTCCATCCTGTGATAATCTCGGTACCATTGCAATACACCCGGTTATCTGCTATCAAAATAGCACTCCGTTTGTCGGGAAGTTCCGCAAGGGAGTTCAACCGATTCAAGTGTTGATACAGATTAGCATTTACCGGATTAGTCAGCTGCAGCGCAACATCATAGGTGTACTCGCCATTCTTAGTAAAAAATGGGTTCTCACGCTTTACCGCCACACTGAATGCAGACGGAAGCACCACGGCCACACCATCAATATATAACTCAGTCATTGTCTTTCAAATTGAATCCGATACTCAAGCCGTTAAAACCGCCATAGGTATTGTACTCCCACTCCGTGCGTATCTGATGGGGAATATCAAAGCTATAGTCACAGCTGAAGTTGTCGCCCATCAACACCTTCTTCACCAGCTCCATGATCTTCTGCAGCTTGGCATAATGCTCCAACTCATCACCATCGGTCTGGCTGCCCGGGCTTACCTTCTCCAGCACGAAGAAAAGACACTGGTTGTCACTTCCCCATCTGTCGCTATTCTCCACCGTCGTATCACATGAAGGATAGTTCGAACAAAGCTGAACACCCTCCCTATCACCCAGTTTCTTAACCAGGTGTTCTTCTTTGGGCGACACAATCACTCCGGTGATCTGCTCCTCCGGAAGAAGATCCGCATTCACCTTACCCCGGATCTCCTGTACCATTTCTGTATATCGTAATACGTCTATCATACCTCGAACATATTGTTTTGCTCCGGATCCGCCATCCGGAAAGAAAATTCTACTTCTTTCAGAGCTGTTCTGTTAAGCTCCCGTTCAAACGTTTGCTTGGTGATCACGATCGGTAACCAGCCATCCTGCCATACCTCCACTTCCTGAGCATTCAGGAAGTTGTGCCACAACTTATAATCACTCTGAAGGAAGATGGTACCGCTGTTACCGGTATATTCGTCAGTCACTTTCACATCGAACTTACGCTCAATGCCGAACATGCCGGCAGCATCGCTCTCGTTATTCCCCTTCACCAACAGCCCGCCGACTGTTGTCACCGTCTCCGGAACATCGTACACATTCTTGTACCGGTAACAATGTATCTCCGGATATTGAGTATGATCAACCAGGAACTTCAGCAAATGACTGCCATAAACCACCTGATAGCTCTTTATTTCGGAACCTCCCGTATGAAACAAAGGAGCTATCCGATCCAAACTTACATCCAGCGTCACCACCGATTTATCGCCCGCATGGGTGTACAATGTCTGCGAAGATCCACCATTATTTTCCGAACGTGCTATCACCACCACCTTCTCCCCACTCGCCATCAGCAAGCTCGCATACTCCTGGATGCCGACGCGTGTCACCTTCTCCCGGATCTCGCTCAGCCAGCCGGCATCGTGTGCCTCCTTGCGCGTCTTCATCCGGCTGAAGTAGACAAACGTAGTCGTATCGACCACTCCATTGATCAGGAAGGAAAACGCCTCGGCCACATCTGCCTGCAGCTGCGTATTGGCATCACACCACACTCCCCACAATGCTTTCGCACAGAACTTGCCCAGCTGCCGTATCCGCACCTGATAGTTGCCATCAGGAACATACTCCTCCTCCAAAATCTTCTTGCCCTTGTACTGAACGGCAAAAGTAATGGTACTGTCTGTGTCTATGATATAGTCCGGCATGGTCGCACAGAACGCCATCACGCCGGGTCGCTGGATGATTGTCATAGGCTCATGAATTTGTTTTTCCGGTCATTCTTCGGCAGAAGCGGGAACTCACTCTCCCCGCCATCACGCGCCCGCTTCATCTCATTCAGCCACATCTTGCCGTCTTCCTCCAGCCAGGCAGCAATCTGTTTCACCTCGCGTACGCTGGAGGCCTTGCTGTTCATTGCTCCATTCTCCGCGATGTACTGCCGCATCACTCCTGCAGGAATCACCGTCAACTGCATCCGTTTCATAGCCAGGCTGACAGCCAGTAAAGCCGTAGCCTTACATGCTGCATATCGCGCATCGTCGGTACAGGCAGCAGCCAACAGCGTATCCCACTCCGAGCCGTAGTTCTTCTTGGTGTACATCATCTGCACTTCGCGCATGAACGGCAGGAGCAATAAGTAGGTACGCTCGCTCCGTCCGATCGGGAAATAGTCCTCAAACTCACGCCCGCTACGGATCAACATAATCTGCGCCTGTTTGTACGTATCAGTCTCCTTCCACTCGGGGATATCGCTGGTGTTCAGGAAGCGGATCAGCGAGTCGACAGCCGTATAGTAATCTTCCAGATGGCGTTCATCGTCCCGATCGAGTTGCCATTCCCAGGGAAGTTTTTCATTCTCCGGATCGATTTTGAATTTACGGCCACTATCCTCATGACTTAGGTCGTTGCGCTGATACATGCGCAGCGTGGCCATGATGGCAATGGGTTGCTGCACCCGGCGGATCAGTTCCAGATCATCTTCTCCAGTAGCACTATCCTGGTACAGTTTCTCGGCCTTCTTATACACCGGCTTACCTATCAGATCCGCTACCTCAGCAGCCACCAAATCAATCTGCCCTTTCACCTTGGAAAAATCATTGTTGGCATAATAGCTGCCGGTCAACTCCCGCAGCTCTTTATTTCCCTTATTGTCCTTGTTGAATATCATAGCCTTTATTTCTTTTGTGTCAACACTTTAGCACGCTGGTAATCATCGAGCAGTTTCATCATCACCCGCAGAAGAAGTGCCTGGTCGGTATCGTCCGCATTACCGAATATACCCGACTCGGCCACCGAGAACAGAATACCATTCATGCCCAGGCTTTGCTCTGCCCTCGGTCCGTCGTTACCTTCCTCCCGGCGAAAGACCGGCGCAAAACATATCTCATTGCCCTCAATGATGAACGGTTCTGCCATCAGGTACTGGCAGAAGTAAGCGAACCAGGCATACACGCCCCACTGGATATGCGCCGGCATCAGTCGGATCCGCTCCGCATAGAGGTTAATGCGCGCCTGGCTGAACTCCTCCCGGTACCGGCCATCAAAGTCCGGTTTGCCGATCCGCTTACCGGGCTTGCGATACAGGATGCCACAAAGCACCTGAAGCATAACAGGATCCTGTGACTCCACATAACTGTTCATCACCCCCACAGCTGCCCGGAACTCACCAAATGTCAAATCATTGCCATGGTCGAGCGGACCGCGCAGGTTGCTCCATTGCGGAAGAAGGTTCTGCGTACTGTCAAACGTCAGTTCCACCTGGCTGCCGTCCTCGGATTCCTTCCACATCCAGTCTAATGAATCGGCTAAATCATACAACAGAACATAATATTCCAGTTTGTTCACCGATGGGATCCCACGGTTCTTCAGCACAAAACGGCACCATTCGCGCTTCACATCATTGAGCATAATGTCCTTCTTGATCATAAGCGTATACCGCAGCTTCAGCAGGTACAGCCACTCCGATGGGAGAACCTCCTCCCAACAATTCGGGAATTCTACTTCTTTCTTTTTCATACTTGATTCGTTGCCCGGCTGGGTGTTGATACATTGTCCTCTTTATTGATAATCTTGCGGTAAATACCCAGGAATATACCCTTCTTGTGCGGGAAATTAATCCGGATGGCATCGTTGATCGCCTCCAGTGCAATCTCTTCCGGGATCTGCGTATCTGCACCAAAGAAGATCTTCAGGGCATAGAGCATCTGGCTGCCACTGTCACTCTTACCGTCAATAATGATGTTTGAGAGTGCCGGAGAGAGTCCGAATCCGGAAGTGGTAGAGCTATCAGCTATCCGGCTGATCTTGGCCTGCGCATCGATGTACTTATCCACATTCATCTCGATCGGCTCCACCTTCCACTCCTGCTTGTTGCCGTCCGGATCGTAGAATGTCACACAGGAGAAGAACTTACCGGCATTCTTCTTGCCGGCCATCACGTTGGCAATGGTCTTGGTTACTTCATCTCGCAACTTATCGATCTCCCGCTCGATGGCAGCATCGTCCCAATCCGGATGCATGGTCATGATGTACCTTCTCTTCTCCTCCCAGTATTCCGCCGGCTGATGCACGATGTATGCCGCAGCAATCATGTTGTCGTTCAGGTAAGCGATGATCTCCGGCAGGTTATTGGCATTCTCCAGCCAGGGAACCGAGCCGTAAAAACTGGAGATAGCGTACATATTCCGGCCGAAGCTCCGCATACTATGGTACCGGATGGAAGTCTCTGCTGCTGATGGATCCCACTTGTCGAAGACCGGATACAATTTGAAATCCCTACTGGAATAGCTGTCGAAATCACCGGTCAGGATCCGCGTCACATCGTCCAACTGACGGCTGTTATTCTCCGGCCACCCTAAACGGCAATCCGTGCTGTGAAGACACTCCAACCGGGTAATCCACGGTTTATTAATGCGCACCGACTTCCCTGAATGATATTTGACAAAAACACCTTTCACGTGATTGTATTCCGTAATGGCCTCCCGCACAAACCGCCGGTAGTCCCATTTATCCAGCCACCCCTGGATCTCCTCATCCAGCAACCACTCCTGAACCCGCTCATTGTTCTCCACCTTCACCCGGTACAACATGGGGCCTTGCCCATACAGAAGACCGGTCTTACGCTCCAATATACCGGGTCCCAGATTGTTCTTCTCCAGTATGTCGCGTACCGCCGTAGGCAGATTGTTTTCAATCCCCCAGGGCACAATCCGCACACCGGCCACTGTCACCGGATCTCCGTCCCAGTTCGCCGAAGAATAATTGAAAAACGAACCCATATCATTGTGCAGGTTCATGTTCAGAGCAATGGTACCACTATCCGTATGCACGAAGCGGTAACTCCCAATTTTACTATCAATCTCAGCCATTTATATTTGATTTTCTGTTTTCCAAAATTCCCTTTAATCGTGCTATCTCCCTGTCGGAAAGACCATACATCACCCGCGATATCAACCGGTTCAGTCCGCCAAACATATTCTTGGCATACCAGCGGGTATTTTTTTTCATCTCCTGTTTCTGATCTTTAATTCCACGAATGCCCCATATTAGCTTATTGAGATTTCGATCAAACTTGTTTTGTATGATTCGTTTTTTATTCCCATAAATTTCAAATCCTCTACCATAACTATAGAACGATATTCTCAGCCCAGGATTATTATCATGCATGAAAGTATCATAGTTGATGCTCTCATGAAGATTCCCAGAGAGCATCAGTTGTCGCTTTTCAATAGCTTCTGTCAACACATCACAAAGCCATTCACCATGCAGTGAAAGTTCCTCCTGGATAAATAGCAATTTCAGATCCTGACTTTCAGTACTCTCCATATCATAACTTCTTTATTGCAAAAGTACTCTTGCATAAGACCTCAAAAAAGGACACAGAAAAGCCCCGAACAGCATAAACCGTCGGGGCCACCTATCAAAAAATCATACGATTACGTTTCCAAAAATCCCAAAGCGGAGTTAAACTGCACCATCGGGACCAGACCCAATTTTCCGTATTCATTCGGCTCGTCTGTATAATCTACATACACCGTCATGTATTCATCAGTAAGCTTCGGTAGTTCGGCACTCACTCTCCGGAGATTCAGATGCAGGAACAAAGCACTATTGAGCTTCACTAACCCTATATCCGACCAGATATGCCAGATCAAGTAATGGATGATCACCCTCACTCCCTCCGGATCCACTCGGAGCAAACCATCCTTCTCCCACTGATCCAACACCATTTCCTTGCGCACACCAGCAAGCAACTGCTTCTTAAACTCTTTTTTCTTCATACCTACAATGTTTACGTGCAAATATACAAACGATATCAAGAAATCCGATTCCTGGAGATGTATTTCTCTACATCTATGCTACCAGCTGAAAGCATCTTGAGATCGGTCTTATTGAACTTGATTCTCTGCTGATCATCAGTCACGATCTCAGCAGCCTCCAACCCGGTGATGCTTCTCACTTCGTCGGCAACATGTAGCACGTCTTCGAGGGTACCAGGAATATTATACACAATCTTATTGTTCATTGGGTTCCTCCTTTCTCTTTTTCTCTTCCGCTTCAGCAATGAACTCGCCAAGTCTGGCATGTATATAGATAATATCATTCAGAGTAAGTTCTTCAACTGCGGCATGATCAGTCATGATATCATAGCATTCATGATCACCTTCAACCGGATCCTTTGAGGTATCTCTTGACACACAAGGGTTTTTATCTGTTAGAATGTACATACTGCACCTCCTTTCCGAATCTTAGAAGTAGAAATACGCACCCGTTCATGTCCGATAATAAACTCAGTTGCTCCCCGCTCCTTGTTGATCCAAACTTTTTGCCGACCGGAAGTAATATCTTCACCTAACTGAGTAAAGAACTGAAGAACCTCTTCGGACTCCAGACATTCCATTTGACCTTCTTTCTGTTTTCTCATTGGGAACCTCCTTTCTTCGCGGACTCAATACCGCAATAGACTGCACCAATAACGAAAGGCACAGAGATAAAAGTAAGCCCAATAAACACAAGGGTAGCGACACGATACAAGTCAGATCTGGTTTGCACCTTGCATTCATCCGGAAGGAAATAAGAGATAAACGAATTGAGTTTGCTGTCGCCGGATCTCGTGCGATCAGCTGGCACATGAAATGTGTCGAGGGATTCTTTTGTTTTCATACTGTTTGATAGTTTGACGTTAGATACCGCGGGAGCATATCTTAATTCTTCGATGGTAAACACAAAAAGCGGCTACCATTTCCCGAGTCGTCAAACTATCAAACAGTTGTCACTCCGTAGAGCAAAAAAAGTTGTGGGAAAGGCAGCCGCCTATATTTTTATAAAGACCTAAATGGTCAGGTTAGGGCATAAAAAATGCCCACTAAATTTCATGAGCAATTAACCGCTGCTTTACGTACATGACTAACATGCTTGATAGTTTGACTCTGCAAATATGAGAATAATATTTGAAAGCACAAACTAATTATCACCAATTATCATCTTGACTTTGAATTTTCTTCGCTACGACTTTTTCAAGTATAGCACAAATAGTTTCAAATTCGACAGCTGCCGTAGTCTTCATCTCATAATAAATTTCACTTTTCCATTTTTTAGAGGCAAAAGGAATTGAAACATTTGGCTCTTCCACATCATAAAGAGTACCGAAATTGTACGTTCCTTTTTTGCCGGAATGCTCTAAGTCAATCATATCGACCTTGAATCTGCCATCTTTGAAGAACAGGTTCAGCGTATAAGAAATATACCCGTTGATATCACCTGCATTTCCTTTCTGGCTTTTAAATACAGTAGCAGCCTTTACCACCAATGTTTTACTTTCTTTGTCACGCATTTGCACATTCTTGTTTGGGGAACTAAAAGTGTTTATCAACCACAGTTCTGCGCGTTGATACGCATCATCTGCATCCGTTCCTTCACATTGAAGCACTTTGCTATAACTAACAGGAGCTTGTCCAAAGCACGTAATGCTTACCAGAAGCATTGCTAAAATCATAATTTTCTTCATATAATTAACTCTGTTATTTGTTGAACTTAAACATAGAATATTCTTATAAATGCATACGGATCAGGATTATCCCATGGACTGATTTTAGCATCTCCAGCACGTTCAATAATCACCTTGCGCACTCTCTTGGTATTGATTAGCCCAGTCGCCATTTCTGAATATTCCCGGGGAATATAGCCAAGGTTCTTGCGATCGTATATAACTTTCACAGCAAATTCATCATAAGGGTTCTTAGGCTCCTTAGCAAGTTTAATTTCATCCCTCACATCTAAATAAGGAACCAAATCTTTGACTGCAGCAGAACGATAAAATACACCTACAATCTTAACCTCAAGTGACTGGAGGTCTTTATACTCTTCATGAACAGCTTCTCTTGCCTCTTCTATTTCACGATTCCTTTTCTCCTTATAATCCTCTGAAGAAGTCTTGGGTTTTACTTCCTCGACATCCAAAGGTCTTGGAGCATAATACGTCTGGGTACTATTCGACGAAGTATCATCGTTTTTTGCAAAAAGCGCAATCACGACAACTACAACTGCTATAATTATTATCAATACCATATGAATATAATCACTTAGCTTTTGTAACCTTTAGTATATTGCCGAAAATATCTTCATGCCCTTTTAATTGTGCGTCAGGCAGCAGATGTGCATGCCTAGATTTTATCAAAGCTTCCTTTCGCAAGTTGTCGAACAGATCCCACTTTACATATAACTCCCGAGCTTTATCAAACAATAATGAATTGTAGAATAGAACTGACATTTCAGATATTGATAAAATAGAATGTAAAAAACCTATATATCCATCAAAACGCGCTTTGATTCTTACTCTTTCCTGTTCTATTTCACTACTACTTATATCTTTTCTCTCATAATTTAAACGAAGTGCAGATTCATATTCAGTGTCGATATATTTAACGATATTATACAGATGTCTACAGTAATGCCCTAATTCATTTTCATACTTTAGAAATAAATTCCCATATATACACTGGCAGGTTAATAACTCGTCAGGTTGAGCCTGTGCACTTTTTACAGTATCATCTTTGATTCTATAAAAGCTAGTCAAATATTTCAAATCTAAATTAAAAAAAAGTTTGTGAACATCATCATTGTTCTCTTCATCAGGATCAGGGTTCTGCAAGTTTCTTTCCTCCCAAAAGGATCTAAGCATATATTCTACCTCATCATCAATCCAATTCGAAAAAGATGACCGTCTATACACAGAAAACAACCTCCGCAGCTCTATAAATGCTCGCTCAAAAAACTCTCCTGAACAATATTGATGGCTATTGATTCTATAACTCTCACCATCTTGAACAATAGAATAAAAAGTTCCTTTCAAATCATTCTTAATTTCTTGTTGAGTTCTCAGCAAATTGAAAAAGGAAGTCTCAAATTGTTGCTGATTTGAAAGCTTCTTGCTTTCGCTCATTTCTTTCACTTGATTTGCAATTTCTTTTGACTGCATTCTTAGTGCTGAGAAATACAAGAACACCCCAGCTAGTGCCCAGAAAGAGCCTATAACCCCACCGACAAAATCACCTACTTTCGCAGAAGCATCAATGGAATTTACATCAACATTATCCGCAATACCCCACCCATTTTTTCTTAAGACCATCCAAAAGACTAAAAAGCAGATCAGTCCTACTGCAAGACAGAAATAAGCCACATATTCATAAACTTTTTCCTTTTTCATACGCTTGTTTTATTTTATATTTTTACTCAAAATTGCTATTTCGGAATTTCTATATTATTTTTGCGTAGAAGATCCTCCAGTTCTTTGATCCTACTATTCTGAAAGAGAGAATAGACCGTTATTAAAAATGTGAGAATTGCAATAATTATAGTGATTATGATGTGTATGATTCTAATTTTGGTTTCCTTAGTCTTGAGTTTGCTATCCTTGTCCTGTTTGATAGCATTGCTCTTTCTGGAGTTGAGAAAATTAAGATAACTACTGTGCTCCATCATCATTCTCATGCCCTCATCGTTTAAAGAGATGTGAGAATGTGGACCATGCGCAAAACTATATTTTTCAACTAATCCTGTAGCTACAAGCATTCGAATTAAACGTGTTCGGTGGTCGCTATCTATCTCAATTCCATGCTGTTCTCTAAGCATTTTCTGAATATCATCGCATCCATTCTTTTCCTGCAAATAGTCAAAGACGCAACTTATCAATTGATCATCATTCATATAAATAAAACAAGTCCTCATATCGTGCGCCCACAGGAAATCACTCCTGAATCCGATTCCACGGATTACACGATATGAGGACTTGGTTCTAATTTTTTGTTGGGCAATACAAATATGTAAAGAAAATCTAACATTCACAATTTATTGTACAAAAAAAGAGCCCCCAACCCGTGGAAGCTCTTTGTCTTTGGAGAAGAGAGGGGTATCGGCATCCCTCTCTTGTGCGTTAATGATGTCATTTGATGTTTAATATGGTTTCCGATAACTTATTCTTTATATCATTTAGTGCAAATTTAAACAATTCCAGTTCATTATCGCTAAAAGCAGCAACTTTTCCATTGACAATGTTCCCATTGATACGTTGCGCCAACCAACTTCTATCTTTCTGGAAGTATTGTTTGGCAATGTATGAAAGCGAAATGATATCAAACAAATCACCTGACTGGCTGCGTACATCCACATCCGTCCGCTTTTTCAGGCTCTGTCTTCTGTTCTTCATCTCTTTACGAAGAATTCTCCCAGCTTCTCTCTGTTCTCCTTCAGGAACAGATGCCAGAACCTCTTTCCACATCACATCAAACTGTTCACTTCCCTCTTTCGTACGCAAAAGATGAAAGTTAGAAACGAGGCTTCTGATTTTATCTTCAATCTGCTTATCCATAACAATGAGACTTTAACAATAAAACAAAAGAAGATGTTTGATACGGTCGATGAAAGGGAACCTCCGAAGAGGCTCCCTAACTTTCATTCTTCTCTGAGATCCTCAGCAATCATAATGATTGTGCTGAATAACTCATCGTAGAATTCCGATTCTGAATAGATTTCTCCATCATTGAGAATTTCTTCTTCGTATCGGATGAGGAACCTCAAATGATCAAGCATTTCCTCACGGTCATTTAGACCTTCAACCATATCAAACATCTCTGTGTCATTAACACAGCGCAAATATAATAACGTTTTGTTTATTACGCAAGCAAATGCAAGAAAAAAATTGTTATAAGACGATTTTTCTGCCTATTCGCAAAATGCGATCCAACAATCGGGCTATGCTCGCACCTACCCGTCCCGTCAGGGACGAAATTTCCACAAGAACACCCACCAAAACGGTGGGCATCCTTGCGAAATCATTGTATAAATCAAATCAGCCCTTCATCCGCAAAACTGTAAAAAGCCCCATCGCATACTATCACATGGTCCGTCATACTTAGATTCATAGTCGTGGCAGCCTTTTGCAGCCGCCCTGTGAGCGTTTTATCCTCATTGCTGGGTCTTGTGTTACCCGAGGGGTGATTATGGACTACAGCGAAGTTTGTAGCGTTGCAAAGCAACAGCTGCTTCAGCACTACCCGTACATCTACATACGTACCATCTATTCCACCTGCAGAAAGCCGGATTCTCTTTACCACGTTCATACACTGGTTGAGTGCCAGTACCCAAAACTCCTCCGTTTCTAAGTCACAAAGATGTGGTTTCATCAGTTCGTATATATCCTGACTACACATAACTCGTTTCCGTGAAACTTCCCGTTCCCGCAACCTCTTATACATCTCCACCGCCGCAACGGCAACCTTTCGGCGCGCAGGCATTAAAGCACTGAAAAGTTCTTCCAATGAAACCGGCTCGCTTTGCTGTATCTTCCTGTCGAACTCATACACGGAACTTTCGCTGTTCGTTATATTGTAAATTAATTCCTTGTCAGACAAATGTCTACATTCTCCTGCTATATCAAATAAAGTCTGCATACTGTATACGTGTTATAATTCATAGATAATAAAGTCCTCAACCTCCTGAAAATAGGAATCGCCCGTAGAAATAAGCTCCCATTGCTTTCCAGCTGCATCATTAAAAACGATGTCTAACGTTTGGGTATTCTCTTCCATCTCAATAATTTGAAATCCGAAGAAGTACGTATTAAGCACTTCCAACGCCTGTTTTAAAGTAAATGTCTTCATAATCATAAATTTTATTCTTGAACTTGAAGCTGATGGGTGTTAGCCTTTTGTTTATTGCTTTCTCCCCGATCGGAGCTTTTTTTTATTCCGTCACTGTCGTTGCGGTATGTTTCGCCTTTTGTACTGCACCCAAAGGTGCGACAGCGACCAAGAGCAAGATTTGCGATACAAATACTACCCGCAGGCGTGGAGATTTTTAGCGGAACCGACAGGCGTGACCTTGCCCAGGGAGAGGGCGCATTTACCTTTGCAGGAGAAAAGGAGAAACATGCTGCCGACTGAGACAACAACCGGCGACGACCGGACCAGGAGAAAGCGCAATACATCGCCATGGCGATACCACTACCTTTGCGCGCAGACGCAAATATTTACATCAAGGCAGAGCCTTACCGCTGATCGCAAAAAATCGGATGGGCAAGCGTTTGTTTTGCATATTTGCCAGTATTGGCACAAAAACAACCTTGCCCATCCGATTTTTTGCGCGCCCGGATGGAAAAACGGGGCAACTTTTCTACAAAACGGGGCATCTTTTCGGGCAGAATAGCCCAAGAGCAAAAAACATTGTACTGATTTTCAACCCTCAAACACCCCCCTAACGCAAAAACACCCGTGTTTTTACACGATTAAGCCCGACACGCGCCGCACCCCCCTTGCGGTCGCAGGCCCCCCTCCCGGGCTCGGAAATGTGAAAATATTTAACAAAACCCACCAATACCGCCCTACACGCTCCACAGAGGGGGTACAACAGGCAAGCCCCGCTACCTTCACAGGCAACGGGGCTCAGATTCGAATAAAAACACGAACTAATGATTATTTCGGGCCCATAGCCCCCACACCTGACAACCGGCGGGCACTCTGCCAGATACGTATCCACTCCTTACGCATAATAATATACTTGAGCGCGTCGGTGAGGTTAGTTGATTCTTTGGGTAACCGGTGGGTGGGCAGTGCGTCCCCAGTCTTGAGCTTCACTATCTCCACCGTCTCACTACCTTTTCGCACCTGGGACTTAGTACGTGTCACCTCCATCTCACTCTTCAGGTTGAGACAGTTGTACTGATCGATCTCCACGGTGAAGAGATTGCGGGCGAGGTTTCCGCTTAGTAGATCCATAAACATGCGGTACTCCAGGTTGCTACCGATGTTGCCCTGCCCCATGCTCATGAGTTGCACCTGCCAGCCGGTACTCGTACCATCTTCCCGGTACTCGATGTTCTTCTTTATCTGCGTGGCCATATCCGCACCGGTACGTTTGTAGTTGTTCATCGACCGGTCGTAGTACAGCTTCAGGAGCTTCTTCTTGTGCGGGGCGAAGTAGCTTAGAAACTCATCAGCCAGTTGTCGCACACCATTGGGAGGAAGGGAATACAGTTCCTTGAGTATCTTATACGTGTGCCCCTTCTGCTGACCGAACACCATGGAGAGCATATTGCCGGCATCCATGCCCGCCTCCAGTGGCCGGGCAGGATCCAGGTACCGGAGTACGGAACAGTCCTGCCTCCAGCCGAAAGCATACCTATCGATCACCTCATTCAGGAAACCATCGGAATAAAAATGTTTGGTAGCCAGGTTGCAATAGAACATCTGCCCCGCCTCCAGCTTGGGGATGATAGAGAGGATATTGACCAGCACCCCCTCAAGGCCTTCCTTGAATTCGTCTGAGAACCAATCCATACCGAGGATATCGGCATTCACGTAGGAAGAGGAGATGAAGAAGAACGAAGTACGCGAACGTGTCTTGATCCATCTCTCCTCCCACCGCCTCATATTCTTGCCGGCAAGTTCCATAGCCTTCCGGGCTTTCTCCAATCTGGGGAGCAGGGCTTTGTTGGCACGGTACCCCGTCCGGATCTCTTCATACTGCTGCAGTGTAGCTACGTATGTCTTCTTGCACTCGTTGTACACGAAACCAGCCTGCAACATCCGCAGGATCTTATCCTTATCGTTTTGCTTGGCCAACTTCAGGATCCAGTCATATTCTCCGATGTGGTTCGGGTTCGGCATATCGGTGGTGAGCGTGCGGCTACGGTACCAGACGTTATTTCCATACTTCACCCGGAAGCCGCGCACAGCCTTGAGCAGGTTAGAAAACTTCTCTTCAGGGAAGTATTTTACTTCATCGCCAAACACCCCCACATACGAGCGACCCGCGCCGATGGAGGGGCGATCGAGCGAGATGAAAGTGAAATTGAATCCGGTGTAGAATACCATGGTATTGCGCCAGTCGGTGCAGATATTATACATCCGGTCCCGCCACTCCTGAGGTGGCTCCTGGTTGATCACGAAGTGTTCACCCAATACCCAACCGAGATTGGAGAGCCCATCTACCAGTGAAGGTATCACGTTTTTATGCAGATCGGAATAAGTATCGGCCACCCAGGCGAACGGCGCGCCCGGACAATCCTGTGCCGCCTCCTGTACCCGTTCGGCCAGAACCTGAACGGTCTTGGCACTGGCACGCCCGGCAATCCAGTAGAGCGACCACGGCATCATGATGGCGATGAGCTGCGCCATCCAGTTGGCGAACCGTTGCTCTACGTCTTCAGCTAATATCTTTAGTTTTGTTTTCCTGGTCATCAAGCATTTCAATAAAATCCACATCCATCACTTGCGCATCACGTTTTATGCGCACACGCTCCCGCTCGGGGATATCTTCTATGCCGTCGATCTGCGCGGCCAACTGCTGCCGGTTGATGAGAGGTATTCCCACCGCTTCCGGATTGAGCGAATAGATCTTAATCGGTTTATCTTTGATTTCCTGACGTTTCTGCGGATCCGGCTTATCCAGCTGCTTGATCTTGGCTGCTTGTGTCAACAGATTGCCGTACACCTCCATATCTTTGGAGGATTTGGCCGTCTTTAGTACCACCTGGGCCGCCTTCTGCAGATTTTCATACATCATGTTGCGGTAGGCATTGTTCTCGATGGAATCGTTAGCGAAGAAAAGGTTGATGGCTTCGTCGTACATTTCCCGGGCGCGTTGCCGCTTCAGGTTGAACGGTTCGTGCATCAGGAAGGCGATGGCATTATCCTTGCCATACTTGCGTTGGATGCCGACCATGGCATACAACGCATTGTAATATTGCATCTCTTCGTCCGTCAGATCAATCGTGCATCCGGATGCAATATAATCCTGCAGCTCATCAAAAAAAGAAGTTTCAAACATTACCCGATATCTCCAAAGAATACGTCGTTAATTGCATTGGTAAAATCCACATCGCGGCGCAATTTGTCCAGACGCTGCGCCTGGGTCACATTCTCACCGGTCTCGGCACTAGCTGTCATAGCCAGGCCTTCCTTTGCTTGCTGAATGAGTTGGCCGCGATCGTAGTGATACTTCAGCGGAGATCCGACCAGGTTGTAATACCAGAGAAAGTCGTCGAAATCAATCTTGTAGAACATGGCGATTTGTTTCGGCGAATAGCCTATGGCCGCCAACTTCTCATACTCGTCGATGTCGATGCGCGACATCCATGCCGGATCCTCCCGCCACTTAGTCAACTCGTCCGCTACGAAACCCATATATCTGCTCACTCCTTAAAAATACATACTGTTCTTCCATCGCATTCTCACCATAGTTCCCGGATCCCTCCACCACATAGCAACCGGATGCCGTCTGCATACAGGTGATCTTCTTGTGGCTCCAGGCGAAGGAAAGTTCGATGACCTTCTCCCGGTGTAGTTGCATCAGCCGCTCGAAGATCTTCGGCATACGGAACTTTATAGTTTCCGATATGTGCAGGTGTATAGTGCCAATCAGCCCTTTGTCTCTCCAACGTAGTAGCGCGTTAATGATACGTTCGTTAGTGGAATAAGTGGCAATATACAAGTGATCCAGTCTGCCGGCATGCTTCAACACATACACGATGAAGGTGAATGCCGTAAAACTCTTCCTGGTCTCAATGAAAAAGATCTCATTCTCGGACGGCAGCCGTCCGCACAAGTCTTTGAGATTATTCAACTTGTAAGTAAGCATCATTTCAAACCGGTGGGAGTACATCTTAGAGGCCTGCATCTCCTGTTTGAGTTCCTCCAGGTTGAAATAATAATTCACGCTAACAACTGATTTACTTCAGCAAGTTCTGCTTCATACCCAGCGAGCCGGTCCCGGCGTTCATTATCTAAATGTGGTTTGTTACCTTTAGCCAATTCACTCTTCACACGCCAAATGTTGTTCTCGATTTTCTGCTGTCTGTAAACCAACTCTTTAACAGACATCTGCAGCAGCTCCCGCCGGCGAGCAAATTCCTGAAAGATCGGATGCTTTCCAAGCATGGCCTTGTGCTTCCGGTAGTAGTTCAACTCATCCCAGATCTGCCGGTTCTCCACGTAACTATCGATGAGTTGCTTACTAGCTTCAGCACACTCCTGAAGGGAAGTGCAGTCCCGCAACTTCGCGTGCAGCTGCACATAATCGTGGTACCGGGCGAACTTACGGGAGGCCAGCGTCTCCAACTCGATCGGACAGCCTTTTTCATTCAGGAATGGAAACTCATCCCTGAATGAACGCTGCTTTTTCTGAACGGTATAATCCGGCTGCCGGCTGCTAACGGAATAATCTTCGGTGATGTGGAATGCCCGGCATAGGAACTCCACCATCACCCGTTTGTTAGCGATCGGATTGGAACGGACCAAACGCAAAGTCAGGTGAGATGCACCCGCCTGTTCCATCAGGCACACCCCATCCTGAGCGTTCGCGCCGTTCTTCAGCCAGTTTATGACCTTCTCTTTCACTTCTCGAATCGTGATTTTTCAGGGAACAACTTCATCAACTGCTCTACCAAGAACGCCGAATATGCACTCTCGGAGTTTGTCATGAACTTTTTCGTCTTCACGAGCCGATCGTAGGCTTCCTTATTCGGATTCTTGGTTTTGATTGGCAGTAACCAAGGATCCTTGCTCCAGTCCAGCATTACCGGGATATGATCCCCATAGCAGAGATTGAAGTAGAGAGACTCCAGGAAATATCCTCCGTTCATCACATCCGGGAACTCTTCGAAGATCTCAACCCATTGTTCCTTCTCGAATACCACCGGGGTATGCGTGGCATAATCCCATGGAACCAGCTCCGGAAGAACAGGCTTCATCAGGTCAATGGTCCGCACGACATTTCCACGATCGGTACCGGAGAAATCCTGCGGATCCAAAAATCCGCGCACCTTGAGTACTTCGAGATCTGCCATGGTCACCGGTGATACCAGGTAAGTGTTATCGCTGGTCCAGATAAATTTCTCGGAAACATACTCTGAAGCGATGGCCATCTTCAACTTCTCTATCATATCAGCCTGTGGATTATCCGAGAAACATTCACACGGAAGATGGATGATTTCATCCGAGAACCAATCTTCGCGGTCACCTATCACGACAACATTGAAAGGCACACGAAGATTCTTCTGAAGTGATGCCGTGGCAAAACGAAGTTCATCGCCTTGAGTGCGTGACTTGACATAAGGGATAGCTACTGTAATCCGAGGATTAAAGTGGGCCATTACATTCTCAACCGATAAATCGGCTTGAGCAGCAGCTGCACCATCCTGAACCTGTTGATCACCGGGAGGATCTGCCTGGGCAGGAGAATTCGTGCCCGGACCTTGATCAGTCTGAACATCGGATTGTACTTCCGGAGTAGCCGGATTCTGATTACCTGCATCCGCAGTTGCAGGATTTGAATTTGCTTTTGGCTTTGTCATACGATAAAAATTTTGATGATAGCAAAATTACCACGATAGCGTCACAGGTGAAAGGACAAAAAAGAGGTGTAAGCAAGCCTACACCTCTCCAAACAAACCAATACCATGAATCAAATACCACCCGCAGCTGCAGTCAATCCCAAGATCGCATTGATATCAGCATTGTCCGTTGCCGGGATCAAACTTTTAGCGATAATACCTATCGTTGAACCACGAAGAGAGCTCTTCAGGTTGAACGTATTCTTAGCCCCTTCTTTGTTATCCTGAGAATCGGCTTTATCCATCTTTAAGGGTGTGCACGGAGTACCAGCAATCTTTGCATCATCACCTGCACAATCGAATACGATTGCTCCCAGGTTCTTATTAATACAGTTATTGGCGAACTCCGTTATCTCGAGATCCGTTCCCGGATGGTCAAAGTCTGTATGTTGGATGAATCCACGAGCATCGTCTTCGCCTTCACTGGTGTGATAGGCTTGAATGGTTGAATCCGTAGCGTACACCCCAATAGGTTTCTTGCCATCCCGGAACGTGAACTCACTCACACGTACTCCTTTTTCATCACGGGTATATTTTGCCACATCATCCCAGTCAAAGACTATGATGAAGCTCTTTTTACCTCTCGCTCTGCCGGCATTGTCCGACTTCTTAGGCACTGAAGCCATTGCATAAGCTGTACCTGCCATATTATACCTCCTTTCTAAGTTACGTTATTAAATACCTCCTTCATCGCCGGGCTCTTCGTCTTCTGCCGGTGGCAAATATACGAACAGTGCTTCAGCCAACCAGAAGCCAACAGCTTCCCACCATTCAGCGAAGATCTTCACGTCGTAGTTCTCACCTTGCATCCACACCTTGGTAGACTGCGGATCCTTGCTCAGCAAGTGCTTGAAGTTCTCCTTCGGGGTGATGAAGAACGCTCCGGTACCGCGCATACCTTCCAGCGGGGCAAATGTGAACTTAGAGAAATCAATCTTGATCTTATCGCCGTCCTCGTTCTTGAGCCATGGATAAAGTTTGCGGTAGGCCTTGCTGTAACGAGTAACCAGATCCGGATCGGCATGCACGTACATGGTCTTGGCCTTGTAGAGTGCCGACACCTGGTCAACGGCTTGGTCGATCTGCTCAACCAGCTTGGCATCTTCCAGCGTCACGCCAGGCAACAGCCAGGTGATGGCCTGCGTGATGGCGTTGTTGGCAGCTCTGAACTTTCTCAACTGAGTCACGTAGCCATCCATCACTTCGTTGGCATCGGTAGCATTGTCACCATCTTTGGCTGCAGAAGACTCCTTGAACTCACCGATAGCCAATGCGATCTCGCGTTCTTCGTCCAGTTTCGGGAATACCAGTTGGAAGAGAATGTACTTCACAATCGGCATGTCCTGCGGCTTCAGATCTTCGTCGTACAAGTAGCCGATGATGTCTTCCATCACGTCCGAAGGCTTGATGGGAACGTTGAGTTTACACTTGTAGTTTCTGATTGTCAGCGGCGTGAACTTGCTCTTGCCCTTCGGAGTCCAGAAAGGAACAAACTGCTGCAGCACCGAATCAATCACCGCCTGCTGAGCCCGGATCTCTACTTTATCCGTCTTAACAGTACTCATGTACTGGATTGACGTGGTTTTGCTCATCAGCCCCTTGATGATCTCGATCTTCTCGTTGCTGACATACTTACCGAACTCACTCTTCAGTTCAGTGGTGTCTACTGTTGTCTCACCTGAATAGATTGCTCCCGGACGACCGGAAGTTATATGCTCCAGATACTTGTTGTGCGCCAGGCTCATGTCTGGCTTGAATTTTGGTGCCATACCCGCATTACCTCCACCTACAGCCACGCCGGCATCCGGAATTTCTTCTTTCTCCAGCTTGGCGATTGTTGCTTTAAATTCGGTCTTCTCTTTCTCCAGGTTCTCCAACCTGGTTCTGAGTTCCGTCAGTTCTTTGGCGTTCTTTTCGTTCTCAGCCTCCAACTCCTTCTTCGCCTGAAGAATAGCCTCTCCATCCGAAGAGCCACCATTGGACTCATACTCAGCCAACTCTTTTTTAAATGTGGAAATGAAAATAGGCCCCCATTTGTCAGTAAGCCGTTTCTCCTGTTCAGACAAGAGAACCGAATTACCTTTTTCGTCCTTTGCCAGTGCTGAAACTCCCAGGAAGCCCAATACTGCCGCTAATACTTTCTCAAACATAGATTTAACTTTTTAATTTAATATATTCGTCTACAACCGCATCTCTGCGGATCTCTTTCGCACGCTTCACAGCGATTTCCAATGTACCAACGCTGTCGATCAGGCCATTTTTTTGGGCGTTGTCCGCAAAGAACATGCGCCCGGCAATGAGCCCTTCGATATTCGCGTCAAGTCGACTACCTCTCTGATGTTTAACTGCCTCTTGGAATTGTTTGGCAAGAGGGTCGAGTTCTTCTGCTTTGATTTGATCATATTCTCCTTTCAGGGCCGCTTCGAACGGTCCGTTTTTATGGGTGGATAAATTACTGTATATGGTATGCTGTACAATACCTTCTTTCTCGTAGTGCTTGGCGTAATCCTTGAAGCTCATCATCACACCGATAGACCCGAACTCCGCAGAGATGGAGTTGGATGCCATAATCTCGTCGCAGTGACACACGACGTAATAAGCTGCAGATGCACACAGGTCACAGCAGGCCACCACCGCCTTGCCCTTTTGCTGCGCTTTCTGAATAGACTGGATCAGCGGAGCGATAGCATCAACGCTGCCACCTCCGGAGTCAACATCCAGAACGATGCCGGCGATCCTAGGTGACTCGACAGCTTCGTCAATCATCTCGGCCACCTCGGTGGTACCATAGCTGCACCAGGTACCGTACTTCAGCATAGGGCCATGCAGTGAAACTACAGCAATACTACCCTGGGGAGCATCGGAGAAGTTATTGGTATATGCCATTGATGTCTCATCGCCTACGTACGCCATCAGCGGCTTGCGTTCAGAAAGGGGGGATCTGTCTTCGGTATCCACACCATGCTCAAGGAGCTTGTCTATAAGAAGCTGGTGGGATTCCACTTCGCGGAAGTCCACAAACCATTTACCACGTGTGATGGCCGAATATAGCCTGGAAAAAGTCATAGTAACCTTGTATTAATTGCTTGATACAAAATTACTATGACCAGAAGGGCATTAAAAGGACTTGAAATACTTGGAGAACTCCGGACTGGAGCGTTTGGAAGAGAGTGTATAAACGGAAGAAGCCCCACTGATCTCCATGGAGAGCTGCACGGGAACTTGCTCGGACCCGATCACCTTGGCCATACCATTGGTGTAGTCCACACGAAGCAGCCCCGGTTCTCCTTGCATTCTTATGAATTGTTCTTCTGCATCAGGATTGACCCCGGTAACGGTGGCCTTGAGTTCCTGCTTCACTAGTTTACCACCGGCCGGCTGGTCTTCTTTGAGTTCAGCCTTACTAAAAGGGATTTGTGTCCAGGTACCGCCCACTGAAATATAAGGCTGTCCGGGATGATCGTCAACTTCCGCTTCAGAGAGCGGCATCCAGTACAGGGCGCAGATCTGCGCGGTCTTGTCTTGATTACTTCTCATAACTATGTAATTTGATAAATTGCTCTTAAATTACTAAGAGATATTACTGCTCTTGCTCTTAAATCACTAAGGAAAAATCACGCAAAATTGGTGTTTTTACTTAAAAATTTCGCAACCTACTCAAAAAGAGACAGTTGTATCTCTTTCGCCACCTCTCCGATGGCCTTTTGGCGGTTTCGGTAGTCGATTTTCTTGATTTGGTCGTACGTAAATCGATTTTTTCGGATGTTGTACGCCATCAAAAAAGCGTTGATAATCGTATCCTGTTTGAAGCCTTTTTCGTATCCTGTCGTGAAATATTCCCGGACACGAAGCCGCCATACAGACTCCAGATAATCCTGAATCATCTTCTCCTTCCACTTGATCACCTGGAGGAAGTTGTGTTCGAGAATGTAGTGGTTCCACTCTTGCACCGGCAGGATGATGGAAATGGGGTTCACCATGTCCACCGGCTTGACGGGCCGGTCCGAGATGGACACCATGGAGTTGATGTACTTGCCAACGTCGCTGGCCAGAGTAAGTACCACCGCATCCGTACTCTCCGGGAACTCGTGGTAGAGAAAGTCGTGGAGATGCGGGCTCAGGTCGATTGTGATATGTGGTTTCTGCATACGAAAATTGATTTTTTGATTAAAAATAAAACATGGGAAAATGGTTACTTCGTTACTACACCGCACTAATATACTCATTTTCAAACGAATATGCAACACATTTGTGATATTTATTTACAAATGTAGTACCCTGTAGTACCTTGTAGTAACCACATATAAAAACACATGGTTACTACACTAAAACACCTATGTATTAAGCATTTGCAGACTTTGTAGTAAGTAGTACCCCACCTTTTGACATTTTTTCTCTCTACAGGTAAAATATAGTATATATTCCTCTTCTTGTTCATAAAAAATAATATATGATTATATCTATAGATTAACTATCACGTGATAGCAATAGCGGGGAGTCAAGGAACCTGTCCGGACGGATTTCTGAGTGAAGCCCAGGGAAGTAAGAGCCTGACCGACTTTCATCGCATTGACTGCCAACAGGTCATCCCTATTAATTTTCCCGGCTTGCCGTAGTAACTTGCAGATGTCGGTGGGGGAAAGCATCTGACCTTCTTCCTGGTTGTTGGGAATGGCCAGATATAGACGCACGTATTTGAGAGCCGGGTATTCTACTACGTACCGTTGATTGTAGATTCTGAACTCGTCGAAGTCTGCCTGGTTGAACTGGAAGTCGAAAGACGAATTCTCGTACAACATCAGAACTTCGGCCCAGAGGAGGTTTTTGTTTACCAGAGAAGAATAGTCATGGTTGATGTCCTGTAGTTCGATACAGCCGAACCGGCGGTACCCGAAACATTCCTGCAGGAATCCATTCAACTCCTGGTTGTGGTTAGTGGTACCAATGGCACAGGCCAGGCGCGGGCGGCCAATGGGGTATTCATCGCCCCGACGTTTCACCCAGAGCAGATCCGAGCCGATAGTCTGCTTGAAGAGATCCGCCGTGCCCTTGGTGATGCCCACCAGCTCGTCGAAGCATACCACCATGCTCCGGGTGAAGGCATCCTCCATCTCGAACCGGTCTTCGCGCTTGCTCTTCATATAGTAGTCCTTCAGCTGATCAGGAACAATCCACTCTGTAAAATAAGTTTTTCCCACGCCTTCTTTCATTTGAATAAGGGTGAGCATAACTTGATTGGGATGGCCTCCTATCCAATTGGCCACGCAGGCAACCAGCCATTTCCGGAGCAACTTTTCCGCTCGCTGCTGGTAGTATTCCTCCGGCTGATCCTCCCATTGCCGGGCGATGAGATGCCGGCCGAGCAGATCTATCTGCGATTCGCCGGTGAATGTTCCCCGGATTCCATCGAAGTAGTCTTTAATTGGGTTCTGTGGTTTGATGTACTTATCCGATCGGAGAATCTTCCGGAGTATGGCATCTCCAATACTGATACCATACTCCTGGAGATCGAGGGATATCCTGTCAAAATCCACAATATCCTCTCCTAATGCTTTGTCCTTGTACTGGACATAGATCTTGGCCGGGTCATACATCGCCTTCCGGATATCATAAGTGTCCAGGATGAAATCAACCGCCTTCTGCAGTTTGTCACCCTCATTGAACCCTATGCTACCTTGGGCGATGCCCAGCTGCTTCACTTGTTTTGCCATACTGATGGAAATAATTTCTTAGCTTCTTTCTGTAGTCTTTCTTCAGTAATTCTTTCCCGGGTACGGAAACGTTCATCAATCGGCATATCCGGATGATTCTTCTCAATCTCCAAGAAGACTACCTGCCCTATTTCTACTCTCCTCTTGACCAACCAAACCTCGTATTCATTTTTCTGTCTTTCGGTCACCTGATGAATAACACGGTTTCGCGACTCATTGTATTCAAGAAATCCGGACATGATGCGAACTGTGTCTATGCTGCCATAGAACTTACCATATTTCGACTCCAAAAGATGCTCGAAAATTACCTTTAAATCCGCAAAGTAAAAATGACAATACTTAGTACACAAATGAATGGCCACCCACTGGATCGTATCCATTGGCATAACGTTATTGATATTGGAAAACTTGTTGAAGAAAGACAACCACTTAGCAAAGTAGTCTATTCCTGGATTAAAACTGTCGGTACCATAGATCTCCATCATTTCTGCTATACTGAGCCGGCGGGTAGAGATTGCATCTGCCACCTCATGGATCTCGCTGAAGTTGACCAGAAGCATCTTCGGTTCCTGACTGGCCAGGAATTGCTGATAGGTAGGATATGCCTGATAGACTTTGTCCTGGATTTCATTAAGTTCTTTCATATTTGTGCACCTTTACTAATGTTCATACCAAATTGTTGTTGTTCTTCGGTAGCGGTGGCCGGCTCGTCTCCAGAGAGCTGCCGTTCCGATGGTCGGAAGAAAGACTTGTACCCACCCCGAATAAGAAATGAGAGGATTCCAATCGCTTTTTTATCGCTGTCGCCCGCCCATCCGCGCAGCGTCTTCAGTATTTCGTTCTCTCTCCGGGAGCGCATGAAGATATGAAACTCTTCCTGAAGGTATTCCTTATACCGCTCCCAGTACTCCGCAAACTGCGGGCTTGCATACGGAAGGGTAACCTCCTCCGGATCGATCGGCGATATCAGCTGGGAGATAGCTTCGGTATGGTTGCGAAGCTTCTCCCACTGACCATTCACCGCTTTTTTAATCTTCTCCGTTTTCGGGCCGGGCTTGAGTGTTACCAGAAGCTCCGTAATATTCTCCCCGAAAACAGAGAGTGCTTCGACATAATTATCCCATTTCTCTTTCATAGGCTATCGTATCTCTTTGCTGCCTCCCGGGCATAGGCTTCGTTGCATTTGTCCGGAGTGACATAGATTATCGTTCGTGGTCCAATTCTCAAAGGCACCTTCTTCATGGAGGCATCCCTTTTCTTTACCTGGTGCAGGATCATGTCCACACCGGACGGATTCTCCCCAGAGTCCGGCTTCCGCTCCTCCATGGGATCTTTGGTATCATGCTTTCTCATAAGTTCCTTGTTTTAATGGTGTGATATCTAAGGGTATTACTGATTTCTCTTAGTGCTTCAGCTTGTTGGCATGAATACGTTGATATAATAAAAAGCATAAGCCAAATGGCTACAAAGATCAATTTGTCATCTTTCTTCATCTGTCTTTCAATTATGCGTTAAACCTCTTTTAATGAAGTAAAGACCAGCTCACTTCCTGCGGAACAGCAACTTCCAAATTGGCCTATTATGTCCCACAGTTGCGTGGAGTATTCATCACCACCTTTATAGTCTGTTTTCCAGTTCATATTAGGGCAAAGAAGCTTCATTGAGGCATTTGTCTCATTTAGGATTTTCGCTCCACGTTCCGTGAGAGTCACTTGTACATTGTCATTTAGTTCCATATTTTATTAGTTATGCGTTATTTCTGTCAAACATTTCAAGTCGCTCCTTCACCTTGGCATAAAGCTCATCCACCGGTACCATCTCACGTCCGGAGTAATCCTGCCGGTGGCAAGCATCAGCCAATACACTACCACTAAATAGGCCAAGCTGTACGGCTCTCAGCACAGCAATCATCTTCGCTG
>JAVBUC010000020.1:0-54489 GCA_031555765.1 Bacteroides sp. | reverse complement strand
TTGAACCACGAGGGTAGTAAAGTTATGGAAAAGAAAAAAGAAGAATAGAGATATGGAATTTACACTTCAAACAGTAGTCTTCTACTTACTGGCCGCCTTCATCATCCTCATGTCCATCATGACGGTGACTACCAAACGCATCGTGCGTTCGGCCACTTACCTGCTCTTCGTGCTGTTCGGCACGGCAGGCATTTACTTTCTGTTGGGTTATACATTCCTGGGTGCTGTACAAGTAATGGTATATGCCGGAGGTATCGTGGTGCTCTATGTATTCTCCATCCTGCTCACCAGCGGAGAGGGCGACCGGGCTGAGAAGCTGCTGCGCAGTCGCTTCTGGGCAGGTCTGGCAACCACTGTTGTGGGAGCAGCCCTGGTGATATTTATCACGGTGAAGCATAAGTTCATGTCCGCCATCGGCGACGCCCCTGTGGTGGAGCTCGATATGAAACGGATCGGCATGGAGCTGCTCTCAAGTGACAAGTACGGATATGTATTGCCGTTCGAAGCAGTCAGCATCCTGTTGCTGGCCTGTATTGTGGGCGCATTATTAATTGCACGTAAACGATAGGAGGTATACACTGATGATACAGATAGAATATTATTTGATTATTTCCACTGTGATGATGTTTGCCGGTATCTACGGCTTCTTCACCCGCCGCAACACGCTGGCTATCCTGATCAGCGTGGAGCTGATGCTGAATGCTACCGATATCAACTTCGCCGTATTCAACCGTTTCCTGTTCCCCGAAACGCTGGAAGGACACTTCTTCGCGCTCTTCTCCATTGCTATTTCGGCCGCAGAAACAGCCATCGCCATTGCTATCATGATCAATATCTACCGTAACATACGGACGATACAAGTTAAACAGCTGGACGAGCTGAAGTGGTAACCATCTAAAAACAGAGATACAATATGGAATTTACAATACTCATACTGATTTTGCCACTGGTCACATTCCTGATACTGGGAATCGGGGGCAAGTGGCTGAAACCGGGACTTGCAGGATTACTGGGTACCGCCTCCCTTGGGGTGGTGACTATCCTTTCGTACATCACTGCGTTCATTTATTTCACGGCACCGCGCCTGACGGATGGTACGTTCGAAACAATCATCCCCTTCAACTTCCGCTGGTTGCCCTTCACCGACACGCTGTCGTTCGACATGGGTATCCTGCTGGATCCTATCTCGGTGATGATGCTCATCGTTATCTCCACCGTATCCTTCCTGGTACACCTCTATTCATTGGGGTACATGAAAGGCGAGAAAGGATTCCAACGCTACTACGCGTTCCTTTCGCTTTTCACCATGTCTATGCTGGGATTGGTGGTGGCTACCAACATCTTCCAGATGTACCTGTTCTGGGAGCTCGTGGGTGTTTCTTCGTACCTGCTTATCGGTTTCTACTATACCAAACCGTCGGCTGTGGCTGCCAGTAAGAAAGCATTCATCGTTACCCGCTTTGCCGACCTGGGCTTCCTTATCGGAATCCTGCTGTACGGTTACTATGGTGGCACATTCGGTTTCACACCCGATACGATGTCTATGCTCACCGGTGGTGCTTCGATGCTTCCGTTGGCACTGGGTCTGATGTTCATCGGTGGTGCCGGTAAGAGTGCCATGTTCCCTCTGCACATCTGGTTGCCCGATGCGATGGAAGGTCCGACTCCTGTTTCGGCCTTGATCCATGCCGCTACGATGGTGGTGGCTGGTGTATACCTGGTGGCTCGTATGTTCCCGCTCTTCATCGTCTATGCTCCCAATGTTTTGGAGATCATCGCCTGGGTGGGTGCTTTCACCGCTCTCTTCGCAGCATCCATCGCCTGTGTACAAACCGATATCAAACGCGTACTGGCCTTCTCGACTATCTCGCAAATCGGTTTCATGATCGTAGCTCTGGGTGTATCGACTTCTGCCGATCCGCACGAAGGTGGTCTGGGTTACATGGCCTCCATGTTCCACCTCTTCACACACGCCATGTTCAAGGCATTGCTGTTCCTCGGTGCCGGAAGCATCATCCATGCCGTTCACTCCAACGAGATGAAAGATATGGGCGGTCTGCGCAAGTACATGCCCATCACACACATCACCTTCCTGATTGCCTGTCTGGCTATTGCCGGTATTCCTCCGTTCTCGGGATTCTTCTCCAAGGACGAAATCCTGGCTGCCTGTTTCGCCTACAGCCCCATCATGGGTTGGACGATGACAGTGATTGCTGCCATGACTGCTTTCTATATGTTCCGTCTGTACTTCGGTATCTTCTGGGGCAAGAACAACGAAGAAGCCTACGCCTACCACACACCGCACGAAAGCCCGCTGGTGATGAGCTTCCCACTGATGTTCCTGGCTGCTGTTACGGTAGTGGCCGGATTCATCCCCTTCGGGCACTTCATCAGCTCCAACGGACATTCGTATGACATCCACCTGGATATGACCATTGCCATCACCAGTGTAGCGATTGCTGCGCTGTCTATTGCCCTGGCTACCTTCATCTATAAAGGAGAGAAGCAACCGGTGGCCGATGTGCTGGCCAAGAGGTTCTCCGGTCTGCACCGGGCAGCCTCGAACCGCTTCTACATCGATGAGGTGTACCAGTTCATCACGCACAAGATCATCTTCCGTTGCATCTCCACTCCCATCGCCTGGTTCGACCGCCACGTGGTCGACGGTTTCTTCAACTTCCTGGCCTGGAGTGCCCATACCACGAGCGACGAGATACGCGGTCTGCAAAGCGGACGGGTGCAACAGTATGCCCTCGTGTTCCTGGGTGGAGTTATCGTGCTTATTCTACTATTAATCTTATAATGATATAACGATATGAATTTCTTATCTTTATTCGTACTGATTCCCTTGCTCATGTTGGGCGGTCTTTGGCTGGCTCGCGACATCAAGCAGATCCGGGGAGTGATGGTAGCCGGTTCGGTAGCTTTGCTGGGCTTAGCCATTGCATTGACGTATCTTTATTTGGGAGCACGCTCGGCAGGCGATACCAGCGAAATGCTGTTCCGTGCCGATCTGGTGTGGTATGCTCCCCTTCACATAGCTTACTCGGTAGGCGTAGACGGTATCTCGGTAGCCATGCTGCTGCTTTCGGCCGTCATCGTGTTCACCGGAACGTTTGCTTCGTGGAACCTCAAGCCGCTCACCAAGGAGTACTTCCTGTGGTTCACGCTGCTTTCCATGGGGGTATTCGGTTTTTTCATCTCTATCGACATGTTCACCATGTTCATGTTCTACGAGGTGGCTTTAATCCCGATGTACCTGCTCATCGGTGTATGGGGTTCGGGCCGTAAGGAATACTCGGCCATGAAGCTGACGCTGATGCTGATGGGTGGATCGGCCTTCCTGCTAATCGGCATCCTGGGTATCTACTTCGGTTCGGGTGCTACGACGATGAATATCCTGGACATCGCTGCGTTGCATAACATTCCGTTTGCCCAGCAGTGCATCTGGTTTCCACTTACCTTCCTGGGTTTCGGTGTGCTGGGTGCTTTGTTCCCGTTCCACACGTGGAGCCCCGACGGTCACGCTTCGGCACCTACGGCTGTGTCTATGCTCCATGCCGGTGTATTGATGAAACTGGGAGGATACGGTTGCTTCCGTATCGCCATGTTCCTGATGCCCGAAGCTGCCAACGAGCTGTCGTGGATCTTCCTGATCCTGACCGGTATCTCGGTGGTGTACGGTGCTTTCTCGGCTTGCGTGCAGACCGACTTGAAGTACATCAACGCTTACTCCTCCGTGAGTCACTGCGGACTGGTGCTCTTCGCCATCCTGATGATGAACCAGACCGCCTGTACGGGTGCTGTGTTGCAGATGCTCTCGCACGGTTTGATGACAGCCCTGTTCTTTGCCCTCATCGGTATGATCTACGGACGTACCCACACGCGTGACATCCGCGAGATGTCGGGCCTGATGAAGGTGATGCCTTTTCTCAGCGTATGTTATGTGATTGCCGGCCTCGCAAACCTCGGTTTGCCTGGGCTCAGCGGTTTCGTCGCCGAGATGACTATCTTTGTAGGTTCGTTCCAGAACTTCGATGTGTTCCACCGTACGTGGACCATCATCGCCTGCTCGTCCATCGTTATCACCGCCGTGTACATCCTTCGCCTGGTGGGCAAGATAATCTTCGGCACGGTGCAGAACAAGCATCACCTGGAGCTGACCGATGCTACGTGGGACGAACGTTTCATGGTGATCTGCCTCATCCTTTGTGTAGCCGGTCTGGGATTGGCTCCTTTCTGGATGAGCGACATGATCTCCGAGAGCGTACTGCCGTTGATCACACATCTGGTACCGTAATCACTAACCATTAAAAGTATAAAGATGGATTATTCACAATTCTTATATATGCGCGAGGAGCTGTCGCTGATAGCCGTCATCCTCATTATCTTCATTGCCGACCTCTTCATGAGCCCCGATGCCCACAAGGCAGGCGGACGAGCCAGGTTGAACACGGCCATGCCGGTCACCGTGCTGCTCATCCACACGCTTATCAACCTGGTACCGGGCCCAGCGGTAGAAGCTTTCGGTGGTATGTACAGCTACGTACCGATGCACACCGTCATCAAGTCGATCCTCAGTTTCGGTACGGTGATCATCTTCCTGATGGCTCACGAATGGATGAAGCGCGAAGACACTGCAGTGAAGCAAGGCGAGTTCTACGTGCTGACGCTCTCCACCCTGCTGGGTATGTACTTCATGATCTCTGCCGGACACTTCCTGATGTTCTTCATCGGGCTGGAGATGGCCAGTATCCCGATGGCTGCCCTGGTAGCGTTCGACAAATACCGTCACCACTCGGCCGAAGCCGGTGCCAAGTATATCCTCTCGGCGTTGTTCTCCAGTGCCCTGTTGCTATTCGGCCTGTCGCTGATCTACGGAACGTGCGGCACGCTTTACTTTGCCGACATGCCTCAGCACATCAATGGCAACATGTTGCAAATCATGGCTTTCGTCTTCTTCTTTGCCGGCATGGGATTCAAGATATCGCTCGTTCCGTTCCATCTCTGGACGGCCGACGTGTACGAAGGTGCACCGAGCGTGGTGACTGCCTACCTGAGCGTCATCTCCAAAGGTTCGGCTGCCTTCGTGCTGCTGACGGTACTGATTAAGGTATTCGCCCCGATGATGGGCAACTGGCAGGAGATACTTTACTGGATAGTTATCGCCTCCATTACACTGGCCAACCTGTTCGCCCTGCGTCAACAGAACCTGAAGCGACTGATGGCGTTCTCGTCCATCTCGCAGGCGGGTTACATTATGCTGGGTGTGATCGGTGGTACAGCCGAGGGAATGACTTCGCTGGTGTATTACATCCTGGTGTACATGGTGGCCAATCTGGCTGTGTTTGCCGTAATTACGATTGTGGCTCTGCGGGCGCATAAATTTACGCTGACGGACTACAACGGATTCTACAAGACCAACCCGAAATTGGCGTTCCTGATGACACTGGCCCTGTTCTCGCTGGCCGGAATCCCGCCGTTCGCCGGATTCTTCTCGAAGTTCTTCATCTTCATGGCTGCTTTCGAAGCCGGATTCCACTTGTTGGTATTCATCGCGTTAGTCAATACGGTGTTGTCCCTGTACTACTACCTGCTCATCGTGAAGTCCATGTACATCAATCCGTCGGACGAGCCCATTGTTTCGTTCCGCAGCGATAACTATACACGCGCTGCTTTGGTCATCTGTACCATCGGTATCGTAGGCCTGGGTATTGCCAGTGTGGTGTATCAGAATATTGACAAGTTTAGCTTCGGGATCTAAGATCCGAAGCTTTCTGTAAAAAATAAGACGGTGTGCAATGAGTCATTGCACACCGTCTTATTTTTGGTAGATACTATCTAATCCGTTGCCCAAGTAACCGGTATAGTAAACCAGAAGCAAGAGCCTTTTCCCTCTTCCGAATCCACGCCGATGGTACCGCCCAACTGTTCCACGATGCTCTTACAGATGGACAATCCCAGTCCGGTTCCATTCACAAACGAATTGAGCTTCACGAATCGTTCGAAGATATCCTTTTGCTGTTCCGCAGAGATACCTATACCGGTATCGGTGACGCTGAAGCGGATCCGATCGGCCACCACTTCATAGCCCACACGGATGCTACCTTCGGCAGTAAACTTGATGGCATTGTTCACGAAGTTGGAAATGACCTGGTGCAGGCGGTTCTTGTCGCTCACAATGCGACAGTCCGCTTGCGAAACCTCAAACCACAGTCTCACCTTCTCGGGAGTTTTCATCTGCAGGGCACGTACCACGTCCGCGCACATCATGTTGACATCGAGCGGGGCAAAGGTAAAGTCGAACGTTCCGGCTTCTATCTTCGACAGGTCGAGGACGTCCGAGATGAGTTGCAAGAGCAGCTCGTTGTTCTTCTCCACCAGGGCCAGGTATTCCGCCCGTTCTTCCAGGTCGGCGGATTCGGCCAGCAGACCGGAGAATCCTACGATGGCGTTGAGCGGCGTACGTATCTCATGGCTCATATTGGCCAGGAAGGCACTCTTCAGGCGGTCGGCCTCTTCGGCTTTCTCCTTGGCCCGGAGCAGTTCTATTCCGATTTCTTTCAGCTCCGTGATGTCGAAGTTGATACCGATGATGTCTATTTCGCCCCGTTCCGGGTGAAAGCTGATGACGATGACATGTACCCGCACCCAGTTCCACTGATCGGTAGTACCGGGACGCAGCACCCGCATGTCACGACGGAAGCTATCGGCCTTGCCCGCCAACACATCGTCGTAGAAATCGAGGAATACCTTCCGGTCGTCCGGATGCATCTTGTTATACACGCCCACCACTTCCGAAAGCGGCGTATCATCTTCCTCGCCCATGTTCTTGTACCACTGCCGGGTGGCATAACCTTCGCGGTCGAAGAAGTTGAGTTTGGAATAACCCACCTGGGCAAAGTCCGAGATGAGCAAAAAGAGGTTTTCGAAGTCCTGTATCTTATTGATGGCATCGATCTTCTCCGTATTGTCTATGTTGATAAAGACGTAGCCATTGAATTCGCCGTCTTTGTTATATAACTTGCGTACCTTAGTGTACAGGTTGATGAAGCCCTTCTTCGCCGGGCTATAATAGTTCTCGGCCACATCGAACATATAGTTGACGCGGAAATCCACTTCGTCTTCATTGCGCACCCGTTCCTTGATAGAATCGGAGATATTGGGATTATCGAAGAAACTCAGCCCGATGGCTTCTTCCGCTTTGACACCGAATATCTCCTGGTCTTTGTTGTTCAGGTCGAACAGAATACCCTCTTTATCGTACATCTCAATCCCCACGGGAATATTGGCAAAGACGTTGCGGAATAGTTTCTCACTGCTGTCCAATGCTTTGTTCACCCTTACCATTTCGGTCATATCGAGGAAGAGTGCCACTATTTCGTCCTGTCCGGGATAAAAGAATACGCCCCGACAGTTTTTGGAAGTGCGTTCGAAGAAGACATCTATTTCCTTGGAATTGTTCTCGCTTACCCCCTCAACCAAAAAGGTGACTTGTTCCCGCAATCCGTCCATGATCTCAGTGGTGTTTTTGCCCAAAACATCCTCCAACCGGCAATTAACCAGTTCACCATATTTGGCATTGGTATCAAGAACATAATAGTCCACCACTTCGCCCTCTTCTCCATACACTTTCTTGAAGCGGGCATATCCCAGGGGCATATAACGAAAGAGATTGTTCAGGAAAGTACGTTCGCGTACGGCAACATCCTGAGTGCGGCCCAGTTCCAGGCAGATACTTACGATATTGGCCAGCGAAACCAACCACTGAAGGTCGCTCTGGCTCCACACACGTTGCTGGTTCACCAGGTCGATTCCCATATAGCCGATAGCTTTGTGGTTGACCAAAAGCGGAACCACCAATAAGGATTGGATGTGCTGTGCCGCCAGTGCCTCATAGTCGAACTGAGCCGTTTGGGGCAAATCGCCCAGTGTATTGAGGACAATGGATTTCCCGGCCAGTATCTGCGACGACCACCAGGCATTGTATTCCAGCGGGATGAGTTGCAGCATCTCCTGCTCCGAGGACACTCCTTCGGCCACCACCTCGTAGGTGCACGACTGGTTTTCCTGTAGCTCATCGTATTCGAAGATATAGGCACGACTGCCTCCATACAGATGAAGGATGTCTTGCAGGATGTCCATGATGCCTTGATTGGTGTCGCCCTCCTGAACAAAATGGGTGAGCGAGTGAGAAATGGAGTATTCGCGACTTTCTTCTTCGCTGGCACGATGCAGTTCCCGGCTCATCTTTTCGGGGTTCTCGATTCGTTGCGTGATACCGAAGGCTACGAGTCCACGGCCTTCGATTTCAGTTTTCCGGCCCATGGTGCACTGTATCCAGCAACTCTCGCCCCGCTTGTTGCAGAGAGGAACCAGCTGGCTAAACGCATCCAGATGAATCACCGCATTGAAATCGCACATAATCTTGTCCCGGTAGTCTTCCCGAACCAAATCTCTCAGTTCGTCAAAACTTATCACAGAACTGTCCACCCCAAACAAATCAATCAGATAATCGGAGAGTATATATTTCTTTGTAGTAAATTCGGCTTCCCACCATCCTATCTGCGCCAGATGGGACATCTCACGTAAAAGGTCGTGTTCACGGGTGTTGCTTATAGTCACGAGCGTTTCTTTTTAGAGTTCTCAGCGAGAAATGGTCAATATTTCATTTCGGCAAAAATAATAAAAAAACACTGAGTACTACTTATATTTACATTTTTATTTGTAAACTTTTACTAATACACACGGAAAGGTAAACCAGAATCAAGAGCCGTTGTCCCATTTCGAGTTAACTCCAATGGTTCCTCCATGGAGTTTGTTTTGTATATATCATGTTTCCACCCGAGGGAGGATAAACCAAAAGCGGGAACCTTTTCCTTGTTCCGAATCGACACCAATGGTTCCACCCATCTGTTCGATGATGTTCTTACAGATAGGCAGTCCGAGGCCGGTGCCCTGCACGAATCCGTTCAGTTTCACAAACCGGTCGAACACACGCAAAACATTCTCCGGACAGATGCCGATACCGGTATCGGTGACAGAGACCCGGATATTTTTATCGTATATCTCATAGGCCACCCGGATACTTCCCCGGGAGGTAAACTTTACGGCATTGTTGACAAAATTAGAGATGACCTGGTGTACACGGTTGCGGTCGGTGAACAGGTCTATGTCCTGTGTGTCCGGGTCGCAATACAGCCGCACCCCATCGGGTACCTTGAGTTGGAAAGCGCGGACAATGTCATCGCACAGGCCCCGTATGTTGACCATCGAGTAAGTCAGGTCCAGCATGCCTGCTTCTATCTTGGACAGATCGAGGATATCCGAGATGAGTTGCAGCAACAGGTCGTTGTTCTCCTCCACCAGCTTGACATATTCTCTTCGCTCTTCAGCATCTTCCGTATCCATGAGCAGGCTGGAAAATCCCACGATGGCATTGAGCGGGGTACGTATCTCATGGCTCATGTTGGCCACGAACGCACTCTTCAGGCGGTCGGCCTCTTCGGCCTTGTTCTTGGCTTCGAGCAGATTGTCCTGCATCTTCTTGAGCTCCGTAACGTCGAAGTTGATACCCACTATTTCCATAATGCCTGCTTCCGGATTCAGCTCGGTGACCACAATATGCACGTTCACCCAGTTCCACACATCGGTCTGTCCCGGCTGCAACACCCTTACCTCCTTGCGGAAAGCCGTTTGCCGGCCACTTAGTGCTTCGGGGAAGAAAGCCAGCAGCTCCTGGCGATCATCGGGATGCACTTTCCGGTACACTCCAACAACCTCGGACAATGGAATGTCATCTTCCTCGCCCATGTTCTTGTACCATTGTTTGATGGCGTACCCTTCACGGTTTACGAAGTTGAGTTTGGCATATCCCACCTTGGCAAAGTCAGAAACGAGTTCGAAGAGTTTCTCAAAGTCCTGCAGTTTCCTGACATTGTTGAGCCGTTCGGTATTGTCGATGATAATCATGACCCACCCGTTGAAGTTGCCCTTCTTGTCATACAGCCGCCGGGTCTTGCTGGTCAGTTCGAGGACACCCCCCAAGTCCGTGGGGCAGAACTCATTGGCCACGTCGAACCGGTACTCCAGACGGACTTCCAGGTCGTCCACCGTATGAAGTTGATTTTTGATTTCATCGGTAACGTGCGGATTGTCGAATATATTGCGTCCCAGAATATCTTCCCTCCGGATACCGAACATTTCCATATCCCGTTTATTGAGATCGATGAGGAAACCGTCCTTGTCATAAATCTCGATACCCACCGGAATATTGGCGAAGACGTTGCGTAAAAGTTCTTCGCTCTTGTCCAATGCCTTACGGGCATCGATGGTCTCGGTAGTATCCAGGAACAGCACCACCGCTTCATCGGGTTTCGGAACGAAAGCTACACAACGGCATTCCCTCCCTGTGCCACTCAGCCGCACCTCGATATCCTGGTACTGGCCTCCCGAAGTATCCATCAGCTCATGCAAGAATGGCAGCATCTGCGGATACAATTCGTTCATCGGCTTACCTATGCTTGTGTTCATTGGTTTACCGGTCAGCTCGGTACTACGCTCATTGGCATCCATCAAACGATAGCTATAGGGAACGCCCTGCTCGTCGCGTTCCTGTCTCACCTGGAGATACCCCAGAGGCATGTAGCGAAAAAGTTCGGTCAGGAAGAGTCGTTCCCGGTGTGCTTCGTCTTTCGCCCGGCTCAGTTGTAAGCAGATGGAAACCATATTGCCCACGGACAACAGCCAAATAGCATCTTCCTTGGTCCAATGCAGATTATGGGTCATCACCTCAATTCCCCCGTAGCCCCATACGGTGTTTCCTATCATCAATGGAACCACAAGAAGAGAGCGCACACCGAGTTTCCTCAATGTTTCGTAATCTTTCTCAGCACCGGGTGGTGGTGTTAGTTCAGAGGAGTTGACCACAAATGGCTGTCCGCTCAGTATCTGTTTGGTCCAATAAGGGTTCTTGGTTACTGGAATGTGCTGCCGGTGTTTTATCACCGGTTCCACACCTTTAGCTGTGGTTTCGTAAATGCAACGTTGATATTGGAAATTATCGTAATACTCGAACACATAGGTGCGTTGTGCATGGAAAAGCCGCAAGAGGTCTTTCTGTATCTTGGTCATTCCTTCCAAGGGACTGCCTCCCCGAAGGAAATGAGATAAGGAAGCGGACATGGTTTCTTGTTTGACGACCTGCTCTTTGATGTGCTTAAGTTCTTCGCGCATGGCATCGACATCCGGATTATCTACCACCTTGGTGATGCCGTAGACTATCTGTCCATCCTCGCTTTCCACGATCCGGGCCATGCGCGTACGAACCCAAATCAATTCATTGCGACGGGTATGTATCGGATAGGCATGATTGAATTGATTCATGTGGATTGTTTCATTTATCTCTTTCAGAGTTACTTCCCGGAATTCTTCATCAATCCAGCTATAGTATTCCTCCATGAGCAAGGGTTCGCCATTTTTCAGTCCCAGTAACTGGGATAAAAAGTCGGAGCAGTAGAACTGCCGGCTAACCATATCGGCCCGCCACCAACCTACCTCAGCGATATTGAAGAGTTCTTTCATGAACTCAAGATCGTCGTGTTTATGCATAATATACGATGAATGAGTAGTACTGATTTTTAACGATACTCGCAAAAGTAGAGTTTTTGAAGCAAATAATCAATGATTTAGACTATTTTATCGACAAAACTTAAATAAAAGTCCCTTACACAAGTTTGTAATGATTACGTAAACAAAATGCCTACCTATTGTAGTAATGCTGTAATCTGGCCGCTGCATCTTTGCGACGAAAACGAAACAGTGTAAACAAAGATGAATAAGCAGTTGAAAAGAGCCATCCTTTTGATGTTACTGATGGCTGCAAGCTGGTTGACTACCAACGCAGGAAACATCCACGGAAAGATTTCCGATAAACTAACCCAGGAACCTCTCACAGGAGCTACCGTACAGATTCTAAACTCCACAAAAGGGGCCGTAGCCGACCTGGACGGCAACTTTCTGCTAACCGACGTAAAGAACGGCACGTACTCTCTCTCCATCCGGTACATCGGATATAAAGATATCGTACTAAACAATGTAAAGGTAGCTAACGAACCACTGACGCTTCAGTTGGAAATGGAGGCCGATGCACAGGCGTTGGGCGAAGTAGCCGTCGTGGCACAACTGAAGAAGAATACGGACATTGCCCTGATGACCGACCAACGCCGCAGCCTGGTGGTACAGTCCGGTGTATCGGCCCAGCAAATCAGCAAAACGCAGGACAAAGATGCCTCGGAAGTGATTCGCCGGGTGCCGGGCGTATCCATCATCGACGATAAGTTCGTGATGGTACGCGGACTGTCGCAACGGTATAATAATGTATGGATTAACGGCAGTGCCGTACCGAGTTCGGAAGCCGATTCACGGGCATTCTCGTTCGACATCATTCCGAGCTCACAGTTGGACAACATGGTGATTGTGAAGAGTCCCGCACCGGAATATCCTTCGGACTTCACCGGCGGGTTTATCCTGATCAACACCAAGGACATGCCTTCGGACAACTCATTCAGCATTTCCATAGGGGGCAGTTACAACGACCAGACGCACGGGCAGGACTTTCTGTACGGCAAAGGCAGTGCCACGGACTTCCTGGGCTTCGACAACGGGCTGCGCCAACTCTCGGCAGGCATGAAGGGTACACTCCATACCTACCCCGGATCGAGCAACATCGACGTGATGAACAATGGGTTCAACAACGACTGGACCATCCGTACCCGCCAACCCGTAGCCGACCTGAAGCTCAACATGGCCTGGAACCATCGCTGGGACACGCAGAGCGGACGAAGCTATGCCGTACTGGCCGCGCTGAACTACAGCAACACATACAAGACGTATCTCGATATGGAGAACTCGCTCTTCGGGAGCTACGACACCACGAACGACCAACCGGTGTACATGCGCCAGAGTAACGATAACCAATACGTGAACGATGCCCGTGTGGGTGCTATGCTCAACTTTACCTACCAGCCGAAGAACACTCACCACCGTTACGAGTGGAAGAACATTTTCAATCAACTGGGGAAGTCGCGCTACACCGAACGCACGGGATTCAACGCGCAGAAGGACAATGAGCACAACATGGAGTACTATTACTCTTCGCGCAGCACCTACAACACCCAGTTCACCGGGAAACACACATACGATAAGAGTCGCCTGGATTGGAGTGCCGGTTATGCCTACGCTAACCGCAACCTGCCGGACCGCCGCTTGATAGAGCTGAACGACCGTACCGACCAGACGATGGGGCTTTACCGCATCGGCCGGGAATACACGAAGCTGGACGAGCACATCTTCTCGGGCAATGTGAACTACCAACGGGAACTAGCCTTCGGCAGCTTTACACCCACATTGAAGGCCGGTGCTTACGGCGAATACCGCACCCGCGACTACCTGACCCGTCAGTTCAACTACAGTTACAATCCTTCTACCACTACCCTGCCCTACGGCTTCCAGTTTACCGAGGGCATAGCCGGTAACCTGCTGGTACCTGCCAACTATGGGGCCGACAAGCTCTACTTGCAAGAGGAAGTGAAGAAAACCAACGATTACAGCGGCAACAATACCCAGGCAGCCGGGTACGTGGGAGCTACCCTTCCCTTCGGTGCATTGAACATCTACGCAGGGGTACGTTATGAGTACAACCAACTGGAACTCATCACCAACACCCGGGCGTACGAGGAAAGCCACATCAGCACATTTTATAACTACAACGACCTCTTCCCGTCGGTCAACATGACGTATCAGCTCTCACAAAAGCAGCAGTTGCGCCTGGCCTATGGCAAGTCGTCCAATCGTCCGGAGTTCCGCGAGCTCTCCCCGGCCGTGTATTATGACTTCGACCTGGCCAGCAACGTGCAGGGCAATTACCAACTCCAGGCATGCTACGTGCAGAACGTAGATCTGCGCTACGAGCTCTATCCCTCCAGCGGGGAAGTGGTCTCGGTGGCACTCTTTTACAAGGACTTTAAGAACCCCATCGAGTGGACTTACACCGTATCGGGCGGAACCGACCTGATTTACTCGTACCAGAATGCCAAAGCTGCCACCACCTACGGCATGGAGCTCGACATCCGCAAGACGTTGGACTTCATCGGGCTGAGGAATTTCAGTTGGAGTTTCAACGGAGCCTTGATCAAGAGCGAGGTGAAGTTCCCCGCAGGCAGCAAGGAGAAGAATCGTCCCATGCAGGGACAGTCGCCCTACCTCATCAACACGGGTATCTTCTACCAGAACCCGAAGAGCCAGTTCACCGCCGCCGTGCTGTACAACCGTATCGGGAAGCGCATCGTCGGTGTGGGACGTGACGTGGGCAGTACCGGCTCACAGGATACCAAGACCATTCCCAACTCTTATGAGATGCCGCGCAACTCCTTCGACCTGTCGGTGGGCAAGAAATTCGGACACTGGGAGATCAAGGCCAACGTACGCGATATCCTGGCCGAGAAGGTGGTATTCCAGCAGATAGAGAATGTAACGGTGAACAACAGCGAGAAAGAAGTTAAAGAGATAACCAAGTCGTACAAGCCCGGACGCAACTTCGGGCTGAGCATCGGCTACCAATTTTAAATAAGATCACTAACTGGGCATCCAAGCCCCTAATTTAACAAGTAGAATATGAAGACAAATTTGAATGTATTGAAACCGGTCAGCTTCTTTGTAGCTGTCCTTGCCATGAGCCTTTTCAGTGCTTGTTCCAACGATGATGTCATCGATGACAAAGGTGAAGAAACCGACAAAGTAGAGTATATCGGCGGTATAGCTACCAGCACCGGCATTCTCTTCGAAGACGGAACGCAGATAGGTAACGGCGACTCTGAGTTCGTATTTACCGGCAAGAAGACCTTGAAGAAGGGCACCTACCTCCTCAAAGGTTGGGTGTACGTAACCGAAGGTGCCGAGCTGACTATCGAAGCAGGTACCATTATCAAGGGCGACAAGCAAACCATGGCAGCCCTGATCATAGAACGCGGTGGTAAATGTTTCGCCGAAGGTACGGCCGGCAGCCCCATCGTATTCACCTCGGAACAGCCGAAAGGTCAACGCAAGCCGGGCGACTGGGGCGGTCTGATCGTCTGCGGTAAAGCCAACAACAACCAGGGCAACGATGTACAGATAGAAGGCGGTCCGCGCACCAAGCACGGCGGCAGCAATGACGACGATAACTCGGGCGTATTCCGCTACATCCGTGTAGAGTTTGCCGGATACCCGTTCCAGACGGACAAGGAGATCAACGGTATCACCTTCGGTTCGGTAGGTCGTGGTACTACGGTGGACCACTTGCAGGTATCGTACTCCAATGACGACTCGTACGAGTGGTTCGGCGGAACAGTGAACTGTAAGTACCTCGTGGCTTACAATGGCTGGGACGATGAATTTGATACCGACTTCGGTTTCAGTGGACACGTACAGTTCTGCCTCAGCATCCGTGACCCGCGCATTGCCGATACGTCACAGAGCAACGGCTTCGAATCGGACAACGATGCCAACGGTACCATCACTTCTCCCTACACCAGCCCCATCTTCAGCAACGTGACCTTCATCGGCCCGATGACTGCCAAGAATCTGGCTACCGGCTTCGTGAACGATGCTGCCTACATCACCGGTGGCGACATGTACCCGGACAACGGCTCGAAGCTGGGCAAGTTCCAGTCTGCCATGCAGATTCGTCGCAGCAGCAAGCTGAACTGTTACAACTCGGTAGCGGTGGGTTACCCCATCGGCCTGATCATCGACGGTGAGAAGGGTGCTACGGTTACTTCGGCCAAGAACGGTGAGCTCCACCTGAAGAACCTGGTCTTTGCCGGCATGGGCGTACTGGGCTCGGACAATAACAAGGTGTACAAGGATGAACTGTATGATAAAGCTACCGACAGCTACGACGCTACCCAGCCTTCATTCTCGCACTCGTTCTTCCTGGGCGAAGGCAACAAAGAAATGGCAGAAGCCGACCTGCTGCTTACCGACCCGAAGAGCACCGGACAGAACTATGCTCCGGGTACAGGCAGCCCGCTGCTCGCCGGCGGTAGCTTTGACGGTGTAACGAGTTCGTACTTAGACAAGACAGTCACCTACATCGGTGCTTTCAAAGCCAGCGACAACTGGTTGGACAGCTGGACGAACTTCGATCCGCAGAATACCGACTATTAATCAATGCACCGGGTGTATCCCGGTCAACTACCCCCCAAACGGCAAGAGCATGCCGACGTTTGTCTGCATGCTCTTCTTTTTTAAATTTAATTAGTGCAGGGAACTCTACTTACGATTTATCTCCAACTTTACTTCCCACAAATCCGAAGAATGTAATGTATAGGAAACATACCAAAGGAATAACAAATCCAAGCCCCATATTCTTTTCGCCTATAAGTCCCATCAACGACGGAGCGATAGCTCCACCTACTATAGTAAGAACCAATATGGATGCAGCGGTCTTTGTGCGTCCGCCCAAGCCTTTAACACCCAAGGCGAATATCGACGGAAACATGATGGACATGAATAAATAAGTCGCAATAAGTGCAATAACACCGAAACGGTTGTGCGCCATGGTTACTATGACCATCAACAATGTATTGACGAGGGCAAAAGTCCCCAATAATGTTCCGGGCTTTATCTTCTTCATGATCAGACTGCCGGAGAATCGCCCGATGGCAAACAAGGCCATTCCGCCCAGCCCCAATAACAAACCTCCTTGCAATTCATTCAGCTGCAGCTCCTTCACCTCAACCGTATAATTAATAAAAAAACTACCGATACCTGTCTGAGCTGCCACATAAAGGAATTGTGCTATCACTGCGAAGACAAAATGCTTTTGCTTAATCAAAGGAACGTTAGCACCCATCGCTTTATCTTTTCCGGCCCCATGAGTATCATCCTCCGCGTTAATCTCCGGAAGTTTTGCGAAAATAAACATAACAAGTACCACCAGGACCACAATTCCCAATCCTACGTAAGGAGGAATAAGAGCTGAATTTTCAGTTTGTTGTTCGGCTACAGTGATGACTTCCTGTACTGTCTCCTGACCTCCCAAGAACACTTTTTCCACTGCATGTATAAACAGTTCGAAAATCGACATCTCTGATTCATTCTTGAATATAAGAATGGAACCTACCAAGGGGCCCAATATCCAACCTATTGCATTAAATGTCTGAGCCAGATTGATTCTGCTTGCTGCCCTTTCGGGTGGCCCCAGAACAATGGCATACGGATTGGCCACTGTTTCCAGAAAGGTAAGTCCGGAGAATAAGATCAACAAACCAAGCAAGAATGCCCAAAATGTGTTTATCTCCACTGCAGGAACAAACCAGAACGCACCTGCAGCGAATAATATCAGCCCAATAATAATGCCGATCTTGTAGCCATACTTCCGGGCGATAAGACCTGCCGGAATAGCCATCAGAAAGTAAGCCCCATAAGCAGAAGCTTGCACCGCACCGGACTGCGCCTTGGTCAGATCTAATGAATCCTGAAAGTGTTTATTGAGTACGTCCAATAAGCTATGGGCAAACCCCCACAACAAAAACAGACCGGTAATAAGGATAAACGGAAACAGATAATTCATTCCGTTTTTCCCCTTAAACATGCTTTTTGTGTTATCCATACAGTTTACATTTTATAGATTTTATGTCTTTGAGAAATCCATTGATCATGCCTTTCAGGTTTATATGTCACGAACTCAAAGCTGTTCCTGATAATTTTGTGTCCGGCTTTCCAATCTTTAACATACTCATCGGCTATGGCTTGTTGCATGATACTCCCTATGGCAGTAGCTTCGGTTAGTCCCACAACGACTTCCATATTCAGCGCATCTGCAATCATTTGATTGAGCAGAGCATTTTGGCTTCCTCCGCCGACAATATACAGCTTTTTGATTGATTTGCCGGAACATTGTTCCAACTTTTTCATAACAGCAGAATATTTCAAGGCGAGAGACTCGAGTACACAGCGGACGTATTCGCCTTTACTTTGCGGAACGGATTGTCCGGTAGTTTCACAATATGCACGAATAGCAGTGCTCATGCTTGGCGGATTGGTAAATACGGAATGATCGCTATCGACCACACTACGAAACGGAACCGCTTTCGTAGCTTCTGACAACAAAACTTCGTACAACTGCTTTTGATCTTCTTCTTTCTCCCATTCAGCGATCAGGCATTGCAACAGCCATAAACCTGTCATATTACGCATAAACAGTACTTTATCATCGACACCTCCTTCATTGGTAAAATCATTCCTGAACGCATCGTCCGTTAATACCGGGTTTTCGGTTAATACGCCCAATAAAGACCATGTCCCGGAACTCAGGAAAGCCCAGTCATCACCTTCGGCAGGAATAGCAGCGATGGCACTTGCCGTATCATGCGAGCCAACGGCGTACACCTTGGCATGTAAAGCACCCGTTTCTTCCGCCACCTCGCTGGTTAATCCACCGATGGTAGTACCTGGATAGATCACTTTTCCCATCAGAAACGGTAATCCCAAACGCCTGAATAAGGATTCATCCCACTCTTTCGTTTGCGCATTCAACAATTGGGAAGTGGAAGCAATGGTATATTCATTGGTTGCTTCTCCTGTCAGAAAATAATTGATCAGATCGGGAGTAAACAATAGTTTATCGGCCATACCAAGAACCGGTGCGTCTTGTTTCACCAGACTCAACAGTTGAAACAGTGTGTTTATCTCCATCTGTTGAATACCGGATAGGCGATACATCTCTTCTTTTGACACTGATTTGACAGCCTCAGCACCCATACCCACCGTCCGGCTGTCCCGATAAGTAACCGGATTAGAGAGCAGATTACCATGACGATCTAGCAGACCAAAGTCTACCCCCCAGGCATCCACCGCAATGCCCCGCAAATCATAGCCTTTCTTCACAGCCATTGATATACCTCTCTTTATATGGTCGAAAAGAGAAAGGAAGTCCCAATATACGGTATTATTCAGTTTAACGGGCCGGTTCTCAAATCTTACTATTTCATCCGTATGGATATGTCCGTCTTTGAAATATCCGGCAATGGCACGCCCACTGCCGGCACCTAAGTCCAAAGCTAAATATGTGTTTCCCATAAGCGATGATGCAGGATTATTTTTGCGTTTTTCCTAGTACATAGACTTCCAGATCAGTTATTTCATCTGCAGTGAGAGTGAGATAATTATCTTTACCGGCACGTACTATGATGCCACAAGCCATCTCCAGGAATACAGCTTTCTGAAAAGCATCATCAAAATCCTTTCCACAGACCACCTGTCCATGCTTGCTCAGCAAGATACAATCGTGATCGGTCATGGCTTCCGTCACAGCTTTTGCCAGTTCAGGAGAACCCGGACGGTGATAAGGGAGTACGGGAATTTCTTTTCCACAGTAGCAAGGAACCTCTGCTGTGACATTGAAATCCGTCGGTTTATCCTTCATGCACGAAATAATAGTGGCGTATTCCGATTGGAAATGCAATACGACATTTACGTCCTTACGTGTACGCAGAACGCCCAGGTGGAATGAACTTTCCATGGAAGGTTTGGGCCCCTCTATCCGGTTTCCTGTAGATATTTCGCATACAGCCACATTTTCCTTCTTCAGACGAGGAAGCCAGGAGCCTGTCCCTGAAACCAAAGCCGTATTTTCGTCCACTCTCCAGGAAAGGTTTCCGCTACTACAAAGCTGCAGGCGTTCTTTGCCCACCCGGCAAGCTTGCTCTATAAATTCGGTGAGTTGTTTTTCTGTTATCATAACTTTTACTTTTTATTTATAAAGCGGTCCGTAAGTTTGACAAGCACGATAGTCCGAACCTTCTTTGTCCATGCCGAATGCACCCCAGGCTGCAGGACGGAAAATATCTTTGTTGTCTACATTGTGCATAGAAACAGGGATACGCAACATAGAAGCCAATGTGATCAGATCGGCACCCACATGTCCGTAACAAATAGAACCATGGTTGGCTCCCCAATAATTCATGACAGAATAGACGTCTTTAAAATTATCACTGTCGGTCAGACGAGGAGCAAACCAAGTCGTGGGCCAACCTCTATCGGTACGATCGTCCAGAATTTTGTGAGCTGCAGGATCCAGTTCTACCGTCCATCCCTCTGCTATTTGCAATACCGGTCCAAGACCTTTTATCAGATTCAAACGGACCATGGTACAAGGCATACCTTCGCGGGTCAGGAATTTAGAAGAGAAACCACCTCCACGGAAGTATTCGCGATTGGCAGGAACCCAGGTGGTAGCATCCAGGCAAGCTTTAGCTTCGGCATCCTTGATTTCCCAGAAGGGTTTCATAGCCGGGTTTCCATGGGCATCCGACTGACGTGCAGAGCCATCCAGAGAGGCTGCACCCGAATTAATCAGGTGGATGATACCATTAGCCGCTTTGCCCGAAAGTTTCTTACCGGTCACTCTCTCCACAGCTTCAGGACTCCAATACGTACGGACATCGGCAAATATCTGAGCCGTATTCGTCAAAAGATAGCCGAATAACATAGCTGTGCCGTTCAACGCATCATTTTCGGTGGCCAATACAAACGGCTGACGAATGCCGGTCCAGTCGAAAGAAGAATTCATAATAGCTTCCGTGAAATCGCCGTTCGGATAGAAATCCGTCCATTGACGTTGCCCCTGAAAACCTCCGGCAATAGCATTGTGTCCCAATGCCTCTTCGCCAAATCCCATTTCTTTCAACGTAGGATTACCGATCATCAAATCCCGGACGATCAAAGTCATCTTGACGATAAACTCCCAGTCTTTATCTTTTCCCGCACGGTCTTTCTGAAGATCTTTGCGGTTGCATACATCTTCCCCTTCCTTGCAATTTGCTTTTGCCCAAGCCAATGCTTTTTCAAATTCATCTTTATCATAAATGCCTTCAGTCATGCGGCGAATGATTTCCACTTCGTCAATTCCTTCGCAACGCATACCCAGATAATCTTCGAAGAAATCGGTATTCACTATGGAACCGGCAATACCCATACAAACGGCTCCTATGGACAAGTATGATTTACCTCTCATAATAGCCACCGACATGGCTGCCTTGGAGAAGCGAAGTATCTTTTCCGTCACATCTGCCGGAATTTCAGTAGTTCCGGCATCTTGTACATCATGTCCGTAAATACCAAAAGCCGGCAAACCCTTTTGCGCATGGGCGGCCAATACCGCAGCCAGATAAACAGCACCGGGACGTTCGGTTCCATTAAATCCCCAAACAGCCTTTACCGTATGCGGATCCATATCCATCGTTTCACTACCATAACACCAACAAGGAGTTACAGTAATGGTCACTCCTACATTTTCTCTTCTGAATTTTTCGGCACAAGCAGCACTTTCCGCTACACGCCCGATGGTAGAATCTGCAATGACACACTGAACAGGAGTTCCGTCAGGGTATTTCACCGTAGAGATCAATAGATCGACCACACTCCGAGCCATATTCATGGTCTGATTTTCCAAGGATTCGCGAACGCCACCCATACGTCCGTCGATAGTGGGGCGAATACCGATCTTTGGCCAATCGCCCTGAAATCTTTTTGTTTTCATGGTATAGTTTATTAAAGAGTAAATTGATATTTGCAAAAATAATGGGTCTGTTTCTATCTTTCTTTATCTAATTCCGATTAACTATAACACTATTTCGATATCTTTGTCAGTTAAGAAACTTATTCTTGCAAAATGAGAGAATTAGACAATACGCAATTGATTTTATTGAATGCCGGCCAGTCGACTCACCATGGAGACTGGAACTGGAAGGAGATCAGCAGCCCTTTCACACGCTTGTTCTACGTAAAGGAGGGAAATGCGAGAGTGAGTCTTCCGGACAAAGTCCAGGAGTTAAAGCCTCATTGTCTGTATCTTATACCCTCGTTTACGCTACACAGCTATGAATGCGGCGGATATTTCTCACATTATTATATTCATATTTACGAGAAACAATCATCCGGCATAAGCGTATTGGAAGAGATGAACTTTCCGGTCGAGATAGAGGCTAGTCAGTCTGATTTATGGCTTGTGGAGAGACTTATGGAGATTAATCGCGGGCGGGAGTTAAGGCAATTCGATCCGAAAACGTATGATAATCCGCCTACCCTCTTGCACAATATCGCTATCGTTGCAAGTCAACCGGAATATGCCAACTGGGAAACCAAAGGGATCTTACTGCAACTATTATCCCGGTTCATCCGGTATGCCACCCCTAAATCGGATGTATCGGACGAACGCATCATACGGGTATTACATTATATAAGAAGAAACCTGGACAAACCCATCAAGATATCCACGTTAGCGGATATCTCTAGTTTGTCCGACGATCATTTTATTCGTCTATTCAAAAAAGAGATGAATCGGACACCGATAGATTATATCAATCAAAAGAAAATAGAAAAGGCACAGCTGATGCTCATCGTAGAACATGTGTCCATTAAAGACATTGCCTACGGGCTGTCTTTTGAGAACATATCCTACTTCAACCGGTTGTTCAAAAAAACAGTTGGATGTACGCCGGGGCAATACTACCAACTGTTTGTTTCTCCTACCTTATAAGATGGCTAGTGAGCCATCAACTCCATACACATGCGTCCGTTGTGGTACGGACATTTCCAGAAACCGGCCTTGTCGTCGGTACGATTCACCGTACCATCCACGCGCAGGCTCCAGAACCATTCGCCATTTTCTTTATCTATAATGTACGCCTTGATAAACTCCCAGCAGGCAGTGGCTTTCCGTAGACCGTCTTCGTCACCGAAGAAGCGGTAGAGGTTGAAGTAGCCCACCACGGTTTCGGCCTGTACCCACCAGTGGCGGTCGGCATCCAGGTGACTGGTGTCAAGATTCTTTTCGTAAATCATTCCGCTGTCCGGCGTGAATCCTTCGGCAGCAGCCCGGGCTATCTTCTTCACCCAAGGCTCTACTTGTGCCAGCACATCGGCATCTCCGAGCTCCAGGGCGGCTTCGTGAAGCAACCAGGAGGCTTCGATATCGTGCCCATAGGATACGATGCGGTACTTGCTCACCCAATCGTCGTCGAAGAAGAGTTGCAGGTGTCCGCTTTCTTTATCAAGAATACGGTCGGTAAACAGTTGGATGAGGTTGCGCAGTTGCCGTTCCAACCGTTCGTCCTTCCATACACGGAACAGGTTGGTGTAGGGTTCCAGAATATGGAGATGGGTGTTCATGGTCTTGCGCTCGTTGGCGTCTTTCTCACTGAGGCGCATGTCGGCTATCTCGTTCCAATCGCGGGTGAGGGCTTCGCAGTAGCCGTTCTTCACGGGGTCGAAGCTATGCGTCTCGATGGCTTCAAAGAGGCGGATGGCGTAGTCCAGGGCTTCAGTGTCTTCGGTGGCACGGTAGTACTCGCTCAGGCCGTAGATGGCGAAGCCGAGGGCGTAGATTTGTTTCTTGGTGTCGAGCGGATGGCCTTGGTAGTCCACGGACCAGTAGATGCCGCCGTGTTCTTTGTCATAGAAATGGTCTATGAGGTAGCGTTTGGCACGGGTGGCGGCTTCGTAGTATTCGGCATTGCCGAGGATACGGTAGGCCGAAGAGAAGGTCCAGAGGAGGCGGGCGTTGAGAACGGCTCCTTTTTCGGCTTCGGGAGTTAGCTTTTCTGTACCGGTGATGCGGCCGTAGAATCCTCCGTTGGTGTGGTCGACCATGTTTTCTAGCCAGTAGGGCAGGATGTTTTGCGTGAGCGTTTCCTGCATTTCTTTTTTAAGTACTTCTATATTCATATTTTTTTTGTTTTTTGTTGGGGTCGCTGCGCTGTGCTTTTACTTTCTTCTTTGCCTTGACGCAAAGAAGAAAGTAACAAAGAAGAAAAGTCACGGCTGCATTTCCTCCGCTACTCCGCCTGCACGAAAAGCTAAAGGTTCGGAACTCGCTTCGCTCAAACAGCCGAACCTTCTTCACGCTTTTCGCACAGGCTCCGCTTAACGCTGCGAAAATGAGGCCGATCTTAGTTCCTCGCCACATCGCTTCGCTCGTGGCGTTTTTGTTTTGTCGGGGTTGGAGCTTCTTGTTACTGACCTTGTAGCTTCCTGTTACTGAGCCTGTATCCTCCTGCTACTGGCTCTACACCCTCCTGCTACTGGCTCTACACCCTCCTGTTACTGGTCAGTTTCATCGGGTGAAACTGTGTGTTTCAAGGAATGAAACTCTTGGTTTCACCCTTTGAAACTCCTTGTTTCACCTGATGAAACTCTCTGCTCCCAGGAGGCTTCACCCTATATTGTCAACATCTACATGCAATCCACCGATGGTGAATACCCAAAAAATGGTGAATGAATGGTGAATAAAACAGGTATTCACCACCAAACAACAACCTATTAATCAGCACCATAAATCCAAAAAGATGGCGAATGGCGAATGTTTTTCAAAAAAAAACACATGGAGAAGAGCCCGGTGACGGATACTTCAAAAAGTGACGAATAAGTGACGGATAAAACAGGTATCTGTCACCAACTAATCACCACGTTGTCAAACACATATCTACAAAAAAGTGACAGCGTGACGGATAAAATCACTTTTTTCGCACGGAGAGAATACTGGCTGTAACAAAAAACACACACAACACCGAAACGACACGAGCGAAGCGATGTGGCGAGCCCTAAAGGTCGGCCTCATTTTCGCAGCGTGAAGCGGAGCCTGTGCGAAAAGCGTGAAGAAGGTTCGGCTGTTTGAGCGAAGCGAGTTCCGAACCTTTAGCTTTTCGTGCAGGCGGAGTAGCGGAGAAAATGCAGCCGTGACTTTTCTTCTTTGTTACTTTCTTCTTTGCGTCAAGGCAAAGAAGAAAGTAAAAGCACAGCGCAGCAACCCAAGAAGAAAGTAAAACCACCACGCAGCAACTTAAGCGTTGGCACGCCGATGTTCGAGCTCCTCAGAAATCTCTCTTACACGTTTCTCCGACAACGGATAAAACATCATCCCCACTACAGCAAGTACACAGCTAATAGCCGGGAACCAACTCATCATCAGCTTCACACCGAGAATCGCTTCACCCGTCTGCACGGCCGCATGCTGATCATACCCAAAGGCAGCCAGCAACCATCCGGTGAGCGCGCTACCCAGTGCCCAACCCATCTTCTGCGACATAGACGAAGAAGAGAAAATCAGCCCCGTAGCCCGGCGCCCCGTGAGCAACTCCTGATGATCCACGATATCCGCATACATACTCCACAGCAGCGGCAGCACATATCCCGCACAGATAGAGATCAGCACCTGCAGCACCATGATGGCAGCAATCTGATCCGGCTTCAGCATAAAGAAGCAGCCGCTCAGCACCGCAGCAATCGCCATGGCCCACATGTACGTACTCTTCTTGCCGTACTTATTAGATAGTGGGGCAGCCAGTGCCACACCGATCATATTGGCGGCCTGACCGACGAGCAGGTAGATAGTAGCCATCGTCCAGCCCAGGTAAGGCATCTTATAATTCACCTGGATATAGTCGGCAAAGTAGAACAGTGCCACCCCGTCGCGCACGGCATTGAACAGCAGGGCCGCCAGTCCCGAGGCCATGAGTATCCACCACGGATAGTTCCGCCCCAGGTTGCGCAGGTCCTCGCCGATGGAAGCCCGGTCTTTCTCCTCGTCCACCGCCTTGACGCGCTCCCTGGTCCACTTGAAGCAGAAAAAGAAAAGTACGGCACAGATGGCACCGATGACCGCCACTGCACACACCCAGCCTATCGGCTCCCGGCTGATGCCCGTACTGTCGTTCTCCACCACCGCCACCGCCGCATCCGACGAGAAGAACGTAGCAAAGAAGTCGACCAATGGTTGCAACAGCATGAAAGTGATGAAGCTACCCACGAAAGCAAAGAACATACGGTAGGACGACAGCGTGTTGCGTTCCTGCGGATGCCCCGACATCACGCCCAGCAGCGATGCGTAAGGCACATTCACCGCCGTGTACACCATCATCATGGCCGTGTACGAGATATACGCATAGATCAGCTTCCCCGTTTCGCCGAACGGCGGCGTGTAGAATGTAACGACACCCATCACGGCAAACGGGATGGCAAACCACAGCAAGTACGGTCGGTACTTACCCCAACGCGTATGCGTACGGTCGGCAAGAATACCCATCAGCGGGTCGTTCACAGAATCCCAGATGCGGGTGACGAGAAACATGGTTCCGGCCGCTGCGGGCGAAATACCGAATACCTTGGTGTAGAAGAACAGCAGGTACATGCCGAATATCTTCCAGAACATGGACGACGCCATGTCGCCAAAGCCGTAGCCAACTTTTTCTTTGAGTTTTATCATGGTGCGATTTACTGTTTACAACGCGGCTATCCGCGCTAAATATACGAATTTATTGACAAGCAGCTTCCAAAGAGTACGATTTCGACTGCATCAGTGCCAGGTTTTTGCTAATCAATGCCTTCAGCGTCTCTACCGAAGCCGACGAGCAGTAGCCATCTTCGGGCGTGTGCAGACAGTAGTCCACCAGCTTGTCGACGGTACTTGTAGCTACATGCATACGGGTATCCGACGAGGCATAGTAGATGAATACCTTGCCGTCTTCATCGGCAATCCAGCCGTTGGTGAAGAGCACGTTCGATACGTCGCCGATGCGTTCCTCGCCTTCCGGAGCCATGAAGTAACCGGACGGAGCAGCGATGAGCTTCGCGGGATCTTCCAGCGAGGTCATGTACATATACAGCACGTAGCGCAGTCCGGCAGCACAACCGCGTACGCCGTGGGCCAGGTGCAACCAGCCTTTCGGCGTCTTGATGGGGTGCGGACCTTCGCCGTTCTTCACCTCTTTAATAGTATGGTAATAGCGGGCATCGATGATGCGCTCTTCTTTCACCTCGGCGCGGGTCATGTCGTCCACCAAGGCCCAGCCGATGCCACCGCCGCTACCTGCGTCGATGAATCCATCCTGCGGACGGGTGTAGAGGGCGTACTTGCCGTCGACAAACTCCGGGTGCAGCACCACGTTGCGCTGTTGGCTCTTCGTCTTCAGGTCCGGCAGGCGTTCCCACGTCAGCAAGTCCCTGGTGCGGGCGATGGCTGCCGTGGCAGTGGCCGATGAAAGGTCACCCGCCGGAGCGTTGCTGTCATGACGTTCGGCACAGAAGATACCGTAGACCCATCCGTCTTCGTGTGCCGTGAGACGCATGTCGTAGATGTTTGTGGCGGGGACGATGTCCTCGGGCATGGTCACAGGATAGTCCCAGAAGCGGAAGTTGTCCACACCGTTGGGGCTCTCGGCCACGGCGAAGAACGACTTGCGGTCCGATCCTTCCACGCGTACCAACATCAGGTACTTGCCGTTCCACTTGATGGCACCGGAGTTCATCGTGGCATTCATGCCGATGCGCTCCATAAGGTACGGGTTGGTAGCCGGGTCGAGGTCATACCGCCAGAATACCGGCGTGTGAGCAGCCGTAAGCACCGGGTAGGTGTAACGGGTAAAGATGCCGTTCCCACCTTCGAGTGGTTTATTGGGGCGGGTAATCAATGTTTCGTGTGCGGCAAAGAGGTCCGCCACTTTGTCAGAAAGAGGTTTCATGCTGATTATTGGTGTTTTTAGTTCATCATTACTTGGTTGCGGAAGAACCGTACAGGTTCTTTACATCGCGGGCAAAAAGCGTGCGTGGGTTGTTGTAAAATTCTACAAAGTCGGCTGCCGAAGCCTGGCCGGGGTAAGGTGCGTAATAGTGTGTCACCCGTTCGCGGGCGTTGCGCCACAGGAGGACGTAGCTCACCGGGTACTTCTCGATAACCGGGAGCAGGGTCTGCGTCCACCAGGTAGAATCGGGGATGCCTTCGTAGCCCACCTCGGTGATGGCCATCGCCTTACCGTGTTCCTTCGCTACATCGGTAAGGATGGAGAGGGAGCAATCCATATCAGCTATAAACTTGTCGCGGTCGAACTGGTAGCAGTCGAACCCGAGCAGGTCGATCAGCTCATCGCCCGGGTAGCGTTCCAGGAATTGGGCACTGTCTGTGTATCCGGCACCGGGGGAGTAAGCGTAGAGCAGATTGTCGGCTCCTTTTTCCTGCAGACGGTTGTACGTCAGATGCCACAGGGCCTTGTATTGCTCCGTGGTGCAGAGGTTTTGCCCCCACCAGAACCAGCTTCCGGTGTGTTCGTGCCACGGGCGGAAGAGGATGGGTATCTTCTTGCCCTCGGGGGTAACGAGGGAGTTCATAAAGTCGGCCACCTTGTCTATCCAGCCGAGGAACTTCTCGTGGTTGGCTCCACCGGTAAGAACGGAAGCCACAACGGTGCTGTCCGATACGTCCCACGAGTCACCGCCGGTGAGTGGGTTGTCCACATGCCAACTGATGGAGATCATTCCGCCGCGGGCATATTGATTCAGTATCTCTTTGTGTATAGCACTGAACGGTACGTTATCCAGACTCTTGTCGCCGCCGTGCTCAATGTCGCCAAGGTCGAACGACATCACTGCCGGGTAGTCACCGCAGACACTCTGTATGTCGCTGCGGCCTTCATCGCCTTCCCATCCGGTACCTTCCGCACCGATGCCGTAGAGCGGATCGTCGTGGTGCCCGAAGAGGATTTGCCCTTGTTCGGAGAAACTTTTCAGATTGTCAAGCAGTGCTTGTTTTTCTGTTACCGAAGGATTGTTTGTGCATGATGCAACCCCCGCCGCAAGCAATATGCCTGCAGTTATGTGTTTCAATCTTCTCATTATTCTGTTGATTATTAGGTGAGAGAACTCCCTTGCCGTCGGTTTTAACAACGGATAAAGAAATGAGGAGCGAAGCGACATTCCTCTGCGGGTTTTAACCCCAGGCAATATATCCGGGGGTTACCTGGGGTTAAAACCCACATAGGAATATCTATTGTTTGACTGCTTCGCAGACCGTCGGTTGAAACCGACGACAAGGGGGTTCAGTTCCTGCTGTTTTACTATTTAAGGGAAAAAGTGAACGCGACAAAGCTAATCACTAACCACTTATCACTAATCACTTTACAAAAAAGCTTTCCTTGAGTAGAGCCTCATCGGCTGAGGAAGATCCTACCATGACGATAAACTCGCCCGGCTCCACGCCCCATTTCATCTTCTTGTCATAGAAGCCCAACTTGTCGGGAGTGATGCGGAAGTTCACCACCTGGCTTTCGCCGGCTTTGAGTGGCACGCGGGCAAAGTCTTTCAGTTCCTTCACCGGACGCGTCACCTGGCTGAACTTATCGCGGATGTAGAGCTGTACAATCTCTACGCCATCACGACTGCCAGTGTTCGACACCTTCACGCTTACATCCACCGAGCCGTCCTTGCCTATTTCCGTCTGAGCCAGTTTCAGGTCGCTGTACGCATATGTGGTGTACGACAAACCGTGGCCGAACGGATAAAGCGGCGTGCTGGGTTTCACGGCATACGGGTGAAAGTATTGCGAGGGCTTGTGGTTGTAAATCATCTGCAACTGTCCCACGCTGCGCGGGATGGTCACTGCCAACTTGGCCGACGGATTTACCTGCCCAAAAAGGATCTCCGCCACTGCCTGACCGCCGTACATACCCGGTGCCCATGCTTCAAGGATAGCGGGGAGATGCTGATCGGCCCATTCCACACCGAGCGGACGACCGTTGACCAGAATCAAAATAGTCGGTTTTCCCGAGGCAGCTACCTTCTCTATCAGTTCGTTCTGCAAGCCCACCAGGTCGATGTCCGAGCGGTCGGTATCTTCACCGTCCGTACGGTCCGTCCAGCGGAAGCGCATCATATACTCGCCGGCAACCACGATGTTCAAGTCGGCACTCTTGGCACGGGCAGCAGCTTCGGCTACCTTCTTCGGGTCCATGTTGCGCGGGTCCCAGCCCTGGTCAACAAAGTCGAACGCTACGCCCGGTGCTACCTGACGCAAGCCTTCGAGGATGGTCGTGACGTTCTCTTCCTTCTCCGGCGCACTCCAGTCGCCCAGTATGTTCTGGTCGTCGGCATTGATACCGGTCACCATGACCTTCCGGAACTTAACAGCATCGAGCGGCAGCAGGCCGTCGTTCTTCAGGAGAACGATGCCGTTGCGGGCCGCTTCGAGAGCCGTATGACGGTGTTCGTCGCAAAGACGTATCTGCATGGTCTGTTCCACATCAGCCATCGGTTGCTCGAAGAGTCCGAGACGGAACTTGATGTCAAGGATGCGGCGTACCGACTCGTCGATGCGCGATTCGGGGATACGGCCTTCCTTTACCAACTCCACTACCATTTCATTCCAGTGGATGCCGTGCATGTGCATATCCATGCCCGCCATGATAGACTGGTAGAAAGCTTCCTTGATATTCTCCGCCGTGGCGTGCAGGTCGTAGATGTGTTCGATGTCCATCCAGTCGCTTACCACGAATCCGGGGAACTTCCACTCACCACGCAGCACATCCTCCATCAGCCAGTCGTTGCTGTGACAGGGAACACCATTCAGCTCGTTGTGCGCCGTCATGAGCGACATGGCACCGGCTTTCACGCCTGCTTCGAAAGGTGGGAAGAATACTTCGCGCAGCGTACGTTCCGACAAGTCGGCCGGTGAGCCGTTGGTACCATTAATCGGTTCGCTACCACCTACGAAGTGCTTGATACAGGCCAGTACATCTTCTTTGCCGTTCAGATCGCCCTGATACCCTTTGACCGACTGTACGCCGAGCTGGGTGACCAGGTACGGATCTTCACCGTAGGTCTCTCCCACCCGTCCCCAGCGCGGGTCGCGGGCCACTTCCACGTTCGGATTGAACGTCCAATGCATATTCATGGCACGCATCTCCTTCGCCGTTTCGCGGGCTATCTTATAAGCCATCAGCGTGTCGAACGAGCAAGCCAGGTTGATGTTGGTGGGATATACCGTATTGTCCGGAGCATTGGCATTGCCGTGAATAGCGTCGATACCGAAGATAATCGGTATTTGCAGACGGCTCTTCAGTGCGAGCGATTGCAGGTGATTGGCCTCCTCGATGGTAAGCACGTGCAGGAACGAGCCGATAAGACCCTGTTCCGTCCACTGCTGAACATCTTCGGCAGTGACACCGGGATAGAATGCGTTGGCGGTGTTGTTGTGCAGTTCGTCTTCGGTCATCACGGCGCTGTTGGCCCGGATGTGCTCGATGCCGACAAACTGATTCATTTGTCCAACTTTTTCTTCGAGAGTCATGCGACTCAACAAATCTTCCACGCGCTCACTAACCGGAGCCGATGGATCCTTATATACCTCCTTCTTATTTTCTGAACAAGAAGAAATAGAGGCTACTATTGCCATTGTTACTAGTATTTTTTTCATTTTACAAAATTAAGCACCAAAGATAACAAAAGCTAATACAATTTTACCCAAGTGTAATACTATTTAAAGCTCGGCAGCTGATCACGGGTAATGACATAGTCTTGCTTCATGGCATCCTTCCACCAATCGTCAGAAGCATGCGATGTCGTCGCATCAGCATTGTCATACCAAGGCATGAACCAGGACCAACGGGCACCACCTTTCCATTGTTCGGAAAGAGGTCCTACTGTACCACACTCGGAAAGTGTGACGATCTTATTCTCATATTGATTTGTGACTGTTTCATATTGGGTGATGCAATCGGCAGCTGATTTGTAGTGAACAATGCCTTCTTCATCAACATAACCATAAAGGTCGCGTCCCACAATGTCTACATACGCATCGCCGGGATAGAACGCTTCGTCCTTGGTTTGGGTAGTCCATACCCAGATCAGGTTGTTCAGCCCTGCAGACTTGAAGTAGTCGAACATATAGATCCACAACTTGCGGTACACCTCTGCACCGTCATAGCCCCACCAGAACCAAGCCGTTCCACCGTTGTACTCGTAGATATTTCCGGCAGCTTCATGCAGGGGTCTCCACAATACAGGGATCCCTTCGGCCTGTACCAACTTCAGGTAATCGACTATCTTGGCCAAGTCGGCTTTCATGATCTTATTCTCCCAAGTACCCTCTACCAAAGCATTCTTTGCCCGGAAGGTGGTTTCTGTAGGAACATAAGTCATTTTAGTCACGTCGGTAACGCCTTCTGCAATGGGCACCGTCCAGTGCCATCCGGCCGCTACGATTCCTCCTGCATTCCACCAGGATTTAACAGGGGTTATATCGCCATAGTCAATCCAGTTGGCCGGCGACCAAGCTAAGTGAATGTAGTCATAACAGTTGATAGCCGGACATTTGCCCGTCAGGTGGTATACCCGTTCGGATTCTGTATTGTTCCAGGACACATTGGCCATCATACCCGATATTGTTTTCTTCTGGTAGTTGTCACGAAGATACTGATACAGCTTCTTCGCTGCTGCCGATGGATTGGGGGTCACCAGGTCGGCTATCTCTGCCGGAGGATATTCAGCCGTTCGGAACGCGAATGAAATAGACTTGTCATTGAACACGCCCGGTTCTACCCGGATAGCGTTTATTCCGATCTGCAACGTATACTCCTTATTTCCTTCCAGACGACTCAACGGAATAGTCAGCACACTACCCGAAAAGGTAGCCGATGAAACCACCGTACCGTTCAGAATGATGTTGTTCTTATTAACAAAGACAATCTCTTTATTGAAGCGAAGTTCAATGCTTACCGTTGTTTCCGGGTCTACCGTTGCATTTTGTTGCGGAGTGGAAGATACCAACTCAAGAGCGACTGCCTCCGGCACATCCACCGGATCGTCACTGCTGCCGCAACTGCCAAAAGAAGAGACCAGGAGTAAAGAAAGGGTGAAAGCAAAGATCTTTCTATTCATGTTATACATTTTATATCAGGTATAATAGAGAAGTCCTGAAAGGGGGGCTTTTATTCCCTTTGCCTTTCAGGACTTTTAAACAAACAATTTATTAGTTTTCTACAATGACAGATACCGAATGAATGATGGCACCATCACCTTGAACAACCAGTGCGGTATCAGACCATCCGTCAGACACACTCATCATGGTGTCAATCATATCTTGGGTGAATATAACATCGGTGATCTCCATAACAGCAGGACCTGCCGGCATGATTATTTCACCCCAATTAGCATGACTGATCTGAACCATTGGCCAACTTCCTGTTACAGTCGCATAGAAACGCAAGATAGAACCAGCCTTGAAACCAGCCTTCTTGAAGTCCTCTTTGTACAGACGGAATGAGCCACCCCAACCATTGATATCGACTTCCTCGTCCATAATCACCGTTTCAACTTTACCGGCATAGATAATATTAATGGTATAAGTCACCTCTCCATTCGATGAAACCAGCGTGAACTCAGTACCGTCCTTGCAGCTCAGTGGTACAAGAATACTCAATGTTTTTTTACTACAGATGAACTGTGTAGATGTGCCATCCACTTTCACATCGGTCAGCTTATCTATATTCTCTACATCGACAGCCAAAATGGTTCCTGACAAAATCTCTGCATCGTCAGCCGGTAATATCGGGATGAAACAGAATACAGGCGATATAATTTCTAATTCGGCTACCTTTACCTCTTCGCCATTCAGCATGGTAAGTATCACATCACCAGATTCAGATCCTACCGGAACTGCTACACTAAACTGGGTTGCAGTAGGCTTCTCTACTTCTACCACGACCTCACCTCCAAAAGTGATAGAAGCCACGAGATCCAAGTTTGTACCTTTCACGGTCAAAGTACCTCCGGCAGTTACTGGTGAAGGATTGTACGATGCTACAGCCGGCTTCTGGGTAGAGATAGCCACCGGAACAGTCTTACCACTTCCCAGGTTCAATAGCAGGTCGCCGCTTTGAGTCATGGCAGGCATAGTCACCGTTACCTTGGTAGCACTAACTGATGCGGTAGCCGTGTTTTCTTCCAAGCCCGGGAAACGCACCGAAGTTACCAGATCCAGGTCTGTACCGGCAATTGTGATGACATTGCCAGCTTTCAAACCGGTAGCCGGAGTAGCTGTCAGTCCGGTAGGAACAACCAATATGATGGCACTTCCAGAGACATATTCCAATTGGCTCTTAGCCAACAAGGTTACAGGTCCGTCTTGCGCATCGGCAGGAACTTTCACCGTGAGCTGATTGGCTGCTTCGTTTACTGCGAACTTGCTTACTGAGCTTCCACCGGTAAATACCACTGCACCAGTCAGGTCCAGATCTGTACCCTTGATAGTCAGTTCGGCACCTGCTTTGATGGTCAGAGGAGCTACTGAGGTAACAGCAGGTTCTACGATGTCCGCAACTGCAGCCGAATATACTTCGATGGGTATTTCAGCCCCGTTCGATACACGTACCTTACCAGGCTGTGCTTCTGCCGGAACAATCAGGACAATCTTATCTCTCGCCTGGCTCACAAAGTTCGATACAACTGCTTCGCCAGTAAAGATTACTTCCTTGATCAAGTTCAGATAGTCTCCTTCAATGACAAGCTGATCGCCAGCTTTCAATGTGGAAGAAGTAATAGAACTAATAGAAATGGGCTCTTCGTAGGTCAACAGCGTAGTAGTCTTGATCTCCCCCTGCGGAGTGATTAACGAAGGATAACCTACTGTGGCATTCTGCGGAATATTGATCCGTATCTCTGTTTTCCCTTTCTGCGTGAAGTCGCTGACTTCGCCAGCACCGGGAACATTGATAGCCGTTACTCTGTCCAAATTATCACCGATGAAACGAAGTTCGCCACCACGTAAGGCCGGAGTGGGACCGTAAGCCTTCAACGTAATCCTTGAACTGCCCATCTGGCTAGTGTTTACCAGGTCCTCCGACTCGCAGGATGTAAACAGCAAACCGGTCATGGCTATCAGGCACATGAATAAGAGTGCCTGGTATTTTATTTTATTTATAGTATTCATAATCATTATTGTTCTTAGATTTTATTCAGTGGAAACAACGCGAACATTATCAATCAGGATAACCGGACTGGAATCAGAACCTGCATAGATGGCTGCCCCACGGTTATGCAGAGCTATACCCAACTCTCCGAATTTAGTTGGCATTTCCAGTGTGGATCCATTGCCGGCATAGACCATATCTGTCAACGGAATGGTTACGGTTTCCCAACCATCTTCCGACACATAACCAGATTCTGTTCCTACCCAAGGTGCATAGAAAGCACGCGGTTGGCTGGTATCAGCCCAGAGATAGGCTTCGTTGGTATTGGCTGCATCGAAGCAGAATATCATAGGCAAACCGTTCCATTTCTCCAATACATTAATTTCGAACTTCAAAGCAGACATTTTCGGATCAGTGGTAAACATCGGATCGTTGATGTCACTATTGTCCTGACTCCAGATATTAAGGATAGGTCCCGCACTCCACTCGCCACCCTTCAGGTCGCCCGACCATTTGAGGTATTTACCCGTGATGGCATATTGGGGGTCTTCTTCAAACTGGCTGGCAGCCGGACGTCCCCATCCGCCTACGAACCCTGTTCCACCGTTTTCACTGTCTTCGAAGCTGGTGATGAGTCCGCTCATGTCACGGAATAAAGACTTATAAGAAGGTATGTTTCTACCATAAATGGTCTTCACATTGATATTTCCCTTCACATCGTCCGCCGGAGCAACGAATGAAACTCTTGTTTTTTCTACACTGAGGATATCATCGTGAGGTACTGTATAAGAACCAATTGATATACCTATCGCCCCATCTTCATAATCAAAGAAGTAGTCGCCCAACAATATTATAGTACCACCTGCAGGTACATGGTCGCACTTGATGCGCGAAATGATCGGAGCAGGAATACCCACCTTGAAATCATAATCGACCGTCTTACCCGACTTCAATGTCATGTAGATCTTATCGGTCTTTTCACCCGGGACGATATTGGGAACAGTTACAATCAATGTATTCTTGGTGATATAGTTGATATTCAGCGTAGCCTTGATATCATTAAAATACACTTCATGAATGCTGGTCAGGTTATCACCTACCAGACAGATGGTTTGGCCCATAAAGGCTGATACTAGCAAGGAGTCAGCTTTGGTAGGGTCAGTCAAGCGAACGTAGTTAATAGTCGGTACGCCATCTGTCATTTCATATTCTCCTGTGTAATCCTTACAGCCGGTCAGTATAGCCATGGTAGTTATACATGCCAGGAGCAAAAAGGATTTCAGTATATTGATTTTATTTTTCATATCCGTAAATATTAAGCTATTAGTATGTATATTGACTCAAATCGTAATCAATTGGTTCTTTAGCCAGATTCGGATTCATCTGTAAGTCTGTTTCCGGGAAAGGCATCGTGAACACACTGATTGAGTATGGCTGGCCAGTAGGTTCCTGATCGTTCACACGAGGAGTCGGTTTACCATTGTCATCACCGAATTCTCCGGTACCGGCTTTATAGAAATCGTTCAGCCCCAGATAGTTCTTACGGTTCTGCGCATTCAACTTAGCCAATGCCACGTCGGGCTTGTAGTAGCTCAAGCGAACGAAGTCATACCAGAAGTCGCCTTCGAGAGCCAATTCCAAACGGCGTTCATTCCAGATGTCATCGAATGTAATAGACTCTTTCTCTGTTGCATTTGGAATAGCACGGGCACGTACGGTATTGAAAGCCTTCAAGGCTGCAGCATCGGAAGTAGATTCGCTATTGCCCAGAATAGCTTCTGCGTAGATCAGGTATACATCAGCCAAACGAAGCAGGTGAGTAGCCAATCCGGTTTTCATTCCACCCATCGACACACCGATTTCTGCAATGTGGTCGTTGTTATTACCCACCAGATGCTTCACACAGTTAGCACCAGTTGAGCTATCAAAGCTGGATAATACATCCCGGCAATATTTAGTCCAATCGAATCCGTTCGGGAAGGTGACATCACCTTCAGCACCCGCCTTTGTAGGATGGTCTCTCCAGAAGTTTTCGTACACATCACCATACATCATCATAGTAGCCTTACGACGTTTGTCAAAATTGTTACGTGTCAGCTTGGTAGCATCCTCGCCAAAAGCAGTTTGCAAGTCCAAAGACGGACCGGTCCAGTTTCCCCAAGCATCGAACTCATCGAATCCTTTCAATCCAAGGTCACACTGCAATGCATTCGAGCAAGTCCAGTAGCTATCTGCCGCCATCACCCAACGCCAGCTTATCAAGCTTTCTTCGGTGTAGTTGTAACTTCCGCGGAAGAGATTAGCATACTCAGGTTCCAACCAGTAATTATAATGATCGACTACCAGTTTGGCATACGCCTTGGCTTGATCCAAATCGGCTTGGTTGCGAGTACCGCTCTGTCCGTAACCAGCTTTGGTAAGGTATACTTTTGCCAGCAGACCGTAAGCAGAATATTTGCCTAACCGTCCCTTTTCAGGAGTCTCAGGCAACCATTCGGCAGCTTGTTCCAGGGTCATAATGATATAGTCATACACGTTCTCTGTTTTGGCGCGATACAACTGATTGTACTCCCCTGTATTCATCAGCTCCGTATTGTTGTGCACAATAGGTACAGCACCGAATATACGTGTCATAAAGAAATACGAGAATCCTTTCCAGACCAATACTTCGCCCTTAGCCGCATTCCGACCGGCTTCGGTGGAAGAACCGCCTGCATACTGGTTGATATTTTCGACCACCGTATTAGCACGTGCATTAACAGCCCACAAAGAGGCAGACATAGCAGCTAATATATCATCGACTGAACCATCCTTCTGAGTCAGTTTCCAGAATCCATCACTACCTTTGTAGTAGTTACCCGACTGTACGTCGCCTACGCCAATCCATCCTCTAAAGAAGTCATACCAAGGTATAGTATAGAGAATATTAGCTGCCTGAAAACATTCCGCGTCGCTCTGATAGTACTCAGAGAGCGTGTAAGTGGTTTTATCCGGCCTGTCCAGGAAGTCTTCACAAGAGCTTAGCCCCATTGCTGCTATGAGCGTAGCACCCAGCAACAGTTTATATTTTGTAGTTATCTTTTTCATAATGTAGAAACAATAAAGATTGTTAGAATGATAAATTCACACCGAAAGAGTAAACTCTTGGAGACGGGTAACGTCCCTGGTCAAAGCCAAAAGTATAGCCTTGCGAATCTTGTGGATTCAAACCCACTTCCGGATCGAAGCCTGAATAGCTAGTCCATGTCAGCAGGTTCTGAATGTTGGCATATACTCTCACATTGTCCAGACCTGCTTTGCGCAACCAAGCCTTAGGCAACGTGTATCCAATCATTATATTCTTTACACGCAGATACGAACCATCTTCTATATATTTGGTACTAATGCGCTGATTGTTGTACGGAAGACCTTGTCCGGCACGAGACATGTTCGTATTGTAGTTCTCCACAGTTACGTTGTCCACATCTTCAAACCAGTTGTTGATATCTGTTCCATGTTCATTTTTAAACGGATATGTCTTGGTTGGATCGATAGGAACCAGACGGGCGTAGTCCATAGCCGTAGTCAACTGGTTGCTCCAATAACCCATGCTGGTAAGGTCGCGGCCCAACGCATTGAATACTTTGTTTCCGTAGCTACCTTGCATGAAGATAGACAGGTCGAAGTTCTTATAAGAGAAGCTGTTGCTGAAGCCAAAGGTGAACTTAGGCAGCGGGTTACCGATCGTAGTACGGTCGGCAGTGGTAATCTTACCATCGCCATCCAGGTCGCGGTATTTCACATCACCCACAAACACGGTAGAGTAGCGGTCATATCCATTTTCCGGAATTTCGCCCCAAAGATGTGCTTCGATATCAGCTTTGTCTTTATACACACCATCGGCAATGTATCCGTAGAACTGATACAACGGTTTACCGATCTCAGAAAGACTTACTACGTCACTCCATTGTCCGTAACCTTCGATAGCCGCAGCATCTGTTCCGGAAAGGGCTACCAATTTGTTCTTATTGAAAGAGATTTGGAAGTCTGTATCCCAAGTGAATGCACCTGTCAGGTTGTGTGTATTCAAGGAGATTTCCAATCCCTTATTGTTGATAGTACCGTAGTTACCCCAAGGAGCAGCCAAAGCAGAGTTTCCATTACCACGAGAACCGAAGTAGGTGGGCAACTGTAACGGCATCAACATGTCTTTAGCCGTTTTGTCATACATATCAATCGTCAGGTTAATACGGTCATGGAAGAAACTCAAATCAAGTCCCAAGTTCCATTGCTCCTGTGTTTCCCACTGTACATTCGGGTTAGCAATCTGATTCTGTTTGTAACCTCCACCCAGATCGGTGGGGAACATCACTAAGTTGGCACTCCATTTTCCACCACCAATATCAGAATTACCGGTTTGCCCCCAACCCAGACGAATCTTACCGTTGCTGAGAAATGATTTCGCACCTTCCAGGAACTTTTCGTTAGAAAATCTCCACGAACCAGCTACCGAGTGGAATCCTGCCCAACGGTTGTTAGGACCGAAATTAGAAGAACCGTCATAACGATAGGTATAAGTCAACAAATACCGGTCGGCATAATTATAGGTTTCGCGGGTAAAGAACGAAGCCATAGCTTGATCGCCGAATCCATTGGAAAATGATCTGTCTGCTTCTTCAGCCATAGATGGGTTCAGGATATTATTTCCAGGCAGTTTTTTCCCTGTGATGCGCTGCCAGTCATGATTCGATTCCCAAGCTTCTTGTCCTGCCATGATGGAGAATCCATGCTTACCAATCTGTCCGTTGTAAGTCAGGTAGTTCTTCAACTGCCAAAATGTATTGGAACTCTTCTGGAAAGACAGGCTATTGATACCACGGGCAATACCGTTACCAAAGTCATACGTAGGCTGCCACGCTTCCGAACGTGTGTCACCAATGTCAAAACCTAATTCAGAACGCCAGTTCAGTCCCTTAATCGGAGTCACATCCAGATAGATGTTACCATTCAATTTGCGGCGATCCAGTTTGTTATCGTCCATATCGGCAATAGCGATAGGATTTACGCGAGTATATCCTTCGCGTACTTTCGAAGCATAGTTACCATCGGCATCATACACAGGTATATCCGGTGGTGTCAACAGAGAATACGTTAAGATACCTTCCGAACCTTCGGCGCGGGTCAAGTTTTCTTTAGTATTGGAGTACATGGCATTCAGACCTAATTTCAACCACGACTTAAGCTGTGCGTCCAGATTGGTACGAACAGAGAAACGATTGAAGTCCGAACCAATAATGGTACCTTCCTGATCCATGAACGAACCAGATACGTAATACTTCACCTTATCTGTACCACCGGCAGCCGATACGGTATGCTGGTGCATAGGTGCAGGACGGAACACGGCGTTCTGCCAATCGGTACCAGCACCCAACAATGAAGGATCCATGTACTCCGGCGTACCAGTCGATCCACCTGTTGTCTTAGAAATAGCATCAGAGTATGTTGCATATTGGCGCAGATTCATCATATCCAATCGCTTGGCTTGTTCCTGTACACCGAACATACCTTCGTACGTAAATTTAGCTTCTCCTGCTTTACCACGTTTGGTAGTAATTAGGACTACACCATTGGCACCTTGTGCACCGTAGATAGCGGTAGCCGAAGCATCTTTGAGAATTTCCATCGAAACGATGTCTGAAGGGTTTAATGTAGAAAGCGGAGATACAGTACCGATACCGTTACCTAGATTCAGTCCTAAATCCAAGCCTTTGGTAGATCCACCTTGCCAGATAACACCATCAATAACGTAAAGGGGTTCTGCGCCAGCATTCAGGGTAGCTTGTCCGCGGATGCGAACTGAGGCAGCCGAACCCGGAGCACCGGAAGTCATAACGGTGTTTACACCCGCTGCACGACCTTGCATGGCCTGGTCGAGGTTGGTAGCAATCGTTGCTTTGATTTTGTCTTCGCCGACCGACGAAGAGGCACCCGAGAGGTCGCTCTTCTTCATCGTACCGTAGCCGATTACGACTACTTCGTCGAGCAATTCGGTATCTTCCCGCATGGCTACATTCACCACTTTTTGTCCGGAAGCCAGGGTAATATCTTGCGACTTATAGCCGATGCAAGAAATGGTTAACACTCGCCGGCCGGCGGGAAGATTGATACTGAACTTACCATTTATATCGGCTATGGTGCCGACGCTGGTAACACCTTTCACTACAACATTGGCTCCTATCAAAGGGGAACCATCGTTCGCATCGGTAATCGTACCGGTAACGACTGTCTGTTGAGCCATCACATGGCAACTCACCAAGAGTGCCACGAAAAACAACATAATGTTCTTCATCATTACTAATTAGATTTAAATAACTGAATTTACAAACTTCACAATAACAAAGGTAAAACGTTTACTACTTAAAGACAAATACAATTTTATCTTTAAGTAGTACTATTTCTCTTCTGCATATTTTCCTTTACTTCACTATTTCGGACAATCTATATAATAATACGTCATGCCCTGAAATAGTTACTTGCTTGATTTTCTTTGTGTTGCCTTCTACCGCTTTTTTCATATCTTTGGCCCAAAGGTTACGAATACTATATACCTTTGTATCAAAGTTAGTTGAAAGTTTGGATACTTCATCATCCGTAAAGTTAAATGTCTGCCAATCGATGGTATATGTCTTCGATTTAACATCCCGGTTTAAAACACAAAAAGCCCAGTCGCCTCCGGCAAGCGGTTTGAACCAGAACTCCAACCCGTCTTCGGCCGAATGTTTCAGACCTTGTACGCCAAGTTTATCCTGATCGATGGCGATTACTTCCTTATTCAGTATGATATCTTTGGTCTCTTGTGTCATGTTGCGCAGGTCGTTACCCAGGATGAGCGGCGCGGAAAGCATACACCACATGGTGAAGTGTGCGCGGTCTTCGCCAACGGCCTGTCCGTTGCCTACTTCGAGCATGTCGGGATCGTTCCAGTGGCCAGGACCCGCATACTTGCGGAGACCTTTTTGCATATCGAGAATCTGGAGTACACCGAAAGCGGCCCAGCCGGGATGCTGGTCAATGCAGTCAAAACAGTTGAAGATATCGCCCGTGGTACGCCAGGAGTGTGCCGTTTCGGCTGCCCATTCCCAGGGTTTGGCGGTTCCCCATTCGCACATGCTGAAGTAGATGGGACGTCCGGCGGCACGCAAGGCGTCGCGCATCAGGTTGTAAGCACCTACGGGGTTGATGTCTTCTGTTTCACACCAGTCGTATTTCAGGTAGTCTATTCCCCAACGGGCATATTGAAGAGCATCCTGGTATTCGTGGCCAAAGCTACCGGGGCGACCGCCGCAGGTTTTCCGTCCGGCATCGGAGTAGATACCGAGCTTCAAGCCGCGTGCGTGTACATAATCTGCTAAAGCTTTGATACCGGAGGGGAATTTTACCGGATCGGCCTGGATGAAGCCGAGGCTATCTCGCTCTCCGTGCCAGCAGTCGTCCAGGTTTAAGTAGATGTAGCCGGCATCGCGCAGACCGGTTTCCACCATTTGGTCGGCTATACCTTTAATAATGTCTTCGTCGATGTTGCAGGCGAACTTGTTCCAACTGTTCCAGCCCATCGCGGGAGTGTCGGCCAGCCCTTCATACTTCTGAGCTTGTGCAGGGGAGGCACTCACCAGAAACAACGCAAGGGTTACAATGAATAAAAAACATTTTCGCATGGTAAGATTGTTTTGATTAGTTTACGGTTGCAAAAATAGGTGACGCTTTTGTTTTATTCTGATACAATTTTAGCCGATTGCAACACTCCATTGTCGGTGAGTGCATTTTTCTTGCCGATCGGGCGTTTTTCTTTCACAATTTCACCCAAACGGATAGTTTGTCTTACTGTACTTTTACAGTTTTGAGAGCTTCCAGCTAAAGTAACGTATGAATATGCGGTATTTTTATTCAGAAACAAGCAAGTCGAAGCGTCGGAAATGGATGTTTATTCAATTCACTTCGGCAAAAAAGCAGGCAAGACTGACCTCGAATGTTTAAAACATCGGGGTCGAATGTTTTAAACATTGACCCCCGATGTTTTAAACATTCGAGGCGAACCTTATAATGATGGTTTTCAGGAGCTAATTGGGTAGAAATCACACCCATATTCAGACTATCATTTATCAAACAAAAAATGCATAAAAAGAAATTCCTCACTCCAAATAAACAAATACACAACCAAAAAGACAACAAATAGGTGAAATGAAACATCATATAGACAACCCAATAAAAGCGTAGAATCGACTCTTTTCGGCCAACCCTGAGTTGGAGCCCAAAGAATCGATTCTAGAGCCCTTTCATTTAACAGAATGTCAATTTTGTCATTTTGCCATCAGAAGATAACCATTAAAATTTTATTGAAACTTCTTAAAGAAATTCAGTCGTTCCTGATTCCAGCTTTCGGGCGTATAGTGCCCGCAGAGCGGATAAATAAAGTATTGCTTCTCAGTTGAAATCCGATTATATCCGGCAAAGTTGGTATGCGGCGGGCAGACTTCGTCCTGCAAACCTACGCCCATGATAACCGGACACTTGATCCAGCTGGCGAGGTTCTTGATGTCGAAGTACGACAATACACGGTACATGTCGGCATCGCTCATACCAAGCTCTTTCTGCTTGCCCAGCACAGCCGAAGCGGGCCAATGCACGATGCGGAAGTAGTCGGGATAGTCGGACAAGAACGGGACGGTAGGTGCGATGGCACGCAGGCGATGGTCCAGTGCAGCGGCGGCCAGCGAGAAGGCTCCTCCCTGACTTCCTCCCTCGGCGAAGATGGCGTCGGCACGTACCTCGGGGCGGGAAGCTACGAAGTCGATGGCGCGAACGAGGTCCATGAAAGCACCGCGGTAGTAGTAATTGTCTTTATCGTTCAGGTTGTACGTGATCCAGTCGCCGTACATGTTGGTGGGCTGGTTCAGTGCCTGACCGCGAACGGAAAGGACGAACTCTGCATAGTCGGGGTTACCGCCCGGTGCCCAGGGCTTAGAACCATATCCCATGTAGTAGATGATGGCGGGGTGCTTCCCTTTCTTGGTGGGTACGGAGTAGAATCCGGAAACCTCGACACCGCCGAGCGACTTCATCTTCACCCGGTAGAGCTTGCGTACATTATTTGAGGAGTCGGGAATCAGCGTCAATTGGTACTCGGGGGCTACCTGAGCCAGTTCTGTCCGAGCCTTGTCCCAGAAGCATTTCAGGTCGGGTTGATTATCGGGCAGGGAGACGATATTTTCCGGCTCGTAACCGATGTTGAAGCGTTTCACTTCTTGCCCGTCTTCGGTGAGCAGGCAACGGTAGAAGCCCGGTGCGGGCAGGGTAAAGGAGAAATCGACCTGTGTGGAATCGCCCGGCTGCAAAGCCACCGACTGCGAGAAGGCCGAAAGCGGGCAACGCTGATCGGTAGTGATATCCAAGCGTACCACAGCTTGGGAAGCTGCTTTATGGTTGGCCGCAACGATTTGCAGCAACGGTTGCTGCGGGGCATAGAACACCCAGTCGTTAGTCATCTTCACACAGTAGTCAAAGTGGGTGGCCGGTTCTGTCTGGGCCGGTTGAGCATGGGCAGCCAACAGGCTTACCGACAATGCAGCTATCAGGAATAATCGTTTCATGTGCCTTTTATCAGGGTTTTGTAATTGTTTTCAATTCGGTACGTACCGTCCGCCCCCACTCCCGCAGCACACGGTCTTGCCACGGCCCTTCGGACGAAGCAGCGGTGAGCATCATGGAACAGGTCTCGGTTTTATCGGAGACCGACCAGGCTGCCCAACTGATTTGGTGTTGTTCCATCCAACGGAGCCATGCAGTCCACGACTCCAGATCGATGGGTCCGTCGCCCGAAGCTTCCATACCGGCACATTCCGACACGAACAACGGAAGTCCTTTTCCCAAGGCATAGTCAGCCCGGTCTCGCAAGAACTGTTTGTGGGTGGCAGCGTAGAAATGCAAGGTGTACATCAGGTTGGTCTGTCCGGTGATGGGATCATCGGCAGCCAGGTGTATATCCTGATCCCAATGGGGAGTGCCTACGAGTATCAGCGCATCGGGTTCGATGGCGCGGATGGTGCGGATCACTTCTTCGGAATAGGCTTTCACCTCGGCCCAAGAGTCGTCCACCGGCTCGTTGAATATCTCGTAGATAACATTGGGAATGCCTTTATAGCGGGTGGCCATATCGGTAAAGAAGGTCTTCGCCTCTTCCAAGCGGATGTGGTGGCTGTGGAAATCGATGATAACATACACGCCGTTGGTTATCGCCGCATCGACTACTGCTGTGGCGCAACGAACGGCCTCTTCAGGGGCTTGCAGATAACTGGCTTTCAGTTCCACCCCGATGGCTGCACGCAGCACGGTACAGTTCCAGTCGTCGACCAATGCTTTGACCGACTCGGCATTGTAAAACCTCGGCCACAGGTTGTGCCAACCGTAGCTCACGCCTTTCAGCATGAGCGGTTCCCCGTTCTTATTGACCAGTTGCGTTCCCTGCACCCACAGGGCACCGTTCTTCTCCACAACAGTCGGCTTTTCTTTGGTTTCTGCTTTGACTCCTGCACAGGATACGGTCAGGGAAAGCAGCAGACAAAGGGAGAGTAGATGAAGTTTCATAAATTAGTGATTAGCGGTTAGTGATAAGTGATTAGACGGTGTCAAAGAGTAATTATCATACTGTCTAATCACTCATTTGACACCGTCTAATTGTTATTTCTTCACTGCCTGATTGGCAGCCTGAATAATTCCGATGGTGGTATCAGATGAGAACACGGAGTTCAAGCCCTGTTCTTCCTGGGCCGGGTCTCCGGTATAATCATCGCCTTTTTGCCAGTAGATGTGCTCGGTAGAAGGATTAGCAAAGCCGCCCCATGCCCAGAAGTTGCATCCGGCCAGGTAGCCGTCGGTAGCAGCCGGATCGGCAATCAGATCGAATACATACGCGTAATAGCTATCGCGCGAAGCGGTGGTCGATGTCTTGGTGAACTGGAAGCCATCCCGTGGGAATCCGAACTCTTCGAGCACTACCGGCTTGTTGTACTTGCGGGCCAGGACGATGTGCTCGTCGATGTACTTCTTCGTGTTCGCCTTGGCTACATCGAGCTTCTCGGCAATGCTGTCCTTCGAAACCCAACCCCAGTTGTACGGCCAGATATGGATGTTCATGTAGTCTACATTGGCATCGGCATGGATCTGTTCGTAGAGATCAATATCCTGCTCACAGCCGTGCTTGCCCTCGCTTCCTACCGATATCAGGTGGTTCTGGTCGAGCGACTTGAGCTGGGCAGCCACATCGGCCAACCAGGCCGCAAAGGGTGCTTTATTTTCGTCGGAGAAAGCGCGAGGCTCGTTGCCAATCTGCCACGACATAATCGTGGGATCATCCACATACTTTATCTGCGTATACCTATTGACGCGTGTTACCATATCTTTCACATAATTGGCAAACAAGGCCTTCGCGCTATCCGATTGGGGGAATTGTTTCACATACTCCATGTAGGCCGGCCAACCGTCGACTGCCGGAACCGGTGCCTTTCCGTAGCCTGCCCATTGCAGGTACATGGAATAACCGCCGCTCCACTCCCAGGAGTTATTGAGGTAGAGCACGGCTACCATATCACGCTTGGACATCTCCACCAGCAGGTAGTCCAGTCCGGCCAGGATGGTATCGTTGTACACACCCGGAGCGATTTGCAGGGTAGGCTCTACCTTGGCGGTGATGCCGCGGTCGCCATCCGAGCCCACGAGAATACGCAAGTTGTCCACGCCGATGCTCTTCAGGAAGTCGAGCTCCTGATGCAGACGTTCACGGTTACCCCCTTCGCCTTCAGAGCCGAGGATGGCACCGTACCAGAAATTCGTTCCTATATATAAATAAGGTGTATCACCACGCATCAGTTTACCGTCTTGTACCCGGATAAACGAAGAAACAGCGGGTTGTTTCGGCGCACAAGCCCAGAGAAAAGCAGCCACCAAGGCCAGTAAGAGGAGTTGTTTTCGCATGATATCAGATTTACTATGTTTTTGACAAAGATAGGGTTATGCAGGCAGACTATCCAGTATTATTTTATCATTTCATAGTACAATTCCTAAAAATAACCTGTACTTTTGCCGGGCAAAGATCCAACGTACAATGAATCAAGAAACTATCTGCGCCATTGCCACCGCTCAGGGTGGAGCCATCGGAACCATTCGGGTGTCGGGTTCCGACGCCATTGCCGTCACTGATCAGATCTTTACTCCAGCCACCGGAAAGCCGTTATCGGAACGCAATCCTTATACGCTGACCTTCGGACACATCTATGAGGGTGAAGAGGTGGTAGACGAGGTGTTGGTCAGCTTGTTCCGGGCTCCGCACTCGTACACGGGTGAGGACAGTACGGAGATAGCTTGTCACGGTTCGGCTTACATCCTGCAACGGGTGATGCAGCTGCTGATAGCTAAGGGGTGCCGTCTGGCACAGCCGGGAGAGTTCACGCAACGGGCATTCCTCAATGGCAAGATGGACCTGAGCCAGGCCGAAGCAGTGGCCGACTTGATTGCTTCGTCGTCCGCCGCCACACACCGGTTGGCTATGAGTCAGATGCGTGGTGGATTCAGCCGGGAGCTGACCGAACTGCGGGAGAAGTTGCTTCACTTCACATCGATGATTGAACTGGAACTGGACTTCAGCGAAGAGGAGGTAGAGTTTGCCGACCGTAGCCACCTCCGTGCGTTGGCCGACGAGATCGAGCGGGTCATCTGCCGGTTAGCTGATTCGTTCAGCGTGGGGAATGCCATTAAGAATGGAGTACCCGTTGCCATCGTAGGCGAGACAAATGCTGGGAAATCGACCCTGCTCAATGTACTGTTGAATGAAGAGAAAGCCATCGTCAGCGATATACACGGCACTACCCGCGATGTTATTGAGGACACGGTGAACATCGGCGGCATCACCTTCCGGTTCATCGATACCGCCGGTATTCGCGACACCAACGACACGATAGAAACGCTGGGTATCGAACGTACGTTCCAGAAACTGGATCAGGCCGAGATAGTACTCTGGATGATCGATGCTTCGGACGCCCAGGCGCAGCTGGCACAGTTATCGGAAAAGATTCTCCCCCGATGTGAGGACAAGCACCTTATACTGGTCTTCAACAAAGCCGACCTGATCAATGCGGATCAGCAGAAGGATATTCTTTCGGTACTCGCCTCCTACCCCACGGAGCACATCAGCCACGTTTTCATCTCTGCTAAGTGTCGTATCCATACGGAGGAGTTGCAAGCCATGCTGGTGGAAGCTGCCCACCTGCCTACCATTACTCAAAATGATGTGATTGTGACGAATGTACGTCATCATGAAGCGTTGATCCATGCGTTGGAAGCTATCGGGCGGGTACAGCAAGGATTAACCATGAATATTTCCGGTGATTTCCTGTCGCAGGATATCCGGGAATGTATCTTCTATTTGAATGATATTGCTGGTGAAGTGACGAATGATATGGTGTTGCAGAATATCTTTAAGAATTTCTGCATCGGGAAGTAAGGGCTTAGAATTAACTATAAACAACTGTAATCAACAAGAAATAAGTCTCTCATTTTGAGGGACTTTCTTTGTTTTAACACTTACCCATCACTTTTTGTCAGTACCCGTTTCTCACTCTATTTTTATACCGTATTTCTACCGCGAAACATTTTTGCGGTGAAGCCCGATGTCACAGTGACGCATTAGTTGACATGTCTTGACAATGGTTTACTTATGGTGACAAAAAGGAGGCGAAATTAAAACGAATAAGGGTATGGAAGTAAAGCGAACTTGTAAATGGTGTGGCAGATTTCATACAGAGCTGTTCAAGCAGACGATCTTAAAAAGATCAGTCAACTCCCTAAAAATGAGGAAGAATTGTTCTTTATGTTTCCAAGGGCAGAATACCCATTGACTGAAAGCCAACTGGAAGCTGCTATAATCGCTTTGATTCGACAGTGATTTTGCTTAATGATGACATTGCCGGATTTGCAAATTTCTATGAGGTGGAGGTAAATCACTATTGCTCGATTGGAAATGTGATTGAAAATGCCAGCTATCGCAATATGGGAGTCGGTAAATACCTGATTCAAACAATGGAGCGTACTGCCGCAGAGAAATACAATGTTTCAGAACTTCATCTTTCATGTTTTAATACAAACACGAAAGGAATTTTATTATACTCAAAATTAGGGTATATTCCGTATGAATTTGAGAAATGGTTAAGCCCCCAAAATGAATCATTGGCATTAATTAAAATGAAGAAAGAAGTGAAGGCAAAAACTGGCGAAAGAACCCCATAAAAAATTGCATACCATGGATACCTTACCCCTTTGGATATTGATAGTAGCTTATGCTGCACATATCATGGAAGAATATTTCCTCGACTGGAAAGGTTGGGCAGAAAGAATGTCGGGGATCCACATGGGTTGGGCCGAGTTTCTCGTAACCAATAGTGCTGTTATTGTGCTCGGATTCTGTTGTGCATCTGTCGGTTTTTCGTGTCCTCTGTTTTCATACCTGTTTGCAGGGCTGGCATTCATCAATACATTGACTGCGCATATAGGTAGTTCGATAGTAAAACGTACTTTCTCGCCCGGATTACTTACCTCCATATTTCTATTCTTGCCTTTGTCAATATGGGCTTATTCGGTTGCCTGGCAGAAAGGGATATTGGATTTGCCTTTCGCAGCATTTACTGTTTTAGGAGGACTGGCGATACAAATGTTTCCGGTAGAATTGCAGTTGTTGAAAAGGAAACTGGTAAAGCCCTGAATTTGTCCGTATCAGTCGCTTCTTTTCCTGTGCTTTTGTGGTAGACTAGTTCTGTAGCTACAGAGAATAATCTGTTTAGCAGAAGCGGTTTTCAGAATCCAACGCCCATTCGTACCAATTAAAGCAGAAAGGTGCTCACCCTCTGCAATATGAAGAAACAGAAGTGGCAAGTAAATATTTATCAATAAACCAATTATACTCCTGTTTTAAAATCGCTATAATTCTCTCTCCAGATAGCGTTTTTTTTCTTTGAAATTTCCTGTTTCTGTTTCATTTTACATTTATTCCTTATAAATTAGCTCTGCGAATACTTTGACTGAATAGTCAACAAGCATTTGCACCTTACTTCATGTAAGAGAATCAAGAACTTAGACTCAATTGAACAAGAACAACATCTCTGCTTGAATTAAGATAAACAAACATGTATGCTATTAATCTAATAAAAAAATAATATGTTAGTACCAGCCATGACACTTCCAGAAGTGTGTAAAGAAATCAACAGAGATTATCCTAATTTCTATGAGAAAATAATAGACGAGAAAAATAGAACTCGCCGAAAATTCATCAAAGCAGTGTTATTCCCTGTTATTAGTCATTATTCATGGAAATCAAAGTCAGGAAACACATGGAAAGTGATTCTACTTGCACGCGATAGAAACGAAAGAAAATGTCCAGCCATGATACCTTATCTCAAATACGAAAAAACAACAGGGAAGGGAATTATCTGGCTTAAAATAATGTATGATAGAATTGGTAAATTTGATTTTCACCCCCATTTTCTTGAACGATATAAGGAACGCGCCTTAACTCCCAATGGTTTAGACCACCTATCTTTTGATGAACAAGTTGAGCATTTCTTTCTAAATCGTGGATTGTTTCACCTGGATACCTCAGAAGGAGCAAATGAAAAAAGGCAAAATGGTTTTGTTGGCTATACCAACAATGGCGTATTGTTCGGCAATGCTTTCAAAGAATTGGACTATTTCCATGTGAATACTTATGTATCTTCCAGTATGTTATTTGAGCAACAAAGTTCCCAGTTTCGTGATATGGAAGAACTCAGGCAAAAAATTGAGTCACACCCTGACTTCTTTATCAGAAAAGGGCATTTTTTCGATATACTGGAGGATGGCAACTTCCTTAGCTGGGAGTGAATGGCTGAATGTAGCTCATTATAATAAACGCCAAATCCGTTGATGCACTGTTCTGAAAAGTATTCGCTCAATCCAGACGGATATTATGCTTTACTTTATTCTCGGTGCCTATATATTGAGTACCCCGTTTAGAAAAAAACAACTAATTTCTACTAACCCGGAAGTTGTTTTCAACTGCCTGCAAGTTTAGTTTTTACTAACCTCAGGCTTAGGCATGACTGCCCGCCGACTTACATTTTACTGACATATTCATCTAAATCATTCAGACTTATGGCTTACTACGATTTGAAAAAGAAAGCTTCGCTCACCACCAAAGAGGGCGAGACGGAAACACTGTACCCCACCATCGTTTACCAGCGCACCATTTCGGCCGACGAATTGCTTCGCCGCGTGGAGCAGCGTTGCGGCTTCAAGGATGGCATGATGGCCGGGGCGTTGATGGAGATCATGGACCTGACGGCCGAGTACCTGGGCGATGGTTACCGGATGGAACTGGGAGAGTTCGGCTACTTCTCCGGCCGGATAAAGTCCAGCAAACTCGTGGCCCGGCGGGACGATATCCGGTCGGCCTCCGTCCGCTTCACGGGCGTCAACTTCCGGCCTTCCAAAAAGTTTGTGAAGCAGATGAGCAAGGGCGGACTGGAACGCTCGCCCGAGGTGCGCCACCGGCAGTCCAACACCCGCCTGACCACCGAAGAGCAGGAACGAATACTGATGGATCATATTGCTCAGCATGGCTTCATAGACCGCCCCACGTACTCCGCGCTCACCGGACGATTGAAAGATGTGGCCGCAGCGGACTTGAAGGGGTTTGTGGAACGGGGAATTATCCAGCGGGCCGGACGCGGGAACCGGGTGTATTTTGTGAAGGGATAAATTAAACAGAACGCAAAAGATTTCACCATCCTTAAGTATAGTTTATTTTCCCGTCTGCTGTTCTTGCACTATTTTTGTAAAGCGAATACCAAAATCCAACCAGTTCAATTATGAAAACAGTTCTCACATAATATAAAAGACAAAGAATGAAGAAAGCAATAATCATAGGTGCAACCTCCGGAATAGGCAAAGCCCTGGCGCGACTACTGGCTAATGACGACTATAAAGTCGGCATAACAGGCAGGCGTACCAGGCTCCTCAGCGAACTAAAGTCGGAAAGCCCCGATCACTTCCACCCCCACACACTCGACATCGTTGATACTGAGAAGACGACCGAGACTCTCGAAAAACTGGTTGAAGAACTCGGCGGCTTAGATTTGCTAATAATCTGTTCCGGAACCGGCGATATAAATACAACACTGGATTTCGAAACAGAAAAAAGAACAATAAACACCAACGTGACAGGCTTTACCAATATAGCAGATTGGAGCTTCCGCTTTTTCGAGAAGCAGGAATCGGGGCATTTGGTCGTAATAAGTTCGTTAGCCGGACTCCGGGGCGAATGGCAAGCACCTTCGTACAACGCCACCAAAGCGTATCAGATAAATTATACGGAAGCATTACGCAAAAAGGCGAAAAAGCTGAACAAACGACTATTTGTTACAGATATACGACCGGGGTTTGTCGACACGGATATGGCCAAAGGAGAAGGACTGTCTTGGGTGTCCACTGTCGACAAGGCAGCACGACAGATCTATGATGCCATCAAGAAAAAGAAGAAAGTAGCCTACATCACCAAACGCTGGAACCTTGTCGCCATCCTCTTCAAATGGATGCCCAACATGATCTATGATAAAATATAAAAAGGTGTGTCTTGATTTTCACAAAGGATTCTTTGCAGTCTTTTTCACCATTCTACGTCTCCAAGAAATAGTATAAAATAATTGTGAGGATGTACCTAATTTAAAAGTAAAAACAGATGAAGAATTTGGTTCTATGCATAGCACTGGCAGCCACCGTAAGTCCGGCTTTAGCTCAAGAAAAGCTAACGAAGTCAGATGTATCCGGCCACACATATACTTTTGAGATAGTGGATGGTAGCCTGATCGGAAGAGGTGCAGATGTCTTAAAACAGAAAATAGCACAAAGCCAATTCGTCATGCTTGATGCAGGATGAGGATTTTCCTGGATATATGATTTATGCGGAGCCGAACAGAAACAGTTCATCCTATTTGGATTTCAGGAGCAAATGCATTACATTTGTATTCAGATACAATGATATCTAAACACAACGATTATCAGATTAATCAGATACAACTATATGCCATTACTCTACAACTTCGACATCGATACTCCGGAAGAGCTATTAGCTATTCTTGCACATAATATGCAGAAGCGCAGGCTGGAGAAGGGACTTTCCCGGGAAGCACTCACCGAACTGAGTGGTGTCCCCACACCCACCATTGCCAAGTTCGAGCAGAAGCATACCATCTCACTGGCATCCTACGTGGCATTGGGCAAGGCATTGGGCTACTCCAAAGCCATCAAAGAGCTGCTATCCGAGCCGCTATTCAGTACGATGGAGGAATTGGAAATAATCAACAAGAACAAGAACAGAAAGAAGGGGCGCAATGAAATCAGTAAATAAACTAACAGTAACCTATCACAACCGAAACATCGGAACGCTCAGCATGACGCCCGACAATCGCCTGTGTGCCTTCCAGTATGATAAAGAATGGCTGGTCAACGGATTTTCCATCTCCCCGCTAGACCTGCCGTTAAAGCCCGACCTCTTCATCGCCCAGCCGGAACCGTTCTGGGGCAACTTTGGTATCTTCGAAGATAGTTTGCCCGATGGTTACGGACGTTACCTGCTCAACCGCTTACTAAAAAAGCAAGGAGTAAACGACATCGAACTAACCCCTTTACAACGATTAAGCATCGTTGGCACATCCGGTATGGGTGCACTCTGCTATATTCCGGAAACCTACATCGGTGAGGAAAAGTCACTGCCCAAACTGGACGATCTTCAGCAAATGGCATTGGATGTACTGTCCGAGAAATCTGATAAGGATGAAGAGGTACTTTACTTTAATAGCGGTAATTCCGGTGGGTGTCGCCCCAAATGTTTGCTCCACGATGCGGAAGGCTCCTGGTTAGTGAAGTTCAGACATACCTACGATCCCAAAGATATGGGGATAATGGAATACCGCTACAACGAAATTGCCCGTCAATGTGGAATAACCGTCCCTGACTTTAAACTGATGGACGGAAAGTATTTCGCCACCAAACGTTTTGACATAGAAAACGGCGTCCGGCTACATATAGCCACCGCAGGAGCACTGCTCAACGAATCAATCTCGCAACCCAAACTGGAATACAAAACGCTGCTCCACCTCACCGGCTACCTTACCCAAGATCCCAAGCAGGTAGACGAGATGTTCCGCCGCATGGTTTTCAATGTATTGACTGAAAACAAGGACGACCATGCCAAGAATTTTAGCTTTATCTCCCGGGAGGGCATTTGGTCATTGGCTCCGGCTTACGACCTGACCCGGTGCAGCAACGGGTATAACGGCGAACACGCCACCTCTGTCAACAATCACGGGAATCCAACCATTGAAGATATGTTGATTGTTGGGGAGAGTATTCGTATTCCTCGGAAAAGGGGCAGGGAGATGATAGAGAGTATGGCTGAAGGGTGCGACGATATAGTGTGTTCACACAAATTTTAGTGATTTAAACTATGCCCAACATATAAGAAGCTGTTTTGAATTTATTGCTTAATTTTCTTAAGCATGATTTGACAGAAGGTTATTTGTAGCATCGCTTCGGCGGATTCTGTTCGGAACTCATAATCCGTGGTCATTCTTCTGTAATTCTCAATCCATGAGAAAGT
>JAVBUC010000012.1:0-60717 GCA_031555765.1 Bacteroides sp. | reverse complement strand
TCATGTCACCCTTATTCAGGTGGCTATAGCACAAGGGTTCCACCTCTTCCCATTCCGAACAGAGAAGTTAAGCCTTGTCACGCCGATGGTACTGCGTAACAGTGGGAGAGTAGGTAGCCGCCACTTATAACAGAAGCCCTTTCGTACAAATACGTACGGAAGGGCTTACTTGTTTCTATACCTTTCATCCTCTACTATTTTATAAAAATATTTCCTTTTTCCTTGTATTGTTTTGGGGGTACGGACTGTTTTTTGTATTTTTGGCGACGCCTAACCGAATGACTTGTACTGATACCAAGAACGAACAACTAAAAAACAAATCATATAGTATGGAAACCAAAATTCAAACGCTGACCGATAAAATCTATCGGGAAGGTGTAGAAAAGGGAAATGAAGAAGCCCGCCGACTGATAGCTTCTGCCCAGGAAGAAGCTAAGAAAATTGTAGAAGATGCCCGTAAAGAGGCGGAGACAATTATTTCTTCTTCCCGAAAAACCGCCAATGAACTGGCTGAAAATACGCAATCCGAACTGAAATTGTTTGCAGCGCAGGCTGTGAATGCACTGAAATCGGAGATTGCTACACTGGTGACAGATAAAATTGTCGCTGCACCCATCCAGGAGTTTACTCAAAACAAAGATTTTCTACAAGCATTTATCGTAGCGTTGGCCTCCCGCTGGAGCACCAACGAACCTATTGTTATTTCTACTGCCGATGCTGACTCATTGAAAAAGTATTTTGCAGCCCATGCCAAAGCTTTGCTGGACAAGGGCGTCAAAATAGAACAAGTGAATGGCATCAAAACACTCTTCTCTGTTTCTCCGGCCGACGGTTCGTACAAGGTGAACTTCGGCGAAGAGGAGTTCATGAACTACTTTAAAGAGTTCTTGCGTCCGCAACTGGTGGAAATGCTTTTCTAAAAAGAAAATCTATGAGTAAATATTATTACCTGATAGCAGGATTGCCCGATGTCACTCTGGACGACAGCAAGCTCAGCTATACGGTGGCCGACTTCAAAACAGGGATTTATCCCGACTTGTCTGCACAGGACAAGGGGTTGGTAGACTTGTTCTACCTGAAGTTCGACAACGAGAATGTGCTTCGCCTGCTGAAAGATAAGGAGGCGGAGACAGACGAACGAGGTTGTTTCACTGCTGCCGAACTGTCTGAAGCTATCGAACAGATCCGGGAAGGCGGGCAACCGGAGGTAAAACACTTTCCGGCTTACTTAGCCACCTTCATCTCGCAATACCTGCAAGCCGACTTCGACGAGGGAATCCTTCCGGAGAATCGCCTGGCTGCGTTGTACTATGCGCATACCATGAAAAGCAGCAATCCGTTTGTTGCTTCCTGGTTTGCTTTCAACCTTCATTTGAATAATATCCTGATTGCTTTGACAGCCCGCAAATACAAGTGGGAGGTAGCCGGCAGTCTGGTGGGTGATACGGAGGTGGGCGAAGCTTTGCGTACCTCGGGTGCCCGTGACTTCGGTCTGTCGGGGGAGGTGGAATACTTCGATGCCTTGTTGAAGATACACGAAACGGAGGAACTGCTGGAACGCGAAAAGAAGCTCGACCAGCTGCGTTGGGACTGGCTGGAAGAAGCTACTTTCTTTCATTACTTTACCATCGAACGCATTTTCGCTTTCCTGGTAAGACTGGAGATGATAGAACGCTGGGTGTCACTGGACAAAGAAAAAGGCAACCAACTCTTCCGCCGGATGATCGGTGATCTGAAAAACGAAGTACGGATTCCGGCTGAATTCAAGTAAATAAACTAAAAAAACATATATGGCAACAAAAGGAACTGTTTGTGGCGTTATTGCCAACATGGTGACCCTTGTCGTCGACGGCCCGGTGGCTCAGAATGAGATTTGCTACATCTCCACTGGTGGCGACAAGTTGATGGCAGAAGTGATCAAGGTGGTAGGTAAGAATGTGTATGTCCAGGTGTTCGAGAGTACGCGTGGACTGAAAGTAGGTGCCGAAGCCGAATTTACGGGCCACATGCTCGAAGTGACGTTGGGACCGGGCATGCTGTCGCGAAACTACGATGGTCTGCAGAACGATTTGGACAAGATGGATGGGGTATTCCTCCGCAGGGGGCAGTACACGTTCCCTCTTAATAAGGAAAAAGAATGGCATTTCGTGCCGATGGCGAAACCGGGTGACAAGGTGGCTTCTTCGGCCTGGCTCGGACAGGTAGATGAAAACTTCCAGCCGGTGAAGATTATGGCGCCTTTCACCCTGAAAGGTACGGCTACGGTGAAAACGATCGTGGCCGAAGGGGACTATAAGATATATGATACGGTAGCTATCCTGACCGACGAGGAAGGAAATGACATCGAAGTGAACATGGTGCAAAAATGGCCGGTGAAGCGTGCCATGACTAATTATAAAGAAAAACCGCGTCCCTTCAAATTGCTGGAAACCGGCGTACGTGTTATCGACACGGTGAACCCCATCGTGGAAGGGGGAACGGGATTTATCCCCGGTCCGTTCGGTACGGGAAAGACGGTGCTTCAGCACGCTATCTCTAAACAGGCGGAAGCCGACATCGTAATCATCGCTGCTTGTGGCGAGCGTGCCAACGAGGTGGTGGAGATTTTTACAGAATTCCCGGAACTGGTGGACCCGCACACGGGACGTAAGTTGATGGAACGTACCATCATCATTGCTAATACGTCGAACATGCCGGTAGCGGCCCGTGAAGCATCGGTGTACACGGCGATGACCATTGCCGAATTCTACCGTGCCATGGGGCTGAAGGTGCTGCTGATGGCCGACTCTACTTCGCGCTGGGCGCAGGCACTCCGCGAAATGTCGAACCGTATGGAAGAGTTGCCCGGACCGGATGCTTTCCCGATGGACTTGTCATCCATCATCTCCAACTTCTACGGACGGGCCGGTTATGTGCAGTTGCCCAATGGCGAAACGGGTTCCATCACCTTCATCGGTACGGTATCGCCTGCCGGTGGCAACCTGAAGGAACCGGTGACGGAAAACACCAAGAAGGTAGCCCGCTGCTTCTATGCCCTGGAACAGGAACGGGCCGACAAGAAGCGTTATCCGGCGGTGAACCCCATCGACTCTTACTCCAAATACATGGAATATCCCGAATTCGAGCGATATATATCGGAACACATCGGACCCGACTGGCTGTCGAAGGTAAACGAGATAAAGACCCGCTTGCAACGCGGTAAGGAGATTGCCGAACAGATCAACATCCTGGGCGATGACGGTGTGCCGGTGGAATATCACGTGACGTTCTGGAAGTCGGAACTGATCGACTTCGTGGTGTTGCAGCAAGATGCGTTCGACGACATCGATGCGGTAACTTCCATCGAGCGGCAGGAGGCTATCCTGAATATGGTCATCGACGTGTGCCACACGGAATTTGAATTCGACAACTTCAATGAGGTGATGGATTACTTCAAGAAGATGATCAACCTCTGCAAGCAGATGAACTACTCGGTATTCCAGTCGGAAGAGTATGACAAGTTCCAGGTGCAGTTGGCCGAGCTGGTGAACGAGAAGAAAGTCTAACCCGATAAAAAGAAGAAAATGGCAACAAAAGCTTTTCAAAAGATATATACCAAGATTACTCAGATAACCAAGGCTACCTGTTCGCTGAAAGCGACGGGAGTAGGGTATGACGAGTTGGCTACCGTGAACGGCAAACTGGCTCAGGTAGTAAAAATGGTGGGCGATGAAGTGACACTCCAGGTGTTCGAAGGTACCGAAGGTATCCCTACCAACGCCGAAGTGGTGTTCCTGGGTAAGTCGCCTACTGTCAAGGTCAGCGAGCAACTGGCCGGACGTTTTTTCAATGCTTTCGGTGATCCGATCGACGGTGGTCCGGCTATCGAAGGAGAGGAAATCGAGATCGGTGGCCCGTCGGTGAACCCGGTGCGCCGCAAGCAACCTTCGGAACTCATCGCCACGGGTATTGCCGGCATCGACCTGAACAACACGCTGGTGTCGGGGCAGAAGATTCCGTTCTTTGCCGACCCCGACCAACCGTTCAACCAGGTGATGGCCAACGTGGCCCTGCGCGCTGAAACGGACAAGATCATCCTGGGTGGTATGGGTATGACGAACGACGATTACCTGTACTTTAAGCACGTATTCTCCAACGCCGGTGCGCTGGACCGTATCGTGAGTTTTGTGAATACCACTGAGAACCCGCCGGTAGAGCGTCTGTTGGTACCCGATATGGCCCTGACCGCTGCCGAATATTTCGCCGTGAAGAACAACGAAAAGGTGTTGGTACTGCTTACCGACATGACTTCGTACTCCGATGCCCTGGCCATCGTGTCCAACCGTATGGACCAGATTCCCTCGAAAGATTCTATGCCGGGATCGCTTTACTCGGACTTGGCGAAGATCTACGAAAAGGCGGTACAGTTCCCCGACGGAGGTTCCATCACCATCATAGCGGTGACCACACTTTCAGGTGGTGACATCACCCATGCTGTACCCGACAACACCGGTTACATTACCGAAGGACAGCTCTTCCTGCGTCGCGACAGCGATATCGGTAAGGTCATCGTCGACCCGTTCCGTTCGCTCTCCCGCTTGAAGCAGTTGGTAACAGGTAAGAAGACCCGTCGCGACCACCCTCAGGTGATGAATGCTTGTGTGCGTCTGTATGCCGATGCTGCCAATGCGAAGACGAAGTTGGAAAACGGTTTCGACCTGACCAATTACGACGAACGTGCCCTGGCTTTCGCGAAGGAATACTCGGACAAGCTGCTGGCTATCGACGTCAACCTGAACACCACCGAGATGCTCGATGTGGCTTGGGAACTGCTCAGCAAGCACTTCCGCCCGGAAGAGGTGAATATCAAGAAAGAATTGGTAGACGAGTTTTGGAAAAACTAAATCGAATATAGAAAGTGGCTATAAAGTTTCAATATAACAAGACCTCCCTTCAGCAGCTGGAAAAGCAACTGAAAGTGCGGGTGCGTACCCTCCCCATCATCAAGAACAAGGAGAGTGCGCTGCGCATGGAAGTGAAACGGTGCAAAGCCGAAGCCGCTGAATTGGAGAGCAGGCTGGAACGACAGATCCAGGCCTATGAAACCATGTTTGCCCTGTGGAATGAGTTCGACGCTTCTTTGATCAAGGTGAACGACGTGCAACTGGGTGTCAGGAAGATAGCCGGCGTGCGGATACCGTTGCTCGAGAACATTGATTTTGAGATACGTCCGTACAGCCTGTTCAACGCTCCCAAGTGGTATGCCGACGGTATTCACCTGCTGAAGACGTTGGCTCATACGGCCATCGAGCGGGAATTCGTGCTGGCTAAGTTGAACCTGCTGGAACATGCCCGTAAGAAGACTACCCAGAAAGTGAATCTTTTTGAGAAGGTACAGATACCGGGCTATCAGGATGCACTGCGCAAGATCAAACGTTTCATGGAGGACGAAGAGAATCTCTCGAAGTCGTCACAGAAGATACTGAAATCGCAACAGGAAAAAAGGAAGGAGGCCGAAGCATGATCACTAAAATGAAGAAACTCACCTTCCTGGCTTACCACAAGGAATATACGGAATTCTTGGATGAACTCCGGAACCTGGGGGTAGTGCATGTGGTGGAGAAGCAACAAGGAGTTGCCGAAAATGCTGAACTGCAAGAGAAACTGCGCCTCTCGGCCCGTATCGCTGCTACGCTGAAGCTTCTGCAAAACCTGCCGCAACCGAAAGATGCTGCTCTTGCTACCGAAGCGGGCACTCCCGAACGTGGTATGCAGGTGCTGTACGACGTGGATGCCTTGCTCGAGGAGAAGAACCGCCTGCAGGTGCAACAGCAAACGTATGCGAAGGAGCGGGAAGCTCTGCACGCATGGGGTGACTTCAATCCGGCCGATATCAAACGTCTGGGAGATGCCGGATTCCACATCGGATTCTATGCTTGCCCGGAAGGACAGTATCAGGCGGAGTGGGAAGATAGCTATGATGCCATTACCATCAACCGGGTTTCGTCCAAAGTGTACTTTGTGACGGTGACGAAGAACGGTACTGAAGTCGATGTGAATGCGGAGCAAATAAAACTGCCCGCTCACTCGCTGTCGAAACTGGATGCGTTGCTGGCGGAAACGGAGACTTTCCTGAAAGATGCCGGCATGCGATTGACCGGGTTAGCTGCTGGTGGAATTCCGTCGTTGAAAGCGTTACAAAAAGAGGTGCAAAGTCATATAGAGTTCTCACGCGTGGTGCTCAGTACCGAACAGGTTGCCGGCGAGAAACTGATGTTGCTCCAGGGTTGGGCTCCTGCTTCGTGCGAAGCTTCGATCCGGGAATACCTCAACAATTCGAATGTATATTATGAGATGGTGGGTCCTACGCCGGAAGACAATGTACCTATTCAATTGAACAACAAAGGACTATTCTCCTGGTTTGAACCCATCTGCAAGCTCTATATGCTGCCGAAGTACAACGAACTGGACCTGACTCCGTTCTTTGCTCCGTTCTTCATGCTCTTCTTCGGACTCTGTCTGGGCGATTCGGGTTACGGACTCTTCCTCTTCCTGGGTGTGACAGGTTACCGGTTGATAGCCAAGTCGGTCAGTGCCACGATGAAGCCGGTACTTTCCCTGGTACAGTTGCTGGCAGTCTCGACCTTCTTCTGCGGATTGCTGACGGGTACCTTTTTCGGAGCCAATCTGTACGACCTTCCCTGGCCGTTCCTGCAGAGCCTGAAAAGTGCGATCTATATGGACAATAACGATATGTTCCAGCTCTCGCTGATATTGGGTGCTGTGCAGATTTTGTTCGGTATGGTGCTGAAAGCCGTGAATCAGGCTATTCAGTTTGGCTTCCGGTATGCTGTGGCAACCATAGGTTGGATTATCCTGTTGGTATCGATGGCTGTGTCGGCTCTGTTGCCCGAAGTGTTGCCTATGGGTGGAACCGTTCACCTGGTGATCCTGGGTATATCGGCTGCCATGATCTTCCTGTACAACAGTCCCGGAAAGAATGTCTTTATCAATATCGGTCTGGGTTTATGGGACTCGTACAACATGGTTACCGGTTTGTTGGGCGATATCCTGTCGTATGTCCGTCTGTTTGCCCTCGGCTTGTCGGGCGGTATCCTGGCCAGCGTGTTCAACAGTCTGGCAGTAGGGATGAGTCCCGATAACGTGATACTGGGCCCCATCTTTATGGTGTTGATTTTTGTAATCGGACACGGCATCAATATCTTTATGAATGTACTCGGTGCGATGGTTCACCCCATGCGTCTCACCTTTGTGGAGTTCTTCAAGAATTCCGGTTACGAAGGAGGAGGCAAGGAGTACAAACCCTTTAAAAACTAAAAACAGAAATAAATAATAATAAATAAAACATCAGATTATGGAAATGAATTTGTTAATCGCCTATTTAGGCATCGCAGTGATGGTAGGTTTGTCGGGTATCGGTAGTGCGTATGGGGTAACCATCGCAGGTAATGCCGCTATCGGTGCCTTGAAGAAAAATGACAGTGCTTTCGGTAACTTCCTGGTGCTCACAGCACTTCCGGGTACACAGGGACTGTATGGTTTTGCCGGATATTTTATGTTTCAAACCATCTTCGGTATCTTGACACCCCAGATCACAGCCATCCAGGCTTGTGGTGTGTTGGGCGCAGGTATCGCTCTGGGACTGGTTGCTTTGTTCTCGGCTATCCGTCAGGGACAGGTTTGTGCCAATGGTATTGCTGCCATCGGACAGGGTCATAACGTGTTCGGTAACACCTTGATTCTGGCTGTATTCCCCGAGCTTTACGCCATCGTAGCCCTGGCAGCTACCTTCTTGATCGGTAGTGCGCTGTAATTAAGATTGCACCTTTGATCCGATTGACTGGATTTTTTATTATACAGAAAACTCTCCGGGAGACTTGATCTTTCGGAGAGTTTTGTTAATTTACTGTGACAACACAATTTAGAAATCATCGCCTCACAAGCTTTGAAAACGTTTGTTTATTTTTCTTTCGTTATATTTTCCGCATAAACCAACGATATCTGATATTTATTGCGTACTTTTGCATCCGTTATACGAAAATAGAGTATTAGTTTAGTTATGGTAAATGATTTAATGTCCCCCGATTACATTTTCGAATCCAGCTGGGAGGTATGTAATAAGGTTGGGGGTATCTATACAGTTCTTTCTACGCGAGCAAACACACTGCAGGTAAAATTTCACGATAAGTTGTTCTTTATTGGACCCGATTTCTGGGAGGGTAAAGAGAATCCCTTGTTTGTGGAACTTGAAAACTTTTGCGGAGCGTGGAAACAGTATGCCAAGGAGCATGACAACCTGTCCGTACGTGTCGGACGGTGGAACATTCCGGGCGAACCCATCGTTATCCTGGTGGATTTCAAGCCCTTCTTTGCCGTTAAAGATAAGATTTATTCAGAGATGTGGAACCATTATCAGGTGGATTCCCTTCACGCTTATGGCGACTATGACGAGGCTTCTATGTTCTCGTACGCTGCTGCCCGGGTAGTGGAAAGCTTTTACCGGTATAACCTCACGGAAACCGATAAGGTAATCTATCAGGCTAATGAGTGGATGACAGGTCTGGGGGCTTTGTACCTGCAGATGGCTGTTCCCGAAATTGCCACGATCTTTACTACACATGCTACTTCTATCGGCCGTTCCATAGCTGGTAACAATAAACCTCTTTATGACTACCTGTTTGCCTACAATGGCGACCAGATGGCTCAGGAACTGAATATGCAATCCAAGCATTCCATCGAAAAGCAGACGGCTCATCAAGTCGATTGCTTCACGACGGTTAGCGAAATCACCAATAACGAATGCCGTGAACTGCTCGAAAAACCAGCCGATGTGGTATTGGTCAACGGGTTTGAGAACGACTTTGTACCCAAAGGGGCTACCTTCACCGGCAAGCGCAAACGGGCCCGTTCCACCATGTTGCATGTGGCCAACTGCTTGTTGGGAACAAATATGGGCGACGATACGTTGATTATCGGAACCAGCGGACGGTATGAATTCAAGAACAAAGGGATCGATGTATTCCTCGAAGCCATGAACCGCTTGAACCGCGATAAGAACCTGAAGAAGAATGTGTTGGCATTTGTCAATGTGCCAGGCTGGGTAGGCGATCCGCGCGAGGATCTGAAAGCCCGTATGAAGAGCAAGGACAAGTTTACCACTCCGCTGGAGGTGCCCTTCATCACGCACTGGCTACACAACATGACACATGACCAGGTACTCGATATGCTGAAATACATGGGCATGAACAACCGGGCGGAAGATAAGGTGAAAGTGGTATTCGTACCCTGTTACCTCGATGGCCGGGATGGGATCATGAATAAAGAATACTACGACTTGTTGTTGGGCGAGGACCTGAGCGTCTACCCGTCTTACTACGAACCGTGGGGATATACTCCGTTGGAAAGCGTGGCTTTCCGTGTGCCTACCATCACTACTGACCTGGCAGGCTTCGGACTTTGGGTGAACGGCCTGAAGAACCAGCATGGTATCAACGATGGAGTGGAAGTGTTGCATCGTTCGGACTACAACTATTCAGAAGTGGCCGACGGCATCAAGGACACCATCTCGCTTTTCTCCGGAAAGAGTGAAAGCGAAGTGAAAGAAATACGCAAGCGTGCCGCCGACGTGGCCGAGCAAGCTCTGTGGAAGCATTTCATTACAAACTACTATAAAGCTTATGACATCGCCCTGCGCAATGCCGTAAAACGTCAATTGAACTAATTTTTTATTAAGTAAATATCAAACATTATGAAGATCAAAGTTAGTAATGTGAACACGCCTAATTGGAAGGACGTGACTGTAAGATCGCATGTTCCGGCTGAACTGAAACAGTTGGCGGAAGTATCCCGGAATATCTGGTGGTCATGGAACTACGAGGCTACTGAACTTTTCAACGACCTGGATCCGGTTTTGTGGAAAGAATCAGGACACAACCCCGTCCTTCTTCTTGAACGTATGAGTTATGAGAAGCTGGAAGCCCTGGCCAAAGATAAGGTGATTCTGAAACGCATGAACGATGTATATACAAAGTTCAGAGACTATACGGACGCTGCACCGGATGCTAACCGCCCTTCGGTAGCTTATTTCAGCATGGAATATGGTATGACACACGTCCTGAAGGTATATTCGGGTGGTTTGGGCGTATTGGCCGGCGACTACCTGAAAGAGGCTTCGGACAGTAATGTGGACTTGTGTGCCGTAGGTTTCCTGTATCGTTACGGTTACTTCACCCAGAGCTTGTCTATGGACGGACAGCAGATTGCCAACTACGAAGCACAGAACTTCGGCCAACTTCCGTTGGACCGCGTGATGGATGCTGAAGGCAAACCGATGGTGGTGGCTGTTCCTTACATGAACTACTTCGTATATGCCAATGTATGGCGTGTGAATGTAGGTCGCATAGCACTTTACTTGCTCGATACGGACAATGAAATGAACAGTGAGTTCGACCGTCCTATCACGCATCAGCTGTATGGTGGCGACTGGGAAAACCGTCTGAAACAGGAGATCCTGTTGGGTATCGGTGGTATCCTTACACTGAAAGCTTTGGGCATCAAAAAAGAAGTGTACCACTGTAACGAAGGCCACGCTGCTTTGATCAACGTGCAACGTATCTGCGACTATGTAGCCGGCGGACTGGATTTTGACCAGGCTGTGGAATTGGTTCGCGCTTCTTCACTTTATACTGTACATACTCCGGTTCCGGCTGGACATGACTACTTTGACGAAAGCCTTTTCGGAAAGTACATGGGCGGCTATCCGGCTATGATGGGAATCACTTGGGACGACCTGATGGATTTGGGTCGCACCAACCCGGGCGATAAGGGCGAACGCTTCTGTATGTCTACTTTCGCTTGCAACACTTCACAGGAAGTAAACGGCGTGAGCTGGTTGCACGGTAAGGTATCGCAGGAAATGTTCTCTTCTATCTGGAAGGGATACTTCCCCGAAGAAAGCCACGTAGGTTATGTGACCAATGGTGTTCACTTCCCGTCTTGGAGTGCTACGGAATGGAAACAGCTGTATGCTAAGTACTTCGACCAGAACTTCCTGTACGACCAGTCGAACCCGAAGATTTGGGAAGCCATCTATAATGTGCCCGATGAAGAAATCTGGAAGACTCGTATGGCGATGAAGAACAAGCTGGTGGATTACATCCGCAAGCAGTTCCGCGATACATGGTTGAAGAACCAGGGCGATCCTTCGCGCATCGTTTCGTTGATGGACAAGATCAACCCGAACGCGTTGCTGATCGGTTTCGGTCGTCGTTTCGCTACGTACAAACGTGCTCACCTGTTGTTTACCGACCTGGACCGTTTGGCTAAGATCGTGAACAATCCTGACTATCCGGTACAATTCCTTTTCACAGGTAAAGCTCACCCGCACGATGGTGCAGGTCAGGGTCTGATCAAGCGGATCATCGAGATCTCTCGTCGTCCGGAATTCCTGGGTAAGATCATCTTCCTCGAAAACTACGATATGCAGTTGGCACGTCGCCTGGTATCGGGTGTGGATATCTGGTTGAACACACCGACCCGTCCGCTCGAAGCATCGGGTACATCAGGCGAAAAGGCTTTGATGAATGGTGTTGTGAACTTCTCTGTACTCGACGGTTGGTGGCTCGAAGGTTACCGCGAAGGTGCTGGTTGGGCGTTGACAGAAAAACGTACTTACCAGAACCAGGAACATCAGGACCAGCTGGATGCCGCTACTATCTACAGCATCCTGGAAACTGAGATCCTGCCCTTGTACTATGCTCGCAACAAGAAAGGTTACTCGGAAGGTTGGGTGAAGACCGTGAAGAACTCTATCGCTCAGATCGCTCCTCATTATACCATGAAGCGTCAGCTCGACGATTACTACACCAAGTTCTACACCAAGTTGGCCAAGCGTTTCAAGGTGCTGGCTGCCAACAACAACGCCAAGGCAAAAGAAATTGCTGCCTGGAAGGAAGAAGTGGCAGCGAAGTGGGATTCGATCGAAGTGGTATCTTGCCAGAAGAGCGACGAAATGAACAGTGGCGAGACTGAAAGCGGAAAAGAATACACCATCACTTACGTGATCGACGAGAAAGGCTTGAACGATGCTATCGGACTGGAACTGGTAACTACTTACACAGCTGCCGACGGCAAACAACATGTGTACTCAGTAGAGCCGTTCGAAGTGGTGAAACGCGAAGGCAACCTCTATACGTTCCAGGCTGTTCACAGCTTGTCCAACGCAGGAAGCTTCAAGACTTCTTACCGTATGTTCCCGAAGAACGCAGACCTGCCCCATCGTCAGGATTTCTGTTACGTTCGTTGGTTCATCTAATCCATACGGATATTCAAATAAGAAAGCCCGGTTCTCGAAAGGACCGGGCTTTTTGTGTTATAGGTAGCGTGCGCTTATTTCAGTATTTCAGCCAGTTTGCCGGTCACCTCTTCGCCGTGCAATCCACGTGCTATGATGGTACCTTCGCCATCGATGAGCACGGTATGAGGAATGCTGTTTACCCCGTAAATCTTGGCACCTTCAGAGTTCCAGTATTTCAGGTCGGACATTTGCGGCCAGGTCATATCCATCTTCTGGATGGCTGTTTTCCAGGCTTCGCCATCCTGATCGAGTGATACGCCTACAATCTCAAACTTCTTTCCCTTGTATTGTTTGTAAGCATCTACCAGGTTCGGCATCTCGCGACGACATGGACCGCACCAGCTTGCCCAGAAGTCGATCAGCACCACTTTACCTTTACCTACATAGTCGGATAGCTTTACCGGTTTACCGTCTGGAGTCAGCATCTCGAAGTCCGTAAATTTCTGTCCTACGGCAGTCTGCATTCTCTTATCGATCACTTCCTTGAAACGTACAATCATTTCGTCGTTCTGATAAGCTGCCGGGAGCTTGTTGATGATATCATTGGCTTCTTCCGTTTCCAGTCCGTAGAAGTTTTGCTTGAACAACATCAATCCTACCGGATTAGAAATGTTCTTCTCGATGCTGGCCTTGGCAGTTTGATCCATCTCATTCTGAAGCTGTACGAGTTCTTTCTTTTGGGCTTCTTTCTGTTCATCGGTTGCCGATTCATCACCCAGTTGCGCATAGATGGCCTGGGCTTTCTGGTCAAGAGCGTTGAGCTTAGACCGCACTTCCTGGTAAGCATCGTTGGTAGGGGTTCCGGTAGCCGAATCATTGTTTTTAGTCAGTGCCAGGGTGATCTTTCCGTTTTCGAGGAAGAAATCCATTAACAGCTCACCCTTGGGGTAAACCACATAACCGTTGGCGACGGAATCCTGCACACCTTTGAATGTGAACGTTCCATTGGCAATAACAGCTGTGTCGATGTTGGTCCTCTGTCTGCCCGACACCTCTTGAAGTATGATGGTATCACCATCCGAAGCTCCTTCTGCCGTTCCGGTGATGACATAACCCGGCTTGCTCGGGGTACAAGCTACCATGCCCAACACGGTGAAGGCAGCTGTTAGTTTAATAAGTTTTTTCATACAATTGAAAATTTGGTGAATAAATATATATGCAAAGATAGATTATTTCCCCAATGAAAGTGAAACTCTATCGTTATATTATAATAACAAATTAGGGCTAATAAAAGAAAAAAGATTTTTTTGCTTCTTTAATCGCAATAAATGTCTATATTTGACGCGTATTAAAGATTTCTGTTAAAAGGACCTATTTATTTATCTTCTCAGAGTATTATCTATTTCCTTTTTAATGACTTCTCTTTACAACTTTTTTTATTAACTAATTATTTTTTCAATGAACATTTTTATTGCCGGATTAAGCTACAAAATTAGCGATTCCGATTTGACTGAGTTGTTTGCAGAGTATGGAGAAGTTACTTCAGCAAGAGTTATTATGGACAAAGAAACTGGTCGCTCAAAAGGCTATGGTTTCGTAGAGATGAGCGATGACGAGGCTGGTAGCCAAGCTATTGCTGCTTTGAACGAAAAGGAAATCGAAGGAAGAACTGTGGCAGTTTCTGAAGCTCGCCCGCGTTCTGAATCAGATGCTCCTCGTCGTAACAACTACGGTGGTGGCAATCGTGGCGGTGGCTACGGTGGCGGTAACCGTGGTGGCGGTTATGGTGGTGGCAACCGTGGCGGTGGTTACGGTGGCGGTCGCGACAGATATTAATCCCTTGCTGCAAGGTTTTTGACCAATATATCGAACAATAAGTAAAAAACCGGCAGGTGCCTCATAATACCTGTCGGTTTTTTTGTTTTAAAAGCTACACTCTCTTTTTTAAAATCTAATTGTATGAGCCAAGAATCCCATTCCTTAAAAAAATACCCATATCTTTTCTTTGACCTCGACGGAACGTTGACCGATCCCCTCGAAGGCATTGCCGGGTCGGCAGCTTATGCTTTGAGACACCTGGGTATACAAATCGATGACTTGAATGAACTAACTCCCTTTATCGGTCCGCCTCTGAGAGAATCGTTTATGAAATATTACAACCTGACGGAAGAACAGACGTCGGTGGCCATGTTGAAATACCGGGAACGCTTCGCCGATGTAGGATGGAGTGAGAACAAGGTATATCCGGGTATCGAGTCGTTGCTTCAGGAAGCTCGCCGGCAAGGATATGAGCTGATGATAGCCACGTCCAAACCGGAAATATTTGCCCGTCGCATTGTTCGGCACTTTGGACTTGACTCCTATTTTACTTATGTCGGCGGCGATGGGCTGAATGGCGAACGCCCTACGAAAGCCGATGTGATAGCATATGTCATGGAGAATGTCGGACTGGAGGATGTCAGTCAGGTAGCCATGATTGGCGACCGTGAGCACGATGTGCTGGGTGCCAAGTGTCATGGAATAGACTCCATTGGCGTGCTTTATGGCTATGGAAGCCGGGAAGAACTTGTCGATGCCGGTGCCAATTACGTGGTGGAAAGCGTGGAAGAGTTAGAAATGCTCCTTTAGCGTTTTCTCTGATAAGTTATAAAAAAAGCAGCGCATGTTCCGGAGTGGAAGATGCGCTGCTTTTTCGTTATGGATTGGAGCGATTCAGATACCAATCTTTGTCGGTTGTCATGTTGCTTTCCGCCCATGTTCTGTATCGGGGGAATGTCTTGTCTATACGTATATGCTCGTCGGGGATATAAAAATCTTCTACTCCTGCCAGATGAATGGCAAACGGGAAGATATTCTTCTCAATGAAGTCGCCATTCATGTCATATACTTTGTCTCCACCTATGTAATAGATTCCTGCGCTGACGTCTGAACGGTCATCGAAAGCCCCAAACCAATAGGGGATGTCGATAACCCGGTAGGTGGGCATGGAGCCCGGTAGATGCACTTCCAGTTCGCCCGATCTGCCTGTTAATCCGGGGTAGTAGGGTGTGATGAACGGATTGTAGGGTGCCATCCAGGTATTGCTTTCGAAATCTGCCATGGTCAGTACTTTGTTTTTCAGCGTAATCACTACTTTATAAGTATAAGGATCGGTTTCCCGGTCATAAGCAGTGATAACCGATTGCGGGCTGTCGCAAATGTCCAGTATAAAGCCATTCCGGTCTTTCTCAAGGGAACTTCCCTGTATGGTTTGAGTTTTGTTCGACTCATCGGTGATGGTTACCTTTTCTATCAGATCCCGGCTGAATGGTACGGATACACTGAAATGGTTATCGAAATCAGCACCAATGAATACCATGGAGTATTGATCTTCGATGGTGGTGATGTATGTATTCGTGTCGGCATTCTTACCTGTTTGAGTTTGGGTATTCACCTTCGACTGGTATTTTACCAGCAAGTCATTCAGGTCGTAGTCGAAGTATTGTGGCCAATAGTCCTCGAATCCCAGATAGCCTACGTAGCTTTGTGAAGCATATACATCTTCAGGCTCTTCATCAATAGTGGGAGGAGGGTTGAGGGCATCGATCGGATCCAGTTGTACGTTGAACATCATGTCGTCACAGTCATTGTCGCCATAACCATTCCATCTCTTATCGTTGGGCATATCCTCAAAGCCAAAGCAGACGAATGGATCAGCTGTTGTTCCTGCATTGAAGAAAGTGGTGTGGTTTTTGGTAACAGTCGTTCCGTTTTCGGGATTCCATCCTGGATAAGAGTAGAAAGTTAACCCGTCTTTGTAAGGGATACCATTATAATAAGGAAGAAGTGCCCATACGATAGTTGTTTCCGCAGGGAATGTGTCGTAAAACTGACCGTCTTTGTAGTATTTCAGTTTCACGTAGGATCCAATAGTCAGTTGCTCGCCAATTTTACCTTGAAGGATAGAGATTAGAGGCAAGGCTTCACGTTCGGCTTGGGTTAAGTTGCCCAGATTCTCTTTCGGACCGTCATAGCAGAAATAAAGTAGTTCATTGTAGAATGTTCCATCAGTGCGTAAGGGGGTCACCCAAACCTGAGCATCTTGCTTTAGGTAGATAGAAGCATCCTGATAGTATTTTTCGTCTACACGCGTTTCCTGCTTGAATGTGTCATTGATTTTTTGAAGCATATCTCCTGTGATACTGACAATTTTGGTGTTGTCAATATTCTCTCTGACGCTATATTCAGATCTACCGGTCCATGCATTTCTTGTCGAAGCTTTGGTTTGGCTGTCTGCCGACAGATTGACTGTTTCGAAATTAGCTGTTCCATTCAGGATGGTAGCGTGCAGCAAGCGGGGGGCAAACAAGCTGGGCGAATAGGCATACAACTCGGATACGTAGGCCGGGAATTGCTTGCTTCCGGCAAAGCTTCCGGAAACACTGACGCAAGTACCGATTGGTTTTACGTTTTCCTTCAACACAATCTGAGATCCTAAAACAGTACAGGGATTCTCCGTGTACAGATCGAACTCAGCCACATAGCCTGTCGGTACATCAAAAGTCAAGTTGAACTTTACGTTTTGTGTCGTAGAGAAATTTAGATCCGTTGCTTCTTTGCTTACAACAGTTACAGTAGGATCATACAAATCCTTTTGGCATGATGTCAATAAAACAGGTGAAATCATGACACAAATAACCAATAAATTAATAAGTCGCTTTACCATAGATACTTTGTTCTTTAAAATGAAAAATTGATACGATATTTATTTTATGTCTCTTGTTCTTTGAACGTGCAAATTTAATAATAAATTCCGTTAATGGTCTAAATTTCAGCATGAAAATTAAATACAGGAGAATTATTATGATATGATATGAATATTTTGCTTTTTATAGGTGGTACCCAATGAGTGTGTGGAAATGTAATATGATGAAAAATAGTGATGTTTCATAATTGCGTAAGTCTCTTTTTAAAGTCTCGCTACGGAACATTTAAAGTCCCGCTACAAGACTTGAAATGTTTCGTAGCGGGACTTTAAAAGTTCTGTAGCGGAACCTGAGTGAGTCCCGTAGCGGAAAGATCCTGCAATCGTGCGAATAAAAGACTAATGGGTGATGGCTATTTTCCCGTTTTCTTCTCTCATAAGTCCTCTGCGCACAGCCTCTTCCATGCCGTGATTCATGGCCAGTTCCACATTCACCCCAACCTTGGCAAAGCCAAAGAGCTGGGAGGTCAACTTAGCCAGGTCTTTGGCGGGAATGCTGATTTGCTGTTCCAGTACCCGGTGCAGTGCGTAGGCCACTTCTTCCGGAGGCAGGTCGACGGCATCGCGGCCGCCACCTGTGCGGTAGGTGCTGTACTGCCGGCATGCTTCCTCGGAGGGCCAGAAGAATACACGGTTGTGGTGCGCTGTCCGGTAGAAAGGCATGCTGTCCAGTATCATCTCGAAATGTGCTTCGACGCGGATGCCGCGTGATAGCCCCCAGGCCGACAGTACTCTTCGGATAAGCAGGTTGTAACTAATCGGTGCTTCTGTTTCCACCACTTGCTTGATGTGCGACATGATTTTACGCTTGTTCTCGGAGAACAGGAAGACATCGGCCGACGGGCAACCTACCGGGAGCAGGGAGGAAACATGGTACGGTTGCTCATACGATATCTCTTCCACAATGGGCTGAACCGCCGGAGTTGCTTTCAAGGGAGCAGTGGGCGGAGTGTAGGAGTTGATTACCGGTGCCGGTTCCCGAACCACCACCGGATTGTGTGCCTCTTTGATATTCCGCTCGATGGCATCGAGCACCCTCTCGGGTTTCTCCCACCAATCCATGGTCCACACACGGGTCAGGTTCCAACCCAGCAGGCGCAAAACCTGTTGGTGGACGATTTCCCGGTCGCGGGCCGTCTTGGTCTGGTAGTAGTTCCGCCCGTCACACTGGATACCCAGCAGGTATCGGGTCGGCTCTTTTGGGTCGACAATACCGATGTCCACCCGGTAGCCCGAGCAACCAACATCCGTATGCACCTGATGTCCCCGTTTGCGTAGTTCCCGGGCAATGGCGTCTTCGATGGAGTATGAAATGTCGTTCATTGTTTGTGAGTCGATAAGGCTTCGCTGTCCCTTCTCGGCATATTCCAGGAAACGCTTCAGCCCGGCCACACCTACTGCCGAACTGCGGTTCAAATCTATCTGGTCGGCATGCAAGGTGGAGAATATCAGCATCTCGTACCGGGCACGAGATACGGCTACGTTCAGGCGTCGCTCACCACCCACGCGGTTCAGTGGGCCGAAGTTCATGCTTACCCGGCCGTTGGCATCGGGGCCGTAGCCTACGGAGAAGAGGATGATATCTCGTTCGTCGCCCTGGACATTCTCCAGGTTCTTGATGAACAGCGGCTCCTCACATTCCAGTGCGATGTTTTCCAGGTCGGGACGTAGTACGAAGAGGTCGGACAGCAAGTCTTCGATGAGTCCTTGCTGCACCACGCTGAATGTCACTACACCGATGCTTCGTTTGCACAGCACCGGATCCGCGAGGCGGCGGGCTATCTCGTCCACCACAGCTTGCGCTTCCGCCTTGTTCTGACGGCTCTTGCCCTTGTCATAAAAACCTTTGATGGGGATGAGTCGTACCTTCGACTCGATGTTGTCCGGCGACGGGAAGGTGAGCAGTTTATTGTCATAATACTCCGCATTACTGAAGGCGATGAGGCTCTCGTGCTTGCTGCGGTAGTGCCAAAGCAAGTGTTTGGAAGGCATGGAGAGAGCCAGGCAGTCGTCGAGAATGCTATCGAGGTCTTCCATGTCTATGTTCTCTTCGTCTACATTGGCCGTGGCGAAGAAACTGGTAGGAGGCATCTGCTTCGGGTCGCCCACGATGACCACGTTCTTACCACGCGCCAAGGCACCGATGGCCTCGTAGGTAGGGAGCTGTGAGGCTTCGTCGAACACGATCAAGTCGAACTTTTCCGCATCGGGGTCGATGTATTGAGCCACGGAGATAGGACTCATCAGCATACAGGGACAGAGCCGGGGCAGCAGCACTGGAATCTGGTCGAACAGTTTGCGGAGCGAGGTGCCACGGGCATTGTTCCTGATATTCTTTTGCAGAATACCTACTTCCGAGTTCTGGGCAGCTTCCTGCGTGAAGGCTGGAATGCTGGAAGCCAGCTTGGCATATAGTTCCATCTTGGTGAGCTGTTCGAACCGGGCGATTATTTCCTTGTATTTCTGAATGACATTGTTGAATAACTGTCCCTTAAAGAGTTCCAGTGTGGGCTCTTTGGAGATAATATAGTTGATACAGGCGTGACAGAGGCTTTTCTCGAAGGAAGCCGCCAGTTGTCCGGTCGGAATGTTCTGCTCCTGGTAAGTGCGGTGAATAAAACTGAGGTTCAGTTTGTCGAGCTGTTGGCAGACCTGCAACCACTGGAACCAGTCCTTCAACCGGTCGATGTGTGCGAGCCATTGCTGCAAGTGGGCAGAAGTATGTTCCATCCATTCGGCCGACGCATCGCAGAGGATGCCCGGCTGCAAACCAAGCAGGGTGGAGAGGGTAGACTCTTTCTTGCTGAAATCGTTGTACAAACGGTCGAATTCTTCCAGCGACGTGCCGTGTATGTTGCGAAACGCCTGGACGCCTTCGGACAGTTGTTGCGCCAATGTCTCTTTGATGCTTCCCGTCCGGGTCGGGTCGTTGGCAAAGTTGCGTACCAAGTCGTTCAGCGTCGAAGTATCGTCGATGATCTGTTCTATCTTCTCCCAGTCCTGGATATTTTTCTTGCCGAACTTCCCGAACAAGGCCGGAAGTTGATCGGCAACCTCGTCTACGAAGCCCGATTCGTTGCGGAACTTCACCAGCAGGTTCAGCCATCCTTTGGTTTCGGTGGTGGTAAGCGGACGCTCCAGCGTATAGGGACGGAGTTGCTTTTTGATCTTGTTTTGTCCCAGGAACCGGGGCAGGAACCATTGACTGTCGCACTTTACCCATTCGGCGAAGAGCAGCTTGGCATCCACGGCCAGCACATCCTCTGTAAAACGGATAAGCAATTGCTTTTTCAGTGCCTCTTTTTCTTTGCCGTGTCCGGTGACTATCTGATACTCTTCCAGAGCTTCGCTCAGGCGAGGGAGTTTCAACAGTTCGGGAGTTAGCTCGGGAATGCGTAGCAGTACTTGTCCTATACCGGCGGCGGTTGCCATACTCTTACGATCGAGTGGTCCATGCGGCACACCCAGCAGAGGAGAGAGGAAACCGGTTTGCGACTTCAGCTGCGCCAAGGCATCGATGGTGCTCCGGATCTGTTGAATGGCTTCTTCTTTTAAAGCAGCCGAGTAGGAAGTGATCCGGATGCCGTCCAGCGGATGGTGGTGCGGATGTCCGCAAGCATCGCCTACATTTGCCAGGTTCTCCACAGCATCACGCCAGTCCAGCAAGAGGTCAGGAGTCAGTGTGTCCAGCAGTGCCGAAGGTATTTCAGCTTCGTCCGGTCCTTCTATGGCAAGGTATTGAGTGACGGCATCATACATGGAGAGTCCGAAGGGATACTTTTTATGCAGCGTTTCGACGTACGTATTGAGTTCGGTACGAAGGGCATGCAGGCGGGCAGCCTGTTGAGTAAACTCCTCGGGAGAGGCTTTCTTCAACACCTCGGTCGTCGCTTTCAACTGCGCCAATACATCCGATTTCTTGGTTTTGTTGGAGTGCAGTTCCAGACAGAACGGTGCCAGCCCGATGGCTTGCAGACGGCTCTGTACCACGGAGAGTGCCGCCATTTTCTCGGCCACAAACAGTACACGCTTCCCTTGGTAGAGTGCGTTGGATATGATGTTGGTGATGGTTTGCGACTTGCCGGTTCCCGGAGGACCGTGGAGGATGAAGCTCTTGTCGTTCATAGCCTCGAATACCGCTTCCAGCTGGGAAGAGTCGGCACTAATGGGTAGGGCGATGTCCGCCGGCCCCATGTCATGATCCAGAATGGTGGCATCGGTCATGTCGTCGCGTACCTCCCATTCCAACCGTCCGTTGATGAGGCTCGATACAATCTTGTTTTCGGCCAGCTTCTTTACATTATTGTGGATATCGTTCCACATAATGAACTTGTTGAACGAGAAGATGCCGAGCAAAGCCTGCTCTTCGATGTCCCATTTCCGCTGATCCTTGATGGCGTTGCGAATGATGGAAAAGATCAGCTTCACGTTGACCCCGCTGTCGTCAGCCGGTAGCGGATCCAATCCCGGAATGGTAATGCCGAAGTTCTGCCGCAGCATCTCCAGCAGGGTGATGTTCATCATCGTGTCTTCCTCGCGGGGGCGGATGACGTAGCCCTTGGCGGCCGACTTGCGAATGATTTCCACCGGGAGCAACAGTACCGGGGCATACCGCGGACGTTCGCTGCCGGGTGTTTCGTACCACTTCATCAGTCCCAGAGCAATGTATAAGGTGTTGGCACCATTCTCCTCGATAGACAGGCGTGAGGCACGGTACAAGTGCTGTAAGGCTCTGCCAAGGTCCAGCTCCGAGAGGTAGGAGTGGAGGCGTTTCTGTGTCTGCTCCGACCGGATGAGTCCGAACCCCGGATGCGATTCTTCCGGCACCTGGTAGAGCCCGAACTCAGAAGCCGGAGTTTCAAAATCGGTGGGCCGATGGATGATACGGAATTCGTCGCCGTTGGCCAGCGCATCTTCGAAGCGATCCAGGTCGGCCGAAATCAGTTGCAGGGTATTCTTGGTGATGCGTATGTTTAGCAGGTTGTTCCGTAAGCTCAAGTCGAGCAGCTTCCGTTCCCACATCAGTTGCTTGGTCACAGGAATGTCTTCGTTGATGCCCGACAGGTCGTATGGATTGATGCTTCCCGGATTCATGTCCGAGCGGTCGGGAGTCTTTTCAGTTTCGTCGTACTGCAAGTCCCATTGTTCGCCGTTGCGGATGCGTTGGGGCAGGGGACGAATACCAGCCAACCGGGTACGCTTCACATCGATGGCCAGCGAGAACTGATCAGGATTCTTCAGTCGCGACCGGGCCGAAAGTACAGCCTGGTCGAAGTCGGCATCATTTCCCTGGTTCATACAGGTAGCCTCTACAAGCTCTATTTCATGGATGCCGTCGGCTATGCGTTTGGTGAGGAATGAAACATCGTCGATGGTGCTGTCCGGAAAAGTCTCGGGAGTGAGCCAGGCTCCGGCAAAGGCATGCCCCTCGGTGAGGACCACGAGCGGATGGATACCTGCTGCTTCCAGGCAAGCGGCGTATAGCAAGGTCATATCGAGGCAGTTGCCCAACTTCTGCGAAAGAAGGTCGTCGGCCAATCGTACCCGTTGTCCGCAAGCTTCGAAGCTGGCCGGAGCCGAGGCGTATGCAATGCATTGTTCAGAGATAGCAGCGTAGATGGCTGCCATCTGTTTGCGTACCCTGTCCGGGTTCCGGCTTTGGTATTCGTCCAGTGCCGAATTGCCGGTCCATTTCTCCAGAATCACGGAAGCCCGCTTGATAAGTGGTGGTATAGCCAGATGATTGGGAGTAATGAAGGCAGCCAACATCTCGGGTAGTATCTGTCCGCCACCCCATTCGTCGAAAGCCAGTACATCTACCGGATAAGTTTGTTGAAAGAGCGGCCGGTCTTCGGCAAAGACCTCCAACAGGAAACTTCCCGCTATCCTCTCCGTTAGTTGTGCGAAGAAGCTGGTCTCTAAATTCAACCTGATAGCATCGACCCGTACCGTACCGCCGGCAGGTATCACACCCACCTCGTAAGGAGCAGCCGTGACAAAACCAGGGTCTGCGGAGAGTCGGATGTTAATATCCTTCAACGCTTCGCTTGTCGTGTTTTCGATGGTCAGTGTTCGGATCAGGGAGGCCCTGTTCTGTTGCATCGCAAGATTAATGGCTGGTAGATACCTAAATTCTACTTTAGCCGGGGGTAAAACTTCACTCATTCTTTTAAATCTTTTTACCAGTATAGATAGTCGGCGAATATACAAATAATCTTTGTAATTATTAATACTGTACGGGCGCGTATAGAGCATTTGCACGATTTTAATGTTTTTTATTTGTTTGTAAATACAGATGCTTGCCATTTAGCGAAATAGAAGTATCTTTGCGAGTCTAAAACAGTAGGAATCCCATGATAAAGAAAGTAGTAAAAATACTCTGGATACTTCTCGCAGTCATCGTGCTGCTCTGTGTAATACTCTTCACCGCCATCTCGAAAGGCTGGATAGGCTATATGCCACCCATCGAAGAGCTCGAAAACCCCAATTATAAATTTGCTACCGAGGTCATCTCGGAAGACGGGAAGGTGCTTGGTACCTGGGCGTACAGCAAGGAAAACCGCGTGTACATCGGTTATGACGAGATACCCGCCTGCATGGTCAACGCACTGATAGCTACCGAGGACGTACGTTTTTCCGAGCACTCGGGCATCGATGCCAAGGCGTTGATGCGCGCAGTGATCAAGCGGGGACTGTTCATGCAGAAGAATGCGGGAGGGGGTAGTACCTTGTCTCAACAGCTTGCCAAGCAGTTGTTTACCGAAGATGTGGCGCAGAACTTCATGCAACGTATGTTCCAGAAACCTATCGAGTGGGTGATTGCCGTGAAACTGGAACGCTACTATACGAAGGAGGAAATCCTGACGATGTACCTCAATAAGTTCGACTTCCTGAACAATGCCGTGGGTATCAAGACCGCTGCTTATACTTATTTTGGTTGCGAACCGAAAGACCTGAAGGTCGAGGAGGCTGCCACGCTGGTAGGCATGTGTCAGAACCCGTCTCGCTTCAACCCCAGACGTTTTGAGGAACGTACCCGTGGCCGTCGCAACGTGGTGCTGGGCCAGATGGAGAAGGCCGGATACATCACCCGGGCCGAGTGCGACTCGTTGCAGGCGTTGCCGTTGAAGTTGGCTTTCCATAAGGTAGACCACAAAGAAGGTTTGGCTACTTACTTCCGTGAATACCTCCGTCTGGTGATGACGGCTGTGAAACCGGTGAGGAGCGACTATCGCAACTGGCAGATGCAGAAATTCTACGAGGACTCCCTGTCCTGGGAAACCAATCCGCTCTATGGATGGTGCGAAAAGAACCGCAAGAAAGACGGCTCCAAATACAACATCTATGTAGACGGACTGAAGATTTATACCACCATCAACTCGCACATGCAGCAGTATGCCGAGGAAGCAGTGGTGGATCACCTGAAAGAAACCCTTCAACCGGCCTTCTTCAAGGAGAAGAAAGGACGTAAGAAAGCTCCGTACAGCAATAACCTGACCGAAGATGAAGTAACGAAGATCCTGGATCGGGCCATGAAGCAGAGCGAACGCTACCGCGTGATGAAAGCGGAAGGCTTGTCGGAAGCTGCTATCAAGAAAGCTTTCGATACCCCGGAGAAGATGTCGGTGTTCAGCTGGGATGGCGAAAAAGATACCATCATGACACCGATGGACTCCATCAAGTACTACAAATACTTCCTGCGTGCCGGCTTCATGTCGATGGATCCCCGGAACGGACAAGTGAAAGCCTACGTGGGTGGTCCCAACTATACCTACTTCCAGTACGATATGGCCATGGTGGGACGACGCCAAGTGGGATCGACCATCAAACCGTTCCTGTATACGCTGGCCATGGAGAGTGGGTTCTCCCCTTGTGACCAGGCACGTAACGTGGAAATAACATTAATCGACGAGAACGGTCGCCCCTGGTCGCCCAAGAACAGCAGCAGATCCCGCTATGGAGAGACTGTTACGCTGAAATGGGGATTGGCCAACTCGAACAACTGGATATCGGCTTATCTGATGGGTAAGCTTAACCCCTACGCATTGGTACGACTCATCCATAGCTTCGGTGTGAGAAACAAGGAAATCATGCCTACAATCTCACTCTGTCTCGGGCCGTGTGAGATTTCAGTAGGCGAGATGGTGAGTGCCTATACTGCCTTTGCCAACAAAGGCATCCGGGTGGCACCGCTGTTTGTTACCCGCATCGAAGACAATGACGGCAATGTGCTGGCTACCTTCGCTCCGCAGATGGACGAAGTTGTCAGTCTCTCGTCGGTCTACAAGATGCTGGTGATGCTGCGGGCCGTTGTCAACGAAGGTACGGGTGGACGCGTACGCCGTTATGGCATTACCGCTGATATGGGAGGTAAGACGGGTACTACCAACTCCAACTCCGACGGATGGTTCATGGGCTTTACACCTTCGCTCGTATCCGGTTGCTGGGTAGGAGGCGAAGAACGCGACATTCACTTCGATACCATGCTTCACGGACAGGGAGCATCCATGGCATTGCCTATCTGGGCTATGTACATGAATAAAGTGTATGCCGACCCGACATTGGACTACAATCAGCAGGAACGGTTCTCGTTGCCCGATGGCTTTAATCCTTGTGGCGATTCCACGTCTTCGACTACTACGGACGATGTACAGGAACCGGGGCTGGACGATCTGTTCGAATAAAATACACGAAAATATATGAAATTCATAGGACTCATTCCCGCCCGTTATGCTTCTACCCGTTTCCCAGCCAAACCATTGGCCATGCTGGGAGGCAAAACGGTGATACAACGCGTGTACGAACAAGTAGCCGGAGTGCTCGACGATGCTTATGTGGCTACCGATGACGAACGCATCACAGCTGCTGTGAAAGCATTCGGCGGCAAGGTAGTGATGACTTCCGTCCATCATCAGAGTGGTACGGATCGTTGTTACGAAGCTTGCACCAAGGTGGGAGGCGACTTCGATGTGGTGGTAAATATCCAGGGCGACGAACCTTTCATACAGCCCTCTCAACTGGAAGCCATCAAGGCTTGCTTTGACGATGCTACCACACAGATAGCTACTTTGGTGAAGCCTTTCACGGCGAACGATTCGTTCGAGGCCTTGGAAAACCCGAACTCGCCCAAAGTAGTAGTCAACAAGAATATGAATGCTCTTTATTTCAGCCGGTCTGTCGTTCCTTATCTGCGCAATGCCGAAAAGGAAGAGTGGCTGAAGAAACATACCTATTATAAACACATCGGTCTGTATGCCTATCGGACGGAAGTGCTGAAAGAAATCACTTCACTCCCGCAGTCGTCGTTGGAACTGGCCGAGTCGCTTGAACAGTTGCGCTGGATAGAGAACGGTTACACCATCAAGGTAGGCATTACGGAGATAGAAACCATCGGTATCGACACACCGCACGACTTGGAACGGGCGGAGGAGCACCTGCGTAAAATCACCCAAGGATGAGTGAAGCCTTTTCGTTGAACCGGAGCATCGCTCCCGTGGTACACGAACTGGAGAACTTCCAACTTCGTCCGCCTGTACGTACCATCCTTCCCAATGGTATTCCGCTGACGGTGGTCAAAGCCGGTGAGCAGGAAGTAATCCGCATCGATATCCTTTTCAGAGGTGGGCGTTGGCAACAGTCGCACAAGCTGCAGGCACTCTTCGCCAACCGTATGCTGCGCGAAGGAACCCGTACCTACACGGCTGCCGAGATTGCTTCAAAGCTCGACTATTACGGTGCCTGGCTGGAGCTATCCAGCTCGTCGGACTATGCCTACATCACCCTTTATTCACTGAATAAGTACATTCCCCAGACCCTCGAAGTGTTGGAGTCGTTGGTGAAAGAACCGCTGTATCCCGAGAAGGAACTTCAAACGGTGCTCTCTATCAACCTGCAACAATATCAGGTAAATACCACCAAAGTAGACTTTCTGGCACACCGCAGTCTGATGGAATCGCTCTACGGTCCGCAACACCCTTGCGGGCGGAGCGTGGTGGAGGACGACTACCGTTGCGTCACGCCCGGTATGCTCCGTTCGTTTTATGAGGAACATTATCATTCGGGCAACTGCTCCATCTTTCTCTCCGGGCAGGTCACCGATGAAATCATCCGCCGGGTGGAAGCTGCTTTCGGAGCCGAACTGTTCGGACATACCGATGGGCGGATCATCACTCCGGAATTTCCCATCAACCCCGTTGCCGGCAAACGCTTCTTCACCGAGCGGGACGATGCCTTACAAAGTGCCATCAAACTGGGTGGTACTACCATCACCCGTCATCACCCCGACTACCTGAAGCTCCGGGTGCTGATCTGCCTGTTCGGTGGCTACTTCGGAAGCCGGCTCATGTCCAACATCCGCGAAGAGAAAGGATATACGTATGGCATTTCCGCAGGAATCCTGTTTTATCCCGGCAGCGGCTCGCTGATTATCAGCACCGAAGCCGACAATGAATACGTAGAACCCATCATCCGGGAAGTCTACCACGAGATCGACAAACTACAGAATGAAATGGTTCCCGCACAGGAACTTGCCATGGTGCGCAACTATATGTTGGGTGAGATGTGCCGCAACTACGAATCCCCTTTCTCCCTTTCCGACGCCTGGATATTTGCCCATACCTTCGGCTTGCCCGACGATTATTACACCCGCTCCCTGGCTGCTATAAAAGAGGTGCAGGCCGAAGAAATCAGGGATTTAGCCGCCCGGTATTTGTGTAAAGAGACCTTAAAAGAGGTCATCGCAGGTAAAAAGATGTGCTAAAAAGGAAGGGAAACGTAGGCTGATTAAGTGAGATATTGTATCTTTGTCCATCGAGCTTTTAGAAACAAAACATGTAAACGACATTCCCATGAAATATATCTATACTATTTGCCTGTTTTTTTGCCTTTCGCAAGGCAGCGTCTCCGCCCAAAGTACGAGTGTCTTCGGAAAGATAAAGGATACCTTTTCTTCCGAAATCAAAATTGGAAGTTATACTTTCAAGGATGGATCCGTATATACCGGCGAGATGAAAACCAGAAAACCCCACGGAAAAGGAAAGACGGTATTCAAGAACGGCGATGTGTACGAAGGGGAATATGTGAAAGGCAAGCGGGAAGGGTATGGCATATATACATTTCCCGATGGCGAGAAGTACGAAGGACAATGGTTCCAGGACCAACAGCACGGACGAGGTATCTATTACTTTATGAACAATAACCGCTACGACGGCATGTGGTTTCAGGACTACCAGCAGGGAGCGGGCACTATGTACTACCACAACGGCGATGTCTACGTGGGCAACTGGGTGAACGACAAGCGCGAAGGCGAGGGTACTTATACCTGGAAGAACGGAGCCAAGTACGTGGGTAGCTGGAAGAACGACAAGAAAGAAGGCAAAGGTGTCATGGTATGGGATGATAGCAGCAAGTACGACGGATTCTGGAAAGACGGCGTACGCGATGGCAAAGGAACATTCGAATACACCAATGGCGATAAATATACCGGCGACTGGGTGGAAGACATGCAGCAAGGCAAAGGTATCTACTTCTTCCACTCGGGCGAACGCTACGAAGGTGCCTACCGTCTGGGCGAACGTACCGGAGCGGGTATCTATTATTATACCAACGGCGACAAGTATGTAGGCGGCTTCAATGATGGTTCCAAGGAAGGACAAGGTGTCTTCAGCTGGGAGAATGGTGCTGTGTACGATGGTGCCTGGAAAGAAGATAAACGCAACGGTCGTGGAACCTATAAGTGGAGCAACGGCGATGTGTACGACGGGGAATGGAAGAACAACCAGCCCAACGGTCAGGGTACGCTTACGCTGGTGAGCGGCACTAAGTACAAAGGCGGTTTCGTGAACGGCATGGAAGAAGGCAAAGGTGTGCAGGAAAACAAGGACGGCATACGCTTTGACGGATTCTTCAAGCAAGGAAAAAAACACGGCCCGTTTGTAGAAACGGACAAGACCGGAAAGGTCATTCGTAAAGGTACGTTCAAAATGGGTGCGTTGGAATAGTCTCTACACTGGGGAATTTGTTTCTGCCCTTCACGCATACAGATAAAGAGAAAGGATGGCAACCCTTGCAGGTATTGCCATCCTTTTCTATTTGGAGTTTATCTTATTATATGATATATTGCGAAGAGATCGATTCGTTGCTCAGCACCCGGCGAATGGTTTCGGCAAACAGTCCGGCAATGCTCAACTGTTTCACTTTCGCACATTTCTTGCTGTAGGGAATGCTGTCGGTAAATACCATTTCCGTAAGGGCCGATTCCTGTACGCGGAACGAAGCGGGATCGGACATCACACAGTGGCTGGCGATAGCCCGTACCGAGAGTGCGCCTGTTTCGAGCATGATGTTGGCTGCTTTGGTAATGGTACCTGCGGTGTCCACAATGTCATCAATCAGCACGACATTCTTTCCAACAACGTCACCGATGACCTGCATGGTAGCTACCTCGTTGGCTTTTTCGCGCGACTTGTTGCACAGCACCAGAGGCACACCCAGGTATTTGGAATAGGTGCTGGCTCTCTTGGAACCACCTACGTCGGGAGCGGCTATCACCAGATTCTCCAGCTTAAGCGACTCAATATAAGGAAGGAATACAGCCGAAGCATACAAGTGATCCACCGGGATGTCGAAGAAACCCTGGATCTGGTCGGCATGCAGGTCCATGGTGATCAGACGGTCGATGCCTGCTACCGAGAGCAGATCGGCCACCAGCTTGGCACCAATGGATACACGGGGTTTGTCTTTTCTGTCCTGACGCGCCCAACCGAAATACGGGATGACGGCAATGATACTTTTAGCAGATGCTCTTTTAGCTGCATCGACCATCAGGAGCAGCTCCATCAGGTTGTCAGAATTAGGGAAGGTAGATTGAACCAAAAATACGTGCGAACCGCGGATAGACTCCTCGTAGGAAACAGCAAACTCACCATCGGCGAAGTGAGTGACGATCATGTTACCCAGCGGACAATTAAGATTAGCGCAGATTTTTTCTGCAAGGTATCTCGAGTTGGTACCCGAAAAGACCATAAAGGGGGCTTTTTCGCTCATTTTAATATTAGTGTTACCTCTGTATTAATTTGCGTGCAAAGGTAGAAATTATCCCTGCATAATGAAAGACTTATCGTATAAAAATCTTTTTCTATCCTTAACTTCTAAGAAATATTTGTAGATTTGCTTTCAAATCCGAAAAACAGGTAAATATGAGTCAAAGACCTCCTATATATATGTTGCTTACCCTTATATTGCTGGCTTTTTTCGCTTGCGAACAAACACCATCTACCCGGGAAGCGCATGTGGTGGACTCTTTAAATCTGCAGGCTTACCGTCTCCGATATATTAACATCGATTCTTCCTTGCAAGCGGCCCGTCAGGCCTATGACAGGGTGGGGATGCTCAATAAGCAGGGCAGGGCAGAGGCGTGCAACAACCTGGGATTTGCCTTATTCATGAAGATGGATTTCGAAAGTGCGGAGCAGTGGCATAAGGAAGTCTTCCGGCTTACGAAGAATGAGACTGAATTGCTCATTGCCGACATCGGACTGATGAAGATATATCAGCGGACAGCCATGAACAAGGAATTCTATGATTACCGCAACGGTGCCATCCGCCGGATGAAACGTATCCGGGAGGAGGGAAATGTCATTTCGAGCCGGCACGAAGCAGCACGCATGGAATATGCTTTTTCGGAGTTTGCCATCGTCTCGGCCATCTATTATTACTACCTGCAACAACGTCCCGAAGCTCAGGAGGCCATCAATGGCGTCGGTTCGGATGAGTCGCTGGCTACCGATTCGAGCCAGTGGCTGTACTACAAATATATCGTTGGGGCTACAGGACTGTATGAGAACGGCTCCGGCGATCAACGCCGGCTCAAGGAATTCGACGACCTGTACACCACCTGGCAACAGGCTACCTTACGCAACCTGCCTTACTTTGAGGCCAATGGCTTGCAGGGCTTGGCCAATCTGATGGCATCGCCGGAGAGCTTCGACTTTTTCCGGGAACGCCGTTCGCATGCTTTGGCACAGTTGGCCTCGCAGGTAGATACAATACTGCCGTTGCAGTTGGGGCAGACAGCCCTGCAAAAGTTTACCCAATACGGCGACCTGTACCAGATTGCCGGAACATATGTTTCCATCGGCCGTTATCTGAATGCACGCGGACATTACCGGGAAGCGTTGGACACACTGACGAAAGCCTTGGACTGTGTCAACCACCATCACCTTTTATATTATCACGAAGCCAACGATACACTAGATAAGTTGGAAACCTATCTCGACCGGGATACGATCTTTACGGAACTGACCTGGCTGAGCAACGAGAAGGTAAAAACTGTGCCCGAATGGATCTCGCGCATCCGCGACCAGTTGAGTGTGTCGTATGCTGGGCTGGGCATGAAGTATGCTTCGAACTACAACCGCAATGTGTACCTCGATATTTTGGACGATACCCGTCAGGATAAGGAATTGGAGAGTCGTTACCAGGCACTCGATGCAGAGTCGAAGCAACTCAACGTGGTGCTGGTTATTGTGGTGTCGGGATTCCTGTTGGTGGGGGTACTGTTCTGGGGATTCAATCGCCGAAGTAAGGTGAAGAACCGCCAGTACATGGAGCAACTGCGGCAGATACTGGACCTGTGCCACACCATCACGGCCTCCATCCCGATGGATGTATCGCTTATACAAGCAGGCATCGACCGGTTGTTCGGCGAAGGAAAAATCATACTCGTACTTTCAGACGACGAGAAGCCGGTGCTACAGGCTGAGCAACGTCTGTCCCGGGAAGAACAGGCTTGGGTGCGCATGCTGATGCCTTACCTGGAATGGGCGGCCGATAACGAGCGGACCATCGAATCGCTGAGCGATGAACGCAGCCGCCTGGAGAAACAACGGTATGTGTACGAACAGCACATTGCAGCCAACAAACGACAGAACCTGATCAAAAAATCCTGCCTGGCCATCGTCACAGGCATCACCCCCTACATAGACCGGATCCTGAACGAGGTGCACAAACTCACCGCGAAGGGATATATACACCGGCCCGACATCAAACGGGAGAAGTACCGCTACATCGATGAGTTGGTGACGACTATCAATGAGTACAACGATATCCTGGCACTGTGGATCAAGATGAAGCAGGGTTCGCTGAGCCTGAATGTCGAAACGTTTGCCCTGAACGAACTGTTCAACCTGCTTTACAAAGGTCGGCGGGCGTTCGAGATGAAGCAGCAATCATTGGAAATCACTTCTACTGATGCATTGGTGAAAGCCGACAAGGCATTGACCCTCTTTATGATCAATACCCTGGCCGAGAATGCCCGCAAGTACACTCCCGAAGGAGGACGCGTGAAGATATATGCACACGCCACCCCCGAATATGTGGAAGTGTCTGTAGAGGACAACGGTCGCGGACTCTCGCCCGAGGACGTGGAACGTATCATCGGTGAGAAGGTGTACGATTCCAGCCTGATAGGCATGAAGGATGCCGCGGACGCCGACACGCTGAAACAGAACAAGGGAAGCGGCTTCGGGCTGATGAACTGCAAGGGCATCATCGAAAAGTACCGCAAGACGAACGAACTGTTCCGCGTCTGTATGTTCCAGGTGGAAAGCCGTCCGGGAGAGGGAAGCCGTTTCTATTTCCGTTTGCCGTCGGGCATACGGAAGACACTGGGTGTGTTGCTGCTTGGGCTGCTACCCGGAGCACTTCTTTCCTGCGGACAGGTAGGAGCATCGGACAGTGTGCAAGGCTTCTTCAGCAGGATGCCTGATACATTGAGAGTCAAATCGGACTCGCTGCTGCTCCAGGCATCCGACTTTGCCGATGAGGCTTACTTTGCCAACATCGATGAGGATTATCCGTATGCGTTGCAGAACATCGATTCGGCCATCATGCGCCTGAATGAGCATTACGCTTTGTGCGCTTCGCAACCGCGTCGTTTCATGGACCTGGTGGGCGAGGGCACGCCGGCCGAAATCACTTGGTGGAACGACCTGGTAGAGACTGATTTCCACGTTATCCTCGATATCCGCAACGAAGCGGCGGTGGCTTTCCTGGCCCTGAAACAACTGGATGCGTACAACTATAACAATGCCGCTTACACAGCCTTGTATAAATTGCAAGGCGAGGACCAGTCGCTCGAAGCCTATTGCCGTCAGTTGGAACGTTCCACCACCAACAAAATGGTGGGACTCATCTTGTGCGTGCTGCTGGTACTGGCATCACTCATCGGCTATTACCTATTATATATACGCAAACGGCAACTGAACCGGATGAACCTGGAACAGGTGCTCGATGTCAATAAGAAGATATTTGCCGCGTCACTGTTCCGTACGCAGGAGCAGGGCAGCGAAGCGTTGCAGTTGGAAGACGACACATTGAAAGAGATTCCGCGACGCATTGTCGAAGAATCGTTTGATGCGGCGAACGACTTGCTGACCATCAGCAGCCTGGCCATTGCCGTGTACAACGAACCGACGCGCCGGCTGGTGTTCGCCTCGAACCCGCCGCGCGAAGAGATGCCCGACATTGTGCAACGTTGTTTCGATGAACAGATTTACCTTTCCGAGGAACGGCTGCACGCACTTCCGTTGGTGGTGGATGCGGGCGAGGAACATCAGCGGGTAGGGGTGCTTTGTATGGAACGTCGTGAAGGCAGCTCACACGAGGCCGACCGCCTGCTTATGGAACTGGTAGCCCGCTACATGGGCATCGCCGTGTTCAATGCCGTAGTGAAGCTCGCCCGGAAGTACCGCGACATTGAATCGGCACAGGAGGAGACGCACCGGGCTTCGTGGGAAGACGGCATGCTACATGTGCAGAACATGGTGCTGGACAACTGTCTCTCCACCATCAAGCACGAAACTATTTACTACCCGAGCAAGATCAAGCAAATCATCGGACGGCTGAACACGCAGACGCTCACGGAGGCCGAGGAGCGGGAGTGCGTAGAAACCATCCGTGAGCTGATAGAATACTATAAAGGAATATTTACCATACTGAGCTCGTGCGCGTCGCGCCAGCTGGAGGAAGTAACATTCCGTCGGACGGTGATTCCGGTGGCCGACTTGCTGACCGGGGCACAGAAATATTTCCGTAAAACGATGAAAGGACGTACAGCGAAGGTGTTGCTGGATGTGATGCCGTTGCCGCCGGGCGTGGAGCTGAAGGTGATAGGCGATGCCAACCAGTTGGCTTTCCTCTTTGAGAACCTGATCAGTGAAGCGTTGAATGCTTTGCCGGAGGGCGATGGCACGTTGAGGCTGGAAGCCCGGTCGGATGGTGAGTTCGTCCGCTTCTTCTTCACCGATATGCGGCGGGAGAAACCGGTAGAGGAGCTGAATCAGCTTTTCTATCCCAACCTGGCCCGCATGATGGGAGGCGAACGCGACTCTTTGCAAGGAACGGAATATTTGGTGTGCAAGCAGATTATCCGCGACCACGACGAGTTCGCCGGTCGCCGTGGCTGTCGCATCAACGCCGAATCGGCTTCCGGTGGTGGGTTCACGGTGTACTTCACCATCCCCCGAAGATAAAACAAATAGAAACCAATATACAATGGAAGAAAAGAAATTTAAAGTAATCATCGTCGAAGACGTCAAACTGGAGTTGAAAGGTACCGAAGAGATATTCCGGCACGAGATTCCCAACGCCGAGGTCATCGGCACAGCCATGACCGAGAATGAGTTCTGGAAACTGATGGAAGTGCAGCTGCCCGACCTGGTATTGCTCGACCTTGGTCTGGGAGGTTCCACCACCATCGGGGTAGACATCTGCCGTAACATCTTCAAGCGTTACCAGGGTGTGCACGTACTCATCTTCACCGGTGAGATTCTGAACGAGAAACTGTGGGTGGATGTGCTCGACGCCGGTGCCGACGGCATCATCCTGAAAACGGGCGAGCTGCTCACCAAGACCGATGTACAGGCGGTGATGGACGGCAAGAAGCTGGTGTTCAACTATCCCATCCTGGAAAAGATCGTGGACCGCTTCAAGAAATCGGTTTCCAACGATGCCAAGCGACAGGAAGCCATCATCAGTTATGACATCGACGAGTACGACGAGCGTTTCCTGCGCCACCTCGGCCTGGGATATACCAAGGAGATGATTGCTTCGCTGAAAGGAATGCCTTTCGGTGTGAAGTCGCTCGAGAAACGACAGAACGACCTGATCAACCGCCTCTTCATGAGCGGCGAGCGGGTAGGGGTGAATGCTACCCGCCTGGTAGTCCGCGCACTGGAACTGCGTATCATCGACCTCGACAACCTGGAACCGGATGAAGAATAAATGGCGTTTGCCACACCCGGCCACGATGTTCTTCCTGCTCACGCTGACGGTCATCTTCCTTTCGTGGATCTTCGAAATCTACGGGATGAGCGTGTTGCTGCCGCAGACGGGCGAGGAGATACGTGTGCAGAGCCTGCTTAGCCCCGAGGGCATCCGCTGGATGCTGCGCAACGGGGTGAAGAACTTTACCGGCTTTGCTCCGCTGGGGATGGTGATCGTTGCCATGTTCGGTATCGGGGTGGCGCAACACTCCGGATTTATCGATGCCTGCATCCGCGGGGGTGTGGGCAATCGGCAGCAGAAGACGAAGATAGTCCTCTGGGTCATCCTGTTGGGACTGCTGTCCAACGTGGTGGGCGATGCCGGGTACATCATCCTGCTTCCCATTGCCGCCAGCCTGTTCCAGTCCGTGGGGCTGCATCCGGTGGCAGGTATCATCTCAGCTTACGCCTCGGTGGCCTGCGGGTACAGCGCCAATGTGATGATGAGTACGGTAGACCCGTTGCTGGCCCGTGTGACGCAGGAGGTAGCCATGAGCGAGGGCATCTACCAAGGCAATACCGATCCGCTGAGCAACTATTATTTCATGGCTTTCTCTACCTTCTTTCTGGCTGCTATCATTTATTGGATTACCCGTCGGAAGCTGCTTCCTATGCTGGGCGAGTATGCCGGCGAAACCCGTTTCGAGGGATATAAGCAACTCTCGCGGAAGGAACGCCGGGCATTGACCACGGCCATCCTGGTAGGAGTAGCATATATAGCCGTCATCTTATGGCTCACCTTCTCCTCGTATGGCATATTGCGTAGCGTGAGCGGCGGACTGATGCACTCGCCGCTGATAGCCGGTATCTTGTTCCTGATTTCGTTGGGTGCCGGATTGATGGGAATGGCTTACGGTTTCAGCTCCGGCCGTTACCGGAGCGACGGTGATGTGATCGAGGGCTTGGCCAACCCCATGCGGTTGCTCGGTGTGTACTTCGTCATCGCCTTCTTTGCGGCGCAGATGTTTGCCTGTTTTGAGTATTCGCACCTGGATAAGTGTCTGGCTATTATGGGAGCCAACATGCTGTCGTCCGTGGAGTTGGGCGGCTTGCCTACGCTGGTACTGTTCATCCTGTTTACCGCCTGTGTCGACCTGATTATCGTTTCGGCTACCTCCAAGTGGTCGTTCATGGCCTTTATCTTCGTGCCGATGTTTGCCCAGATGGGCATCTCGCCGGATATGACTCAGTGCGCTTATCGCATAGGCGACAGTGCAATGAATGCCATTACCCCGTTCATGTTCTACATGCCGCTGGTGCTGACCTACATGCAGCAGTATGACGCAAAAGCTACGTATGGTTCTTTGCTTCGGTACACCTGGCGATATTCGCTGTATATCCTGGTGGGATGGACGGTGTTGCTGGTGTTGTGGTACCTCACCGGATTGCCCTTGGGCTTGTAGTCATCAGAGTTTCCTGCAACATGTAAGTTTTGAAGCATGAAACAGAAAGTGTATTTGTTAATAGAACATCAAAAATGAATAACATGAGCAAAAGCAGCATTCTTCTTCTATTATTCTGTCTGGCAGGTGGTATCGTCCAGGCCCAGGAGATTAGAAAAAAGGTAGATTTATCCGATATCTTAGCAGACAAAACAGAAAAAAAGATGCTGTCCGGTCATTCGCCCGACGACGATGTGTTGTGGGACTTTTATTGCACTGCAGGAAGAAACAGTGGCGAAAAGGCCCGTATGCGTGTTCCTTCCTGTTGGGAATTAGAAGGATTCGGCGGATACAACTACGGTCACGACAAGGACAAGCACGATGAAAAGGGTATTTATCGCATTCCCTTCACCATCCCCAAGGACTGGAAAAACAAACGGATTCTGATTGTTTTCGAGGGTTCTATGACTGATACAAAGATTATGGTCAACGGCAAACAGGCTGGTGATATCCATCAGGGAGCCTTCTACCGTTTCAAACGCGATATTACCGATCTGATAACCATTGACGAAGAGAACCAGCTCGAAGTGGAAGTCAGCAAGATGTCTGCCAATGCCAGTGTAAACAGTGCCGAGCGCGATGCCGACTTCTGGGTGTTTGGCGGTATCTACCGTCCTGTGTATCTGGAGGCTGTTCCCCAAACATACATTGAATACACCGGTATTGATGCCCGTCACGATGGGACGATGAATATAGAATTGTTCCTGAATGAAGCTGTTAAGAATGCCAACGTCGATATTGATATCTTCGACGCAAAGACCGGTAATAAGGTAACGGACTTCCAATCGAAACTGCAATCGAATACGAAAAAGCTGACAGCGTCGGCTACTATTCCCGGTATCAAACCCTGGAGTGCTGAAACGCCCAACCTCTACCGGGCAGTGATCACTGTCAGACAGAATGGGGAAGAGCTGCATACCATCACCGAACGTTTCGGGTTCCGTACCATCGAACTGCGAGAGAGAGACGGTGTGTACATCAATGGCAAGAAGATCATGTTCAAAGGAGTCAACCGTCACAGCTTCTGGCCTACTACCGGACGTTCCATGAGCCGCGAGCAGAACTTGCAGGACGTGATGCTTATCAAGGAAATGAATATGAATGCCGTACGAATGTCGCACTATCCACCCGATAAGAACTTTCTGGAACTGTGCGACTCTGTAGGCCTGTACATCATCGACGAGCTTTGTGCCTGGCAAAAACCTGCTTACGACACCCAGGTAGGAACCATCCTGGTCAACGAAATGCTGCGGAGAGATATCAATCATCCGAGCATCGTTTTCTGGGCAAACGGAAATGAAGGGGGATTCAATCTCGACCTCGATCCGCTTTTCCCTCAATTGGATATACAGAAACGTCCCGTTATCCACCCTTTCGGGCTATTCAGCCACATCAATACGGTGCATTATATTACCTATAATTCCGGTATTAAGGATATGTTCAATGGACGGGATGTTTTTATGCCTACCGAACTTATACACGGACTTTACGATGGCGGGCACGGTGCCGGTCTGGACGACTTCTGGAACCTGATGCGCTACAATCCACTCTCGGCAGGTATGTTCCTGTGGGACTTCTCGGATCAGGGTGTGGTGCGTACCGACAAAGGGGGTATACTGGATACTGATAAAGACCATGGTGCCGACGGTATCTTAGGTCCTTACCGGGAGAAAGAAGGAAGTTTCTATACCATCAAAGAAATCTGGTCGCCCATCTTCCTGCAGAAGAAATACATTACCCCGCAGTGGAACGGTGTATTCCATATCGAAAACCGGTATAATTTTACCAATACCAATCAATGCCGCTTTACTTGGTCGTTGGCCCGGTTTAAGTCGCTGAGCGGAGAGAAAGAAGAACTGAAAGGAACGATTGAAGCACCGGACATCGAACCGGATGGCAAAGGTACGCTGAAACTTTCTCTGCCTTCCGGCTGGAAGGAGTACGACGTGCTGTATCTCACGGCTTATGATCCGGACGGGTATGAACTCTATACCTGGAGCCACGAACTGAATACCCCGGCTTTCTTTGCCGAAAGAATGATCGGCCGGAGTCAGAAAAAGGCAGAAGCGAAGATGCAGGAAGATGCCTCGCATTTTATCCTGTCTGCTGGTGGTGTGACTGCCAAGATTAATAAAACAACTGGTTTGCTGGATGAAGTGGCAAGCAGTAAAGGCATCACTCCGCTGGCCAATGGTCCGGTGTTCATTACCGACCGGAATGTGGAATGCCGGAAGGTGACCACTTCTGTAAAAGAGGGGCTGCCCACCATAACCGCTATCTATAGTTACTCTCGCGGTCGTGAAGCCTATCGCTTTACATGGACCATGCAGAAAAACGGCGTCTTGCAACTGGATTACGACTATCGTCCGTTAGATAATATTGAAATGGCAGGAATTACGTTTGATTTCCCTGAGAAAGACATAAAGGGTGCCCAACTCTTTGCCAATGGCCCATACCGGGTATACAATAACCGGTTGAAAGGGGGAGCCTTGAATGTTTGGGAAAAAGAATACAATGATGCCATTACCGGCGAGGTATGGGAATACCCGGAATTCAAAGGCTACTACTCGCTGTTTTATGGTATGAAGTTGGACTGCCCCACGCCGTTTGAAGTCTACAGTGCATCCGAAGACCTCTTCCTGCACCTCTTTACTCCAACCATACAGCAGCAGTATGATCCGAAGAGGAACTATACATTCCCCAAATACCCCAACGGAAACATATCGTTTATGGATGCGATTCCTTCCGTTGGCACCAAATTCGGAGAAGCCGAAAACTTCGGGCCTCAGTCTCAACGGCACCGCTTCAAAGAGTTTAGTGCATCGCCCAATATGCAGAACAGACTTTACTTTAAGTTTAACTAAAAGTAAAACGGTGTAGTTTTAGGAAAAGTTATCCCCGCTTCTTCAAGTCTTATAGTACTTGAAGAAGCGGGGATTCAGCTTGTATGGATTGTCGATCACCTTCTTATGGCTCGTATCCTTCGTAGTAGTAAGATTGTTCAATGCCCTTGATTATTCCTTCCCGGTCATTTATTCTATCCGTCAAGCTTTGAAACAGTAAAGTCCGTAGCTCCAGGGCATTGATAGGGCTTCTTTCCATTGATTGCAGGTAGAGAACCTTATCTACGTTCTGCCAATCGACAACCATACGGAGTTGTTTCTTTAGTATCATATCAAGCCAAATGCGAGTTGAACGCCCGTTGCCTTCCATGAATGGGTGTGCAATATTCATTTCAACATATTTGGCTATTATTTCATCAAAAGTGGTTTCCGGCATTTTTTCTACCACTGGGAGTATTGCATCCAAATACATACAGTTGGCAAAACGGAAATTCCCTTTTGCAATATTTAGAGTGCGCACCTTTCCGGCAAAGTTATACAACCCGTTGAATAAATAACGATGTATGTCACATAACCCTTTTACCGTTCCTACTTCGATTCGGTCTATGTCTCCGGTTTCAAACAAGGCGCGAGCCTGTTCCAAACTCAACTTGTCTATTTCATGTGTATTCATACTTCGCCTCTTAATGTTTCTACAAAAATACCGCAAAAAGCTTAATATTTAGCTGTTTGCGGTATGTAAATGTGATTCCGAAGCGATTCGAACGCTTGACCCACGCCTTAGAAGGGCGTTGCTCTATCCAGCTGAGCTACGGAACCATCCTTATTTGCGGTTGCAAAGGTAGTGCTTTTTGCCGAAAAGCAAAAGAAAACGTTGACTTTTTTAGCCTTCAACCGTGCTTTAACGGGTTAATGGTATAACTATTTGCTGTATATTTCTACTATTCCCTGTTCTACATAGAGTTTTTGCTTGGGCCCTTCACATCCTCCAACCCCTCTGAAAACCTTTATTCATCGGTGTTATAGTATGCACACCCCCTCCTTCATTCGCTCTCCACAGTCTTCACGTGTAGCGTCCTGATAGAAACCGTCTGCACGTCCCGGAGAAACCGTGTCCAACCCCTGTAGCAACCGTGTGCAGCCTCTGTCGCAACCGTGTGCAGGGCTGTTTCAAACCGTGAAACGATCAGTTCCGACCTTGAAACAGAAAGTTTCCAGGAGTGAAACACGCCCACATCAGGAGGTTGCAGAACGTATTGCTTCCCGCTGTCAGGGCAACAGCTTCCCGTTACTGAGGCGAATGCTTCCTGCTACCAGGACGCACGTGAAGACTGTGGAGAGCGAATGAAGGAGGGGGTGTGCATACTATAACACCGATGAATAAAGGTTTTCAGAGGGGTTGGAGGATGTGAAGGGCCCAAACAAAAACCCTATGTAGAGAGGAAAATAGGAGAGAGTATCTTGTGCAAAATAAAAAAAAGATGCTTCCCGCTGGGGAAACATCCTTTTTATGTTTGTTTGAAATAAGTGTAACCGATTAATTATTCGGCTTCGGCAGCCGGAGCTTCTTCCACTGCGGGAGCTTCTTCAGCAGCAGGAACTTCTTCTTCTACAGCGGGAGCTGCAGCAGCCAGTTCAGCAGCTTTCTTCTCAGCCAGTGCTTTAGCCTTTTCTTCGTTTACTTTCTTTTCTGCTTCCAGACGAGCTTTTGCATCAGCTTTCTTGTCAGCTTCTTGCTTAACTTTCAGGGCAGTCAGGCCGTTTTGCTTGTCTTTCTTCCATGCTTCGAACTTCGCTTCAGCTTCTGCTTCGCCGAATGCGCCCTTAGCTACACCGCCGAGGAGGTGTTTCTTCAGGTAGATACCTTCGTGAGAAAGAATGTTACGAACGGTATCAGTAGGCTGTGCGCCACTCAATACCCATTTCAATGCAGCGTCAAAATTCAAATCTACCGTAGCAGGATTGGTGTTCGGGTTGTAAGTACCAATCTTCTCTGTAAATTTACCATCACGTGGTGCTCTGCTGTCTGCAATTACAATCGAGTAGAACGCGTAGCTTTTGCGTCCATGTCTTTGCAATCTGATTTTGGTTGCCATTTCTTAAATGTTTTTTAATTAATGATTTGAATTAAATGCTATTATCTCGTAATAGCGGGCGCAAAGATAGAATTTTTATTCGGTTTGGCAAACTATCAGTCTGATTATTTATCGATTATCGGTCTTTTCGTATTTTTTATGACAAAGTTTTATCATTCTTATGTAGATGCGTTTATATTTGCGTTCCGGTAAAAGAAAGTAGTTTAGACACACACAGTTTTCACTTTATAATTTAAAACGTATGGGAAATGTTATTCCTCCGTTCAGGATTGATATTGCCGGTGCATTGGTGGTTCCTCAGCTGCTGAAAGATGCCCGGGAGCAGTATCGGAACGGACAAATCACGTTGGTGACGTTGCGTGCCATTGAAGATGCGGAGATCAGGAATCTGGTGGAACAACTAAAAGGACAGGGCGTAAAGGTGGCTACCGACGGGCGGTTCAGGAACGATTCCAGGATGCTCGACTTCATGTGCGGGTTGGAAGGTCTGCGGCTGAGGGCCATCAAGAAATCTTCTATAGAACTCATCGGCCGGATTGACGTTCATCATCATCCATTGTTAGACGATTTTATTTTCCTGACCGGTATCACCGGAGGAGATATGTTGGCCAAACAGATGTTGCCTGCACCTTCGCGGTTGCTGAGCGAGTTGCTGAAAGAAGAAAATCGCGCGCAACTGGAAGCTATTTATCCTGACCGGGAGTTGCTGTACGAGGATATTGTCACTACTTACCGCAAGCTAATTGCTCATTTATATGATTCTGGTTGCCGGTATATCCAGTTTGACGACCCGTCGCGTCCGGCGACCGAGGAAGGGGTTGCCGTGAACAATGCGACACTCGAGGACCTGCCTGCCGATTTGTACATCGCTTTTCATGCTTCTACAGAGATGCTGTATGCGGTGAACGGCATCCATGCTTTTATGCTGGATTACGATTCGGACTGTTGTGGAAAGAACCGTTTGCTGTGGTTCATCCGTGAGAAGAAGTCGACCTTCGGTTTTGTCTTGCCTCATTATCCGGCCGAAGAAGAACTCGACGACTTGCGGGCCAAGATCGAGGAGGTGACACGCTACATCCCGCTGAGTCGTTTCAGCCTTTGCCTGCCCGATGTGAAGTATTCTCCCTTGGATAGTCACGAAACGGCATGGAACAAACAATGGAACACCGTGCAGATGGCTGCTATGGTGGCCCGGGAGCTTTGGCCCGACGAGGAGTGAAATACCTATAAATGGGGATTGCGCGCGCGCGAATTATTGTATTACTTTGCAGCGTCGTAATATACAGATATGGATAAACTACAAAAATACAAGCCGGGCGATAAGATGATCGACCTGTTCGGCAGCGATTATTCGTTGTTGCAGGTAATCAGCCGTTTCGGCTTCCCTCTCGGTTTCGGAGACAAAACAGTGCGCGAAGTGTGCGAGATGAACGGGGTGGACTGCTTCACGTTCCTGGCCGTGGCCAACTTCATGGCCGAAGGTTTCTCGCGTATGGATAGCCAAACGGATGACTTGTCGATTCCTACGATGGTGAACTACCTCCGCCGGGCTCATGTGTACTTCCTTGAATTCAGTCTGCCGGCCATCCGGTGTAAACTGATAGAAGCCATCGGCACTGCCGAAAATGATGTGTCGTTCCTAATCCTGAAATTCTTTGACGACTATATGGGCGAGGTACGCAAACACATGGAATACGAAGAAAAAACAGTATTCAAGTATGCCGATGCGTTGCTGCGCCAACAGGCACCGAAGAACTACCAGATCAGCACGTTCTCGAAGCATCACGACCAGGTGGGCGAGAAGCTGACCGAACTCAAGAACATCATCATCAAGTACTGCCCGGGCCAGGCGAATATGAATTTGCTGAACGCCACTTTGTTCGATATTTACGTCTGTGAAGAGGGACTGGAAGCGCACTGCAAGATAGAAGACTTTCTTTTTGTACCTGCCATTCTGAAACTGGAAAGGAGAGCGAAGGCGCATGAAGAATAGTGAAACAATTCGCATTGCCGTTGCTGAAACATCAGTGATTATCCGTAGTGGTCTGGCACTGGCCCTGAGGCGTCTGCCCAATCTGCGTACCCAACCCATCGAGCTGCTCTCGGTCGAAGCGTTGAACGACTGTCTGCGTACGCAATGCCCTGATATCCTGATTGTAAACCCTTCGTTTGGCGACTATTTTGATGTGGCTCATTTTCGCGAAGAACATGGCGGAAAGCACATCCGGTTGGTGGCCTTGGTTACCTCGTTTACTGATACAGCATTGTTGGCTAAATACGACGACTCGGTCTCTATCTTTGATGACATAGAAACGCTGACCGGAAAAATCATCAAGTTGCAGGATATCAAAGAGGAGGAAGAGCCGGAAGGGCAGGAGGTGCTTAGTCAGCGCGAGAAAGAAATTGTGATTTGCGTGGTGAAAGGCATGACCAATAAAGAAATGGCCGAGAAATTGTTCCTTTCCATTCACACCGTAATAACACATAGAAGGAACATTAGCAAAAAATTGCAGATACACAGTGCAGCAGGTTTGACCATCTATGCCATTGTAAATAAGCTCGTTGAGCTCGGTGATGTGAGGAATTTGTAGTTTAAAGAATGTTATAAAGCACAAATTCGTTTGCGAACACGGAGATTAGTTGTATCTTTGCAATGCATTTGGGAAAATGCAGGTATTAGAATAAAAGAATAACGATTAATATATAGGTTATTAGTTTAATAAGAAGTTTTGAAGGATAAAAGGTTATTGATAAGTATTTAGTTAGTTTTAGATAAAAAAGATCTTTAGTTTTCAGGAAAAGACGTAACTGGAAAAGCCAATGGGGCTTTTCTTTACTCCGGAGGCGGGCAATTCTTTAAGAATTGGCTCGTTTTTTGTTTGTATAGGGGTGCTTTATCGCGAAATACCCTCCGACTGGTAGATGAGTTTCGTAGGAGCAGCACTACCGAACAGAGGCTCGCCCAAGGTGGTGATTTTATTTCCTGTAGCTACTACATAGCGCAGATTGTCGCAACCAAGGAAAGCTCCGAACTCAATGGCGGTAACGCTGGGGGGGAGTTTTACTGTTCCGCACAGGCGTCCGCATCCGCTGAAAGCCCGTTCGCCGATGGTTTTCAATCCTTCGGGCAGTAGGACGGAGAGCAGGTACCTCTTTTGGGTAAAAGTAAAACCGGGGATGCTTGTGGCATTGGTTTTGGAAATATCGATCGATACCAGACTGGGCATATAGTCGCGTATGAGCTTGAAGTCGGCTGCATCCAGTTTCCCTTCTACAGTCAGGAAGTTGATTTGTTGCGGTTGCACTCCGGCACTGACAATTTCTTTCTCCAGCGTTTCCAAGGCACCTATCCGGATACTAACCTCTTTGGGCTCTCCTTCAATGAATGCGAAAGTCTCCCATCGCTTACCTAATTTGTATTCGTCGGTGCATCCGGCAGGGATGAAGATAGCTGTAATGCTGTCGGCCAATGCCTCAGGCAGTAAGTTGGGAGGTGTTTTCTTCTTGATTTGGCATACCTTGAGGTTGCTGCATCCCTTGAACGCAGCGTCTTCGATGTTCTTGATCTTTTCCGACAGAATCACTTTCCGAAGCGAAAGTTTTCCTTGCGCCTGCCCCTTTTCCACGCGGCAGAAAGCATAAGCCGGGATAAAATTAGCCATGTATACATAGAATTTGTCGGGATAAGTGCCTTCCTTACCAGTGTACATACGTATGTCGGCGTTCGAGATGTCTAACACTTCCAACTGATCGAACTCATTGCGCAAATGCTTGAAGTCGACAGCGTTAATTTTTCCTGTCAGGGTGAGATGGGTAATGCTGTTGGCCTCCTCCTCAGTGAGTTGGGAGATCAGCGTACCGGCTTTGTCAACATACATTGTTTTGCTTACTTGAGCAGATGCTCCGCACAAGGCGAAAATGAGCATACACGAGGGGAAAAGAGATCTAAGCATCATGTGTTCGAAAGTTTTGTTTGGACAAATATAACTAAAAGCCTCAGAGAGAAGCCTTACTATTAATAATTTTATACTATTTTTGCTCGAACATAACATATTTATACAGATGGAAAGAAAAGAAGAATCTCTGCAAGAGCAGCCGAAACGAAGAATGCCTGCACTGGTAGGCATCATTGTTTTCATGTTGTTGTTTTTTGTTTTATCCGGCGTGATAGGAATGGTAGGACTGTCGGCAATGGGAGTCCCGTTGGACGGAAGTGCGAGGTATACCTTGTCTCAACAGCTTGTATTGCAGTTGTGTACGTTGCTCCCGGTGCTGCTTTCGGCTTGGATTGTACTTCGCTGGATTGACCATCGGCCGTTCTCCGACCTGGGTTTTAGCTGGCGGGGTATGGATTTTCTGTGTGGGCTGTTGGTGATACTGATCCTCTTTGGAGTGGGCTTCTCTGTATCGATGGCGATGGGAGTGGTGACTGTGACCGGTTTTCATTGGAATACCGGCGATCTGGCCTGTAGCTTTTTATTTTTTGTTCTGGTGTCCCTGACGGAAGAAATCATGGTGCGTGGTTATGTGTTGGGACGGTTGCTGCACACGCGGCTGAATAAGTTTGTATCGTTGGGAATCTCTTCCTTGCTGTTCTCCCTGATGCACATCTTTAACCCGAATGTGGCCTTCCTGCCCTTGCTGAACATCTTCTTGGCAGGTCTTTTTCTGGGTGCATCCTACTTGTATACGCGCAACCTGTGGTTCCCCATCTCGCTACACCTGTTCTGGAATTGGATACAAGGCCCTGTACTGGGCTATAACGTGAGCGGACAGGCTATCGGTGAATCTGCATTAAGTATCGGGATGCCCGATCAAAATATACTAAACGGCGGAGCCTTCGGGTTCGAAGGATCCGCCGTCTGTACAGTATTGTTGGTCATAGCCACCGGACTGATTATTGGGTGGTATGAAAGGAAGAGGCGGGCATCATTGCTCCACACCGGCCATTGACAGCTGGATTCTTTTCCGTGCCAGGTCTACGTTGAGGACTTTCACCATCACGTGCTGATGGATGGAAACCACTTCGGTGGGGTCGGTGATGTAGCGGTCGGCCATCTGGGAGAGGTGTACCAGCCCGTTTTCCTTGATGCCTATGTCAACAAATGCACCGAAGTTGGTGATGTTGCCTACGATGCCGGGCAGTACCATTCCTTCGCGCAGGTCGGTAAGCGTACGCACATTATTGTCAAACTCGAAAACCTTGATCGTTTTCCGCGGGTCTCGTCCCGGTTTTTCCAGTTCCTGCATGATGTCGTTCAGGGTGGGCAGTCCGATGGTGGGAGTGGCGTACCGTTTCACGTCGATCTTGCTGCGTAGCTCTTTTCCGGCAATCAGTTCGCTGACGGTGCATCCCAGGTCTTTGGCCATTTTCTCCACAATGTGATAGCTCTCCGGATGAACGGCCGTATTGTCCAACGGGTTGGTGGCTTGCGGTATGCGCAGGAAGCCAGCACATTGTTCGAAAGCTTTGGCACCCATGCGCGGTACTTTCATCAGTTCTTTACGGGAACCGAATGCCCCGTTATCAGCCCGGAAGTTGATGATGTTTTGAGCCAGTTGGGGACCTAAGCCCGAGATGTAAGTCAGCAGGTAACTGCTGGCAGTATTCAGATTCACGCCGACCGAGTTGACGCAGTTCTCTACTGTCTGGTCGAGCGATTTCTTCAGTTGGGATTGATCCACATCGTGTTGGTATTGTCCTACGCCGATGGACTTTGGCTCTATCTTGACCAGTTCGGCCAGCGGGTCCATCAGCCGGCGGGCGATGGATACGGCACCACGGACCGTTACGTCATATTCCGGGAATTCATCACGGGCTATCTTCGAGGCCGAATAGATCGAAGCTCCCTGTTCACTTACTACAAATACCTGCAAGGCCCGGTCGAAGGGTTGATTAACGACAAATTGTTCCGTTTCCCGGCTGGCCGTTCCGTTGCCGATGGCAATGGCTTCGATCTGGTAGGCCTCCACCATCTTTCGCAACTTGGACGCAGCTTCTCCTTTCTTGTCGACAGGTGGGTGGGGGTAAATGTTCTCATTGTGCAGTAGGTTGCCTTGTGCGTCCAGGCAGACCACCTTACATCCGGTACGGAATCCCGGGTCGATGCCCAATACCCTTTTCTGGCCCAACGGAGCTGCCAGCAACAACTGTCTCAGGTTCTCGGCAAAAACCCGGATGGCTTCTTCATCAGCCTTTTCTTTGGCGATGGAAGCAAATTCGGTCTCTATCGAAGGCTTCAATAGTCGTTTGTAGGAATCTTCTACAGCTTCGGACACCTGGCGTCCGCATTCGTTGTTGGAACGTACGTAGAGCCGTCCAATGGGGTCTAAGCAACTGTCGTCTTCCGGAGCAATGGATACCCGGAGCAATCCTTCCGACTCAGCCCGGCGTATAGCCAGCAAACGATGCGACGTACAACGCTTCAGCGATTCGGAGAAATCGAAATAATCACGGTACTTGGCTGCCTCTTCTTCCTTGCCTTTCACCAGTTTGGCACTGATAATGCCTTGGCGTCTGAAGGTGTTGCGCAGCATGTTACGCACCCGTTCGTCCTCGCTTACTTGTTCGGCTATGATATCGCGGGCTCCCTTCAGTGCATCGTCCACATCCTTTACATCGCCTTTTACGAAAGCGGCGGCCCGGGCGGACAAGTTGTTCTCTCGTTGCAACAGCATGAGGGTAGCCAGTGGCTCGAGCCCTTTCTGCCGGGCAGCTTCCGCCCGCGTTTTCCGTTTGGGTTTGTAGGGTAGGTAGATGTCCTCCAGCTCGGTAGCATCCCAGCTCGATTCGATCCGCCTGCGAAGTTCAGGAGTCAGCTTTTCCTGCTCTTCGATGGTTTTCAGGATGGTTTCTTTCCGTTTAGCTATCTCACTCAGCTTATCGTAGCTCTCCTTGATATTCTCTATTTTTACCTCATCCAGTCCTCCCGTCATCTCTTTTCGGTAGCGGCTGATAAAAGGAATAGTGGCTCCTTCCTGCAGCAAGGCCAAGGTGTTTTTTACCTGTTTTTCCGGAATGTTGAGAGCTGTTGAAATGAGTTTATTGAAAAGTTCCATGACTAATAATTTGTTACGACCGACAAATGTACGGATTAATTTCTGTTAGTTCTAACCTTTTATTATATTTGCACGTCAGATTTATATGTATCATAACAGCAAATTATATGACATTACTATGTAAACATGGACTGCTTTATTCTTTATTATTGTTCGTTGGTTTTGGATTCTCTATAAAGACGGATGCACAAGAAAAGGTGAACAAGAATTCTATCTTGATCATCACTTCGTACAATCCGGCCGCGCATCAAACTTCGGTGTTCATTTCTGATTTTTTGGATGAGTATGAAGTCTTGGGAGGACGTACCAACGTCGAGATAGAGAATATGAACTGCAAGAGTTTCACTGAAGCTTCCCAATGGAAGGCTGCCATGCATGCTATTCTCTCCAAATACAAAGAAAATACCCCAAAGATGATTGTCCTGTTGGGGCAAGAGGCATGGGCATCCTATCTCTCTCAAGATTCTGTAATCTTATCATCTCCGGCTATTTGCAGCCAGGCCAGTCGCAATGCGGTGATCCTGCCCAGCGATACCATAGACCTGAAAACATGGATGCCTGAATCGGTCGACTTGTTTGAGAATAGTCTGGGCAAGCAACATGTGCGGTCGGGTTTCGTCTATGAGTATGACATTCCGGCCAATATCCACCTGATTCAGCATTTCTACCCGGAAACGAAACACATTGCCTTCTTGACAGACAATACGTACGGTGGAGTTTCTATGCAGGCATTGATGCGTAAGGAGATGGAACAATTTCCGGAACTTGACCTGATTCTGCTCGACGGACGTGTGCATACTATTTATACACTTACCGAAGAATTTAGCAAACTACCTGCGCATACAGCCATCCTGGTGGGGACCTGGCGTGTGGATATGAATGAAGGGTACTTCATGAGAAATGCTACCTATTCGATGATGGAAGCCAGTCCAAATGTTCCTACATTTAGCATGTCGACCATCGGTTTTGGATATTGGGCTGTGGGAGGCGTTATGCCGGCTTATCGGGATCTGGGACGTGACATGGCCCGCGAGGCCTACTACTTGGAAAAACACCCGGATGCCGAATCGAAGATCGCTGTTATTGGTAGCGAGACGGTAATCGATAGCAAGCGAGCCAAGGTACTGGGGCTTAATACTAACGACCTGCCGTTCGAAGCGAAAATTATGAATACGGAACGCTCTTTCTATGAGCAATACTTTTACCATATATGGGTCGGAGTTGCTATTTTGAGCATTCTGGTGCTGGGGTTGGGGATTTCGTTATTCTTCTATGTACGTGTCCGTCGCCTGAGCCTGGAACTGTTGCGCTCCGAGCATAATTTACGGGAAGCTAAGGATCGTGCTGAAGAGGCCAACCGCCTGAAAACAGCTTTTCTGGCTAATATGAGCCATGAGATACGTACCCCACTGAATGCCATTGTGGGATTCAGTGATGTGTTGGTAGCAACGGGGACCAATTATGACGGAGGAGAACAAGAGGGATATGCGGAGCTTATTAAACTGAACTCTGACCTCTTGCTGCATCTTATCAATGATGTGCTGGATATTTCCCGCCTGGAATCGGGCCGCATAATACTGGCCCCCCAACTATGCGATGTGGTACAGCTGTGCCGTCAGGCTGTTACTTCGGTTGAATTTACCCGTAAAACGAGCAACCACCTGTCCTTTGTTTCTGTTTTTGAAACGTATGAGATGAAAGTGGACTTGCAGCGTTTTCAGCAGGTATTGATCAACTTGCTTGCCAATGCGGTAAAGTTTACTGTGGATGGTACTATTACCTTGGAATTCCAGGTGGAACCCGAACATAACCGGGCGGTGATTTCAGTAACCGATACAGGTTGCGGCATTCCGGTAGAGAAACAAAAGCGGGTTTTCGAGCGTTTTGAAAAGCTGGATGAGTATGCTCAGGGAACCGGACTGGGGCTGGCTATTTGTAAGTTGACTGTAGAAATATGGGGTGGCGAAATCTGGATAGATCCGGAGTATACCGATGGTGCGCGTTTTATCTTCACACATCCCCTTGATTTATAAAATTAAACCTATATATTGACAATGAAACGACTCACCTTTTTACTGATTGCTTTCCTTGGCCTCATGCCGATGCTACAGGCGCAGGAACGCGAGGTTAAGCTAAAGCTGATTGAAACCACTGACTTGCATGGCAATTATTATCCGTTCAACTTCATCACACAGGCGGAGTGGGGCGGGAGCATGGCCAGGGTATCTGATTATGTACGCCGGCAACGGGAGGTGTACGGTGATAATCTGATTTTGTTGGACAACGGTGATATCCTGCAAGGGCAACCATCGGTGTACTACTACAACTATATGGATACGGTTTCCCCGCATCTCTGCGCTGAAATGATGAACTACCTGAAGTATGATGCAGGCAATATGGGAAACCACGATGTGGAAACCGGACATCCGGTATTCGATCGCTGGATAGCTGAGTGCCAGTTTCCGATCCTGGGTGCCAACATCATAGATACCGCTACCGAAGAACCTTACTTGAAACCTTACCTGGTGTTGAATCGGGAAGGGGTGAAGATAGTTGTACTGGGGATGATCACTCCGGCTATACCCATGTGGCTGTCGGAGAATCTTTGGCACGGATTGCGTTTTGACGATATGGAAGAAACGGCTGCGAAGTGGATGAAGATTATCCGTGAACAGGAGAAACCCGACTTGGTGATAGGTTTGTTCCACGCCGGAAAGGAGCCTCTGCTTATGGGTAATAAGTATCGGGAGAATGCCTCGGTCACAGTGGCTAAGAATGTTCCCGGATTCGATGTGGTGATGATGGGGCATGACCATTATCGGGAGTGTTCGAAGATTGTCAACACGGTGGGCGACTCTGTGCTCATTATCAATCCGGCCAACAATGGCAGGTTGGTAGCCGATGTAGAGGTAACCCTGCAATTGATTGATGGGCAGGTGCGCAGCAAACAAGTTGACGGACAACTGGCAGATACGGATAAGACGGTTGTCGATGAGGCTTTCATGGATTACTTCTCGTCCCAATATAAAACAGTTCAGCACTTTGTGACCAAGAAAATAGGAAGCTTTACCGAGGAACTGATTACCCGCCCGGCTTATTTTGGGCCGTCGGCTTTTATCGACTTCATACACTCTCTGCAGCTTGATATATCGGGGGCTGATATTTCCTTCGCCGCACCTTTGTCGTTTGATGCGATGATACACAAGGGAGATGTGACGGTGGGCGACATGTTTACGCTCTATCAGTATGAGAACATGCTCTATGTGATGGAATTGACCGGGAAAGAAATTAAGGGTGCGCTGGAGGAATCTTATTACCTGTGGGCCAACCTGATGAAATCGGCTGGCGACCATCTGTTGTGGTTCAAGGAGAGCAAGCAACCCGGAGCTACCGAGCGAATGCGGTTCGAACACTTTAGTTTCAACTTTGATTCGGCTTCGGGCATCATCTATACGGTTGATGTAACGAAACCCAAAGGGCATAAGGTGAATATTATCAGCCTTTCCAACGGTAGGCCGTTCGATTTGAAGAAGACTTACAAGGTGGCTCTGAACTCTTATCGCGGGAATGGGGGCGGGGAGCTACTGACCAACGGAGCAGGCATTCCGCAGGACCAACTGAAAGACCGCGTCGTCTATTCGTCGGACAAAGACTTGCGGTACTACCTGATGGAGTATATTGAGAAAAAAGGGACACTCAGTCCGCGTGCTTTGAATCAATGGAAGTTCATTCCTGAGAAATGGACAGTACCAGCGGCAGCGCGTGATTATCACTATTTATTTGGAGAGTAACAGTATGGGAGAGGATCTTGTATTGGTAACAGGCAGCAAGGAGGAACAGTATCAGTCTTTATTGCCGCAGATAGAAGCACTCATCTCCGGTGAAACTGATCTGGTGGCTAACCTGGCCAATGTAGCGGCGGCATTGAAAGAGGCTTTCGGCTTCTTCTGGGTGGGTTTCTACCTGGTGAAGGAAGACGAACTGGTGTTGGCCCCGTTCCAGGGGCCGGTGGCCTGTACGCGTATCCGGAAAGGAAGAGGTGTGTGTGGCACGGCCTGGGCACAAGCAGCTACGCAAGTAGTGCCCGATGTGGATGCTTTTCCGGGGCATATAGCCTGTAGCTCGCTTTCTCGTTCGGAGATTGTGGTGCCTTTAATATCTAAAGGCGAAGTGTGGGGAGTACTCGATGTAGACAGCGAAGAACTGGGTGCATTTGATGAAGTCGATAAGAAATACCTGGAACTGTTGACTACCAATTTGTAGGTGTTTTACGCTTGGTAGACTCCATACATGCGTGTTTTAATAAAATTATTACTATCTTTGCGCCGCAATTCAATATGAGTGTTGGCAAGTGATACGTAATAAGAAGTCTATTTTCTCCTTTTGGTTACTGGCGCTGTTCGTAACGTACCAAGTGAGCATCAGCATGTTCACTCATGTGCATTACATTGACGGGGTTATGGTCACGCATTCACACCCGTTCAAGGGGAAACACTCGCACTCTTCTACTTCTACGGCACTTATCAACCGGCTGAGTGTTTTTCAAGCACTTGAAACAACCGTTTACTTTGACATTACACCTGTCTGGCACACGCTCTGTGTATTTCAGGCCAATGATACCACACCTGTACCTTCGCTCTTCCATGGAGCGGGAACTACGCTCCGAGGCCCTCCCTTCTGCATTCGGGGCTAATAAACACTCATTTATTAAAGTCTTGCGCTTCATTGCTATCTGCAAAAAAGGTGTAATTCTTACGCTGCCGCAGTAAGTTGTCGTGATGTGCCTGTATCAGGTGCGTTCGTTGCTGTCGGTTTATACCATCGATAATTAATCATTATATTTATATATAACACATGAAACATTGTATCTTAATGCTTCTGTTTGCCCTGTGTGGTATCCAGCTTCTAGCTATAAACCCTATTAAGGAAGGAAACATGATATCCGGTCACGTGATCGTGAAGGGAAGTGAGGAAAGCATTCCCTACGCTACCGTGCAAATCGTTGGACGTCAGGGTGGAACGATGTCCAATGAAGCAGGACAGTTCGAATTCAGTAAACTTCCGGACGGCAAATATACCTTGCGTGTATCCGCCGTGGGGTACAAAACACAGGAGAAAACAGTGGAAGTAAGCAAAGACTTTACGGCCGTGGTGCACTTCCAGATGGTGGAGGAAAGCTTCATGACCGATGAGGTCGTGGTATCGGCCAACCGCAACGAGGTGAGTCGCCGGGAGGCTCCCGTGGTGGTGAACGTGATGAGCGCGAAGCTGTTCGAAACGGTGAATTCTACCGACCTGGCTAAGTCGCTCAACTACCAGTCGGGCTTGCGCGTGGAGAACAATTGCCAGAACTGTGGCTTTCCGCAGGTGCGTATCAATGGGCTGGAAGGTCCGTACTCGCAGATTCTGATCAACAGCCGTCCCATAGTCAGTGCACTCTCGGGTGTGTATGGGCTGGAACAGATTCCGGTCAATATGATAGAGCGTGTCGAAGTGGTTCGTGGAGGCGGATCGGCACTCTTTGGTGCCAATGCTGTGGGCGGTACTGTCAATATTATCACGAAAGATCCTATCAATAACTCATTCCAGGTGGCAAGCACGATTTCTTCTGCCAATGGAGAGGCGTGGGAACAATACATGGGTGGCAATGTATCTATGGTAGCCAAGGATAATTCCTACGGTATTGCCATGTATGAGTCCTACCGCAACCGTAACCCGTACGATGCGGATGGTGATGGCTTCTCGGAACTGGGCAAGTTGAATATGAATACCTTCGGTTTCCGTTCGTATTACCGCCCTACGCATTTCAGCCGCATCAGTCTGGAATACCACACAACGAATGAATTCCGCCGAGGAGGTAACGCGTTCGATTTGCAACCGCATGAGTCTGATATTACCGAGCAAACCAAGCATGTGATCAACAGCGGAGGACTGAGCTACGACTTGTACTGGAAGGAATACAAACACAAGATCTCTCTGTACGGTTCGGTGCAGCATGTGGACCGCAACAGTTATTACGGTGCTCAGAAAAACCTGAATGCGTATGGCAAAACCAGCGATATCACTTGGGTGGGCGGTGCCATGTACGTAGGCAATATGGAGAATTGCTTCTTTGCTCCGGCTACCTTTACAGGCGGCGTGGAGTATCAGGATAACTCCATGCACGATGTGATGACCGGCTATCACCGCGACTTGAAACAAGAGATTCGTATCGGCGGTGCTTTCGTGCAGAACGAATGGAAGATGAACAAACTTACTTTACTGGCTGGTGCTCGCCTGGACAAGCATAACCTGATAGACCATCTGATATTCAGCCCCCGCGTGAACTTGCTTTATAAACCTGTTGAGGACCTGCAGGCGCGACTGACTTATTCTACCGGTTTCCGTGCTCCACAGGCGTATGACGAAGATTTGCACGTCACGGCTGTGGGCGGCGAAGGTGTACAGATTGTATTGGCCGATGGCTTGCGCGAAGAGCGTTCCAATAGCTACAGCGGTTCATTGGATTGGAACTTCCACTTGGGACATTGGCAGGCCAATATCTTGGCTGAAGGTTTCTTTACTGATCTGCGCGACGTCTTCGTGCTCGAAGAAATAGGTTACAACTCCAATGGAGACATGGAAAAGGAACGTCGCAATGGCGACGGAGCTCGTGTGTACGGGGCCAACCTCGACGCAAAGATAGCTCACGGACGCGATGCGCAGTTCCAGTTGGGCTTCACGGCACAACGTAGTAACTACAAGCGACCGGAAGCGTGGACGAAAGTTGACGGAGTGGAACTCACCACGGAGCGTATGATGCGTACGCCCGACTACTACGGGTATTTCACATTCACATCAGCACCGCTGAAGAATTTCGATTTCTCTCTATCAGGTACATACACTGGTGAGATGATTGTACCGCACTTTGCCGGGTATATTGAGAACGACCGCATGGAGACTACTCCGGACTTTTTCGACCTGAATGTCAAGCTGAACTACACCTTTGTGCTGAAGAACCACATCAAACTTCAACTCAATGGTGGCGTACAAAATATATTTAACAGTTTCCAGAAGGATCTGGACAAAGGACAGTATCGCGACTCGGGTTATTTCTACGGGCCTACCCAACCGCGAACCTACTTTATAGGCATTAAGATTATGAATTAATCGACAAATCATTCAATCGTTGGTGGAAAAGGGATAAACATTCGTTGGTTATCCCTTTTTCTTTTTATCGGACAAGCTGATGCTCGGATTGTTCTTTATTGCTGTAATAGTGGTGAAATAGGAGAATTATTTGCCGAATATTATATATATTTGTCGAAAATAGACGAAAAGAGAATGAATGTAATGAAGCAAAAGAACATAATGGATATCCGGGAATGGCAGAAAGGAGGGGCGTTCGACAATGACTTCGCTATCTGTAACCAAATCTCCGAACTGGAACTCTCTGAACATCCTACCCGGCTGAATGTAACAATTGTAGGGCTCTGTCTGAAAGGAACCTGTGTGTTCTCCATCAATCTGAGCGACTATCGTGTTTCACCGGGGACTTTGCTGGTGGTGGGACCCGAACAGATTGTGGAAGTGCGCGAGGTTTCGCCTGAGTTATCCATCACTTTCTTCGTTTTTACTCCGTCTTTCTCCGATGATGTGCTTCCTCGCAAAGCCGACCTTTTTTCTTTTTTGTTTTATGCCAAGGAGTCACCCTGTATCCGGTTGAACAAAGAAGAAATTGGTAACATACTGGATTATAGTAATTTTTTGTGGAAGAAAACGCACAATGCCAGCCATCGCTTCCGGAAGGAGGTGGCCCGTGGAATCATCTTGTCGATGTTCTTCGAAATATATAATATCTACCAACGGCAAATGCCCCGCGAGGGAAATCCGGTGTCTCGGAAAGAAGAATTATTCGGACGGTTCCTGCGCGAAGTCTCTGCGTGCTATAAGGAGGAACGTACGGTGGCTTTCTATGCTGACAGGTTGTGCTTGACCTCCAAACATTTATCGGTGGTGGTGAAAGATGTAAGCGGAAAGACTGCCAGCGAGTGGATAGATCGTTTTGTGGTGCTTGAGGCCAAGGCCCAGCTCCGTTCGTCGGAGATGAGCATTCAAGAAATCTCTGAGGCACTGCACTTTGCCAATCAATCATTCTTCGGGAAATACTTCAAACACCACGTGGGCATGTCGCCCAAGGATTACAGAAAAACCAAATAAAATATTGTAATGGATAAGGAGTTCGATTTGAGTGCCACCTGCTATGGACGAGTGAAGGAGGCGACGTATGATCTGGCTGTGCTTCCCTGGGGAGCTACCGAACCGCATAACCTGCATTTACCGTATCTGACCGACTGCATCTTGTCGCATGATATAGCTGTGGACGCTGCCCGCGAAGCTTTTGCACAAGCCGGGGCGCGTTGCATGGTGATGCCTGCCGTGCCTTTTGGCGCACAGAACCCTGGTCAGCACGCTTTACCGTTTTGTGTACACACCCGCCAGTCTACCCAGCAGGCTATTCTGGAGGATATTGTAGCATCGTTGCATGCACAAGGTATGCGGAAGCTGATTATCCTGAACGGACATGGTGGAAATAACTTCCGCGGTATGATCCGTGATCTGGTTTTCTCTCGTCCTGACTTCCTGATTGTGGTGGCCAACTGGTACGAGATCATTCCGCCCACCGGATATTTCGATGAGAAGATAGATGATCATGCCGGTGAAACCGAAACATCTGTTATGATGTATTACCATCCCGAGTGGGTGAACCTGAATGAAGCCGGAACAGGGACTTCCAGACCTTTTGCCATCGAAGCACTCAATGAGAAGGTGGGGTGGACCCCTCGCCATTGGGACAAAGCATCGGCAGATACCGGCATAGGCAATCCAAAACAGTCCACAGCGGATAAAGGCGAACGGTACGCCAAGGCAGTTGTTGAGAAACTGTCGGCTCTGTTTGCCGGTGTAGCTTCAGGCAATTTATATTGATTTCTATAACACGCCCGAGCGGACACGGCTCAACGTTTCGGGCGTCATGAGCAGATAGGAAGCAATGTGCGACAACGGAGCGCGTTTAATAATCTCCGGATGTGCCTGCATCAACCGTTCGTAGCGTTCGTGAGCAGTCTCAAAACGCCAGGAATCAGCTTTCACCTGCGAAGTAATGAGCGAATATTCCAATATCCTGCGATAGAATATATTGATTTCCTCCGATGTGGCAAGCAGCGTCTGTAGCTTTTCGTAAGGAAAATGATAGATCACGGCACCTTCCAGTGCCTCTACGATCAGCCGGGTGGGTTCCTGTTGCAACAGGCTCTCGATGCACATCAGCACGCTACCTTCGTATGAAAAATGTTCGGTGACATCTTTGCCTCCCTTATAATAAAACTGTCGCAGCATCCCTTTGACTACGAAAATGATGCTACGGGACACTTCGCCTTCCTGAAGAATCACCTCGCCTTTACTTACTTCCTGGTATTCCAATGCCTCCAGCAAGATTTTCCTTCCTTCCTGTGTCATCTCCGGATATCGGGAATTAACGATGGTATTCATCGTTTCTCTCAGTAACTCCATAATGTTTATTTTATCAGCTTTATATAACACTCACGTCTGTGAGAGGTTCGAATCTGTTGTGTGAACGATTCGTACGCCCTGCAAATGTAAGCATAAATTTGGAGGAAGCATATTCTCATGCAAACGATTTGGTAATTAAATCTGTATGTTTATTAAGAAAATTGGAGCTATAATGGAGTGATTTGTGTTTGCTACATTTTACCTACAAAAGTGCCGTTTCCCTACAAATTCCCTACATTTTGACTGAAACCGGTTGCACGAATTTTGCGGGAAATAGCAAGGTATTCGACTGTGTATCAGCTATAAACGACACAAGGAGCGCAACTCCTAAGAGTTGCGCTCCTTGCTTAAATGAGGGTTGGGTAGTGGATACGGGAATCGAACCCGTATTACATGCGTGAGAGGCATGCGTCCTAACCGTTAGACGAATCCACCGAATCGATATGCAAAGGTAGGTATTTTCTATAAAAAAACAAGAAATCAAATAAAACTTTTCCTACATTCCCAATATCATACCCATGCGGAGTATCACAGTTTGTGACATCCCCAGCCTTGTGCCTGCATTCTATTTCTGGATATAAAAAAAGGCAGCTAATTGCTGCCCGATTTTTTGTTGGAGCGGAAGCGGGGGGATTCGAACCCCCGGTACAGTTACCCGTACGTCAGTTTAGCAAACTGGTGGTTTCAGCCACTCACCCACACTTCCTTACACCGCATTCTCTCTTAAATGCGGTGCAAATATAGGGTGAACTTTTGGACTACGCAAATCTTTTTGCAACATTTTTTCAATCTTTCCAACGCTCCTATAGTAACCTGCTAAGTTTCAATACCAAACAGATTCTACATTGTTTTCATGTTGCATAGTGGCCAAGGTATATCGTAGCTATATTATCCCCGGTTTATTTACTATTCGGAACAACCAGTTGACTAATTAGCAGCTTTAATACCACATCCGATAGCTTTGGTGAAGTCGGGACTTACGGTTTTATTGGCCAGCAAGGCATCGACAGCGTTGGCTACATAAGGAACTTTGACGGCCGATGCATCTTCATAATTGTCATCGATGGCTCCCATATAGCGAACCACATTTCCTTGGGCGGTTTTCTGTAAGACAAATACGTGAGGCGTACGTGTAGCTCCATATGCGGGATAAACTTTCTGCCCATCATCGAATAAGTAGGGGAAAGTAAAGCCTTTCTCCCGGGCTCTTACTTGCATGTTTGCATAACTGTCATCCGGCAAGGATACAGGGTCATTCGGATTGATAGCAATCACAGGATAACCCAAAGGCTTGTATTTTTTATCCAAAGCAATGATTCGGTCTTCATAAGCTTTCGCGTATGGGCAATGATTGCAGGTAAAAACTACTATGAAACCTTTTGCCTGCGGGTAATCGGCCCAAGAAACCATTTTCCCGTCTACATTTTTTAGTTTGAAATCAGTGGCAACATCGCCCACTTTATAGCCTTGAGCCGAGGCTCCGAATACAGCACCGAAAATGAGCGCTGCAAAAAGAATTATTTTTTTCATAAGGTAATGTATTTAGTAATTAATGATTCTAATTCGTCAGAAGAGAAGGCTTTCTCATGAAACTCGCGCTTATCTCCTTTGATAACGATGGTAGCTGGGAGAGCACCACTCCAGTTGGGATCTACTTGGTTGATCCAGGCGTTGGCATCCGGATCACTCAGTACAAGCACTTTGGACTGGATATTCCGTTGCCGGACAAATGGAATGACTCGCGACTCTATTTGGCTCTTGAAGTCGAGGCTCACCAGAATGACTTTGACTCGTTGAGAAGCATACTTCTCATTGATCTGTTCAAAATAGGGAAGCTCCTTGATGCAAGGTGCGCACCAGGTAGCCCAAAAGTTTATGACATAGGTCGTGTCATTCGCGCCAGGATGCAAGAATGGCTCGAATTGATTGAAATTGTAGACTGGTATCGCTGGGGTAGGAGCATTCGCCGTTTGCTGAGCCTGTGCATGGCTCATCGAACTTAGCAAAACGAATATATAGATAATCTTTAGGCTTTTCATTGTTTCATACTTTAGCTCATTTTTATTTATAACAAAGGCTGAATATTAATGTTTGAAACAACCGCATGGATTTACAGTAGAATATAAGAGAGTTTAATACTTGTTTAGGAAATGTCTGAAAAAGAAGAGCCCTATCATAAGAAGGCTCACGCCTTCCTATGATAGGGCTTCCTCAATAATATATCGGAATTAAATTATTCCAGGATAACAACGCGGTTCAAGAAGTCTTTACCGAACATGTTAGAAGTACCACCGTAACCGATGAGTTCGAGTTGGTCTTTGCTTACACCTTCGCTGATAAGAGCATCGTAAACAGCCTGAGCA